>CALGZC010000049.1 GCA_937934745.1 uncultured Blastocatellia bacterium
TCGTAACGCAAGCGCCGGTGATTTTGAGCTTCGCGCCAACGGCCGGCCCTATCGGCGCGACAGTCACGATCACGGGCGCGAATTTCGAGGGCGCAACCAGCGTGACGTTCAACGGCGTCAACGCGACGTTTACAATCAACAGTTCAACACAGATAACAGCCACCGTCCCGGTCGGCGCGACGACGGGTCTGATTACCGTCATAACGCCGGCCGGCACGGCGACCAGTCAGACGCCTTTCGTAGTCATTGCACCGCCGACCATCACGAGCTTCGCGCCGACAACGGGAACGGTTGGAACAACCGTGATCATTGCCGGGACAAACTTCGAAGGCGCAACGAGCGTTTTGTTTGGGGGCGTTGCGGCGACCTTCGCCGTCAACCGTCCGACACAAATCACCGCCACCGTGCCCATCGGCGCCGTGACCGGACCGATTCGCGTCACAACGCCGGCCGGTACAGCGACCAGCAGCGCCATTTTCACGGTTGCGCCGCGCGTTCCGCCGCAAACGATTGGCGTCTTTCGCCCCGGCCAAGCCTTCTTGCTGCGGCAGTCCAACACGGCCGGCCCGCCCGACATCATTGCGCCGCTTGGACAGCCCGGCGACCTCCCGGTGGTTGGCGATTGGGATGGCGATGGACTCTCCACCGTGGCGCTTTTCCGTAACGGGCAATTCCTGATTCGCAACGAGAATGCGGCCGACGCACCCGTGACGACGGTCGCCTTTGGGCAACCCGGTGACCGGCCCATAGCCGGCGACTGGACGGGCAAAGGTTTTGACAGCATTGGCGTCTTTCGCGCCGGGACGTTTCTGCTGCGTAACAGTAATACGTCCGGCAGCCCGGACATCGTGGTCAACTACGGTCTGCCGACCGATCTGCCACTCGTGGGCGACTGGGACGGTGACGGCCAGACGACCATTGGCGGGTTCCGTCCCGCAAACGGCTTTTTCTTCCTGCGCAATACGAACAGTTCGGGGAACGCCGACCTGAGCTTTTTCTACGGGCTGGCGGACGACTTCCCGGTAGCAGGCGATTGGGATGGGGACGGCGTGACCACAATTGGCGTGCTGCGGCGCGGGACGTTTTTCCTCCGCAACACCAACACGGCGGGCTTTGCCGACCTTGCCGTAGCCTTTGGGCAGCCTGATGATGTGCCGCTCGCCGGTCGTTGGAAGACGCCTCCGCTTGTGCCGCCCGGCGATTTTCGGACCGGCAACTCGACCATTGTCTGGCGCAATCGCGTCACGGGGCAAAACGCGATTTGGAAGATGGACGGCGTCAACTTCGTCGAGAGCATCGCCTTGCCAACGGTCGAGGACTGCTGGGTCATCGGCGGCGCGGCCGATTTCAACGGCGACGGCAACACGGACCTGCTCTGGCGCAATCAGGACATTACCGGCTTTGATGCTGTTTGGACATTTTCCGGCACGACGCCGACGGCGTCACTGCCCGTAACGCCTGAGCAAACCGACCTCAACTGGAGGATAAGCTGCACTGGCGATGTTGACCGCGACGGGCAGCCGGACATCATTCGCCGCAACACGGCGACCGGCGCAGTGGAAATCTGGCTAATGAACGGCCGCGCCCGCCGCAGCGTCGCCTCGGTTGTGATTCCAGACCTCGCGCTTTCAGAACAAATCGTCGGCAGCGGCGATTTCGACCGGAACGGACTGCTCGACCTGTTGGTTCACAACCGAGCCGAAGGCAAGGCGCGGATTGTGACCCTCCTGGGGACGACAGCGATTGGCAGCCGTCCGCTGCCGGCGCTCGGCTCAGATTGGCAACTGACGGCCGTTGGCGACTATAACCGCGACGGGTGGCCAGACATCGTTTGGCGCAACGTGACCACAGGCCAGAATGTCATCTGGTTGCTGCGTGAGCTGGCACTTGTGCAAAGCGTGACCATCCCGACGGTTTCCGACCAGCGGTGGGAAATTGTCGGGCCGCGGTAAGTGGGCCCTGCGTAAAAGACCGATACTACAGATGGGTAACCACGTACCCCTGTGCGAAAGAATCAACACAACACCTGTTTCAGGTCGGTGCGCAGGGTTAGACTGACACGAAACGCTTTTTTGAAAAGGGGTGCGCAAGGGGCAGTAAAGTGGTATCGTCACGCAAGCTCGATCAATACCAAATTGCTTTCTTGGAGATCCATTGTCTGTGCGCAAACAAGTTCACCGTTGGTTTAGTCCACACCTGGGCAAGGAGATGCCCATTGCTGTGTACGGCCATTATGGTAAGCCGCTGCTCATGTTCCCAACGGCAGCGGCTGATTTTGAGGAGTATGAACGCTTCCTGATGATTGATGTCCTGCGACCGTACATTGATGCCGGTATTGTCAAGATCTACTCCATCAACAGCATCAACCGTGAGAGTTGGATGAATGAACACATCCATCCGGCACAGCGGGCAGCGCGGCAAACAGCTTACAGCAATTACATTTCCTACGAAGTTTGCCCTTTTATTCGGAGTGACTGTGGTGGTTCACCGATTAAGATCGCAGCCACCGGAGCCAGTTTTGGGGCCTATCATGCCGCTAACTCTGTTTTCCGCAACCCAGGGAGCTTTGATACCCTGATTGCTATGTCGGGTTCGTATGACATCCGTCCATGGTGTGACGGCTTTCACAACGACGATGTGTACTTCAACAACCCGATTGAGTACCTCCAGAATCTGAACGACGACTATTTCCTGCCGCTGCTGCGCTACCACACAGATATCCACATTATTTCAGGTCAGGGGGCATACGAGGCCCCAGAGCGGTCGCGTGACTTATCGCGTGTGTTGTATAGTCGCGGCATCCCGCACTCACTCGATCTGTGGGGCTATGATGTCAATCACGACTGGCCGTGGTGGCGGCGGATGCTTGATTTGTATGTGCCGCGTCTGTTCCACGCCTACGGTCCGAAATAGCCCCTGCGGAGCTGCATTTGTTTCCGCAGCAGCAACTACACCCTGCCTGATCGTAAGGAAGGACTAGACACCTATGTTGACGTGTTGGATTCGAGGACAAGGCTGCCGGATCCTCCCGGTGTTTGGACTGTTGATGGGGTGCTTGTCGACGCTGGTTTCTGAACCGGTTGTGGCGCAGTCGCAGTCCATGTCCGAGGTTTCGACTAAGATCACAACGATCAAACGTGTGCTGACGGCGGATACCTTGGTTTTGCAGGATGGGAAGATTGTCCGCCTGATCGGTATTCTCGCCCCGTCCTCTGGCCCGGCAGCGGAGCAGGCGCGTGAAAGGGTGCAACAACTGGTCCAGGGTAAAACGGTCGAGGTTTGGCTTGAAAATCAGAACCAAGACATCGGGCACCACGACCGCTATGGACGGCAATTGTCGTACATATACTTGCTCCCCTCACGCAAAATGCTGAACGCAGAAATCTTACGTGAGGGAGATGCTTACTTCTTCAGCCAGCACTTTACCGACCTCCGCGCCAGAAACATCCTCGTGTCCGCTGAGTATCAGGCACGTCGTGCTAAGCTCGGTGTCTGGGCGCAGGCGACGGAGTCGCCGGAAGCCATTGCGAAACGAGAAGGGCGTGTATATGCAGAACCGCCCTTTGTCCGACCCGACGATTTGGATACTACCGAGTTAGCCGAAACGTCTGCTGCGGTAGCTAACGTGGATTCAAGCCCAGACTCATCCGCCGAACGTGCCACGGCCGTCAATGCGGAACCACCGGCTCCACCGCTGGATGGCAAGGCCACCTACAGCAACTTTCGCGTCGAAAGCTGTGCGGTCCTGGATGTCCCCGGTCTAGGTCAAGTGACTTTGATCGGCGTCCAAAACAGCACGGGCAAAGCAGGCGAGGCCGCCCGCCTGGAAACTGTCAAGCTGCTTCAGGGCAGGCGCCTGCATTTTGCCTACGACCCGGTCAATGCTTCTCGTGGTCATCGCGACCGTGATGGCCGGCTCCTGGTCTATGCCTTTCTCCCGGACGGCGCGCTCCTGAACCTGCAAATTGTGGCGCGTGGTATTGCCGACGTGGACATTGATTACGATTACCAGTACAAGACGGAAATGCTTACGGCGCGCGACAATGCACGTCTGAAAGAGCTTGGTCCGCGCTGGCGTAACGACATTCCCCGCACGGTTTCGCTGGAACGAATCCGGATTTCAATGGTGCGGATGATGAATGAACAATTCGGGCGCGCCGGCGCACGGGTTGAGTTGGTCGGCGATGAACAGGATATCCTCCGGATCTCGCATGAACTCATCGATCAGCCCAACGTAGAGCAATTGTATCGTGCTTTGATGATCAGTGAAGGTGGAAACTTGCCCTTGCTGCGGAGCAGCGGCATCCGCGAAATCCAATTTACGGACGCCAAAGCCACAAAGATTTTCCGTTTCCCACTGTGACACCACTTGGGTTGGGCGCGCACCGGCAGCCGCCGTGCCGCCCGGCGCTGTTCGGGAGCTGTCATGTCGGAGGGGCGTCGCCAGAACTTACCCGACCCGTACCACCTCGTCGGGACTATCATCAAGGATAGGTATCGCCTGGATGCAGTTCTGGGCATTGGCGGCATGGGCATTGTTTACCTGGCCCAACATGTTGGTATCAACCGCAATGTAGCCGTCAAGGTGCTCAAGCCCGATGTAGCGGCGGCTGACCCGGCGCTCGCCGAGGCATTCCACCGCGAAGCTAAAATTTCAGGTAGCCTATCGCACCCTAATATCATTGCCGTGACCGATGCCGACACCTTGGCCGACGGGACACCGTTTATGGTCATGGAATTGTTGCAGTGCCCCACGCTTGAAGACGAACTACAGCGCCACAAGTGGTTTTCTCTGGACCGTATTGAAAACCTGCTCGGTCAAATCTGCAATGCGCTCCATTACGCCCACCAAGCGGGATTGGTGCACCGTGATCTCAAACCGGCCAACATCGCCTTGGTCAATGCCGGGCAACCACAGGAGCAAGTCAAAATCCTTGACTTTGGTATTGCTAAGTCATTGGATGAGGGGTCCGGCAAAGTCAGCCAGGCTATCGGAACGCCCCTGTACGCTTCACCGGAGCAGTTTATTCAGGGGGGGGATATTGATGCCCGCGCCGATCTTTACAGTCTTGCGGTGATTCTCTACCGCCTGCTGACCGGTGTCCTGCCCTTCCAGGGAAAAACAATCGGTGAAATTGTATCGCTTCACCTGACTGCACCACCACCGCCACTGCGGGCTCATGTGCCCCATCTGAGCGAGTCGCTGGAAGCCTTTGTTTTAGGAGCGCTGGCCAAGCAGCCGGCCGGACGACCGGCAACGGCGCTGGAATTTCTGGCCGGGTTTCGCGCGGCCCTGCACGGCTGCCCAACCGAGGATAGCGTAACCTGGAGCAGTGGGAAAACCGATCTGCTCGCCGGCAT
Organism: uncultured Blastocatellia bacterium; assembly: GCA_937934745.1. Classification (GTDB taxonomy): domain Bacteria; phylum Acidobacteriota; class Blastocatellia; order Chloracidobacteriales; family Chloracidobacteriaceae; genus Chloracidobacterium. Next base: position 5,362 of record CALGZC010000049.1, read on the forward strand.
ACTTGAGACCTCTCATCTACCGCCGTCCGAACCGGCAGCGGTGAAGCAAGATGCAGTGAAGCAAGAGACGGCCTATGAACTGACGGCCAAACGCATGGCGCCAACCCAACCACCGTCGTTATCCCCAACGCTTCCCTCGTCCGGCTCGCCGCGGCCGGTGGTCAGTTCTACGACGCTGACCTTAGACTCGGCTTCCCGGTCACCCTCATCGGCGCCGGAAGCGTTTCGCGTCGGTGTCCCAGTATGGATTGTTGTCTTGGTAGTCGTCTTGGGGGTGATCTTGTTGCTCATTGTTGGTGTATATGTTGCCAAGCGTCCCGGTGCGCCACCGGTTGCATCGGAACTACCAAGAGAACGCCCAGAGACCGGGGCGGAGAGCAAATCTTCTGTCCCGACTGCCTTTCGGGAGCGATTTGACCAGATTACCCAGGATGTGCAGCAGGCAATGAAGCCGCTGAGCAGTGGAGGGAGAACCGATCTGCTGGGTGACTTCATGCAGCTCAATCCAGCAATGATTGAGGCCCATCAGCGGGAGGCTGAAGCCGCCGAGAGTCAGGTCGCACAGGCGGCTGAACGATGGCGGCGGACATCCCCACCAGCATCCTGTGCGGCTAAACACCGTACCTTAGTCGAGCGTTACCAGCAGCTTCGGGATGCTCTGCACAACTACAGTGTGTCGGTGCGCAATCTGGGCAACGCCTTTTCACGGACAGATATTGATATGCTTCAGGCACGCGAGCGTTTTGCCGAATCGGAACGCAACGATGTCGCCCGTGATCGGAGTGTATTGGATGGGGCTTGGAGCCGTGTCCGCCAGGCACAGGCCGACCTACGTGAATGTCTTGGTGATTGAGTAGGCTTGGACCAAAGGCTTGGACCGCCCGGAGTGTTGTGGGATTTTTAGTGAGATTTTTGGGGTAGGAAAGGCTTGTTTTCAATCTGGTCCACAAAGTATTGTGCCGTGGACTGTGTTCTAAAGTATGGCATACGAGTCGTTGAGAGGTTGTCTATGGCAGACGAAGTGCTGGATACGCCGCCGCAAGATGCGCCACAAGATACGTCAGCGAACAATCCCCTGTTTGACGACTTTTCACGTGAAGAGTTGTTAGCCTTCATACGTGGTGTGGCCAACATCATTGCAGCGGATGGGAAGGTTGCCGAAGAAGAGCGTATTATGTTGTATGGTCTGATCCGCCAGACGGGGCTTTCGATCTTGGATGAGGATGTCCGGTCTGCCGTTGAGGCCGAGTTGGCCGGGCCTTCCCCGATTGAGAAAGTTATCAAACCGGTGACGAATCCATTACTCCGTCGCGCGCTGTACCAAACCTGTGTTGAGGTTGCGGTAGCAGACGGCCATCTTGCCGACGAAGAGCGTATCAAGCTGGTTGAAGTTGCCGGACTATTTGGACTCAACAGTGATGCTGCACGCGATTTTATTCAGTGGACGTTAGACAGTATTGCTGTTGAGCAGCGCGGGGCAGAGATTATCGCCAAACTCTGATGTACTTTGGTGCCTGTTACCAAAAAAACGCCTGTGCCAAGCGAGAACCGCTTGGCACAGGCATTTTTGAATCGGAACTTGCCTCAGCTTAGACGGTGAATGATGTACCACACCCACACGTTCCGGTCGCCGATGGATTTTTGAAGGTGAAGCCTGAACCCATCACGCTTGATACGTAATCAATCTCCACGCCTTCCAGGTACTGCCCGCTAAATGGATCAACGAATAGGCGGATACCGCCGTTTTCTTCGCGCACGATAATTTCGTCATCTTCACGTGGCGCATCCTCAACGTCCAGGCCATACTGAAAACCGGAGCAGCCTCCAGGCATCACCCGTACACGCAGCCCACCCTCTGCACCAATGCCCTCCGAAGCCATGAACTTCTTGACTTCCTCAACCGCCTTTGCTGTCAAATGAATCATGACTGCAAGCCTCGTTTTTGCTGATTGGTTTGCAAGACCTGGGAATTACTTACTCAATCAAGGCAAAACCTGTCAACGAAAGCTGCCGAAGAGCAGACTGGATGAGCCGAGACAACAATCGGGCAGGGCAGGTGCGCCCGGTTGGCCGTTGTCCAAAAGAGAGAGAGGGCCTGCCCAGCTAATGCAGACATCTCATCCCGAGGCGACGCTGTACCGACATGCGTCGTGGCCGCCGGTTTCTGTCCCGAGCCTGTGTGAGCGCCTTACGAGGCCTTATGACTTTGTGGTAAGGACGATGCGCTTTGGTTCTTCACTGGCGGCGCTCTTCGCAGCCGGAGCCGAAGCGCTGCCTGTCGTCGCCGGCGTTCCCGACAAACCAGCCATAATACCGCGCATGGCAGACACGGGTAGCGCCGTCAACTCACCAATGGCGTCAAGACCTTTGAACGGTAGCCCCGGAATGAACTTAAGCACTGAAAGAGTTGTTTCAACACCGATTTGGTGTAGGTGAAAGATTTTCTCCGAGAGGGGGAGATTTGAAAAGTTGCCTTCAAGCGAAGTCATGGAAGCTTCTCCGTTAGTACAAGGGGGGTTTTGTTAAGACAACGATACACGATGAAGACGCAACCCGCATGGGCTTTCGCGCCAAAGGTTACGCCGGATGTCGGGGACCGTTACGGTAGGTAGCCGCGTTGGCCACTACCAAGCCGCCGTTCCTGCTCTTTCTTACCCACCATCCAGAACAACGGCCAGACGAGTCCGGCGAGACCGGCCGCTGCCGGATTGGCCCGCATTTTGAGGGCTTGAACAAAGGTGTAAACACCGACACCGAGATACACCAGGAGTAGGAAGATCAGCAGCCAGTACATGTCACGCTCCCACCACGTTCAGGCGCCCCACAAGGTGCAGCCCGCCAACGTTCTTCACAGAGTATATCATAGATGCCCTGTACGCCAGACTACAACCGCTGCCGTTACCACTCACCAAGCTCAAGAACTTAATTTATTTATGCTGTTCGATTGCCCTATCGCGGCAACAGTCCCGGCGGGGCATTGACCGTCCCGGTGAAAATCTTCTATCTATTGGTCAGGCGATTGGCGCTAAGGTGCGCTAACCGCAAGGGACTGCTAGGAGCTTCTCTCCCGTACTCTCCGTCCCCACCTTCTTCTCCCATGAATTACCACTGTCGCTACAGTCTTCCGCCGGAAAAGTGCTTTGACATGGGGTGTGAGCACTTTTACACGCAACTACAGACGCGTTTTGAGACGGTATCCGAACTGTTACTGCGGCTTCCGGCAACTGAAACTACGCTTCAGACGCAATTGAGTCAGGAACTGGAAACATGCCTACAAACCCTTCGAGATTTTCACATTGTTTTTCCCGATTGTAGTGCCTCGAACTGCCTAGCAGAAATGACAGACTCCACCTCACCTTGTCGGACCGCCTCAAGTTGGCATCGCGCATGACAACGATTGCAATCGTTTACCACAGTGGCTTTGGGCGGACCGCCGCCCAAGCCGAAGCCGTGTTACGGGGCATTCAGAGCGTCCCGGATGTGACGGCTCATTTGATCCGCGTTGAAGACGTTGAAGCGCATTGGGCGACATTGGACGCAGCCGATGCGATTGTATTTGGGTCGCCGACCTACATGGGCAGTGTTTCCGGGCCGTTCAAGAGCTTTATGGACGCCTCCTCTCGCCGCTGGCTGCAACAGGCCTGGAAGGACAAAATCGCAGCCGGCTTTACGAACTCGGGCAGCCTGAGCGGCGATAAGCTCAACACGTTGGTTCAACTGGCCATCTTTGCCGCCCAACACGGTATGGTTTGGGTTGGCCAGGCTGAACTCCCCGGCGGGCGCGCCGACGATGCCATCAACCGCATCGGCAGTATGCTCGGTGCAGCCGCCCAATCCGATCAGGGCAGCTCCCGTCCGTCCGACGGCGACTTAGCGACGGCTGAAAAGTTTGGCGCGCGTGTGGCATATGCTGCCCAGCGTTGGAAGCGGGGAGCGATTTAACCCCCACGGTCGTATAGTATGTTCCACAAGGGGAGCAGCGGGTCATGACTGAACTGCGGCGGGATTTTCTGAAGGCAACGGCTCTGACAACGGCCGGATTGGCGCTGGGTGGTTTCATGACGGCATCCGCTACTGCGCCAGATGAGCGCCCCGATGGCCACTTGACAGCCGTCGGTCGGTTGACGGATGCCGATGGGCAATACGTTTTGCCACTGCTTCCATACGACTACAAGGCGCTTGAACCGGTCATTGATGAAGCGACGGTGCGCCTGCACCATGACGTCCACCACAAAGCCTATGTGGACGGTGCGAATAAGGCGCGCCAGGAACTGGCTGCGGCGCGCGCTGCCGGCGATTTTGCATTGGTCAAACACTGGTCGCGCGAATTGGCTTTTCATGGTTCGGGGCACGTGCTGCACACCCTGTACTGGACAAACCTGACACCAAAACCGGGTGGCGAGCCAAAGGGCGACCTCGGGAAAGCAATCGCCGACGACTTTGGGGACTTCACCAAGCTCAGGGCCCACCTAATCCGGGCGACCGTCGCCGTGGAAGCGTCTGGATGGGGCATTCTTGCCTATAACGTTTTGGAGCGCCGTCTGATGGTGTTGCAGGTTGAAAAGCACCAAGACCTAACCGTGTGGGGAGCCGTCCCGCTGCTTGTGATTGACGTATGGGAGCATGCCTACTACCTCAAGTATCAAAGTAAGCGGGCCGACTATGTGGCCGCCATCTGGGATATTCTGGACTGGAAAGCGGCGGAAATGCGCTTCGCGGCGGCACGGTCCGCTGCCGTGTAGAACACGCTACGGCTCATAGCCGAGATGCGGGCGGAGCCAGCGTTCGGCCTCGGCAACTGGCCAGCCTTTGCGAGCAGCGTAATCTTCAACCTGATCACGTCCGATCAGGCCTACGGCAAAGTAGTGCGCCTCAGGATGCGCAAAGTACAGCCCGCTCACCGAGCTTGCCGGCCACATAGCACAGCTTTCCGTGAGTCGCACACCGGCATTTTCCTCGACCCCCAGCAGGCTAAACAGCGTTCGCTTCTCTGTATGGTCGGGCGAGGCCGGGTAGCCCGGCGCAGGCCGGATTCCACGGTAGCGCTCGCGAATCAGGTCTTCGCAACTCAGGTTTTCCGTGCGCCCGTAGCCCCACAAATCACGAACTCGCTTGTGGGCCAGCTCGGCAAAGGCTTCTGCCAGCCGGTCGGCCAGGGCCTTGGCCATAATGGCGCTGTAGTCGTCGTGCGCAGCGTCAAATTCGGCGCAGAGTTCGTCCAGCCCCAGCCCGGCTGTGACGGCAAAGCCGCCGATGTAGTCGGCGAAACCCATCGCCTTGGGGGCAATGAAGTCTGCCAGGGCGAGGTTCGGTTTGCCGTCTGAACGGTCAACCTGCTGACGCAGGGTGTGAAAAACTGCCAGGATTTCCGTCCGTCTCTCGTCGGTGTACACTTCAATGTCGTCACCAACCGCGTTTGCCGGAAACAGGCCGAACACGCCGCGCGGTTGAAGCCGCCGTTCTTCCACGATGTGCTGCAAGAGCCGTTGGGCGTCGGCAAACAGTTCACGCGCCCGCTCGCCCATCACTGGATCGTCAAGGATTTTCGGGTATCGTCCGCGCAGCTCCCAGGTATGGAAAAATGGCGACCAGTCAATGTAGGGAATCAATGCTTCGAGCGTCACGTCATCGAGCGTCAGAATGCCAAGCTGCTCCGGCACGGCGACCGTCTCGGCATCAAAGCGTAACCGGGGACGACGAGACCGCGCCTCCGTTAGGGGCAGGAGCCGTTTGCGCTCGGATTTTGCCTGGTGCTCCGTGCGCAGCGCCTCCTGTTCAGCCGCATTCGCTGCCACAAATGCACTGCGCTGTTCGGGGCTGGTCAGGGCGCCGACGACGCCGACGGCGCGTGAGGCATCGAGAACGTGGATGGTCGGGCCATGGTACGCCGGGGCAATCTTGACGGCTGTATGGAGTTTGGAGGTCGTTGCCCCGCCGATCAGGAGGGGGAGTGTAAAGCCCTGGTCGGTCATCGTTTTGGCGACGTGTACCATTTCCTCCAGTGACGGTGTAATCAGCCCACTCAGACCAATGATGTCCACATTGTGTTCACGTGCTTTTGCCAGAATGACATCACACGGCTGCATCACGCCGAGGTCAATGACCTCGTAGTTGTTACAGCCCAAGACCACGCCGACGATGTTTTTGCCGATGTCGTGGACATCGCCTTTGACCGTCGCCAGGAGAACTTTCTTACGCCCACCGGTGCCGTTGGTCGCCGTCTGTTTTTCGGCCTCAAGGTAGGGCAGCAAAACGGCCACGGCCTTTTTCATCACTCGTGCCGACTTCACGACCTGTGGCAGAAACATCTTGCCGGCGCCGAAGAGATCGCCGACGACGTTCATGCCGTCCATGAGCGGACCTTCAATGACGGCCAGGGGGGTGCCGTACTTGTGCAGGGCTTCCGCCACGTCGGCTGCGATGTAATCTGCATCCCCCTTGATGAGCGCGTGCTTGAGTCGTTCTTCGACGCTTGTCTGCCGCCAGGTTGCATCCTTGGCCGTGGCTTTGCTGCTGCCTTTGACCGACTCGGCAAAGGCAACGAGCCGCTCCGTCGCATCGGGACGACGGTTGAGCACCACGTCTTCAACGAGTTCGAGCAAATCCGGTGGGATCTCGTCGTAAACGGCAAGTTGTCCGGCGTTAACGATTCCCATATCCATCCCGGCCCGGATTGCATGGTAGAGAAACACCGAGTGCATGGCTTCGCGGACAACGTTGTTGCCGCGAAAGGCAAACGACAGGTTGCTGACACCGCCGGAGACCTTGCAGCCGGGCAGGGTCTGCTTGATGACGCGCGTGGCTTCGATGAAGTCCACGGCATAGTTGGCGTGTTCCTCAATCCCCGTCGCAATCGCCAGAATGTTCGGGTCGAAAATGATGTCTTCGGGCGGGAAGCCGACCCTTTCCGTCAAAATGCGGTAGGCCCGGGTACAGATGTCAATCTTGCGGGCCGCCGTGTCGGCCTGCCCGATTTCGTCAAACGCCATGACAACGACGGCTGCTCCATAGCGCCGGATTCGCCGTGCTTGCTCGATGAAGACCGCTTCGCCTTCCTTGAGACTAATCGAGTTGACAACACACTTGCCCTGAACGCATTTCAGCCCGGCTTCGATAACGTGAAACTTCGAGCTGTCGATGACAATCGGAACACGCGCAATGTCAGGGTCGGTGACGACAAGGTTGAGAAAACGTGTCATCGCACGTTCCGCGTCGAGAAGACCCTCGTCCATGTTCACGTCAATCATTTGCGCACCGTTGGCGACCTGCTGACGGGCAATAGCAAGCGCTTCTTCGTAGCGTTCGGCGCGGATCAGTTCGGCGAACTTGGCCGAACCGGTGACATTGGTGCGTTCACCGATGTTGACGAAGTTCGTTTCCGGTCGAATGACCAGGGCTTCCAGTCCGCTCAGTCGGGTGTGACGGGAAGGCGAAGGAGGGGTCCGGGGTGCAAAGCCGGCAACGGCTTCGGCGATGGCGGCAATGTGCTTGGGTGTCGTGCCGCAGCACCCACCGACGATATTGAGCCAGCCACGCCGGGCAAAGTCGCGCAGCAGCTCGCTCATGATGTCGGGCGTCTGATCGAAACCACCGAAAACATTCGGCAGTCCGGCATTCGGGTAGCAAACGAGGTAAAACGGCGATTTCTCGGCCAGCTCTTCGACATGGGGCCGCATTTCGGCGGCCCCAAAACCACAGTTCATCCCTAGGGCAAGTAACGGCGCATGCTCGACCGAGATGAGAAATGCCTCAACCGTTTGCCCGGAGAGTGTCCGTCCGCTGGCATCGGCCACGGTGACGGAAGCAATGATCGGCACTCGCTGCCCACGTCGTTCAAACACGTCCTCAATAGCAAAGAGCGCTGCTTTGAGGTTGAGTGTGTCAAAGGTGGTTTCCGGCAGCAGGATGTCCACGCCACCGTCGAGCAAACCGTCAACCTGTTCGGCGTAGGCAGCCACAAGTTCATCGAAGGTCGTCCCCCGCGCGCCGGGATCGTTGACGTCGGGTGAAATCGAGGCGGTTTTGTTCGTCGGCCCGATCGCGCCGGCGACAAAGCGCGGGCGCTGCGGATTGTCTTGCAGGAAAGCATCCACGGCGCGGCGTGCACACTGTGCCGCGGCAAAGTTGAGTTCGTACGCTAGGGTTTCCAGGCCGTAGTCCGCCTGCGAGATACGTTGGGCATTGAAGCTGTTTGTTTCGATGATGTCTGCTCCGGCTTCTAGGTAGGCACGGTGGATGGCCTCAACAATGTCGGGCCGGGTGAGGCACAGCAGATCGTTGTTGCCTTTGAGGTCGTGCATGTGCCGGGCGAATCGTTCACCGCGATAGTCGGCTTCCTGAAGTTTATAGGACTGAAGCATTGTCCCCATCGCGCCATCGAGGACAAGGATTCGTTCACGGAGGGCTTGTTCCAGCACGTGGTTCGATAGATGAGACATAGAGGGTAAACTGTACCGTTAGAGCAGAGAGTCAGCCTTGGGCTGAGTCAACCGGCAGTCTAATCAGTTGCCCGCAGGAGGGCTAGGCTGGCTGTGCGGATGGGCGCGTCGGCCGGTTACCAGTGCCAGGACAGAAGACAGGGCGGGCCGCATGGACCCGCCCCTAGCTAGGGTTTGTTGCCTGCCGGTCTTCGGCCCTAGATGGTTTTGGAGAAGATGGGTCGGGTGGTGTCTGCCTGGAGATACGCGTCAAGTGTCATGCAAATGTTGCGGACAAAAGGTCGTCCCAGCGCCGTCACCGTCACTCGATCAGGCTCAAACTGAATGAGTCCATCCTCCGCCATCGGGCGGAGCGCGGCCAGGCTGGTGCGCAGATCCTCGTCTATGTCTGTCAGCAGCAACTCCATATTGCACATCAGGTGAGCGATTGCTGCCCGCCGCCGCTGATCGTCCGGTGTCAGCCGGTGACCGCGCACAATCGGCAACTCGTTCCGGTCGAGCGTGCGTTGGTACGTGCCCAGCTTGGCGTCGTTTTGCGCGTAATAGCCCGATAACTCGCTAATGCCACTCATGCCGAAAGCAATCAGGTTGGACGCCGGCCGCAAGGTATAGCCCATAAAATTCCGGTGTAGCCGTTTCTCACGTGCGGCAACGGCCAGCTCATCATCCTGCCGGGCAAAGTGATCCATCCCCACCCAGACATAAGCATGCTCGGTCAGCCGTTGCCGTGCATCGTCAAACATCGCAAAGCGCGTGGTCACGTCGGGCAGGTCTTCCGGCCGAATGTGCCGTTGTTTCGGACGCAGTTTTGGAACATGGGCATAGTTGAAAATTGCCAGCCGGTCCGGGCGCATCGCCAGGACGGTATCCACCGTCCGCTCAAAGGTGGCGCGCGTCTGGAGTGGGAGGCCGTACACTAAATCGAGGTTAATGCTCTCGAAACCGACTGCCCGGCAGGCGGCAAAGATGCCGACCGTTAGTGCTTCCGGTTGATGACGTCCGATCGCCTGCTGGACTTGTGGGGCGAAGTCCTGAACCCCAAGACTGATGCGCCGAAAGCCCAGCGACCGGATATGCTTGAGTTGCACGAAGGAAGCAACCCGCGGGTCAATCTCAAGGGACATCTCGCCGTTCCAGTCGAGGTCAAACGCCGCTTCGATCAAGCGCACCAGCCGTTCCATTTGGTGTGGCGTCAGAACGTTTGGCGTCCCACCGCCCCAGTGCATCTGGACGACGCGCCGCCGTCCGCCGAGTATGTCCGAAACCAAAGCGATCTCCCGCGCTACACGGTCGAGGTAGGCGTCCACGACTTCGGCCTTGCTCGTCACGGCATTGTTGCAGCCGCAGTACAGGCACGCCATGGCGCAGAACGGTAGATGGACATACAGGCACAGATCGGCGGCGTCTGATTCCGCCGCCAGTTCCCGAAGCGCTGCGCGGTAGTCATCCGCGCCAAAGCGGTCGCTCCACACAGGTACGGTCGGATAGCTCGTGTAGCGCGGCCCAGGACGGCTATATTTTTGGAGTAAAGTGCTGAGAGTCGTGGGCATCATCGCCTGCCTCCTTGCGCCGGTTAAGCGTGACCACCTGTGGAACGTCCGTCGGCGATGGCTGCGCCTCCGACAGCAGACGGGCGTCAAGGTCGCGCGGGCCGCCGCAAGCTGAGATACCCCGGTAATCCACGTCTGCGCGCAGCGGCGAGGCGTCGCTGTTGAGTGCGGCCAGTTGGTCGCGGGTCAGCACCTTGGATTGATCAAAGCCAAGGTCAACCTCAATGCCGAGGCCCTTCCGTTTGACACGCCCTAAGTCATAAAACCGCTTGGTGGCCGTCATCTTCACAAAGGCTTTCAAGCAACCGAGCATGTATTTGCGCTTGAACGGGTCGCGGATAAACGGGTATTCCAGCAAAGCCTTGCGGCTGTAGAATTTGCCGTACATCTTCAAGACGCCTTTGAGCACATCTTCCCGCTCCATGTCATCAGGTTGCATGATGGGCGTCACAAAGTTGTAGCGTGAGTAGTCGCGCACTTCGACGCGGTCCTTGAGTTCCTCAAAGAGTTCCGAGAACGGCCACGGCGTGTACATGTTCCAGTTCGCCATGTCTGGATTCCAGTCCAGCGCCAACGCATAAGTCTCCTTGAGCGTTTCAGGCGTCTCATTCTCCAGCCCCATGATGAACTGCGCTTCGGCTACCATGCCGTGATCCTTGAGCAACTGAATGGCACGCTTGTTTTCCTGAATGGTGGTTTCCTTGCGGAAGCGGTTGAGGTTCATCTGGGTGGCGGCTTCCGTGCCGAGCGAGACGTGAACCAGACCCGCCTTGCGATAGAGCGGCAGGAGATGCTCGTCGCGCAGGATGTCGGTCACGCGCGTGTTGATCCCCCAGTGAACATCCAGTTTGCGGGCAATCAGCGCCTCGCACAGGGCGACGAACTTCTTCTGATTAATGGTCGGCTCCTCGTCAGCCAGGATGAAGAAACCAACTTGATGTTCCTTGACCAGCGTCTCGATCTCATCCACGAACTTTTCCGGCGAGCGCGTTCGGTACTTGCGCCAAAACTTCCACTGCGAACAGAAGCGGCAGGTGAACGGGCAGCCGCGGGCGAAGTTCGGCACGGCGACGCGGACGTTGAGCGGGATGTAGATGTACCGGCTCCAGTCCAGCACACTCCAGTCGGGCGTCAGGGAATCGAGATCGGCAATCGGTGGGTGGGCCGGCGTGGCGATGACGTTCCCCTCGTCGCTCAGAAACGCCAGCCCGCGAATGTCATGGCGCGTGCGGCGGTCGTCGCCGGCTTCAATCGCACGCAGCAGATTGACAATGATTTCTTCACCTTCGCCGCGCACGATGTAGTCAATCCACGGGGCTTCTGTGAGGACTTGGCCGTACATGAAGCTGGGGTGAACCCCGCCGAGAATGGTGACGGTTGCCGGGTTAATGTCCTTGACCAGCTTGAGGGTGTCCTGCGCCTTGTAGATCATGGGGGTGATCGCTGTTGTCATCACCACGTCGGGTTGGTTGGCGCGAATGATGTCGCCCAGGGCTGCCTCCGGCAGGTCAAGCGCCATGGCGTCCACAAAGCGATAGTTGGTATAGCCCGCCTTTTTGAGCGCCCCACCAATGTAGGCCGACCAGCTTGGCGGCCAGTTACCGGCAATCTCGGCCCCGCCGCAGTGGTAGTTGGGTTGGATCATCAAGATCTTCATGGCGCTTGCACCTCACAGCAAAAAATAACCACAAACTGAGCCGGGACGGCGTAGCCATCCTCCCCGGCTGCGTGTTGTTGTTCTGCTTCCAACGTATATCGCCGCGAGTAACCGAGAAGAAAAATTTTGAGTCGAGTTTCAGATTCCTTTTGATCGGGTCAGTGGGGCAGGCCGTGCTGGTCGGCAGCCGCAACCTACGGATGTGTCGTTTCGGTAGAAGCCCCGACCCATTCCTACTCAAGAATGCAAAACGTTCTGTATGGGTGGGCGCGACCTACCGGAAGTCTGGTTTTGTTCAGGCTAGGAACAGGATAAATGGTGATATACATGGTGACATAGAAAAGAATCACTGCTGAGCCGGGCTTGTTCACCGAGACACATCGCCGGTATGGATTGACCGATTGCGTACCCGGCCTGGACCCGAAAAGCCGGCCGCGGCAATGAGCAGCGCGTCACTCCACCAGGTGAGTGTTCCCCGTGCCCAATGCTACCCCGGATACAAACTCTCCTGAATAGCCGTCCATCACCGTTGCCTCGGTTGAAGTCCCACCCCCATCCAACGGGGCTATACCGGTTGACCAGTGCACGGAGGAGGTTTACGCCGAGCTACGTCGTCTGGCGCACGCGCACCTGCGGCGCGAGCAGTCCGGGCATACCCTGCAAACGACGGCGCTCGTTCACGAAGCCTATCTGCGGCTCGCCCACTGCAAAGCGCTCAGGCTGGGCGACCGACAGCAATTT
>CALGZC010000050.1 GCA_937934745.1 uncultured Blastocatellia bacterium
AGGAAAATCGCTCAATGCGCTGCAACAACGCCCTGACACTCGCTCTCTGGGTGATGGCGCTGGGCTTGGGCGCGGCCGCTCAGTCGCCGTCCGCGCCGCCGCGCCGCTTGGACAAGACAACCTTCCTGGAGATGGAGTCGGTGACGAATCCGGCGATGTCGCCTGACGGCCGCCGGGTTGTCTTTACCCGGACTTCGGTGGACAAGATGACCGACCGCTACCGCTCCACGCTGTGGATGGTCGAAAGCGATGGCAGTCGCGCTCGCGAGCTGACCGGCCAGACGTACAACGCGCGCCAGCCTGTCTGGTCGCCGGATGGCAAGCGCATCGCCTTTATCGCCGAGCGCGATGGCACGGCGCAAATCCATGTCCTGACGCCTGACACCGGCGACATTGCGCAGTTAACCCGTCTGGAGCGCGAGCCGTCCGATCTGCGCTGGTCGCCGGATGGAACGCAGGTGGCCTTTTCCATGCTCGTGCCCGATGCCGACTCGCCGCTGCCCATCAAGCTGCCGGAAGCCCCTAAGGGCGCCCAGTGGGCCAAGCCGGCAATCGTCATTGACCGTCTGACGTGGGCGGTGGACGGACAGGGGCAAGTGCCGAAAGCCAAGCGCCAAGTGTTCACGGTGGACGCCCGGCTGGGCGGCACGCCGCGGCAAATCACCGACGGAAAATACAGCTACGATGACCCCGAATGGTCGCCGGATGGCAAGCGCATCTATGTGTCATCCATTCGGCGCGATGACTGGGAGTTTGCGCGCGGCGACAGCGAGATTTATGTCATTGAGTTGGCGACCCAGGCCATTCGTCCGCTGACCGACCGGCGGGGACGCGACGCGCAGCCCCGCGTCTCGCCCGACGGCAAGCGCATCGCTTATGTTGGCTACGACTACCAGAAGCTCACGTTTCATCTGTCGAGCCTGTACCTGATGAACGCCGACGGCAGCGACGCCCGGCTGTGGGCAGGGGATTTGCCGAGTTCGCCGACGAGCGTCGTCTGGGCGCGCGACGGCAGTGGCGTGTACTTTACGCTCGAAGAGCGTGGCGCGGCGCAACTCTACTTCGCGCCGGTCGGCGGCAAGGCGCGGCGCGTCACCGAGGGCGTTCATGTTCTGAGCGGTGTTTCGCTGGCAGACAACGGCCAAGTCGCCGCCGTTCGCTCCACCTTCACCGAGCCGGGGAAGCTGGTGACATTCAATGTCGCGCGCCCCGGCGAGATGCGCGTTCTGGCGGATGTCAACGCGGATGTGTTGGAGGGGCTGGCGCTGGGCGCGGCACAGGAGCTCAACTTTACCGCCCCGGACGGTCTCCGCATTCAGGGCTGGCTCATCAAGCCGGCTGATTTTGACCCGGCGAAAAAATACCCGCTGGCGCTGTGGATTCACGGCGGCCCCTGGTCAATGTATTCGGTCGCCTTCAACTGGGCGTTTCAGAACTTTGCCGCCGAAGGCTACGCCGTGCTGTACACCAACCCGCGCGGCTCGACCGGTTACGGACAAGCCTTTGTCAACGGCATCCAGTATGCCTATCCGGGTAAAGATTATGATGACCTGATGGCCGGCGTAGACGCGGCGCTCCAAACTGGCTTTATTGACGAACGAAACCTCTTCGTGTGCGGCGGGTCGGGCGGCGGCGTGCTGACGGCGTGGATCGTCGGACATACAAATCGGTTTGCGGCTGCCGTCTCGATGCGGCCGGTTGTCAACTGGCATTCTTTTGTCGGCACAACGGACGGCCCGGTCACGTGGTACGACCAGTTTCAGAAGTATCCCTGGGAAGACCCCCAGGAATTTGCCGTTCGGTCGCCGTTGAGTTATGTGGCGAACGTCACGACGCCGACCATGCTGCTCACCGGCGAAGCCGACCTCCGAACGCCCATTGGACAGACCGAGGAGTATTACCGCGCCCTCAAGATGCTGGGTAAGCCGACCTTGCTGGTGCGCGTCCCGGAAGAGTTCCATGGCTTTCGCCGTCCATCACACCAGTTGGCCCAGCAACTGTATTTGCAAGCGTGGTTTGAAAAGCACCGGCGGCCGTAAAGTCTGTGGCCGGCGCTTGTCTGCGGCTAGGGCTTGGCCTAGCTTCCTAGGCTAGGCCAAGCTGCCGCCTTTTGCGGCGGCATGTTGGCGCTGCAGGTGAGGGCAGGAGGCTGGAGGATGACCGACAGCGTGACAATCATCGGCGGCGGACTGGCCGGTTGTGAGGCGGCGTGGCAGTGCGCCGAACAAGGTGTCCCGGTGCGACTGTATGAGATGCGACCTGCACGCCAAACGCCGGCGCACACAACCGACCGGCTGGCGGAAATCGTGTGTAGTAACTCGTTCAAGTCAGATGAAGTCAACACCGCGCCGCATTTGCTCAAGGAAGAGCTGCGCCGCGCCAAGTCGTTGCTGATCGCTGTCGCTGAAATGACGCGGGTGCCGGCTGGGGCGGCGCTGGCCATTGACCGGGAGCGCTTTGCGGCCGAGGTCACGGCGCGCATCGCCGCGCACCCGCGCATCACAGTGATTCGCGAGGAAGTTACAGCTATCCCTGACGAAGGCGTTGTCGTCATTGCGACCGGGCCGCTGACTTCAGATGCCCTGGCGGAGGAAATCCAGAAGCTGGCCGGTGCGGAGCAGTTGTATTTCTACGATGCCATTGCACCGGTGGTCGACGCCGACACCATCAACTACGACGTGGTGTTTCGAGCTGCGCGGTATGGCAAGGGCGGCGATGACTATCTGAACTGTCCCCTGACAAAGGCGCAGTACGAGGCATTTGTTGATGCTCTGCTGGCGGCCGAATGCGTTGCCCCGAAAGCGTTTGAGGCAGACAAAGCCCGATACTTTGAAGCCTGTCTGCCGATTGATGTTGCCGTCCGGCGTGGACGTGACACCCTCCGCTTTGGACCGATGAAGCCGGTCGGCTTACGTGATCCGCGAACGGGGGAAGAGCCGTATGCCGTTGTCCAACTGCGGCAGGAAAATCTAATGGCCGACAGCTACAGCTTGGTTGGCTTCCAAAATTCCATCAAGTGGGGCGCACAAAAAGCGCTGCTGCGGATGATTCCGGGATTGGAGCAGGCAGAGTTTCTGAAGTTCGGTCAGGTCCACCGCAACACCTACGTCAACGGTCCGAAACTGTTGACTCCGACGCTGCAGGTCAAACACGAACCACGCCTGTTTTTTGCCGGTCAACTGTCAGGCGTCGAAGGCTATGTTGAGTCTTTGGCGACCGGGCTGGCGGTTGGACGATGGGCGGCGGCTTTGGTCAAGGGCCGCCCCCTATGTCCGATTCCGCGTGCCTCGGCCCTTGGGAGCCTGATCAACTATGTCGCCCACTGTGAACACGACGATTACCAACCGGTCAACATCACTTTTGCCTTGCTGCCGCCACTTCCGGAGCCGGAAGCACGCCGACTGCGACGCAAGCCAGAGCGCAGGGGGCGCCAAATTGCCCTGGCCCTGGCCGCCTTTGAGCAGTGGTTACAGATGATGGAGGGAAAACAGTAGCCGGTGAAGCTGCCTGAGCTGAACAAGTGTGAAAACACCCATGATGTGAAAAACACCCATGAAAAGACGCCCATGAAAAGACTTCGGTGGCTTTGGTGGTTGGGATTATGGGTGGCCATCGGCGGCGGCGCCGTGGCAGCAACGGCGCAGACTGTCCCATTGCCGGCTGGCACTGTCCAGGGACACGCCACCGACCTGACTGCTGATGTTGTTGTTCGTGCGGACTACGTGACGGTACTGACTGCCGTCCAGGATATGACAGGAACCCCGGTGGGAAACCTGAGCAACGAAGATTTTGAACTCTACGAAGATGGTCAGCTCCAGACCCTCACGCGCGTCGGACGCCAGGACGATCAGCCGCTGCGTTTGGCGATGCTGCTGGACATCAGCGCCAGCGTCCGAAATCGCCTGCGGTTTCAGCAGGAGGCTGCCTTGGACTTCTTTCGGCGCGTCTTGCAGCCGAAAGACCGCGCTGCCTTCTACGCCTTCAATCACGATGTTTATCTGCGGCAGGATTTGACGGCAGACCTGGCCGCGTTGGAATCGGCCGTTCGTGGCGTGGAAGCCCGCGGTGCGACGGCACTCTACGATGCCATTTTTATTGCCGCGCGGCGATTGGAGCATGAACCGGGGCGGCGAGTCATTGTCGTCGTTTCAGACGGACAAAATACCGTCAGCCGAGTTACCCGCGAGCGCGCCATCGAGGAAGTCAACCGTACAGATGCTGTGGTTTTCGGCATTTGTCCGGTTATTCGGACGGCGTATGATGATTTCCTTGCCCCGCCGGACAACGACTTTGAGTTGCTCTGTCGCCAGACCGGCGGGCGCGTCTTTCTGGTCACGAGCCTGCCGGAACTGGCGGCCGGCTTTGCGCAACTGGAAAGCGAACTGCGGGCGCAGTATGTGCTGAGTTACTATTCCTCCAATGAGGCGCGCGACGGCAAGTTTCGGCAGATTGAAGTGCGGGTCAAGCGCCCCGGTGTTGTTGTCCGGGCGCGACGTGGTTACTACGCCCCAACCCAGTAGGCCGGTGAGCCGTAGGCCGGTGATCGGAAAATATCCTGGGTGAAAATTGACTTGGTATCCTGACTTTGCCTACGATGGACTGGCTTTGATCCTCCCCGGAAAAGCCTGCAAGGTGAATGCTGGAGTGCTGTGGGGCCGTTGCCGACTTAACGTGCAGGGACGCGCCGGAGCGTTGCTCCTGAGCCAGGTGAGCCGGGTGGATGATGTTCGGCGCAGGGAGACCAGGTGATGAAACGTGACAATCCATACCTACAAGAGGCAACCGACCGCTTAAGCCACATTCTGCGGGAAGTCGTCTGGACGTCGCCGCGCATTCAGTCGGAATTGAGTAACCTGCGCGCTGCCGGCCACGACGTAACCATGGTTGTTGAAGTATCACTGGCGTTCCGTACCCGCCAGGACGGCTCACGCGCATTGGCGGCAACGGGCAACCAGACCGAGCGATGAGCAATGATGTTCGTCCGTGGCACAAGCTGCCGCCCGAACCGCTGGTGCACACGAGGGTGTTCACCTTGTATCGGGAGCGAGCCTGCCCGCCGGGCGCGCAAATCTCTGATGAGACGGCACATAGCTTCTACGTTCTTCACGCTCCGCTGTGGGTCAACATCATCCCCATCACGCCGGCCGGTGAGGTTGTTCTCGTGGAACAGTACCGCCACGGGATTGACCAAATCACCCTTGAAATCCCCGGCGGCATGGTTGATGACCGACAGGACCAATCTCCGGCGGCCGCTGCTGCACGCGAGATGGAAGAAGAAACGGGGTATGTGGCTGCCTCGATTGAACCGCTTGGCCACTGCCATCCCAACCCGGCAATTCAGAACAACCTCTGCTTCAGTTTCGTCGGGCGCGACGCCCAGAAACTGAAGCCGACCTGCTTTGACCACCACGAAGACTTAGCGGTACGCCTTGTCCCGTTGCGGGACATCCCGGCGCTCATTGCGGAAGGACGGATTACACATGCGCTGGTGCTTGTGGCGTTTTACCGTTTGAGTCTCCAGGAAGGCATCCGGTTCTGAAAGCCTATGACCGGCAAGCTGTCAGTTGTTATTCCGGTGTACAACGAGCGCCGGACGCTGCGCGCCATTGTTGCGCGCGTCCAGTCCGTCACCCTGCCGGTGGAGAAGGAAATTATCTGTGTGGACGATTGCTCGACAGACGGGACGACCGAGATTCTGCGCGAACTGGCCGATACCTACCCGAACCTGCGGGCCTTTTTCCAGCCGGCCAATCGCGGCAAGGGCGCGGCGCTGCGTGAGGGATTCAAACATGCTACCGGCGATTACGTGATCGTGCAGGATGCCGATCTGGAATATGATCCGGAAGACTACAGGCAGATGCTGACGCCGCTGCTGGAAGGTAAGGCGGATGTTGTCTATGGGTCGCGCTTTATGGGTGGCCAGCCCCACCGCGTGCTCTACTTTTGGCACTCCATGGGCAACTGGTTGCTGACGCTGCTCTCGAATATGGTCTCGGATTTGAACCTGACCGACATGGAGACCTGTTACAAGGCGTTTCGGCGTGAAGTCATTCAGGCGATTCCACTGGAGCAGGATCGCTTTGGATTCGAGCCCGAAATCACCATTAAGGTTGCGCGGCGACGGTTGCGTGTGTACGAGGTGGGGATTAGCTACTATGGGCGGACATATGAGGAAGGGAAAAAGATCGGCTGGAAGGACGGTGTCAAGGCGCTGTGGTGCATTGCGAAGTATGGCCTGACTGTCCCCTACGCCCCACGCCCGGAAACAGAACAGTATTTGCCCCCAGGCGTACAGATGGATGAACCCAATCCCCGCTAAGCCATCACGGATGCGCGCCGCGCTGGATACTGGACGCCTGGGGGCGTCATTGGCTTATGCTTGGGCCGGCATTGCTCACACCTGGCAACATCAGCCTAATTTTCGGATTGAATGTGGGATTGGGTTAGGTGCATTGGTGCTGGCCTGGTGGTTGGAAGCCAGCCTCGTACCGGTGTTGATAATGTCAGCCGTCGTGTTGTCGTTGGAGATAGTCAACAGCGCTGTTGAAGCGGTAGTAGATTTAGCGTCACCAGACCTGCACCCCCTGGCAAAGATTGCAAAGGATGCTGCCGCCGGGGCCACGCTGTTAGCAGCAATGCTATCAGTACTGGTTGGTCTGGTTGTGCTCGGACCGCCGCTGCTGGCCAAAGCGTATGCGCTGGGGCGCAGCCTGCTGTTGGTTCGATAGCGTTGTCGCCACCGACGACCGGCTTGCCATGGTATGCATATTCTCTATGCATATTCTCATTGTTAAGCTGAGTAGCATCGGTGATGTCATTCATACCATGCCGGCAGTGGCCGCGCTGAGACGAACATTGCCGACGGCGCGGATCACGTGGGTGGTGGAACGTATCGCGGCCCCGTTGCTGTTGGGTTCACCAGGCTTGGATGAGGTGGTGGTGTTGGATACCCGCCGGTGGCGACGGCGGTGGGGCACAGCCGCGACCTATCAGCACCTCGCAATATGTCTCGCGGCCCTGCGGCGACATTCGGTTGATGTTGCATTGGACTTTCAAGGTTTGGTGAAATCGGCTGCCGTGACCTGGTACTCACGGGCGACGCGACGCATTGGCTTTGCAACCGAAGCGCTGCGTGAGCGACTCGGACGGTGGGCCTATACGGAGCAGGTTCCAGTCAAGCAGGGTGAGCACGTCATTCGGCAGAACTTGCGGCTGGTCGCCACCCTAGGGGTGCCCATGTCGGAGACCTATGAGTTTCTCCTGCCCCCGCTGACCGTCGAGCACGAGCGGGTTGCACGGCAGTTGACGGCACAGGGGGTGACAGGGCCGTTTGCTCTGCTGAATCCTGGTGGCGGCTGGGTCACAAAACGCTGGCCGCCGGCCAACTTCGGGCAGTTAGCCGACCTCCTCTGGCAGCAACACGGCTTGGCGAGCGTGGTGTCGTATGGCCCCGGTGAAGAGCCGCTGGCGGCAGCAATTAGCGCGGCGGCACAGCATGCGCCGGTGGTATTGTTTCCGACGACATTACGTGACTACCTCGCCCTGGCCCAGCGGGCGACTGTGTTTGTCGGTGGCGACACCGGTCCACTCCATCTTGCCGCGGCCGTCGGAACACCCATTGTGGGCCTATACGGTCCAACTATCGCCGAACGGAATGGACCGTTCGCCCCACAAGATAGGGTCATCGGGTTAGACTTGCCCTGCCGTGTTGATTGCCACCGGCGGACCTGCCGGCAACACATATGCATGGAGATACCGGTGGCACTCGTCGCCCAAGCTGTGGCGTTGCGCTTGTGCCACGCCTGATAGGATTTTTTCCTGTACATTCGTCAAGACATTGTTACACTCTGCCAAAAACACTGTGGTGTTGCGCTTGTGCAAGCCCGCTGACATTGAAGGGGTGAGATGGCCGATCTAGACAACATTTTTCTCAAAATTGCCCGTGGTGAGGCACCGGCGGACATCGTGTACGACGACGAGCAATGTGTGGCTTTTCGTGATATTCACCCGCAAGCACCGACACATATCCTCATCATTCCGCGCATCCCCATGGAGTCACTCAACGACGCCTCGCAAAGCGATGAAGCTCTTCTAGGTCATCTCTTACGCGTTGCTGCAAAAATTGCCAACAAGGTTGGCATTGCCGAAACAGGCTACCGGACCGTCATCAACACCGGACCTGACGCCGGCCAGTCTGTGTTTCAACTCCACGTACATTTGCTGGGTGGGCGGCCACTGGCGTGGCCGCCTGGGTAGTGTCCAAAACTTTGGACACCTCCACTCGGATGTCTCTGCATTTTTTGGCGTGTCCGATGAAAACCTGTCCTCAGTGTGGTCGGATGTGGACGGATTCTATGCGCTATTGCCCCATGGACGGGGTAGAACTACCACCCGCACGTCCAACATCGTCGGCCACCACGATTGCCAGACGGTTAACCGACAAGCAACTCAAGCCACTTCCGGAGTCCCCGTCCCACAACAGTACCGATGTGCTCATCGGTCAAGTACTGGAGGGGAAGTATCGGATCCAATCTAAAATCGGTCAGGGAGCAACCGGTGCAATTTATCGGGCTGAACGCATCAATATCGGGGATTATGTCGCGATTAAGGTTCTCAAGCCGGAATTCGCCAAAGATCAAACGGCCGCAGAGCGTTTCCGGCGAGAAGCCCTGGCGCTCGGACGCATTCGCCACCCGAATGTCATTGCCATTTATGACTACTTTGAAAAACCAAGCCAGAAAGACGAAGCGGCTTCGATCTTTCTGGTCATGGAACTTTTGTCGGGGACAACGCTACGGGACATCCTGCGTCTGGAGCACGTGCTCAACATTCGCCGTACCGTGCGCCTCATGGTGCAGATTTGTTCGGCGCTGCATGTGGCTCACGAGCGGAATGTGATCCACCGGGACCTCAAACCGGAAAATATCATGGTCGAACAATACGACCGCCGCCAGGAAATGGCCAAGGTGATCGACTTTGGGTTGGCGCGCTTGCGGCTCACCGATAAACTCATCCGAACCCTGACAGAACAGGGGCGCGTTGCCGGAACGCCGTACTACATGGCACCGGAACAGTGGATGGATCAGCCGCTCGACGCACGGACAGACATTTATGCCCTGGGAGTGATTTGCTACGAAATGCTGACCGGGCGCGTGCCGTTCAATGCAGAAAACGTCATGCAACTGGCTAGTAAGCATGTCAAGCTGCCGCCGCGGCCGCCCATTGAGCTGCGGGGTGATCTGCCGGTCGGTGTCTCACAGGCTATTCTTAAAGCGCTGGCCAAAAACCCTCGCGACCGTCCAAAAACGACGTTGGAGTTTGCCGATGCACTGCAGCACGGCTTATCCGGTTAAGTCGTCGAACTTAAGTCGCTGACCCGGAGTCCAACTAGGGTGTCGGGTTTCCAGAACGAGACCTGAGAACCTCTGACTGAATTTTTACGAAAGGTGTGTTAAGTTGGGTAACTCTAGTGAGGTCGGTGTCCAGTAAGGGCAATCGTCTGACACCTTCTGAGGAGTGACGCATGACATATCGGTTATTCTCTGTATGCTTTTTGGTAGCCGCAGCAATCGTTTTCGGGCCGGCTTGTGCAACGAAGAAGTATGTGCGCACCACCATTGATGAGCGGGTGGCTCCGCTGGAAGGACGCACGGAAGAGCTTGAGCAGTCGGTTGCGCGCAACACGTCGGCGATTCGCGACTTGGATACGCGGTTATCAGCGCGGATTGATACGGTGAGCGCACGCGCCGAAGAGGCCAACACGCGGGCACAGGCTGCGGAACGCAAAGCAGAAGAAGCAAAACTGGAGGTTGAGCGCACCAACACCCGTTTGACCGAAACTGCACGCGCCGTGGACGATTTTATTGAAGTTAAAGTTGTCTCGGTGTACTTCCAAACTAACCGCTATGATCTAAGTCCCGAAGCAAAAGCGGAACTGGACGCCCTGGCCACGCTCGCAAAGTCGCGCAAGGGGATTCGAATCGAGTTGTCGGGCTTTGCCGACCGGCGCGGCAGCGAAGCCCGTAACTTGACACTGACCGAGAATCGGGCAAAGTCCGTCAAATTGTACCTCTACAACGTTCATAAGATTGAACCGTGGCGCATTGAGTACATCGGTGCCGGCAAGATCAACGACAACGCACGAACGCCGGAAGAATTGCAACGTAACCGGCGGGTGGATGTCCGCTTGCTGGCCAACCGCGTCGTGACGGAAGCCGAGGGCACAGGTCCATAGAGTAAGCGGCTTGCGAGAGACTCTGGATGTGGCGTTGTCGGGACCGGCGCGGCAAAGCTCGCGTCGCCCCTTGCGTCTTGACGCGCTTGAGACCATTCACTTGCGACAATTCATCTGACGCAACTCTGGACCCCGGCCGCACGGCTGAGCTTAGCACCTGAGGTGGTTGCCAGCGAGGAAAGCCACCCAAGCGCCCCAAGCCAGACGGAGGGCTTCCAGACTGCGCCTCATCTGAGGTTTTTGAGCAAGCAGTCCATCGGGGTACTATTTGATTCTGATAATAAAAAATATGTAGTTTTAACCTAGAAACAGCGGAAAAATTTTTGACACCGACTAGCAACGTTTCAGAAACGTTACCGATAACCCTGGTTGAAGCAAAGTTATTGATTTTTCATACGGAGGCTTTTCCTAACACCATGCGAGTCGCCCCTCGGTCAGCTCAGTCCGTCGGTTTTTCTTCTGCATCATCCGCATCAGCGACGATCAAGTTGGAGATGCGTTCGGCAGTTGCCCAAGAACCATCTGGTAAACAGCCCAACACGGGTCGGTTAGGTGATTTGCAAGCCCTTGGTCAGGCGGTCAAGGCGCGTCTGACGCAGGCCACCAACCCTTCGCCGACACCGATGCAGACGGCCGGCTTTGCGCGTGAAGCGACCGTAACGCGCGTCAACGGGCAGGTGGTGATTGATACCGGTGACGGTGATGACCAAATTCAGGTCACACAAGATGCCCGCACCGGTGACGTGACCGTTTCGGTCAACGGGGAATCGCGCACATTTACCGGCCGCGACCGCAACAATCTCGTCATTCGAGCCGGTGCCGGAAACGATGTCATTCGGGTTGATCCCGGTGTGACCGTCAATCTGCGGCTCTACGGTGACGATGGTGATGACACGATTGTCGGCGGCAGCGGCCACGACCGCATTTTTGGCGGGGCCGGCAATGATCGCATCTCCGGTGGGGCGGGCAATGACTACATTGACGGTGGCGATGGCAATGACACCGTCCAGGGCGGCGATGGCAATGACACCATTTACGGTGGTCGAGGCAACGATACAATCTTCGGCAATGCCGGCGATGATTATCTAGAAGGCGGCGAGGGGAATGACACGCTTTACGGCGGCGTGGGCAACGATGTCCTCTCAGGTGGTTTGGGCGATGACCGGCTTTTCGGCGGCGCAGGTGACGATGCCATCTACGCCGGGCGGGGCAAGGATGAGATCGGTGGTGGTACGGGCAGCAACAAACTCTATGTTCAGGCTGAGGATACCGTGCAGCGTGCACCGCGCGGCGCCAGCAACCAGGTGATTACCGTTGAGCTGACCGGCAACCCAGGCGGAACAGGCGTCATTGTGCGCGGCTCGGATGAGTTCCGGCAGCGTGTGATGGACGACCTTGAGATGCTACGCTCATCTCCAGCAGGTCGCCAAATGCTGGCGAGCTTTGATGCTGCGCGGGAACGCGACCGTGTGACGGTGACGATTGAGGAAATCACCGATGACAACGGCTATGCCTCGCGCTCACGGGCCTCAAATCCCTTCCTTGACCCGGCGACCGGTCGGCGTGGGACGCCTACGAATGCGACGATTGGCTACAATCCGACCTTTGCGCCCACGTTTGAGTTTGCTGATGGCAGCGCCGCTTACACGCCGCCGGTCGTGGTGCTCTATCACGAAATGGCGCATGCGTATGACTATACGCATGGGACGCTGCGTCCTGGCACGTATCGCGGCACGGATGCGTCCGACAGCGGGCGCGTGCCGAATTTGGAGCGGGTGGCGGTCGGCGTACCGCTCGATCACGACAACGATCCCCGCACGCCCGAACAGCGCGACGACGCGAATCATCCCTACGCGCTGACGGAAAACGGCATTCGCGAGGAAATGAACCTCCGGTTGCGGCGGAGCTACATGCTGGCCCGCCTCTCTGGGTTTTAGGTCGGCCAGGTCCTCGCTCTCGTCTAGCCGGCAGACTCCCGGCCAGTAACACCGGTCGGGAGTCTTGCCTGCTTAAGCGCGTCTTGTGCGCCA
This sequence comes from uncultured Blastocatellia bacterium, assembly GCA_937934745.1. Lineage (GTDB taxonomy): Bacteria > Acidobacteriota > Blastocatellia > Chloracidobacteriales > Chloracidobacteriaceae > Chloracidobacterium. The sequence continues at coordinate 12,265 of CALGZC010000050.1, forward strand.
GGTGAGATGTACGGTGGCGGATCCACTCTGGGCCAGGATGATGTGTCCGCAGAGCACAACGGCCGCCGGCGGAGGAACCACCCGCCCTAAAGGATGGTTCGCCACCTCAAGCCCTTTGGATTGAACTCAGTGTCCGACATCGGTTCGTGTGGGACTTGCCACGCGCATCCAGGTCTGCCGGCCGGATGAAAGCTGCTCAATCAGATTGTTCGCGGGGCCCATACAGCCGCCGATAGTGCGCTGCGTTGCGTGTTACCCCTAGGACGTAGAGCCGTGTTTCGGTGATCGGGATCGCATCAATCCACACGTCGAGGCCCTCGGTCGGCAACGTCTTGAGCCAGTTGACAACTCGCCCTGGGCCAGCGTTGTAAGCGGCGAAAGCATACTCGTAGCGCCCAAACTGACGGCGCATGTCGGCCAAATAGCTCACTCCTAAAGTGATGTTAAGCTGTGGGTTGTAGAGCTGATCGGCGGTGACAGCACCAAGGCCCTTTTTGTTAGCAACCAATCGCCCGGTCGAAGGCAAAAGCTGCATCAGTCCAATGGCATTGGCGCGGGAGCGGGCGTTGGTATCAAAGATGGATTCCTGCCGAATGAGGCCGGCAACAATGTACGGGTCGAGGCCGTTGGCCTTCGCCTCCCGCTGAATGGTTTCCCATTCACGCAGCGGATACAGAATTTCCCATTCCTCGCGGCTGATTTCGGGACCTTGGTAGGCTGCATAATCTGGATGCGCACGCTGCAAAGTCTGTGCAGCGCGGTGCGGCTGACCGAGATCACGGTACACCCGGGCAATTTCCAGCGCGACTTTCGGTGAGGTGGGAACGGTTTGGAGTCGGCCTTCCAGTTCGCTTAAGGCTAGCGCCATCAACCCGATCGAACGCAACTGAGCGGCGCGCTCGACCCAGATTTCATCTTCCGCACCGATGGTTTCCTCTAACGGACGGGCGGGCGGCAACCCGGCGATGGCCTTCGTCACAAGGCTGTCTGCTGCCGGTTGTGCAGCCAGAACGGTGCGCAACTGTAACAGGCGTTCCGCGGCTTGCTTCCCATAGTGGTTATAACGGTAGCGACGGACAACGGCTTCATACAGGAGCTTGGCTTCCGCTATGCGCCCAAGGCGTTCAAGGTCTCGTGCTGCCCAGTATGCAGCCCGTCCCTTGTTATCTGAAAAAGGGAACAAGGCGACGTGCTCCAGGAGAAGTGGAACGGCAGTGGCATACGACCCTTGCTGATGTAAGGTCCAGGCTCGTTTGAAATGCCACTGCTGTCCACTTTTGCGTTCTGGGTACTGGCGGACAAGACGGTGGTAGTACCGTGTATCGCCTCGCTTTTCAGCCCATTGGGCTAGGTTGTCCAGGGCCTCACCGGCACGTGGTGACGTTGGGTACAGCGCCAACAGCCGCTCGACGGTCGCCGGGTAGTGTGCATCACCGGTACGCCGGAGAGCCTCTGCCAAGTAAAACAACGCTTCGGCGTGCCGCCCTGGGTCACGATTGCCGACGGCAGCAAGCTGCGCTGCGGCAGCGGCGAACTTCTGGGCAAAGTATAGACTGACGCCATACCGGAAACGTGTCGTATCCTCCTGGAGGGCATCCGGATCGAGTGTGGCCAGTTGGGTGAAATCCTCGGCCGCAGCCGCATATTGTTTGGCTTCATAGAGCCGGCGGGCGCGAATGCGGAGTTCGGCAGCATCGGTGACGCGCATTGCAGTCGCTGCTGCCGCCGGATCGGGAAACAGGGCTTGCCGGGCGTTCTGAACTTCATCCTGAGCTAGGCTCTGCGGTGCTTCTATGATAATGCGCCGCCAGGTGCGACGGGCATCGTCGTGGCGGCCGGCATCGTGGTAGGCAAGTGTCAAAATCGCCAGGGCATTCCCGTCGCCGGCATCCAGGAGCGGCTTAAGAACACGTTCTACTGCAGCGACATCCCGCCGGACGGCAGCAGCGCGGCCGGCCTGAAGCGTGGCCTCGCGGGCGAGAGGCGATTGCGGATACCGCACCGCAAGTCGGGACAGGGTTTCCTGGGCTAGATCAAACCGTCCGCTGTCAAACTGCGCCTTGCCGAGGTAGTACAGCGCGTAGTCACCTAACCGGGTCTGTTCGGCAATCAACGGCGTGTCAAGCAAAGCCACCGCAGTGGCGTAGTTGCGTGCCTGATAGTGGTTGTAACCCCGCCGAAGTCGTGCCAGGGCTGCAACTTCGGAGTTTGGGTAGCGACGTTCAACGTCGGCTAACAATTTGTCTGGCAGATGGTTCCTAGCATGGATGACGGCGTGGTACAGCTCGCTCAGGCCAGCGGCGCTTTCCTCTGGCGTTGCGGCATGCAAGCCGTAGCGCTCTGTTGAAACGCTGCCGATAACGAGACTGACGACCACTAAAAAGACGCCCAGCCCAAGTGCCAGAAGCCTAGAATGTGACAGTCTGAGCCGATGCCACCAAGTCATTGACAACGCTTTCATGGCGATGACCGGACTGAACAAGAAAGTGGACGAGCCTGTAGGACGTCCACTTAGATGTAGCGGTTCGAACGGGATGTGGCTTTACTCAGGTTGGAGCAGAACCGGGCCGGGACAGTCTGCCCCAAGCCGGGATTTATCACCTTCTGCCAGCAAGGAAACCAGTTCATCATAAAAGTAATCAAATTTGGCCGCCACAATCGGGTTGACGCGCTTATCGTACATCTGCCGTGAGCGATCAATATCTTCTTTGAGGCGGTCATACAGATCACAGTTCAACCGTCCTTCGATGACCTTGGCTTCATTATAGAGCTTGATTTCCGACACCAGTAGGCGGGCAAATCGTCGGGCATCGTTGTGTGCCTTGGCTTCTTCTTCGGTGGTTGGTTTTGGCGGAGTAGGCAGTGCTGCTGCCGGCTTGCTCGGTGGTGAGGGCGGTGGGGTAGGGGTCAGCGGTTGGACAGAAAAGCCGTTCGTGGGGGATTCCGTTTCAGCCGGAGTCGCCTGCAAACTCTGTGAATCGGGGCTTGGCACGGCCGGCTCAGCAGTCGGCAAGAACTGAGCCGGCGACGGATAAGTTTCTGCCGGAGGTATCGTTGATGTTTCCACCAACCCCATCGGCTTGACTGCCTCCTGAACAACGGGACCGGGTGGAACGACCGGTGGAAGCGGCTGCGGTTCAAAGACCGGCTCCATTGGCGGTGCGGCTATGTCGGATGCCGGCGTCTCCATCGTTGCACGTCCATCGCCGCCGCCGGTTGCCATTGGCGCTGCACTTGGCAGTGCCGTGTCGCCCACCGCACGGAAGGGTTGTTCGGCCGGCATTTCTGAGACTGCTGTCGCCGGCGGTGCCGACATTTCGGCCGGTGCCGGTGTGGTAACTGGTGTGGTAACTTGGGTTGTCGCCGGCGCTGCCGCTTCTGGTGTGATGTTTGGCGGCGCTGTCACACCAGATGGCGCGGTTTCTGCTGGTGCGGTTTCTGCTGGTGTGGTTTCTGATGGCGGGGGTGTGGTGCTCTCAACGGCCGGCACCGGCATGGCTTGTGTGGTGCGGTCGCCGGAAGTCGTACTCGCCGTCGCAAGGCGACTGCGCGCATTGAGCAACTCAACCGTCAAGCCGGCCGTGTTGACCAGAATTTGGAGTGGCGGCAGCACGAGCTGTGTTGCCGGCTGGTCGCCGGTGTCGGCATAGAGAACGGCAGCTGCTTTGTGGCGCACGAGCAGTGGAATGCCCACCATCACTTCGGGGGCGCTGCCAAGGCGATCCAGAATGACTTGGTTGGCGGCGTAAGCATAGGGGCTATCCAAAACGGCGTTTTGGTGCTCAACGGCTGCCAGGAGTGTCGTCTGTGCTTGGAGTGGAATGTTGAGGCCACGGAGGGATACCCCGGCAGCTTCAAAACCGCGCTCGGCCCAGGCGACCATGTTGCCGGACTTGATAACAAACAGTGCGACGCGCGGGGCATAATCTAACGCCCGCGTGATGAGCAGGTTGAGGACTTCGGCCTGCGTCGGTTGGCTCTGCAGCTCGGTGAGGTAGGCGTAAAGTGTTTGCAGGTCTACGGCCGGGGACGGGGGTGGGGTTTCGGGCGGCGGTCCTTCCGCTGCCGACTGCACTTGTGTCCCGACCGGTGCTTCCTCCGGCGGGGCGACCGGCGCGGGCGCAAGCGCGGCGAGATGGGTGAGCAACCGTTCCGTGAAACCGGCGATGGCCGGGTCCTGACTGACCGCCGCCAGCCGCGCGGCCGACTGAGACAGCAAGTGGGTGAACGATTGCTCAACCTGGTGATGCATTCGGGCGATTTCAGCTTCCATTTTGCTGAGTTCCGACCGAACGATGGCTTCAACCTCTGCGCGCCAGCTTGCCTTAAGGTGTTCGTATGACACGGGTTTCTCTCCACGCAATAAGATGCCTGTCTTCGGTTGGCGCACCCTTACTGGAACGCCGTCAGGCAGAAGATTGAGAAGCGAGTGGTAAGTGAATGGTAAACGTTGTTCCCTGGCCAGGTGTACTTTGGCAAGTAATGTCACCGTCGTGACCTTCAATGATGCGGCGACAGATGCCTAGCCCGAGTCCAGTCCCTTCGCTGCCCTTGGTTGTAAAGAAAGGTTCCCAAATCCGTTGCATATCTTCCGGCGCGATACCACAGCCGTTATCTGAGACGCTGATTCTCGCACGTCTATCTACCTCGTCAACCCGTACAATGAGTTCACCCGGCCGCCCCTGCATCGCCTGGGCGCCGTTGCGGAGCAAGTTGAGTAAAACCTGCATGATTTTGTCACGGTTGAGGTTGACGTAGGGGTTGCCCGTGGCCTGGAGGACGGTGCGACAAACCTTCACCTGTGGGTCGTAGCGGGCAAAGTTAAGGGCCTCCTCGACAATCGGCACCAGTGGTTGGACAGTTTTCTCGTACACTTTCGGCTCCGGTCGGGCGAAGTCGCGGATTTCGTTAACCATCGCCACCATGCGCTGTTGAGCGTTGAGGATGAGCTGAATTAACTGCCGCTGGTGCTGCTCCGCTGCGTCACTCATCAGGATTTCAGCCGCCGTCAGTGCCGAAAGTTGATTCTTGAGTTCGTGGGCAATCCCACTCGCAAATTGTCCCAAGGTTGCCAGTTTTTCCTGGTTGATCAGACGTTCCTGGGTTGCACGCAACTCCTCAATGAGGCGCAAATTTTCCATGACGAAGCCGGTCTGTTGGGTCAGGGCGAGAAAGTACTCCAATTCCTCGTCACTGAACTGGGTTTTGGCCAGCAGGTTATCCACGTAGCATACGCCCCAAACACGTTGCGGAGAGCTGATCGGCGCACACATGACGGAATGGATGGCTTGTTGGAGGATGCTCGACGTGGAAGAAAACCGCGTGTCGGATGTGGCGTCAAGGCTGCGAATGGCAGCGTTTTGCGCAAACGCTTGCATGGCAATGGTCAGACTCGGCTGAACCGGTACGGTGCCTGACTGGGTGCGTGTAAGTTGTACTTCGAGTTCACCGGTTGTTTGGTTGTACAGCAAAATTGCCCCGCGTTCCGCCGAGAGTGTCTCCATGGCTGCATCCAGTAGGCACCCCAGCAGCGCCTGCGTGCTGGTCGCCGTCAGCATTTTGCGGTTGAACTCATTGAGCGCCTTGAGTCGGTGGAGGGTGAAATCGGTGACGTTTTCGGCGCTATCCAGCAGGGCGGTGTTGAGAAACCGCGAGCGGGGGCTGGTAATGACCGTTGTCAGTTTTTCTGTCGTCCGCTGCTCATCGTCCAAGGACAGTCCACCGCTGTCAGGCGATGTTGCATGCGTTTCAAACAGTAAGGTCACAGGATTGACATCCCCAAGCTGGAAACAATCTCCAGATTGCAGCACGTGGGTTGTGATTCGCTCCCCGTTGACCAAGACGCCCCCGGTACTCTGGTTGTCGCGCAGGATGAACTGCCCGTCCTGGTAGATAATCTCGGCATGTCGGCGTGAAACATACGAGTTGTTGATCTGCAGGTCGTTGGTTCGCAGGCGTCCGATGCTGAATACCGGGCGGTTGATGCGCACGGTCCGCTGCAGGCCTTGGCTGTCCAGATAGGTCAGGGTTGCGTAGGTGGTAATGGCCGAGTCCAGCATAGCGGGTACGTGCTGCAAAAACGGTGTGGGCGCTTTTGATGCGGATCGAGCTGGCGGTGATTCACAAATGTAACATGACGAACGGCCTGGTTGCTATGTTCTCTTCTAGAAGGGGGACAAAGGCTCAAATGTTCACCGAGGTGGGCTTTATGACTCCGTCAGCGGTGGCCGGACGCGCACCGGTCGGCGGCGCCGTACGGTCTCGGCTTCTTCCACCTCAGCGGCAAGCGGGCGACGTCGGATCGAACGCAGGGCCTTGTGCAGCGAAAAGCGCGGCTTGAAACCAAAGGTTTCGCGGAACTTGCGACCATCAATCACACAGGGGAACATGAGGAAATCGTACTGGGGCGTTGGAAAAGGCAACACCCCAACTGCCCAGCCTAACTTCATCAGTGGTGCTGCCAGTTGGTAAATGACCGGGATGGCGATCCCACCTGCCTCGCGGACGGCCACCGACAATGGCAATTCGCCGGGACCGGTAACGTTGTACACGCCGCCCTGTTTTTTCTCCAGCGCCAGTAGCAGCGCCTGCACCATATCCCGTTCGTCAATGACCTGGATCATCGGATCGTAGCCAAGCGGAATTGGCACCAAACCAAACCGTAAGTACGTCGTTAGAAAGTTTTGTACGTGTGGCCCGACGATGTGGCAGGGACGCAGGAGGGTCGTCGTCGTTGCGTGAACCTGGTACATCCAGGACCGACAGTAGGTGTCAAACTCGACTTTGTCCCCCATGTCCGCGTAGCGCTGAATGGCCTTGAGCGGGTAGTCCTCGGTCAGGAAGGTCGGGTTGGTAGGGTCGGCACCGTAAACATCGGCGCTGCTGAGGAGGATGACCTGTGGAACCTGCTGCCGCTCACAACATGCCAGGAGGCGCATCGTGGCGATGACGTTCACCGTATGCCGTACCGTCATTGGTAAGCGTGCATCGTTAGCGACGGCAAGGTGAATTACCGCGTCAAAGTGCTCGTTGCGAAATAGATTTTCTAGTGCCTTCTTCCGAATATCGAGCTGACGGTAGGTGATGTCGCGCCGGATGGGAAACTGTGGCGGTCGGCGCCCAATGCCGATGACCTCCCACTCCGGCGGAATTGCTGAAGCCAGTTGGGTTGCCAAGCCGCCGGCGATGCCGGTAATCAACAACCGCTTACGGCTGCCAAGAGAAGGGGTTTTCCCAGCCATGGTAGCTCACTCCCGTGGCCGGAGAACGCCGCAGGAGTCTCCCGGCCGATGCAGTCCCGCGGCGTCCGCCCTGCGCCATTGTTCTAAGCCGGTTTTCACTCAGCCATGTGCTTGGCGTTTTCGATGGCGTCTTCAATGGCCCCACACATATAGAACGCCTGTTCTGGCAAATCGTCGTGCTTGCCTTCGAGAATGGCTTTGAAGCTCCGAATGGTGTCGGCCACTTTGACATACTTGCCTTTGCGTCCCGTGAATTGCTCCGCGACGTGGAACGGTTGAGACAAAAACTTCTGAATCTTACGGGCGCGCGCCACGGTCAGCTTGTCGTCTTCGGAAAGTTCGTCAATGCCGAGGATGGCAATGATGTCCTGAAGTTCCTTGTAGCGCTGCAAGGTCCGTTTGACACCTTCGGCGACTTCATAGTGTTCCTGACCGACGATTTGTGGGTCGAGGATGCGTGAGGTGGAGTCAAGCGGATCAACCGCCGGGAAGATACCCAGTTCGGCGATCTGGCGCGAAAGGACGGTCTTCGCGTCCAAGTGGGCAAAGGTCGTTGCCGGTGCCGGATCGGTCAGGTCGTCGGCCGGAACGTAAATTGCTTGAACGGAAGTAATCGAGCCGGTTTTGGTCGAGGTGATGCGCTCTTGCATTTCACCCATTTCCGTGGCGAGGGTCGGTTGATAGCCGACAGCGGAGGGCATGCGCCCAAGCAGCGCCGACACTTCTGACCCGGCCTGCGTGAAGCGGAAGACATTGTCCACAAAGAACAGTACGTCCTGATTCATCTCATCGCGGAAATACTCCGCGACGGACAGCCCCGACAGCGCCACCCGCGCCCGCGCCCCCGGCGGTTCGGTCATCTGCCCGTACACCAGGGCAATCTTGGATTCTTCCAGATTGTCCATGCGGATGACGCCGCCTTCCTGCATTTCCATCCACAGATCGTTGCCTTCGCGTGTCCGCTCGCCGACGCCCGCAAACACCGAGTAGCCGCCATGCCCCATGGCGACATTGTTGATCAGTTCCATAATCGTCACAGTTTTGCCGACGCCCGCGCCGCCGAAGAGGCCGATCTTGCCGCCTTTGAGGAAAGGTTGAATCAGGTCGATGACCTTGATGCCGGTTTCAAGCATCTCGGCTTCGGTGGACTGCTGCTCAAAGGATGGTGCCGGGCGGTGAATTGGATAGCGTTTTTCACACTGGATCGGCCCGAGTTCATCCACCGGCTCACCCAGGACGTTCATGACCCGTCCTAACGTACCTTTACCGACCGGAACGGTAATCTGCGTGCCGAGGTCATACACTTTCATACCACGCACCAACCCCTCGGTCGGTTGCATGGCCACCGTTCGCACCAGTCCATCGCCCATGTGCCGCTGAACTTCAACGACGATGTTAATCGGTTGGGGAACATCAAACCCTTCACTGACAATCCGCAGGGCCTGATACATCGGCGGCAGATAGCCGTCGCCAAAGGCAACATCCACTACTGGGCCAATCACTTGAACAACTTTCCCCGTCATCGGGGCGGGAGCAGGCGCACTCATGGTTGTGCTTTTTCCTCCAGAACAACGTCGGCCCTCGCCAGGGTCCGAACATCATGATGCAGTTGAGATATATTGACCGAGACGCTACCACAATCGCGCGGCCCTTGACCAACCAAGTTCGGTGCTTCCACCTGCCCCTGAGAAGGCGGTTCGGAGGGTAGTTGCAATCTCCGCTGCCATGACGCAAGCTAACGGCAGTGCCTCCTGTGTGTCGGGCAGTTGTCAACGTGCCCAGCCGCGGATTAGCCCTTAGAAGGTGTGACGAACGAGCGAGGGGGAAGGTCGCCAGAGAAAGGACCGTCGCCTCGCTATGACGGATCAAAAGGTGACGACCACACCGGAACGTGCGTCGGTGCAGGCGCCAGAGGTTGAGTTACAGAACTGTTTTTACCGCGGCAAGCACCTTTGGGAACGCGGCGACTACGAGACCGCGAAAGCTGCTTTTCGGCAGGCCATCAGGCTGGACGCCGAGCATGCGCCGTCGTACGAATGGCTGGGCATGGTGCTGCGCGACCTGGGCGAGCTGCGTGAAGCCGTGCGCATGTGGCGCACGGCAGCCATGCTGGCCCCGGATCACCCGCGCGTCCTGCTCAACCTGGGTGTCGGGTTATTCGAGTTAGGCCGCTTCTTTGTTGCTAATCGCACCGATGAGCCACTTCAGGTCCTACGGCGCGCCGTTGCCTGCGCCCCGATGCCGTATGGCCGCGCGTGGTTCAATCTGGGGAATGCACTGTACGCCCAGGGCAACTATGCCGGAGCGCACGAAGCTTACCAGACGGCGCTGGCCGCCGAGCCGGCGCTTGGCGTTGCGTATCGCAATCTAGGGAATACGGCGTTCCGTCTCCAGAACCCGGCCGCCGCCTTGGCGGCCTATCGGCAGGCACTGGATGCCGGCGATACCCAGGTCGCGGTGTACCACAATCTAGGCTTAGCCGCGCTGCGGTTGGGCGATGCGGACGCCGCCGAGGCTGCATTTCGCACGGCCGTCACCTTGCGCCCGACAGACGGAGAGAGTTGGCTTGGGCTGGGGAATGCCCTCGCCCTGCGTGGGGAGTTTCCGGCTGCGCAGGCAGCGTTGACCGAAGCCTGCGCCAGTCGTGGCGGCCAGTATCCCGAAGCTGCCCTGGACAAGGCAAAGGTGCTCCTGGCGATGCAACAGTCCGAAGCTGCCGTCGAAATGCTGTCCAGGCAGTTGGCGGTGACGCCGGTCCCGGCGCTGTATCGTCAGCTTGGTCGCGCCTACGTCAAGCTTGGGCGATTGCCAGAAGCCGTCCAGGCGCTGCGGACTTTCGTCGCGACACCGGCCGGCGACACCGCGCAGGGGTACTACGAGTTGGGCGTAGCATTGGCGCAGTGTGAACCGCTCCATGTTGCCGAGCAAGCCTTTCGGACGGCCATCGAGAAAAATGGTGGCGTGTACCCTGAAGCCTGGCACCGGCTGGGACGCCTCCTTATGCGTCAGAACAAACCCGCGCTGGCCGTGGAGACCTTTTGGCGTGCCATCGAACAGCATCCTGGCTTCGCCGAAGCCTTGAAGGACTTAGGGCAAGCGCTCTACCGGTTGAGCGATTTACACGCTGCCGACATGGCGCTCAATGCCGCCCTCCGGGTTGAGCGGACAACCGGACAGCACCGGCAGACCCTGTGGGAAGTCGAGCCGGAACGTTGGTCGGGTTTACGTCAGGCAGCTTGCCTGTACGATTTGCCGTCCGACCCGTAAGCTAAGGCTGACCTATGCCGTTGTCTCATCGCTTTGGAGCTGCTTATGCTGGATATCCTCTGTGTCGCTTTGAAGGGCACGCCGCGCGTCGTCGTCCAAGTGCTCAAGGAAAAAGGCCCACTTTCGGCGGCGCAACTTGTCGCCGAGACCGGGCATCCCGAAAAGTCGGTCAAGATGGCGCTGGGCGAACTGGAAAGGGCGCGGTTGGTCAAATGTGAGGGCGATGCCTACGCCCCTGCCTGCCGGGAGGCAATGCCGCCGATGTCGCGCGTCCCATTCAACAATGATCTTGGACGGCGCGTGTACGCCGCAGCTTGCGCCGAGTGCTGGAAGAAGTGGCAGTCTCAGCAGTTGGTGCTGATGAACCACTTTGGTTTAAACCCCCTGGATCCGCAGGCGCAGAAGTTCCTATTCGGGGCCATGGAGTCGTTTTTCTTCGGCGATGGGACGCCGCCGATGATGATTGACACCACGTTACAGGGCAAGATTAGCCACCTTGAATAGCGGCAAACGCCGGCAGTCTTGAGAAAACCTGCGCCTCCAGCGCCGCCAGGGTTGCGGCGACAGCGCCAGTTTCCCGAGCCCAGGTCGCCTGGGCGCGCCGTCCGAGGGCGGCCGCGCGGGATGCGTCTGTCAGCAGTGTCTCAAGCGCCAGGGCGAGGTGGTCGCGCAGGGTATCCGGTGATCGGGAGGGCAGTTGCCAGACGGCATCGGCAGCGCGGAAGCGGTGCAGGATGGCACGAAAATTGTCCGTGTACGGCCCCGTGACCACAGGCCGGCCGGCAGCGGCCGGTTCGAGGATGTTGTGTCCACCGCGCGGAACAAGGCTGCCGCCCACAAAGGCCACGTCCGCCCAGCGATAGGCGGCGGCCAGTTCACCAACCGTATCGAGTAGCATGACATCGGCCTGGGGGTCGCCGGACTGCGGCTGTGTGCGACGGGCTATCCGCCACCCAAAATGTCGCAGGTCGCGTTCGACCGCGGTGAACCGTTCGGGATGGCGCGGTGCCAACAACAGACGACAGGTCGCCAGATGTGGAACCGTGCGCAGCCGGGTAAAAACTTCGGCAAGGATGACTTCTTCGCCCTCCACTGTGCTGCCCGCGACAATGCACGGGCGACCATCGCCCAAGCCAAACTGCCGCTGTAACTCTGTGGCAATGCGGTCGCGGCGTGCACACTCTATGGCGTCGGGCGGCGCGTATTTGAGATTGCCGGTGGTGATAACACGCTCTGGCGGTGCGCCGAGGGCAAGCAGGCGTGCCGCATCTTCGTCGGATTGCATCAGGCAGAGGGTCAAGCGACGCAGCAGATCACCCATTGCCGCGCCAAGGCGACGGTAGCGGGCAAACGAGCGGTCAGAGAGGCGTCCGTTGACTAGGACAACGGGAACGCCATGGCGCGTGCAGGCGCGCAGAAAATTGGGCCAGATTTCAGTTTCGAGAATCAGCACCAGCGCCGGGCGGAGGCCCGCCACGACACGTTCTGTCGTCCACGGGAGGTCCAGCGGAAAGTAAAAGTGTGCCCCCATCCAGGCCAGTTGCTCGCGCGCGCGCATCTGCCCAGTTTCCGTCGTGGTTGAAACGGCAAAGTGGGCGGCCGGTAGGCGGTCCCGGAGGGCGCAGGCCAGGGGTTGACCGGCCAGCACTTCACCAACGGAAACACAGTGCAACCAGATGACCGGGGGTGGGACGTGCGGCGGCCGCGCGACCAATCGCCTGTGCAGCGCTTCCCAGCCGATTCGTCGGCGCAGGGCGTGCACGCCATAGTAGCTCAACCAGCCGGGGGCGCCGACCGTCAGCGCCGTGTTGTACAGCCAGTACGGAAAACGAGAAAACACACTGGAAAACCGGGCCGCACTCGAACTGCGACGCACATCGCCGCCGCCTGGCAGTCGTGTCAGGTAGGGCTACTTGGCGCGTTCGATGTATTTGCCTTCGCTGGTGTCAACGCGGATCACGTCGCCTTCCTTGATAAAACCCGGGACGCTGATTTGCAGACCGGTTTCTAACTTGGCCGGCTTGCTCGATCCCGTCACCGTCGCGCCCTTAAGCTCCGGTTCGGTTTCAATGACCTTGAGTTCCACCACGGCCGGCAGTTGGATGGCAACGGGTTGCCCGTTGTACACCTCAACTTGAATGGTCATATCCGCCGTCAGGTAGTCGAGCGCGTCGCCGAGGATCTCTTCTTCCAGCCCGATCTGCTCGTAGGTGGTGACATCCATAAAGTAATGGGTGTCACCTTCGCGGTAGAGGTATTGCATCTCGTGCTGTTCAAGGGTGGCGCGTTCCACGTCCTCTGTGGCGCTGAAACGGTGCTCAAAGGTCGTGCCGGTAATAAGGTTTTTGAGCTTGGTCTGCATCATCGCCCGCAGGTTGCCGGGCGTGTGGTGACGGCATTCGAGGACGCGATGCGGTTGGTTGTCAAACAAAACGATCATGCCACGCCGAATCTGGTTGGCTCGCATAGTTGAACACTCCCCATCATCAGTGGCCGGCGACTCGGTCAAGGGCGTCACCGGACGCCGTGGTTGCAGTCCCCGCCTTTAACCATCGGCAAAAGACGCAAGGCTACCGAACCTGCCAACGTCGGTCAAGTGGATGGCTCTGCGGGTGATGCGTCGGTGGTGGGATGGTAGGGAATGCCATAGGCGCGCAACTTCTCGTATAGGTTTTTGCGACTGATGCCGAGAATCCGGGCTGCTTCGGCCTTGCGCCAGCCGACGTGCTGGAGAATCTCCCAGATGTAGGCAGCTTCCAGCTCTGCCAGGGTCGGTTTGCGTACCGTGTGCCGGATCAGAGCGGCTGCCGAAGTCATGCGGGAAGGCAAGTGCTCGCGCCGAATCCGGCCGTCGGCGGCAGCCAGGACGGCGTGTTCCATCGCGTGCTGGAGTTCACGGACGTTGCCCGGAAAGTCGTACTGCTTGAGAAACGCGACAGTTTCAGCCTCCAGGGTGGGCAGTGGAAGGTGGTTGCGCTGCGCGGCGAGGCCGACGAAGTGCTGCGCCAGAAGGGGAATGTCATCCGCCCGGTCGCGCAGCGGCGGCACGTCAAGCGCGATGACATTCAGGCGATGGAACAAATCGGCGCGAAAGGCCCGGCGCGCAACGGCGGCGGTAAGGTCGGTGTTGGTCACGGCAATAAACCGAACATCCAGCGTTAGGGAACGAATGCCGCCCAGCCGTAGAACACGCCGTTCCTCAATGACCCGTAGAAGTTTGGTTTGGGCTGCCGGCGATAGGGCAGCAACTTCGTCGAGGACGAGCGTCCCATGCCGGGCAGCTTCAAACCGGCCGGCTTTGGCCGCCGTTGCACCGGTAAAGGCCCCCCGCTCGTAACCGAATAGCTCGGCTTCCAGCAGCGGCTCCGGCAGGCTGCCGCAGTCAATGACGACAAACGGGCCGGCTGCGCGGCGGCTGTGTTCGTGCAACCAGCGGGCGAGCAAGCTCTTACCGACGCCACTTTCGCCGGTAATCACAACCGTGGCGTCTGTGGGGGCAGCACGCGCTGCCTCTTTCAGGAGCGTTTGCAGCGAAACCGATGCGCCGATGAAAAGCTCTGGGGTAGCCATAGCCGGCAAACGTGCGGCATCCAACTTAGTTGCGAAGGTCAATGCCCAGCGCTTTGATGCGGCGGTACAGGTAGCTGCGGTCAATGCCCAGCGCCTCGGCTGCTTGCGCTACGTTGCCGTCACACTCAGCGAGCTTGCGACGGACAAGTTCACGCTCAAAGGCTTCACTGCCTTCCCGCAGCGATCCGAACTGAAAGCTTGCCCAGACTGAATGTGACACCGGCTTCAGGGGAATCCGGTCGGCTGTCACCGGGGAAACGGATTCGGTAATGATCAGGCGTTCAATGAGGTTACGTAGCTCCCGGACGTTGCCGGGCCAATCGTGCCGGCGGAGCTTGGCGTAGGCATCTTCGGTGAAGGTCAGCGGAGGGCGGGCGTGCTGTTGGCTCAACTGCCGCACAAAATGCTCCACAAGCGCCGGAATGTCTTCGAGATGTTCCCGCAGCGGGGGGACTTGAAACGGAATGACGTTGAGCCGATAAAACAAGTCGGCGCGAAACTGGCCCTGTTCAATGGCTTCATCCAGACGCTTGTTGGTGGCAGCTATCACCCGCACGTCCACGCGGCGGCTGCTCTGGCTGCCGACCGGCTCGATCAGGCCGGTCTCAAGCACACGCAACACCTTCGCCTGCATGCGCAGACTCATGTCGCCGATTTCATCAAGGAACAGTGTCCCGCCGTCGGCCTGCTCGAACTTCCCACGCCGCGATTCCGTCGCGCCGGTAAATGCCCCTTTGGCGTGGCCGAACAGTTCCGACTCAATCAGGTCTTCCGGGACGGCGGCGCAGTTGATGGCGACAAACGGGCGGTCGGCGCGTTTGGAAGCCGCATGCAGGGCAAGGGCCACAATTTCCTTGCCGGTTCCCGATTCGCCGTAAATCAGAACCCGTCCGTCGGTCGGGCCGGTCAACGCAATCTGTTGGCGTAGCGCCCGCATGGGGATGCTCTGGCCGACAACCAGGCTGTCGCTAACGGCATTGAGCGCCGGACGGTGTGTGTCAATCGCATGGCGGATGGCCTTGACGGTGCGCTCAATGTGGAGCGGCTTTTCGATAAAGTCGCTGGCGCCGAGCCGAATGGCGCGCACCGCTGTATCAATCGTGCCGTGGCCAGAAATCATGACTACCGGAATATGTGGGTACCGGTGCCGGATTTGCTCCAGCGTCGCTATGCCGTCGAGTTGACTGTTCGGCATGTAGATGTCAAGTAGCACGCAGTCAACCGGCGTGGCGGCCAACCGGCGCAACGCTGCGTCGCCGCTTTCGGCCTTTTCCACTACAAAGCCTTCGTCTTCGAGTACGCCGCGCAGCGACTCCCGAATGCTACGCTCGTCATCCACAATCAGAACCGTTTCTGCCATAGCGTTATGATGATGCCGCCGTGATGTACGACCTACCACGGGGGACGTGTCATGCACATTGTTTTGGTCGAGCCGGAAATTCATGTCAACACCGGCAATATCGCCCGCACCTGCGTCTGTACCGGCACGCCGCTGCATTTGGTGCATCCACTGGGCTTTTCCATCGATGAACGCGCCCTGCGGCGCGCGGGCCTAGATTACTGGCAGTGGTTGACCTTACACGAATGGCAGTGTTTTGCCGATTTGCGCGCGGCGTACCCGGCCGGCCGCTTTGTGTTTATCGAGACTGTTGGAAACCGGCGCTACGATGAAATCGCCTACGGCCGGGAAGATTTCCTCGTGTTTGGCAGCGAGACAAAAGGCTTGTCGCCGCTTCTCCTGGAGGGCCAGACCGTCGCGCGCATCCCGATGGCGTCCGACGCACGGTCGCTCAACCTGTCGAACGCGGTGGCGCTGGTGCTGTATGAGGCGTTGCGCCAGGTCGGTTTTCCGGGTCTCCGGTAGGGTATCAGACCGGCACAACCGGCTTGACTCGTTGCAGTAGTTAAAGCCTACTCCACCCCAATCCGCATCTGCTCCTGCAACCCCAACCCGTCTAGACACCGGCCGAGTTCGGTTTTGACATCCTCCCAGGTCTGAAGGCCCGGAGATTCCTCCGGCGCTCAGACGCGGCATTGCACCACCCCGGAGTCGCTGTGGCGCGGGCGCTGCTTCCCACTGCGGTTCGCTCCACAGGCCATCCGCTCAACGAGCGCCCATTGGCGTGTCCCGCCCTTCTCGCACCAGATGCCTATCCCGTAAGACAGCATGGTGATCGGCGCCGACCTTGTCGGCGTTGTCTGCGCCGCTACATCCCCATACAGGCGAATCGAGCTTGTGTCCGGGAAATTCACCGCAGCGCCGCAGAGGGCGCACGAAACTTCCCTGAGAAAACCAAGCCCGCTGCCCCCGTGTCCGCTGCGCCTGCGGCGGTGCAGAACCGGCGAAACGCGCGCCGACCTTGAGCGCGGATCGCTTTGTTCAGACCAGCCGTGGTCGCGCACGTTGCCCGTTCGGTCCTGCCTACCGCCGACTCGGACCTGCTCCGTACCTGCACAGCCTCAATCCACACGATGGCCTGGGTTTGACCGATTGCAGTCGAGATGTGATGTCGGGATGTCAGGCAGAAAGGTGCGGCGGGTGTTCGTGACGCGAGGCCTGAATGC
>CALGZC010000051.1 GCA_937934745.1 uncultured Blastocatellia bacterium
TGCTCGGCGGTCACCTTCCCCACTGCCTCCCAACAGCGCAGCGTCGTTACCGACACGCCTAACGCCGAAGCCGCTTCACCGATGCTTACGAATCTCCCTGTATTGGACAGTACGGCATTGTTTTGATGGTATTTCATCAACTAAACCGTTTATGGTCTGACATAGGCCACCGTAATCACTGCTCTGCCTCTGCATATCGAAGTCGTCCGTTGGGCAGTCATCATCCTCAAGGCATCGGTCGCACACGGCTCAAAGGAGTGAGGTTCTGGTCAGGTACTGCTCAAGGATGGGTTTGACGCCGCCTTGCAGAACATACGGGATTCCCCGCATGTCGCAGAGGAGATCAGTTGTAGGGTAGGTTCTGGCGGTGTGCGAGATGAAAAAAAGCAACGCCGTAATCGGCGTTGCGCCACCAGACGGAAGACAGAGCTTCAACCTTGTTGACTTGATATGACTAAAACACCAAGCGCAAAGAGAACTGTATTGAGCGCGGGCTGCCAAACTGGAAGAGTTGGTTGAAGCCGTTCGATGGGCTTGTCTGCCGCGTCGCCGTTCCCGCTACCCCGGCCAACGCCCGCCCCAGCATGCTAAAGGACTCGCCGTTGCCGACCAGTGTCCCGTTGGGCAATCGCGTTGGGCTTGGGGCGCTAAAGTTAGGATGGTTGAAAATGTTGAAGAACTCCGCCGCGAACTGAAGCCGCAGCCGCTCGTAGAGCGAGAACGTCCGGCGCGCTGAAAAATCTAACTGGTTGGCGCCAATCCAGCGCAGGCGATTGCGGCCAAGCGTCCCCTGCCGATTGCGCGCCGGCTCGGCGAACGCCGCCGCGTTGAGGCGGCGGCCGCCGGGCGCATTCCGATCGCTGATGAACACGGGCTGGCCCGGCACGAGGTCCACGCGCCGCGTCGTTCCGATGTTGAACACGTCGAACGACTGCGAGATCACGTTGAGCGGCTGCCCGGAGCGCGCCCGAAAGATGCCGTTGATTGACCAGCCGCCAAACAGCGCCCGCGCCACGCGGTTGTCCGAGAAGGTCGGGATGTCATACGTCACCGCCGCCGTAAACCCGTGCCGGATGTCGAAGTCCGACGGCCCGCGCTCCAGGCGCTGGTTGAAGCCCTCCAACGGAATGCCCTGAAAAGCCTCGTCCGATACATCGTCAATGGATTTCGACCAGGTGTAGGACGCCAGCGCCTGCACGCCGCGCGCGAGCCGCCGCCGATACTGCATTTGCAGCGCGTTGTAGTTGGAAGACGTCGCGTTGCGCGTGACGTTGACCGGCGACCCGGCCGCCGGCGACGCCGAGGGCGCCGGGCCGAAGACCGCCGGGTTGATGACAATCACGGGGCGGTCGAGTCCGAAGTTTTGCCGCGCAAACGCCTCGTTGTAGTTGCGGAGCTGCTCGCTGCGGAGCAAGCGCCGTCCTGCTGCACCGACATAGGAAATCGTGACCGCGTTGTTGCGCCCGATGGCGCGCTCCACTGTGACGTTCCAGTGATGCGTGTAGGGCAGCCGCAAATTGCGGTCAAAAACAAAGAAGCTGGAGCTAATCGGCAGGTTGTTCGGATCGAGAAACGGCGGCGGCTGAAGGTCGGCTTCATTAGCCGGGAAGCGGAGTTGTGCCGGATTGGTGATCGTTCGAAAGGCGTTGTATGGGAAGCTGTTGAAGCCGCGCAACGCCGTCCCCGTGCCGAGGTCGTAAAACAGCCCATAGCCGCCGCGGACAATCCAGCCGCCGAGCCCCCGGCTCAGCGCCGAACCGGTCCGCTCGGCGAACTGGTAGGCGACGCCGAGCCGCGGCGCGAAATCTACGTAGCGCGTCCGCCACTGGCGCGTGCCGGCCGGGGCCAGGGTCGCCGTGAGCGGGTTTTCCAGGCCATCAATCGAAAAGGGCAGCCGCTCGCCGGCCAGCGGCGGATTTAGCTCATGCCGCAGTCCGAAAGTTAGCGTCAGGCGCGGGAGAACCCGCCAGGCGTCCTGAACGAAGGACGAAAAATTGTGAATGCGGAAGCCCGTGACCGGCGCAAACGCCTGAATGGAGATCGAGGTTGGTATGCCGTTGGCCCGGCTGGCCGGCGTTGCGAAGACGTAGCTGATGGAGAGCGCCCGCGTATCCTGAATGGGGCGCAGCAGACGATAGTCCGCGCCGACTTTGATTTCGTGGTTGCCGACCACATAGGTCAGGCTGCCGACGAGGTTGAACTGGCGCTGAAGCTGTCCCAGCGTTCGCCCCTGCGTGAGGTTGGCGGCGGAAATGCCGGACGCGCCGGGAATCGTCTGGAGGCTGACGGCCGTGGACGCGCGCGGGGCAAAAGACGGGAAGATCAAGGAATCCGGCGGCAGCACCGCGCCGTCGCGCTCGACGCCCCGGAAGTCGAAGTTGCCACGCGAGCGGGCGAAGTTCATCCGCGTGTCCAGCACGAGGCTCGGTCGAATGGCCCAGGTGACGCCGCCCGTAAAGCTCCGGTTATTCCGCTCAAAGGCGTTTTCCTGGCTGGGAAAGGAGCGGAAGCGGCTGCCCGAGGGCGAATTGAGAAACGTAAAGAAAGCGTTCGCCCGCTGACCGAACTTCTGATCGGAGCGCAGGGTGAGGGTATCCACCTCGGACGGGTCGGAAATGCCGGTGATGTAGCGGCCCGCGTCGGTCGGGTCGCCCGGCTGCGCCGGGGCGTTCGGGAGGGGGAAAGCGTTCAGAACGGCGCGGAACGGCTCCGGCGCTGCCTGACGCGCCGCCAGGGACGGCACGCGGGCGACGAAAATCGTTCCCGGCACAAGCAGGCGCAACCCTTCGTAGGCGGCGAAGAAAAATGACCGGTTGCGCCCGTCGTACAGGCCCGGAAGGCGAATCGGCCCTCCCAGCGTGCCGCCAAACTGATTCAGGCGCAGCGGCAGGCGCGGGCGGCCGACGCGGTTGTTGAACCAGTCGTTGGCATCCAGCTTTTCGTTGCGCAGGTAGTGAAACAGCGAGCCGGTGAACTCGTTCGCTCCGCTGCGCGTGGAAATGGAAATCTGCCCGCCGGGCGTCCGTCCGTACTCGGCCGCAAAGCTTGAAGTTTGGACGCGAAACTCCTGCATGGCGTCGGCCGGCACCAGACTGTTCGTGCCGCCCAGGATGGTCAGCGCCGGCTGCGTCCCCGCGCCCTGCTGAAAGGACTGCGCCGTGACGGCCGCGCCGAAGTTGGCGCTCACGCCATCCACCATAAAGTAGTTCGCGTTCGTCCGCTGCCCGTTGATGCTGAACTGCCCGGTCGAGGTAATGCTCGGCGCCGCCAGTACCGCGCCGGGCGTCAGCTCGATGAGCGCCTGGAAGCTGCGCCCGTTGAGCGGGAGATTCTCGACGAACTTACGCTCCACGACGGTGCCCAACGCGCCCGACTCGCGGTTAACCAGATCGCTATCGCTTTCCACCGTGATGGTTTCGCTGATGACGCCGGCGACCAGCGTAAAGTCCTTGGAGACAATCGCCTCGACGTTGACGACGACGCGCGCTTCCACAGCCGTTTGGAAGCCGTCGCGCTTGACTTCCAGCCGATATTCGCCCGGCAACAGCTCGGCGATGACGTAGCGCCCGGAGGCGTTCGTCGTCGCCGTCCGGGTGAAATTCGTGGCGAGATTCGTCGCGGCAACTTCCGCGCCGCCGATGAATGCGCCGCCGCTGTCGCGGACGACGCCAGTGATTGTGCCGGTCGGCGCCGCCGCCGCCAGACCAAAGCTAGCGATGCAGGCTGCGAGCAGCGCGGCGACACGACCGAGCCAGCGGATAGGCATGACATGCTCCTGAAGCAAGCAAGAAGATAGCGATGATTCTTATCTACACAAATTGCCGCCAAGTCGTCTAGGTCATTTCGCATCCTCTAGTTGAAGGGTAAAGCACTTTTCCAAGTTATATTTGCAAAAGCGGCCGCGTTTAGAGTAAATAAGATTTTTACGAATCATTGTAACTTACGTGCAGGTATTGGCCATGCTTGACTGGCTCATCATCGGCGGCGGCCTTCACGGCGCGCACGCCGCCCTCAAGCTGACGGCGCAGGCTGGGGTGGCGCCCGATCGCTTGCGAATTCTGGATCCACAGCCCGCGCTGCTGGCGCGCTGGACGCAGTGCACGAAGAACGTCGAGATGGCGTTCCTGCGCTCGCCGCTGGTGCACCACATCGGGTTGGGCGCCTTTGACTTGTTCGAATTTTCGCGCACCGCCAAGGGCCGGCCGCTGGCAGCTTTCGCGGCGCCGTACGACCGGCCCGGCTATGCGCTGTTCCAAGCCCACTGCCGGGAGCTGCTCGCGCAGTATCGACTGCCAGAGCTTCACATTCGTAGCCGGGCCACCGGGCTGCGGCAGCTTGGCGAGCGCGGTTGGCGCGTCGAGACGCCAGAGGGCGGGCTTGAGGCGCGGCGCGTGTTGCTGGCCCTGGGGTTGAGCGACCGGCCGGCCTGGCCCGACTGGGCGCAGCGGCTGAAAGCCGAGGGCGGCCCGGTTCGGCATGTGTTTGACGCCGACTTCCACACGGCAACGCTTCGGGCGTGGCGAAACGCCGTCGTCTTTGGCGGCGGCATCACCGCAGCGCAACTGGCGCTCGCGCTGGGCGTCCGGCAACCCGGCTCGGTGACGCTGCTGACGCCGCACCCGGCGCGTATTCATCAGTTCGACAGCGATCCCGGCTGG
Source organism: uncultured Blastocatellia bacterium (assembly GCA_937934745.1). Taxonomy (GTDB): domain Bacteria; phylum Acidobacteriota; class Blastocatellia; order Chloracidobacteriales; family Chloracidobacteriaceae; genus Chloracidobacterium. Next base: position 4,659 of record CALGZC010000051.1, read on the forward strand.
CTGGGGCCGAAGAACATGCGCGCGTTCGAGGCCGAAACGTCGCCGGTCGCCCGCCGGCGGATGATTCAGGAAGCGCGGCACCGCGGCTCGATCCCGCCCGATGTGCACCGGGATTTGCGGCGGGCAGTTCGGTACGGCGAGGTCAAGCTGCTGGAAGCGCGCGTCGCGGCCGGGTCGCTTGCCAACGATGGTATCTACCTCGACCTCGACAATGGCGACCGGGTGAGGACGGATTGCCTGTTGCTGGCGACGGGCTTTGAGGGGAAGCGACCTGGCGGCGCATGGCTGGATGCGGCGGTAGCCGAGTGGGCGTTGCCGACGGCGCCGTGCGGCTACCCAGTCGTTTCCAAGGCGCTGCGGTGGGCGCGGGGGCTTTATGTCATGGGGCCGCTCGCGGAGCTTGAGCTAGGCCCGACGGCCCGCAACATTGCCGGCGCGCGCAAGGCGGCCGACCGTCTGGTGCAGGTTGTCGAACGATGCCCTGCCAAGACACAGGTTGTCGTCTAACCCTACTGGCTGCCTACATGCCACAGGAATTCGTCCTCTGCACCCAGTGATGAAAAGACAAAGCGCGCCAGTCTAGGGCGCGCTTTCAATCGGGCGAAGCTACCGAACTTGAGTGTTCGGCAACGTTGGGCGAGAAACTACATGGCAATCTGCGCTTGCTTGACTTTGTCGGCAACCATGTCGCGCCCGGTCACTGCCTCCATCAAGGTCTTGAGTGCTTCATTGAACTTGGTCAGCGCTGATGAAATTTTCTGCAAGCGATCTGCAAAGCTCTGCAACCGCTGTGCGAAGTTGCTCAGGAAGTTAGAACTGCGATCAAGAAAGTCCGTCGCCCGACCAAAAGGCCCAAGGGGCGGATTCTTGGCGATGTTCGTGTTGCTACCGTTGAGCAAGGATGTCCCGATGCGTTGAACAAGGTTGGCCAGGGCGCCTTTGATGCCACCACTGATGAGTGACGTGGCAAGGCCTCGGACGGCATTCATGGCGACACCCTTGAGCATCGGAAGGGCAATTTTGGCAAGACCGGCAACGAGTGGGAGTGGCATGATTTAGAGTACCTCCTGGTGTGTTGGCATGGGTGTGTCTGCGCGGCTTGACTACCGCAGATTGTTGAGCGCCTGCATTACGGCGTCATTCATGGCTTTTTGCAGGTTTGACTTTGTCGCACCTTCCTGCCTGATGGCATCCAGCGCCTGCTGAAGTGCGAACTGGTATTCCTGCATCTTCTGCTGATAGCGCAATCGCTCTTCGTCGGAGGCATTCGGCCCCGGCATTGAGGGCTTTTCCGGCAGCCCAAACTCGTTGCTCCTGACGCGAGGGGCAACAGCTGTCGAAGGTGCCGAGGCGGCAGGCGGACCCGTTGCGGACGGTTGCCCTGTCGAAGGCGATGAAACTTGCGCTTGCTTGACCTTATCTTCCAAGGTAGCCCGACCGGTGATGGCATCCATCAACGTCTTCAGGGCTTCGTTGAACTTTGTCAGCGCTGAAGCGATGTTCTGCAAGCGCTGGCTAATTTGCTGTAACCGCTGCGCAAAATCACTCAGAGTTCCGGCGGCGCGATCAAGAAAGTCGGTAGCGCGGCCAAATGGCCCCAGGGGTGGATTCTTAGCAATAATGGCGTTGCCACCGTTGAGGAACGAGCTGCTGATGCGCTGGACGAGCGAGCCCAATGCCCGCTGGATCCCACCTTGCAGGAATGAGGTTGCTATCCTAAAGAGCGGATTTGCGCCGGCAATGGTACTCAACAGCGGTGTCGCGATGCGGGCAATGCCGCTAAAGATTTTCCCGATAGGCATAGCGTGTCTCCTTCATTGAGAAGGGCCTAGTGTGAAAAAGGCCTGGGTAACCCAGGCCCCTGTACACTTAGCGCAAGTTATTGATCATCTGCATGATGGCATCATGGGCAGCCTTTTGCAGATTTGACTTGGTGACACCTTCCTGCGTGATGGCATTCACCGCCTGCTGGAGTGCGAACTGGTAGTTCTGCATGTCCTGCTGATACTTGAGGCGGTCGATGTCCGAAGCATTGGGTCCAGGCATGACTGGCTTTGGCGGAAGTCCGAAGTTTGACATGGCGGTCGAGGTTCCTTTCTATGAGATGTAGTTAATGGTCAAAAACTCACTGGATTTTGTCGCCGCCTTGCTCGGCGGCTTCCTGCACAATCTGGTGAATCCCCAGGGCAATCGCCCGCGCCCGGTTAGCGCCGGGGTCCTGCTCATCGGGATCGAGATCAATCGCGCGCTGCAGATCGGCAATCGCCTCTTCGTAACGTTCCATGCGCAAGAACACTTCTGCGCGGTTGACGTAGGGAGCAATCATTTGCGGGTCAAGCGCAATGGCTTTCTCTAGACAGGCAAGCGCCAACTCATCTTCCTGGGTGCGGGTGTAGAGTGCTCCGAGCGCTGCATGCGCGGCCGCACTTGTTGGGTCAACCTCAACAAGTCCCTCGAAAATGGTTCGAGCACGTTTGAGGTCGCCCTGCTCGTAGTACATGGCGCCGATCTCACCCATTCGCTGGAAATCTTCATCCGTGATGCCAAGTTCCTGGCGTGGCGTCTTTTTCTCGTTGGCGCTCATATCGGGATATTCTCCTGCAGCTCGTTGTAATCATCAGGTTCGGATGCAACGACGAAGCGTTTCCCGCTTGCACTCTCGTTATCGGAGGACATTGCGCAGTGTTGCGTCTGAACCAGAAGAAAGTTGAAAAGTTTTCCGGGTTGCGTTTGGTGTAGCGCTTGACGCCACATCATACGTAGGTAGGTTACGGCGACGTAACATTGGCCATGACCTAACGTGAAGTTTACATGTGTTCGCCAGTATGACGGACATCGGCTGGAAAAGACAAGCGGTGAACGGCCCTGGCCTGGCGCGTTGCCGCTCGTCTCCAGCCGTAGGAGCCTTCGATGGAAATCAAGCTCATCGTGCGGGAAGTCGGGGCCCCGCCGGCTGCCAAGCCATTACTGGAAGATGTTTGGCGCACGAGCATCATCAGTGTGGGGAGTAGCCCCCAGGCGACTTTACGTCTGACGGGGACGGGGATTGCGCCCGAGCACGTCGTGCTTTTTGAGGAAAACGGTCGTGTCGCCCTGGTTAACCACGGCGACGGCACGCGGCTCAACGGTTTACCGGTGCGCAGCGGCGACCGGCGCGCACTCACCTTCGGCGACCGCATTCACATCGGCAACTACGTTGTGACGGTCTTAGACGGCAATGCGCCGGCAGTACGCTTGGACGACCCGCGTGCGACGAGTTTGTTACAGGCGGCGACGCGCGAGCTGTTCACCAGCGGCCTGAAGTTTGACCTCGATGCCATGCTTCCGGCTGCATTTCGCTCCTCAGGCAACCGCAGGTCGCTTGAAATCCCTGAAAACGCGAGCTTCGCCCAGATTCTGGATGCGCTCGTCACCCCGGAGGACAGTTTCCGCTTCGTCGTTGAGGGTGGCTACCAACCGAATGTGTCGTTGCCCCTGCCGACAGGCGATGCCGAAGCCTCGTTGGGCTGGGATGCTTCAGGGCTGCGCATCACCATACAGGCGCATGAGTTAGCCACCTACTGTGCTTTGGTGCGCAAGGTTGGTAGTCAGGTCACGCTGTATCCTGTCACTGCCGAACACCGGCTCACCGTCAACAATGAGCTGGTTACCGCGCCGCGCCTGCTGGCCGACGGAGACCGCATCCGCTTTGCTTCACCGCTTTCTCGCCCTCTGGAGCGACCGCTCCCAACACTGGTCTTTCGGACGCCGGCAACCCTGGCCATGCTGAATGAAGCCGCAGCAGCGGTGCCGGCGGCTGCGCCGGTCGCCGAACCCGTCTCCCCAACGCACGTGCCACCCGATCAGGACGCGGCGGGGTCGGCTGCGCTGCCACCGGACGCAGAGATGCCACTGCGCCAGGTCATGGAAATGCCGGCCGTGACAGACATGGATATTCGCTCCACGACGCCGGAGGCGACGCCGAGCACCACCCGGGCTGCACCGCCGACTACTTCCGAAACGACCTACTACCTTGGATATTTCACCGGTCTTGAACTCTTAGTCATGGCTGTGGGAACGTTACTTGGCGCACTGGTCGTTTTCGTCATCCTCGAAACCCTCTAACTCGAAACCCTCTTACCCGTTCAACCACCACCTGATCGCCACGGACGCTTATGGCTTCACTGACGGAAAGCGTGAAGAACCTCAGCGGTATTGATTTCGCTGCTGCCCTTTCAAAAAACAGCGACATGCTCATTGCCGCCGGGATGATCGTTCTCATCGGCACGATCATTGTACCGGTGCCCACGTTTCTGATTTCGGTACTCATTGTCGTCAACATCACCATCTCGCTGGCGGTGATGATGGTGTCGCTGTACATCTCAAGCCCGCTGCAACTGTCAACCTACCCGACCATTCTGCTGCTGACGACACTGTTTCGGATGGCGCTGAGCATTTCCAGTACACGCAGCATCCTGACCGAAGGCGACGCCGGTGACGTCATCCGGGCGCTGGGTGAAATCACGGCAAAAGGCAACTTGGTGGTCGGGTTTGTCATGTTCATCATCTTGTTGGTGGTGCAGTTTCTGGTCGTGGCAAAGGGCGCGGAGCGCGTCGCGGAAGTTGCTGCGCGGTTTACCCTGGATGCCTTGCCGGGTAAACAAATGGCGATTGACGCTGACATGCGCTCGGGCCTCATTACGATGGAGGTTGCCAAGAAGCTCCGTTCCGATCTGGCCAAAGAGTCCCGCTTGTACGGCGCGATGGACGGTGCCATGAAGTTTGTCAAAGGGGATGCGATTGCCACGATCATCATCACCGTCGTCAACATCGTGGCCGGTATCGCGGTCGGTGTGCTGTACAAGGGGTTGTCTCCGGCGGTGGCGGCCAAGAAGTATCTGATTCTGACAATCGGCGACGGACTAGGTGCTATCGTACCTTCTATCTTCATCGCCATTTCGGCCGGTTTGGTGGTGACGCGCGTTGCCGGAGATGACGCCGATGCCAGCAGCAACGTTGGCACGGATATGAGCGCCCAGCTGCTGGCCAACCCCAAGCCGTTGCTGGTTGTCTCCGGTCTGCTGGGGGCGTTGGCCGTGATCGCGGTGCTCGCCGGCAGCAGCGTAGCCATTCCCGTCCTTATCGTGGCAGCGGTGGCGACGCCACTTGCACTGAGTCTGCGCAAGCGGCAGCAGGCGTTGGCAGCCAATGCCGATAGCCAGACGGCGGCCACTCCAAGCGCCGAAAATGACGACGTGCAACCGTCCTACACTGTTCCGATGGCGCTTGTCACGAGTGCAGAACTCGCTCCGTACATCGATCCGCAGTTCCCCGACGGGGTGAAATTCCGTGAGGGCCTGACGGCACTGCGCAACTCGATGTACTACGACACCGGTGTACTCCTCCCGCAGATTTATGTCACCGGCAATGCACCGTTAGAGCCGTTCCACTATGTCTTTGCCGTCAAGGAAATCCCGGTCGCGCAGGGCGTGATCAAGCCGCTGCACTTCTACGTCAACGATTCTGTTGAAAACATTCGGGTGTTCGGCATTGAGGGTGAGGAAGTGCGCAATCCGGCCGATCTGCGGCCTGGAGCGTGGGTGCCAGAAGACTACCGGATGCTGGCTATTGCGGCCGGTTTGAAGATTTGGGAACCGGGCGATTTTCTACTGCTGCACATCTCAAACATCCTGCGCCGGCACGCTCACGAGTATGTCGGCATTCAGGAAGCGCAGGCGCTGCTGGATTTCGTCGGCCGCGGAGCACCAAAGCTGGTTGAGGAGGTCGTCCCCAAAATCGTCTCTTTGCAGCTGTTTACAGACGTGTTGCAGCGGCTTGTGCAGGAGGGCGTCTCGATTCGAGATGTGAAATCCATTCTGGATGCCCTGGCCGAGTGGGGCCGCATTGAGAAAGACCCGGCGCAGTTGACGGAATACGTGCGGGCGTCATTGAAACGGATCATTTCGTTCCGGGCTGCGGGAGGCAGGGGAACGTTGTTTGTTTACCTGCTGGACCCGGAAATTGAGGACATCGTCCGTGGTTCGATCCGGCGCACCTCGACGGCTGCGTTTTTGGCGCTTGACCCAACCATCAGCAACGACATTTTGGCGGCGTTGCGCACGGAAATCGGCTCCCTGCCGCCGACAGCACAGAAGCCGGTCATTGTCACAGACATGGACATCCGGCGTTTTGTCCGCAAGCTCGTGGAGGTTGAATTTCCAAATGTTTCTGTGTTGTCTTACCAGGAGTTGTCGCCAGATCTGACCATTCAACCGATTGGGCGGATTGCGCTGCCGCAGGGCGGGGGCCGGTTGGCAGCGTAACCGTCGTCTCTGCCCGGTCGGGCCTGTGTGCGGCAGCCCCATGCGCGGCTGAGGGGGGCCTTGGAGACTATGGGTAGCGGTTGCCTGGCACCCCGGACTCCGGTGTGGAGGGCGTGCCGGGGTAGTGTCCGCCCTTCAAAGACCACATCGGGCAGAAGGTGCCGTCCGGTGTGGGCCGCAAGTGGTTTTGCAGTTTTCGGCCACACTGTGGTACGAGCAACCAACGCCTGGGGTCCTGGCTCTGCGTGCAGGATGAAACTCCGCAGAACACCTGTGACGACGGCGGTCCGGCGTGTCTGTTTGGTCTGGATTCCTGCAAAATACCCGGCAAGTGAGAACATCCTCCCGATGATTGAAGGCGTTGCCGTCCGACCACTGCGTCAGATTCCTGATGAACGCGGCAAGATCATGCACATGCTGCGCGCCGACGATCCGCACTTTGAGCGATTCGGTGAAATCTATTTTTCCTGTGTCTATCCGGGGGCTATCAAAGCGTGGCACATCCACAAGGTGATGACGCTCAACTATGCCGTCATTGTCGGGCGCATCAAACTTGTTCTTTATGACGACCGCGAAGGTTCGCCAACGCGCGGGCAGCTCCTGGAACTGTTTGTCGGTGACGGCAATTACGTTCTGGTGACCGTACCGCCACTGGTTTGGAACGGCTTCAAGGGCGTCGGGACGGAAACGGCAATTGTCGCCAACTGTGCGACGCTGCCCCACGACCCGGCGGAAATTGAGCGCATGGATCCGTTCACCGACCGCATCCCCTACTGCTGGGACATCCGCCATGGCTGAACGGGCGTTTCTGGTCATCGGGGGCGCGGGGTACATCGGTGCACGGCTTGCCGAACGGCTTGCTCAATACGGCAGCGTGACGGTTACGGGCCGCCGCCGCTCACCGGAACGCGACCGTTGGTTGGCCGCCGGCGGTGGACGCCTCCGGTGGGCGACGTATGTCGCCGATGCCGACCAGCTGCCGAACGGAACGCCCTACGAAGCCGTTTTCAACTTAGCAACACCCGGCGCAGCTGAAGCTGCTGCCCAACCGGAAGTTGCCCGCGAGCAGGCGTTGGCCACGGTTGAAGCGGCGCTTGGGTTGCTTACCACAGGCAAGGCACGCCGGCTGATCCATTTTTCGACCTTTCATGTTTACGGGACACCTTCGCCCGAGGCTCCGCGCCTGTGGTACGGCGAAGACGATCCTCCAACACCGACGCATCCATACGGTAGCATCCATGCAGCTTGTGAAGCGCGACTCACCGAGCCGGGTGTACCGGGGGTGGTCATTGTCCGTCCAACGAACCTTGTCGGCCGACCGGCCCATGGGGACTTAGGTCCGCAGTGGCGGCTCATTGTTCTTGACCTCTGCCGACAGACGGTCGAACAACGTGCCCTGACGCTTGTGACCGATGGACTGGCCTACCGTGACTTTCTGCCGATGACGTCTGCACTTGATGCTGTTGAACGGTTGCTCACGGCCCCACAGCCGCCGCTGCGGTGCCAGCTCGCGCAGGGACGCGCCATGGCGCTGCTGGACCTGGCCCGGCGCATTCAGCACATCGCGCAGCAACAATTTGGGTGGACAGTGAGGCTGACAACCGGCGACCGGACAGACGCTTTTCGCCATCCGTTTGAAGTCGAAACAAGCCGTCTTCAGGCGCTCGGCTGGCAGCCGTTGCCTGAGACAGCACTGGACGCCGAGATCGCGGCAACGCTTGACCATTTTGCCCGGACTCTATGAGCCGCCCGGTTGTCCTGTTTGTCACCAGCTATGTCTCGCCGTTTATGACCGAGTTGACGGCCGCCGTCAACGCGCTAGGCGAGATTGAGTTGCACGCCGTTTACGTGGAAACAACGCAGTTCGCCAACCATGGCGCGCACTGGGATACGGCACCCGACCGACCCGATACACATCGGCGGACGGAGGATACGTCCGTTGAAACGTATCTGCGGAAACTCTTTGCCGCCCATCGTCCGCGGGTAGTCATTTGTGGCTATGGGCGCGGGGTGACCTACGAAACGGCCTTCAGCCTGTGTCGGGCCTCCGGCGCTACGTTCGGCGTGTTTGCCGAGCAGCCAATGCGCGACGGTTGCTTCAAGCATCTGGCGCGGACGGCATACTATGCCGCGCTTTGGCGCCGGATGCCGCCGGCCTTTGTGTTGGCGGTCGGTGACCGGGCCGTGCAGTTTTACCGGCGACTGTTGCGTGAGCCGGAAGCGGCGGTCTTCTTTCCGTACTATCAGGATTTGCGCCCGGTCCTGGCCATTCCCGACCGACCGCTGCGCGAGAAACTCCATTTTTTGTTCTCCGGTCGGCTGGTCGCGCAGCACAGTATCCGTGAACTGGCGACTGCCTTTGAAAAACTGGCCCAAACACACGCTGGCCGATTTCACTGGTGTATTTCCGGGACGGGCCCTGAAGAGCGCTGGATTCGGCAAGCGATGGCGCGTTCTGCGGTACTGGCCCGGGCGGTGAGCTTTGACCGTGAGTTTGCGACGTGGAATGACCGGCTACGACCCTTCGCAACTTCTGACATTCTTGTCCTGCCGAGCTTGCACGCCGGCTGGGGGCTGGTGATTCCCGAAGCGTTGGGCTCGGGAATGCCGGTCATCACGACGCGCGGCGTCGAAGCGGCGCGCTACTACGTTGAAGCAGGTGTCAATGGGTTGCTGGTTGAACCGCGTCCGACAGACATTTATCGCGCCCTCGCCTTTTGTCTTGACCGACCGCAGGTGGTGGCCGCCATGCAAGCCCAGGCGCGTGCATCGGTCGCCCGAGGCGATGTGCGTGTGGGAGCAAAGCGCCTGACAGGGCTGCTGGCGCGTTGGCTTTAGGGTTGAATGACCGTCAGGTGCGGGCGTATGATTTTGCCCGCTTGACGCATTTCCAAATGAACGGGGCGCGATTCCGCGTGGACGCCAACTTGTCATCCTCTTCCCCACCGGTGGGGGCTGCCGACAAAGAACAAGCTTTGCGTCGCTGGTTACGTGGGGTGCGCACGTTGGTGGTGGCGTTTTCAGGCGGGGTGGACAGCAGTTATCTAGCCTTCATTGCCAAGCAGGAACTCGGCGACCGCGTTCTGGCCGTCACAGGGCGCAGTCCGAGCCTGTCGGCTGCCGAGGTGGCCGATGTGACGCAGTTTGTAACGCGCTATGGCTTGCGTCATACTTTTTTGGAAACCCATGAGCTGGACAATCCCGCGTACGTTGCCAACCCCCCCGACCGCTGTTACTTCTGCAAGCAGGAACTGTTTACGCAATTGCAGGCGCTGGCGGCGCGGGAAGGCTTTGCTGTCATTGGCGATGGTACAAACGCCGACGACCTGCACGATGTGCGGCCGGGCCGGCGCGCCGCCGCTGAGCAGGGCGTTGTCAGCCCGCTTGCCGCGTGTGGGCTGACAAAAGCCGAGATTCGCGAACGGTCGCGTTACTGGGGGTTGCCAACCGCCGACAAGCCGGCTTCACCGTGCCTGGCGTCGCGCATCCCCTATGGTCAGCCCGTCACCATAGGCAAGCTGACCGTCATTGAGCGCGGCGAACAAGCTCTCCGAGCGTTAGGGTTTCGTGACGTTCGTCTGCGCCACCATGACCGCCTGGCGCGCATTGAGATTGCCCCGGCCGAACTGCCGCGCGCCCTGGACCCGGTCATGGTGACGCGCCTTGTGGCAGCACTGAAGCCGCTTGGTTTTGCCTTCATTACATTGGACTTAGAGGGCTTCCGCAGCGGTGCGCTCAACCACGTGGAAGCCGATCCGCCCAGCGTTGAGGAACATCCCGATCACCATCTCCCATGAGGAACCGAGTATGCCGAGTGCCTTTGTTGATGATGCCCGCAGTTTTAAAGAGGAAAACCCGTTTGAGTCTATGATGTCCCGCTTCGACCGTGCGGCGAAGTTGCTCGATTTAGACCCAAATATCTACCGCATCCTGCGCTGTCCGACGCGCGAGATGACCGTTTACATCCCGACGATGATGGATGACGGACACTACGAGGTTTTTGTCGGCTACCGGGTACAGCACAACTTTGCCCGTGGTCCGGCCAAGGGCGGCATCCGCTATGCCCCTGACGTGACATTGGATGAAGTGCGTGCCCTCGCGGCGTGGATGACTTGGAAGTGCGCCGTGGTCAACATCCCTTATGGCGGCGGTAAAGGCGGCATTGTGTGTGACCCGCACAAGATGTCCCAAACGGAATTGGAACGGCTTACGCGGCGCTATACATCGGAGATTCTTGACATCATCGGCCCGGAACGCGACGTTCCCGCCCCTGACATGAACACCAACGAGCAAATCATGGCCTGGGTCATGGATACTTACTCCATGCACGCCCGGCATACGGTCAACGCTGTTGTGACCGGCAAGCCGGTGGAACTTGGCGGTTCGCAGGGACGACGCGAGGCCACCGGGCGTGGTTTGCTCTTCATCACGCAGGAAGCCTGCAAGAAGTTTGGCCTCAAGCCCCAGGAAACGCGTGTCGTCGTGCAAGGGGCCGGGAATGTCGGTGGGATCGGGGCAAGGCTGTTGCACGAGGCCGGCTTCAAGGTGATCGGCATCTCCGAGATTCGGCACGGTCTGTACAACGCCAACGGCCTTGACATCCCGGCAGCGCTAGCGCACTTGCACAAACATAAGACCTTTGAGGGGTTTGACGGCGGTGAACTTATTACCAACGCCGAACTCCTCGAGTTGGACTGCGAGGTTCTCATCCCGGCGGCGACCGAAAATCAGATCACGACCCAGAATGTTGATCGCATCAAATGCCGTATCCTTTGCGAAGGTGCTAACGGCCCAACAACGGCGGCGGCAGACGAAGTGCTGGAGCAAAAGGGCGTTTTTGTCATCCCGGACATTCTGGCCAATGCCGGCGGCGTGACTGTTTCTTATTTTGAATGGGTTCAAAACCGGATGGGCTTTTTTTGGAAGGAAGACTTCGTCAACGAACGCCTTCAAGACACGATGGTCTCCAGCTTCAACGATGTGTTGAGCTATGCCGAGAAGCATCGGGTCAACATGCGAACCGCCGCTTACATGCTGGCGATTGACCGCGTGGCGTATGAGACCAAAATGCGCGGTATCTATGCTTGAGCGCCGGTAGCCCAGACTTGCCCAGACCCACTGCGTAATGCTCCCTGTCAAGAGGCTTGGTTTCCAAAACAGGCCTGTGATAGCTTGCCCCAAGTTTTGTCAGCAAACGTGTTGCACGGAGCGAACCGGCTGATCGAAAGGTTGTTTGAACAGTAAGGTTGATTCGCTCTTTTGTTATCGTGCGGATGTGACAAGGTAGGAACAATATCAACTGGTCACACGACCAGGAGGGAATAAAGAATGAAACACCGTACTTGGCTTGCGCTGTTTGCCTGTATGTTTTTGGGCAGTGCGACGGGTCTGGCGCAATCGGCGCGCGAGCAAGACCGCCCGCTCAATCCGACCGTCACCGGCGGTACGGGCTTATTTACGGTCTATGACGCCTCAACACTCAAACGGGGCGAGTTCAACATCGCGGCCTACTACAATAACTTCGACCGTGAGCCGGGCAACGTGGACATCAGCCAGCAAATTGTGAGCGGGGCGGTTGGTGTTACCGACCGGCTCGAGTTTTTCGCCGCGTCTGTGTTTCGGCAGCAACTGGTCGCTGACCAACGGCGTGAGATCAGCGGTTTCTTCCTGCCGAATGTACGCTTCCCTAGTACACCTGCTGCCCCGGTGCCACTCGGGCCGGGAAGTTCTGCCGGCGCGCCTTTTGTTGGACTCATCGGACCCAGCACCACCGATATTTCCAATGCCGGCGCAGCTGTTGGCGGCGTCCTGCCGGGTCTGGTCCAGAGTGGGACGCGCATCGTGGGCACGGGTATCAATCGGCGCTTGATCGGCAACCTACCCGGCTACCTGAATGATTTTCCATTCTTGGCCAGCAGTGAATACACTAGTGGTAACACGACACTCGGTGCAAAGTTTCGCTTTACCGACCCTGAAAATCCACTTGGCTTAGCCATTGTCGGCTTCGTCAATATCCCAACCTCGTTTGCCAACGGCATTTTCCGTGGCACGGGGAACGGCGTTGTTCGTGGTGGGGGGCCAGGGGCCGTGGATTACGGCGTGATCCTCGTCCCGGCGGCGCGTGCAGGGCGTTTCACTTTTACCGGCAACATCGGCGCTGTCAAGGCCGGCGATCCCGAGGCCGGGAATATCCGCTATCTGGACCGCCGGAATATCCTCATTGCCTCGGCTGCCGTGGATGTGGCCGTGAATAAGTACTTCCAGGCAATAGGGGAACTGACCTCAAACGTCTATTACGGTAGTGGCACGCCCAACCTTAACCCAGTCAACCCGCTGGATCTGACCGTCGGTGCACGCTTTACACCGACCGGTAACGACAAATCGGTTCACTTCAGCTTTGGCGGCGGCTACCGCCGGATGCTCAACAACTCCAACTCCGAGCGTGGCTCAAATCGCGGTGACATGAACGGCTTTGTCGTCAACGCTGTGATTGGCTATCGCCGGCGCGCCCCCGTTGTTGAGGCGCCCGATCCCTGTGCTGACAACCGTCCGCCAACCGTGACCCTGTCTGCCGACCGGACAAAATTGAAGACGACCGAGCGCGCGCGCTTGACGGCCGTGGCGAGCGATCCTGACCCGTATGACACCAACCTGACCTATAACTGGACGGCCAGCGTAGGTAGCATCGAGGGCACAGGTCCGAACGTCACCTACATCCCGCCGGCCGATCGGGCCGGTATCGCCACGGTGACCGTCACGGTTTCTGACCTTTGCTGCGCGACGGCGACGGCTTCGGTCGAATTGACAATTGAAAAGAACACCTGCCCCACGGTGACGGTCACTGCTTCGCCGACGCAGGTCAAGGAAGGTTCCGACGCACTGATCAACCTCTCGGCTATTGGGCGTGATCCCGACGACGACCCACTGACCTACCGCTGGACGACGACTGCCGGCCGGATTGAGGGCAGCGGTGCCAATGTCACCCTCGATACGACTGGGCTTTCAGCCGGGCGGGTGGTCATTACGGTCACGGTGGACGACGGGAAGTGCACCGGCGAGGCTTCGACGGCAATTGAAGTGCTGTCGCCGCCGCCACCGCCACAGTCCTACACGGTCGCCTGCGACGGCACGTTGGCTAACCCGCCGTTCCGGCGCAATGTGGTCCGTGTTGATAACCAGTGCAAGGCATTGCTCGATCAGATCGTGACGCGCCTCCAAAGCGATCCGACTGCCCAGGTCATCGTAGACGGACACGCCGATCCGGGTGAAAAACGCGGCACGGCGCGGAAGCGTGCGGACAACGTTCGGGCCTATCTCGTGGGCAAGGGGGTTGATCCGAACCGCATCGAGCTGCGCATCTTCGACGATCAGCGGTCTGCCGAAGCGCCGGGCGGCAACAACCGCCGTGTGGTGGTGACGGTCGTCCCAGAAGGGGCGCAACGTCCTGAGTAACACCAGGCGCCGAGCGCGCTCTGACACGGGGCAGTCTGCAGGCTGCCCCGTTTTTCTTGCCCTGCAAGCCGGTGGATGACAAAACACATCAATGACGACACAAGTCTATCTGAGCGACAGCCCGGAACAGACCCTGGCCGTTGGGCGGACACTTGGGCGACAACTGACGTCCGGCGACCTGGCTGCACCCACCTGGTTGGTGTTGTTACAGGGGGAACTGGGCGTCGGCAAAACCCATTTCGTCAAGGGGTTAGCCACGGCGTTCGGCATTACCCCGGAGGAGGTGACCAGCCCAACCTTTGCCCTGGTGCAGGCGCACCCCTTTTCCGGTGGGACGCTGTGGCACATTGACCTCTACCGCCTGCCAACCGGAGCACCGATTGTGGATGCTATCGGACTGGAAGAGATACTGGAGCAGCCCGGCATCGTTGTCATTGAGTGGCCGGAACGGCTCGGCAAAGCCCTTGAGGCCCTAATCGAGCAACAATCTGTTGTCTGCCGGGTCAACCTGGAGGAAGTGGACGAAACGACACGGCGGATCACAATCCACCAGACGGTTGGTCCGGCGGCGCCAAGCGACGATCGCCGTACACCTTTGGGATGAGTTTCGTGCAAAGATTGAAAAACAAAGCGCATGGGTAGCCGCGCCCACAAATCTGCCGGATCGGTCGCTCCCAGCACCGGATACGCCGCTTTCTACGTTATGCCTTGATCGGTAACCGACTCACCAGCGCGCCAATTGCAACCGTTACCAAGCAGCCGACCCCATTGAGCCACAGGAAGGCGATGGCGTCGGTCGCCGCCAGCAGCCATACGCCGCCCATCCCCACCAAGAGCCCCCAGACCGCCCCGCGCCCGTTTGCGCGCGGGTCAGCCGCGGCCAGGACGAACACCCCGAGCAGCGCCCCGTAAAACCACGAGCCAAAGCGGTTGACAACTTCGATGAGCGAGCCGAGCCGCGCGGCGTACAGCGCGCCGACACAGGCCCACGCCCCCCAGAAAAGCGTCGCCAGCTTTCCCGCGCGCACCACCTGCGCTTCCGACGCTGCCGGCGCGAGCCAGCGCTGATACATATCCAGCGCAGTCGTCGTCGCCAGCGCGTTCAACTCGCCCGCGCTCGTGGACATCGCCGCGGCAAAGATAGCCGCCAGCGCCAGCCCGGCTAAGCCAACCGGCAGTTGCGACAGCGCGAAAGTCGGAAACACGTAGTTGATGTCGTCCTGAGGGCGTCCGGTCGCCTGCGCCAGCAGCGCCGCCGCCGCCTGCCGCAGCCGGTCGCACTCCGCCTGCGTCGCGAGAAACATCGCCCGCGCTTCAGTCGCCGCCGCCGGCTCTTGGCGACGGCTTTCGGCGTACCGCAGCGCCGCTTGCCGCCGCGCTTCGGTCGCGGCCCGGTAATCCGCCGCAAGCTGCGCGTACGCCGCCCGCGCCGCGCCATCCTGGAGCGCCGCTTCCGCGTTTGGCGTGAAAACCAGCGGCGCTGCCGGCGCGAAGACGTAAAACACAAAGATCAGGACGCCCATCAGCAGCACCGCCGCTTGCAGCGGAACTTTGACGACCGCATTGAGCAGCAGCGACCGGCGGGCGGCATCCACGGAAGAGGCCGCTAAATACCGCTGCACCTGGCTCTGGTCGCAGCCGAAATACGACAAAAACAAAAACAGCGAGGCCAGCAATCCTGACCAGACCGTGTATTTCTCGCGCCAGTCGAAACGCCAATCCACGGCGGTCAGGCGTCCGGTCGCGCCCGCCACATGCAGCCCATCCCACAGGGAAACCGTCGGCGGCAGCTTGGCGACCAGCAGCCACAGGATGGCGCCCAACCCAGCGAGAATCACCGCCATTTGCTTGACATCATTCCACGCCACGGCGCGGACGCCGCCAACGACGGTGTAGAGCGTCGTCAGGACGCCCATGACCAGGATTGTCGCCGCTTCCGACCAGCCCAGGGCCGCCGACAGCGCCACCGCCGGCGCGGCAATGACGACCGAAGTCGCCAATCCCCGCGACAACAGGAAGAAAATGCCGGTCAGCGCCCGGACGCGCCCGTCAAAGCGTCGTTCCAAATACTCATAGGCAGTGAAAACATTGGCCCGGTGGAAGCCCGGCACGGCCGTCGCGCAGAGAATGACCATCGCGACTGGCAGTGCAAAATAAAACTGGACGAAACGGAGACCGTCAGCGTACCCCTGCCCGGTTGCGCCGACCAGCGTAATGGCCGAAAGCTGTGTCGCCATCACAGACAGCCCGACCGTCCGCCAGCCAAGGCTGCGGTTGGCACGAAAGTAGCCATCCGTTGTGTGGCTCTGACGGCCGGCCCGGAAGCCATCCACGATAAGATAGGTGAAGTAGGACACAACAACGGCCCAATCCAGTCCGGTCATGAGTCGGTTGCTTATCGCGTTTCAGCCGAAGTCAGGTCAGGAATGCCAACGCACATCATGATGTTCGGCGCGTCATCGCTCGCCGCCACCGCAATCGCCCGCCCATCGGGCGCGAAGGCGAAGCTTTCCGGCGGCGAGCCGAAAACATCGCCCAGGAGCTTGCGGCGCGTCTTGGCCGTATCCGCGCCGGGGCGGAAATCCTGGATAAAAATGCCGATGTCCCCGGCGGTTGAAACCCAGGCGACGCGCTGCCCGTCGGGCGACCACCGGGCGCGCCCGTGACTCAGGCCTCCCAGCCCGACTTCAATCGAGAAGACCAGCTCGCCGTCGGTCGTTCGGGCAACCCGGATGGCATTGCCGTTGCCGCCGGGCATCGTCGTTACATAGAGGACGTATTGCCCGTCGGGCGACACTTCAGGCCAGCGCGCCGGCATGTCGGCGACCAATCGCCGCCCGCCTGAGCCATCCGCATTGAGCTGCCACAGACCATACTCAGGATGGTCGCTCACGGTAAAGAAAACGGCCTGCCCGTCCGGCGACACAGTTGGGTTTTGGGCGCTGGCGTTGAAAGCGGTCAGCGCCCGCCCGCGGGTGCCGTCGGCGGCGGCCGTCCAGATTTCAAATTTTCCGCTGCGATTAGAACTCCAGTAAAGCTGGCGCCCGTCGGGCGATAGGGTCGGATCCCAATCGGTATCGGGATGGGCGGTCAGCGGCGCGAGACGCCCATCGGCCAAGTTGAGCCGCCAGATATCATTGTTGCCCGTCCGATTGGAGGTGAAGATGAGTCCGCCGCCCTGCGGCGTGTAACGGGGCTGACGGTCAATGCTCGTGCCGCGCGCCAGCACGCGCAGTTGCGGCAAGTCCCCGGCCTGCGCGCCAAGCCGCACTTCGACGAGGTTACCGCGGCGCGAGCGGGCTTCATAGACCAAGCGTCCCTGACTGATGTCGCACGCCGGCGTATCCTGCGGCAGGGCCGCGATGACTTGGGCGCTCCCCCGGCGCGTGTCGAAGGCCAGGATACGGGCGGGCGTGATGATATTGGGCGCTTCAGGCGATGTCGCCTGGATGACGATAATGGTGGCGCTATCGTTGAGCCAGCACGGACTTGACAGGTAACCGCCGCGCTCCGACGGCTCAAGCTGCCGCGTTTCGCCGGTGGCGACCGTGACGACAAACAGCGGCGAAATCACATTGCCGGCCACGATATCCTTGGTCAAAGCAATATACCGGCCATCCGGCGACCAGCGCGGACACCGCGCGCGCACGCCTTTGAGTTGGGCGATGGCGCGCGCATTGCTGCCGTCGCTTTCGACGCGTTCCAACAGCGTCGAAGTGACGCCCTGCGTCCGTTCCCAGCGGGTGAAGCACACCCAGCGACCATCTGGCGACCAATCGCCGTCAACGGCGTTCTCCACGATTTTGCGCGGCTCGCCGCCCAGCGACGACACCACATAAAGCGCCGTCGAGCCGTCGCTGGCACGGCGCGTGAAAACAATCCGCTGACCGTCGGGCGAGTAGCGCGGCGCGCTGTCCTCGCCGTCGGTAATCGCCACTTCGACACCCTCCCCGGCCACCCGCTTGATCCAAATTCGCTGTCGCCCATCGCGCCGCGAGGCAAAGGCAATGCTCTTTCCGTCCGGCGACCAGGCCGGGTCCGTATCGCTCCCGGCATTGGTCAGATAGGCGTAGGTCAAAAACAATGGCTTGGATGGGCGGCTGCTCCACAAAAGCGCGCCAAACAGGCCGACCGCCGCCGCGACCAGAAGCGCGACCGCCGCCCGCGCCCGCTCGCTCCAGTATCGCGCCGGCTTGGCAACCGGCGGCGGCGCAGATGGTCGGTCAGGGGCTTCGCGGCGGATGGTTTCGGCAGTTAGAGCATCTGCCGTCGTTCCCGGCAGCAGCCTGCGCAAGACAAAGGCGAGGTCCTGCGCGCTTTGGAAGCGCTGCTCCGGCCGCTGGCGGAGGCAGCGGGCGACGATTTGACGCAGATCGGCCGGAAGGAGCTTTGCGCTGTCGAGCTGCGCCAGCGGGTCATCGCGCAGAATCGCAGCGGTCACTTCCGCCGGCGTCGCGCCCGGAAAGGCCCGTCGCCCGGTAAAGACCTCGAACAGCACCGCCCCCAATGCGAAGATGTCGCTCCGCGTATCCAGTGGCGCGCCGCGCACCTGCTCCGGCGACATGTAGCCGATGGTACCCACGACCATGCCCGGCGAAGTGGCAAAGGCATCCGACACGCGCGCGGTCTCATCCGTGTCTAAGGCATTGGAGGACGACTGCCGCTTTGAAAGGCGCGCCACGCCGAAGTCGAGAATCTTGATCTGCCCATCGGTCGTCAGGAAGATGTTTTCCGGCTTGAGGTCGCGGTGAATGATGCCTTTCTGGTGGATCGCGGCGAGGCCCTCGGCGACGGCGATGGCAATGGTCAGCCCTTCGGCCAGCGAAATCGGCCCGCGCAGCAGTCGCCCGCGCAGCGATTCCCCTTCGAGATATTCCATGACGGCGAAGGCGCAGTCGCCTTCAATGTCAAAGTCGTAAATGGCGCGGACATTCGGATGGGATAGTTGGGCAATGGCGCGGGCTTCGCGCTCGAAACGCAGGCGCACTTCCTGGTCGGCGGAGAGATGCTGCGGCAGCACCTTGATCGCGACATTGCGATTGAGCTTGGTGTCACGCGCACGATAGACCTCGCCCATGCCACCGGCACCGAGCTTTTCGCAGATTTCATAGTGTGCAAGGCGTGTTCCTACAGCAGACATCAGAACCGCCAATCCATCTGCCTGGTGCAGTAGAAAGTATGAGAAGATGCAGGGGTGCAGAGGCTATCGAAAAGCTATGTGAATCAAACGCACAGGTCAACTGTGGATCATGTGATCGGTGACGCCCCCGTAGGAAGCTTCCTGCTGAGGGGCGAAGAAACGGGAGCGCTGAGGCAGTTTCCGGCACCGACTGGCCTCCCTTGCTGACATTGAAAACCAAACCTGTGTCTTGCCTCAGTCACGCAGTGTCTTCTGCTGATTCATTTGGTGACTTTCCCGGTGAAGCCGTATGATGCGCAGGGACTCGCGAACATCTTTGGTACCAGGCAGGAAGTTATAGTTTTGGAACTTGTTCTGCCATTTTCGGCGTTGCCGGTAGTGGTGGAGTGATTGGTTGCCACTGCACCCCGGTAGTTGACGCGAACGGCAGCGTGAGTGCCGGCCTAGCTCCGACCTCAATGAGGTCTGCCTCATCTTCTTTGGTCAGCACAAAATCCACACCGCACTGCTGGATTTGCTTGACTAACTCTTTGGTCGAAAGCGCGTCGTAACTGAATGCTTCGAGCAATCCCCTTTCACTAATTGGGCAGGTACGGCTCGGCTGGTCACTGCGCTTTTGGGTGGGTTTAGTCCTTCGTTTGGTCTGCGCGACAAGGCGGGGATTCAACCCTACCTTGGCAATGGGTGGTGTCTGATGAATGCTCAGACAACCAAACCGACTGCAACCGAGCAACAACCAGATACGCGTTTGCCAAACCTTCCGGCGCCTGGTCTGTCGCATCCTCTCCACCAAGTTCAGTGCCTACTGGTCAAGCGCCTTGAGGGCTTCCCGACGTCGGCGCTCCCTTTCGCTCAAGGCTTCTTCCTGTCCCGTGCCTGTCCGCTTCTTTGGTGTGTTGCTGCCTAGGTGATGCCGGCCGCAGTCGGGTCTTCCGGGGACACGTTGGGGGGCTTTTGTTGGTACGGTGGGGGATATAAGACGACCGGTGGTTTGGGCTGTAACAGGGGTAGGTCGGTCGGCTCAGCCTGTACAGTAGTCGGTGGGGGCTTTGGAGCGCAGCACCGGTCGGGGTCAGTGTAGAGACATCACAGTTAGATGGGATGGCAGCAGGGGGCTGGCGGTCGTTCGGTGCCGGCAATATGTACACCCAAACATACAGCACCGAGGCAATAACAAGTGACAGCGTAGCCAGACCAGCCATCCCCTAGGCGACAGCTGTCTTGAGCCGGGGCGGACGCGATGTAATCTGAGCCCCCAGCACCGGAGGCAGCAACGAATTCAGGGCCAGCGAAGGCACCAGCCGACACTGTGTCAAAGAGAGAGGATACCGGCACTGTCAGTCCACTCGGCGAACTCAGTGAACTCAGTTAGCGCCATTTCGCGCTCCAAGCCGGGGCTGACCTCCCCCGAGGAGGCCCAGCGCTTGTCCAGAGGATACCGCTCCTGGCGCTTGTGTGCGTCAGAGTCGTATGCCCGGTCGTATGCAGTCGTTCCCAGGCGGGTCACGGTCGCCCCTCTTTTCCCTTTGGGATGCAGCCGCTTGCCGGTTTCGAGATTGATTCGGTATCTGCTGCGTTCCATTGTGCTTCCGGCTGTTCGAGCAGCGCGCACACTAGGGTCTGACCGCTCCCGCCGGCGCGCCTCCAACACATGATCCTCAATCTCCGTCAGGGTCACGCCTTCGGCCTGATTCCCTGGTCCGGCAGGGCGGCAATCTCGGCGTCGGTCACTTTGCGAAGCGAGCGGCTGAGGCTGTCGTTTGTCAGGACCTATATTTGCCCCTACAGAGAAATGCACCTGTTGCCTGGATCGGCTGAGTTGATGGACAGCTGATAGCTGTCGCTCATGGTGCGGAGGATGCTGTCGGCAGTGGTCGCCGGAGCATCATCGCGCAGCAGAGCGCTGATGACACCGAAGTTGACGGTGACATTTGGCACGGTACGCACCTGGGACTCGCGGTTTGAGGACCTCTTGTGAGGCAATGATGCCGTACTTCTTCGGTGTTGGACCGGGATAGCCGAGCACCGTTACACTGTCGCCGGGCTTGATACTGCCGTAGTTGTCAGGTAGCTCGACAGGCTTGACACGACCCGGCACGCCGATCTTGATGGGCGCCACATCGTGGCGGTCTGATGTCACGGAAAGCTGTCCTACGATCTGCTGGGTCTTGTTGGCAAATGTGACGTACAGGTAGTCGTTGCGTCCTTCAATACCACCCTGCAGGAACTTTCCGCCAAGCTGTTTTGTCTCGCCGGGCACCCACTCTGGTATGCTGCTGAGAAAGCTGACATTACGGGTGCAGGCATTGAACAGTAAGCCGGTTTCATCTGAAAACTCATACCGCGACCTTCAGGTAGCAAGCAACATGGCGGTTTTTGAGGATGAAGCCCTCCTCACTGACTACAACCTCCGTTCCTGTGTGCTCACCGCCGATTGGCCGGTTGCCGTTGGGATCCGTCGTGAACCACGGTTCAATGCTGCCATCTTGCTGCACATACAGGGGGGCGTTACAGGGGAGGGCGATTCTGAAAGCGGTGGTATAACTGTTGCCCCGTTTGCGTGTTGCTCGGCTTCCAGCCGACTTCGCTATACACCACCGAATCTGAGTTCACAGCTGCGACAGCACTGAGATCAACCGGTGCGTTGGCTTTCTAGTTCTCGACTCCTGGTTCTCGATTGCTGAGCGTGCAGCTCTGGCTTCCCACTTGACCTTTTCGGCATTTTCCTGAGCGACGGCAATGGTGGACTCCACCTGCTGCCGCTGCTTGTAACCCAGGTAGCCAAGATAGCCGACAATGCCGGCAACCACGATGAGGACCAACGCAGCAACCACAACAATCGCCCAACGACTGTCGCCTTGCACCTGGTTGATCAGGCGCTCAACCGCCGCTTTGCCAACGCTGCCCTGTGAGGAGATAGGGGTTATGCGGCACCGGGTGTCTCGATTACCTACCGTTGGAAATGATCTCTGCTGTCCTTGGGGTTGGGGTGGCGTTGCTGGAGGCAGCATTGTCGGCGCCGGAGTAGCTAGACTACCGTCAGCAATGCGCGTCGGCTGCCGGCGCAACAGGTGTCTTGCCGGCGACGCACGTCGGAGATGGTCCTTCAAAAGAACGTGGCTCGGCATCGAAGATAAACTCCGGCCCACCGGGCCCGAGCTGCACCACATCACCTGGGCAGAGTCGGACCGGGGCGGCGATGCGCTGCCGGTTGACATAGATGCCGTTGTGACTACCGAGGTCGTGTATGGTGCAAACCGGCGGATGACCACCCTCGAGGGCAATTGGGGCCTGGTGTCGCCCGACGAGGTCATCGCAATCCGGGTCATAAAGGACTTGGCAATCTGCATCGCGCCCAATCCTGATTTCAGTTCGGTGTCGTGTTGGAAACGTCTCAGCCTGATTGGCCCGCGAACCGCTGATGTGGCGCAAAACAGTTTTGGTACGGTACCAGGCCAAGTGTACGCTGAGGCAGACATAGTCATGCCCATAAGGGCAGGGGAAAGGTTCTTCCCCACAGCACAACTGTTCCCGCAACTCTTCCCCACTTTGATGGATGGGAAAGGTACAGCTTAGTGTTCCACAGGTTGAATATTTCTCCCTTTGAACAATCACGGCGAGGGGCAAGTTAAGTAACCGGAAAACCGCCGGTCTCCCGCCGGTTGGGCATCGTCAGGGCCTGCTCTGACCGAACGGTGGATTCAACGACGGCCGGCAAGCATCTAACCACACGCCGCGCCAGAGCGTTGACACAGAACCCCTGCCTGGACATCACGCAGAGTCTCCCGTTCAGGGGGAATGAGTCGGCACTCCAGACTAGGTTTGGATCGGTTTGTAATGACCCCGGCCTAAGGCACTTCGGTATCGAAGTGGCGGCGC
The DNA here is from genome assembly GCA_937934745.1 of uncultured Blastocatellia bacterium. Taxonomy (GTDB): domain Bacteria; phylum Acidobacteriota; class Blastocatellia; order Chloracidobacteriales; family Chloracidobacteriaceae; genus Chloracidobacterium. Next base: position 27,432 of record CALGZC010000051.1, read on the forward strand.
TCCGCGCGACAAATCAACTGGATTGCGTCACGCCCGGAGTAGGCGGCCGGCGGCATCCCGCCGCCAGGCGTCACCCAGTGCCCCGCCATGTAGAAGTTTTTCAGTCGTTGCAAATGCGACGGCAACCGCGTCTGCATCGCTTCCGGCGTCGGCAGCCAGCCTTCGTAGCTGCCGCGGTAATTGCCCGTCCAGTTGTGATAGGTCAGCGGCGTCGCCAGGTCGGTAAAATCCAGCGCCTTGCCGACGCCGGGAAAGCAGGCGTCCAAATTCCGCGCCAGCGACCGACAGATCCGCTCGCGCGCTTCGCGGTAGGCGGCTGGATCTTGGTCATACAGCTCGTGCCAGGACTCGAAATCCGTTTCCAGCATGGCCGTGATCAGGGTCTTGCCCGCCGGCGCCAGCGTCGGATCGAAGTTGTAAATCTGAAATGTCGCCCGATCATGGCGCCGCGCGCCAACCATAACTGGCTCGACCAGCGGCACGTTGAGACCGACTATGGAAGGCGCGACCTCGTCAAACGTCCGCGCCACGCCGGCGGAGAAATAGGCCAGCGCCGGGAACGGGCGCAGCGACTGGTAGGCCTGGCGCAGCCGGTCATCCACGTAGCCCTCCGGCAGCATGTGAAACAGCGCCGTATGACCATCGCAGGCCGCAATCACATAGTCGGCAGCATGCTGCCGACCGTCTTCGGTCTCCACGCCCAGGACGCGCTCCTCCGCCGTCGGAATGCGGACGACCCGTTGCCCGAACAGCAGCTTGCCGCCCAGCGCGCGGTAGCGTTCCTCTAGCTTCGCGATGAACTTGCCCGATCCGCCCAGCGGATAGCCTGCCGTCCCCTTGCTGGCATAGGCCAGTTGCATCAGGAAGAACGTCATCGCCATCTCGCCCGACCAAAAGCGTTGAAAGACTTGGCGCAGGACGCTGGATTTGAACTTGTCGGCGAAGGCGTTGACCGAAATCCGGCTGTACTTGCCCATTGCCATGAGGGACGAAAAGTTGCGCGCGAGAATTTTCGTCCAATCCCACGGATTCAAAAGCTCAAAGGCCGTGTCGAGCGGAATGTGGTTTTCGGCAATCGTCTCAATGGCGTGGATGAACTCGTCAATCGCTTCGCCGTCATCCGGGGAGATGGTCAAAAGATGCAGCCGCAGCTTCGCCGGATTGACGTAGAAGTGAACATCCACGCCGTCCACATCGCGGTATTCGATGAAGCGGCTGTGATTGTAGAACGCGTTGCCTTCGATCACGCCGAGCTGCCGCCACATGTCATAGAGATCGGTGCCCGGCGCAGAGCCGACCAGCCAGTGAATCGAGCCGTTGACGGCGTAGCCATCGCGTTCCCAGGAGGCGCAGACGCCGCCGGCTTTGTGACCCATCTCGAAGATGGTGACGTCAAAGCCGTTCATCCGGGCATAGATGCCGGCAGATAAGCCGGCGATGCCGGCACCGACGATGGCAATTCGTTTGGGGAAAGTCATCACGCGCCTCCTGAACCCGGTGGCCAAAAAAGAAACGGCAAAAGAAACAGCGCGCAGCGTCTCACAGAGCGTATGCCACCACGCTGCACGCTCTCATGAGACACTAGCTCAAGGGACGCCACTGTCCAAGCTGCGTTTCGCGTGCGGTGACCCGGCGCGCGCTGGGCCGCCGCCGTTCAGGGCAGGCAAGGCGAGCGCGGACCAGGATTTATGGAGTCGAGCCGTCCTATGGGGTTTGGCTGCGCCGAAACTCCCCCTGCGGCTCGTTTTCAGTGTGGTGTCTGCTGTTGCTTGATGTACTGGCGCGCGATGGCAAGCGGCGCGCCGCCGCAGCTTGCAGCCAAGTCGGACGGCGACCACAGCGCCCCCTTCCGGTCACGCTTCTGGATGTCGGACCACCCCTTGCGCAGCAAGCGACCGGACACGCCTTTCAGGCTGTTGACGGGGTTGGAGACGGCGAC
>CALGZC010000052.1 GCA_937934745.1 uncultured Blastocatellia bacterium
AATATCCGTCAGGGTCGCGCCTTCGGCCTGATTGCCCCACTCCATCAGGTCGGCAATCGCGGCGTCGGTCGCTTCACGAATCGCTTGGATGAGTCTGTCGTTTGTCAGGCCCTATATTTGCCCCTCCAGAGAAATGCACCCGGCTTCAGGTGCGTGTTGTCAACGGCAACACGCACCTGAAGCCCTTGTCTCCCCTGTCGGCTGCGCGCCCGTGGGAGCCGCTGCGTCTTACGGGGCATCAGTACGCGGTGCAAGGCGCGGCAGTCCCAGCGTCCGAAACTTCGTGTTGAAGTCCGCCACGTCGCGCGTCATCACCTTCCGCAACTGTTGAAGCTCCGCATCAATCTTGGCGGTGAGATCGGCAAACACCTCCTGCGCCTGCGCCGTTGGCGCGGCATCGGCGCTGTCCACCACACCGGTCAACGCCGCCAGCTTGTTATTGAGCCGGATCGGGTAGTTGAGCGGGTCTTGCCCGCTTTGAATCTTCGTTTGGACGAGCGCTTCCTCAATCGCCGTCAGCTTTTCCCTGAGGGACTTCGCGGCGTCCAGCAGTGGGCGCGCTTCCTCGCGCCCGCGCAGCCGGCCTTCGGCTTCTTCAAGCTGCCGCCGCACATCGCGAATGTCGAGAATTGCGCGGTGCGTCTCGGAAAGTTTGTCTCGAATGGCCACGAGCAGGTCATACTGCGCCTTGAGAGCGTCCGGCGTCACCGTCACGCGCGGATCGGGCGCGATCTCGAAGGCTTGCGACTGCTGCGCGTCGTCAACTTTGAGCGTCACGCGGTACGCGCCCGGCAGGACGCGCGGCCCGCGCAAGTCGGCGGCCCAGAGGATCATCCCCGGCACGCGCGTTGCGCCGGGTAGCCGCATGTCCCACACGAACCGATTCAGTCCCGGCTCGTAGGCGAATGTGTCCAGCGGCGCCTCGCCGCGCCCGCCTGGTGACGGACCGGCTTCCGCCTCGTCTTTGGGTTTGCCGATAAACGTTCGCAGCGGTTTTCCGGCGGCGTCCTCAAAGATGAGTGCGACCTGCTTGAGCGGCTTGTCGGGTAACTCAAACCAGACCGTCACACCCACTGGCGGGTTCGCCCCGACCGTCGCCGTTGGCGGGAGGGGAAACCCGCCGGAGCCGCGCAGCCGGTAGGCTTTTTCCGGGGCGTACAGTCGTACACCCCCGTCTGAAGCCCGCGCAGCGTACTGTTGCAGCACGGTCAGATCGTCCAGTACCCAGAATGACCGCCCCTGCGTGGCCACCACCAGCGCATTGTCGCGCGGGTGAATTGCCAAGTCGGTAATCGGCACGGCCGGCAGGTTTAACTGCAACGACCGCCAGCTTGCGCCGTCGTCAAACGAAACGTACAGACCGGTCTCCGTCCCGGCGTAGAGCAGTCCCCGCCGGCGTGGGTCTTCCCGAATGACGCGCGTAAAGGCGTCGGACGGAATCCCGCTCACGATTTTCGTCCAGGTCTTGCCGTAGTCGGCCGTTTTGTAGAGGTAAGGTGCGAAGTCGTCATGCTTGTACATGGTCGCCGCCAGATAGGCCGCGCCCGGCTCGTGGGGCGACGCTTCGATGGCGTTGATTTGAATCCACTCCGGCAAGCCCTTCGGCGTGACGTTGTCCCACGTCGCGCCGCCGTCGCGCGTCAGGTGAACAAGCCCGTCATCCGTCCCGGCCCAGATGAGGCCCGCCACCTTCGGCGACTCGGAAAGCGCGAAAATCGTGCAGTAATACTCGACGCTCGTGTTGTCCTTCGTGATCGGGCCGCCCGATGGGCCGAGTTTCGTCGGGTCGTTGCGCGTCAGATCGGGGGAAATCGGGCGCCAGCTCGCGCCTTCGTCATCGCTGCGAAACAGGCGGTTGCCGGCTGCGTACAGCGGATGCGGCGGATGCGCCGACATCACGATTGGGAAGTTCCACTGGAAGCGATACTTCATGCTTTCTGCGCCGGCGCCCATGGGATTTTCGGGATACACGGTAATGTCGCGCGTTTGCCCCGTCCGCCGGTCATAGCGCGTCAGCAGCCCGCCGTAGCTTCCGGCAAAGATGACATCCGGGTTGGCCGGATGGGGCGCAATCCAGCCCGACTCCCCGCCGCCGACGTCCTCCCAGTCGCGGATTCCGATGCCGAAGCCGCGCGTGGTTCGGCTGGCAATGCCGACGGTCGTGTTGTCCTGTTGCGCGCCGTAGATGAAGAACGGAAAGCGGTTGTCGAGCGCCACCCGGTAAAACTGCGCGGTTGGCTGATCCTGTTCGGTCCAGGAGCGCCCGCCGTCGGCGGAAACGGACGCACCGCCGTCATTGCCCAGGATCATGCGCTGCGGATTGTCAGGCGCAATCCACAGGTCATGGTGATCGGCGTGGGTGGTCGGCATCGGCGTGAACGTCCGTCCGCCGTCGGTGGAGCGGTGCCACTGGACGTTGAGCGCATAGACCACGTTGGCGTCTTTCGGATCAGCCTGAACGCGCGAGAAATACCAAGCGCGCTGGCGCAGGTTGCGGTCCCCGGTCGTGCGCGTCCAGGTCGCCCCGCCGTCATCGCTCCGAAAAATGCCGCCCTCCTCAGCCTCGACGCTCGCCCACAGCCGGTCGGGGTTGGCCGGCGACACGGTGACGCAAATCTTGCCGAGCGTGCCCTTGGGCATCCCCGGCTTGCGCGTCAGCTCTTGCCACGTATCGCCGCCATCGGTGGTTTTCCATAGGCCGCTGCCGGGTCCGCCGCTGGAGAAAAAGTGCGGCCCGCGCTGGGCTTCCCACATCCCGGCGTAGAGGATGCGCGGGTTGGTCGGGTCCATCGCCAGATCGGCGCAGCCGGCCCGCTCGCTCACAAACAAGATACGCTGCCAGGTTTTGCCGCCGTCGGTCGAGCGATAGATGCCGCGCTCCGGGTTCGGGCCAAAGCAGTGCCCCATGGCGGCGACATAGACGACGTCAGGGTTAGTCGGGTGAATGCGGATTCGCGCAATGTGGCGCGTGTTTTCGAGTCCGACGCGCCGCCACGTCCGGCCGGCGTCGGTGGATTTGTACACCCCGTCGCCGTGCGAGACGTTGCCGCGCCAAGTGTGCTCTCCCATGCCGACATAGATCACATTCGGGTCGCTGGGGGCGACGGCCAGCGCCCCGACCGAACCAGTACGGAAGGTCCCGTCGCCGAGCGGTTGCCAGTTCACACCGCCGTCGGTCGTCTTCCAGACGCCGCCGCCGGTTGCGCCGAAGTAGTACAGGTTCGGCTGGCCGACAACGCCGGCGACCGCGCCGACGCGCCCGCCGCGAAACGGACCGATTTGGCGGTACTTGAGTCCGGCATAACCCTCCGTTTTCGAGCGTTCGGCCTTGCGTTCGGCAGTTGGTGGCGGCTGCTGGGCCTGTGCGCCCGAAGCAATCAGCAACAGCACCAACCATCCGGTCAGGGGCAAGTTGTGTCGCCGGAATGCAGAAAGGGTCAGGGAGAACAAGATGTTACGAGTACGCATTGTGTGACGTTGGTGTTAAAGGATGGGCGGGGGGAGGCAGGGGGCGGCCGTACGTATCAAGGTGCACCATCTCGGCCAGTGCGCGCGCCCCCTCCCAGCCCTTGGTTTCCAGCTCCGGCTGAGGTGGAAAATCACTCACATAGCCGACACACAGATAGGCAACCAGTGTCAGATGGGCGGGAATCTTCAGCACCGACTTGATGGCGTCTGGTTCAAGAATACTGACCCAGCCGACGCCGATATTTTCGGCGCGTGCGGCAAGCCAGAAGTTTTGCACCGCGCACACCGTCGAGAACACGGCCGTTTCAGGCATGGTTTGGCGGCCCAGGCCCCGTCCGCGAACTGTGGTGGTGTCGCAGACAAAAATGACGTTGAGTGGCGTCTCAAGAATTGCCGCCAGCTTGAGAGCTTCATAGGCCGCACGGTCGTCAGAGGTGTAAACCTCAGCCGCCGCACGGTTGGCAGTTTCAAAATGCTGTTGAATGTGCCGGCGCGTCGCAGCATCGTAGAGGACGATGATTTCCGTCGGTTGCATAAACCCGACCGACGGGGCTGCTGCGGCAGCGCCAAGGAGTCGCCACAACACATCGTCTGGGATCGGCGTGGACAGAAATGTCGAGCGAATATCGCGCCGCGTATGAATGACGCGGTAGACGGCCGTGCGCTCGGCATCAGAAACCCACCACGCCGGTACATTGTCCGCCATCAACCGCCTTCCCGAAACTCTGGATACAGGGTCATGCCACCGTCCACATACAGCGTTGTGCCGGTGATGTAATCGGAAGCGTCCGACGCCAGCCAGACCACAGCCCGGGCGATGTCTTCGGGGTCGCCGACACGTCCGTAGGGAATCAGCTTCAGCAACGCGGCTTCCGCCTCCGGCGTCGCCCAGGCGGCGCGGTTGATGGGCGTCCGAATGGCGCCGGGCGAGATGGCGTTGACGCGAATTTTCTTGTCGGCAACTTCCTGCGCCAGTGACCTCATCAGCAGTGACACGCCACCTTTGGAGGCGGCATAGTTGACATGACCGGCCCAGGGAATCAAGTCATGAACGCTCGACATGCAGATGATCTTGCCGCGCGCAGCAGAGACTTCTGGCTGCAACGGCTGGGCGAGAAACTGCCGGACGGCGGCGCGCGCGCACAGGAACTGCCCGGTCAAGTTGACGGCCAGAACGCGCTCCCAATCTGCCAGTGTCAGGTCCACAAAGGCGGCATCGCGTTGTAACCCGGCGTTGTTGACCAAGACATCCAGGCGGCCAAACGCGGCGACGACGGCGGCGAACATCGCCGTCACTTCGGCTTCGACGCTGACATCGGCCTTGACAATCATGGCCTGGCCGCCGCTGCCGGCAATGGCGTCGGCCACCGCCTGCGCGCCGGCCGGATTGCCGGCATAGTTGACGGCGACGGCCGCGCCGGCGCGCGCCAGTTCAACCGCCACTGCCGCGCCGATGCCGGAGCTGGCACCGGTCACAAGCGCGACTTGTCCCGCAAGGACATTCCCACTATCTGTCAGAGGGGGCATCAACGTCTCCTGGAGATTAGCTGCGCAACTCGTTTTCCAGCGCCGCAACCACCTGCTGAAACGCAGCTTCAACCGCGGCAACCTGGCTTGCCAGGTCTGGGATGTCACCCTGCCGCGCCAAGTTTTCGAGCTGCTCACACAGCATCATCAGACTGTGCGCGCCGATTGTACTGGCCGCACCGCGTAGCTTATGGGCTGCGCGTTCCACCGCCTTGATGTGGTTGGTTGACTGTGCGTCACGGAGGCTCTCCAGCGTTGGACGGGCATTGGACAAAAATGTTTGCACCATCTCACCGAAGAAACCATCCCCCTCGTCCAGGGCCTTGAGTGCGGCGATTGTTTCCGGGTCAAGGACGGTCATGGCGAAGCCTCCAAATCGAGCGCTGCCAGCCAATCACCAGGGGCATCGGTATTCAGGCGGCGTAAGTTTGTTCGCCACCACGTGGCATAGCTTGCCATGTCAGATTCGGTAAAGCGATGCTCGACAAACTCTGCTGCGCCGGCCCGCAGCACGGCGACATCCAGTGGGTAGCTGACATCACTGGCGCTGGTCAGCGTGCAATCAAATGCCAGCAAGGCTGACTTGAGCGCCGCCGCCAGGGAGCAGCCGTAGTCCACAAGGCGGTCGAGGATCGGTTTACCGTAAAAGGCATTGCCGATGATGGCGTAGGGCGACGACTCACCGATTTCCACCCAGTTGGCCTGGGGATAGACCAGAAACAAGCGATGTTCGCCGTCGTCCGGGAGGCGTCCGCCGATGATGGAAAACAGATCAAAGCGCAAGCCATCACGCTCCAGCATGGCGTGATCTTCGCGAAACACACGCCGCACCTGCTCACCGTAAGCATTGACGAGTTCATACAACCGGCGATGAATGACGGCTTCGCCACGCAACCACTCATCAAAGTAGGTAATCACTTTGTCGCGCGCCGAGCGCAGTCCCGACGTCATGACGAAGACCGGTGCAGCAGCCGCGCGGTGAATGGTTAACTTGCGCGAGGTACGACACTCCGTCCCAGAGGTGATGCGCGTATCGGCGACGGCCAGCAGCCCCGCAACGGTTTTGATGCCTAGGCAAAAGGTCATAGTGGGAATGACACAGGGTTTAAGGTGTTCCTAAGGTGTTTAGGTGTGAAAAAAGGTTGCGGCAATTGCATCGCCGGCAGCATATAAGTTCCGCCGAAACTGCTGGAGGAATGGGCGGGCGTCAGTCGGCGACGCCGCGGGGAGGATGTCCTCCATACCGGCGTAGTCAAGCTGCGCCGCCAACCGTCCCAGACGTTGCTCCGGCAGGTTGGTGTATGTGCCGGGGAGTGTTCCAGAAATCGCGTGAACCGACTCCACGCAGCGCAGCAGGCAGTAGTGCGCTGCACGGGGGAACTCGCGGCTCAGCAGTAGAAACTCAAACACCCGGCGCGGCTCAATCCGGCCGTATCGTTTGCGGTACATTTCGTGCGCGCTCGCCGCCTTAAGCAGGCCCGACCATTGCAGGTCATTGATCAGCGCTTCGCCGTTGATCCCGGCATTTGTGTTGAGGCGCTCAACGCTGAGAATCGAAGCTGTTTTATCGGCCCGCTCAAGGAGACGGCCGATGCGGTTAAAATGCCACGCCTCGCCATGTGACATTGTGGAATCTGTGACGCCGACAAACTGGTGACTGGCCAGTTTGACCTGTGTGAAAAAGGCATGCGGCATGGCACCGAAACGCCCCTGTGCAGCTGCTGCCTTGACGTCCAGGTAAAACCTGTTGGCTTGCTCCCACATCTCTGACGAGATGGTGTCACGAATGCAGCGCGCGTTCTCGCGCGCACGGGACAACGTGGTGAGGATCGAGTTGGGATTGCATTCATCAAAGGTCACGTAGCGCAGAACGGCACCGGGCGTGGGCGCGCCATAACGGGCTGTAAAATCTTCGGGATCACCAACGCTGGCGATCAGCTCCGCCCACGCAGCCGTGTCGTCGGCCGGCAGGTCGAGCGTCAGCGTCATCGTCGCATCCACAAAGCGGGCAATGTTTTCCGCCCGCTCAATATAGCGGCTCATCCAAAAAATTGAATCGGCAACCCGGCTCAACATGGCTCAACTGGACCGGCTCAACCCGTGACGGCGCCCAACCGCCACCGATGTGTCTGTGGTGCCGGCTATGCGACCGAAGTCAGCAGTGACACAATATGCTAGGGTCATCGGTTGTCGGCGCGAAGCCTGCCTTGCCCCCTCTGTTTTCGTCAACCCATTTGAGTCCCCGTCTTGGTTTGTGGGGAATAAATGGCAGCGACGGTAACTTCCACCGCCCTGACGACTGTGCTGACAGACTCCTGAGAGCTGACAGCCAACCGCTATGTTGGGGAAACTCCTATGTTGAGCAAACTCATTCACGGCTTTTGTTCGTACCGCTTCGGTTTGATCGCGGGCTTTGCGACGGTGGCGAGCATGCTGCTTGGGTTGATTGTGGCGTCGTCGCTGACGGTCCATCAATTCCAGGTGGCGGAAACTGATGTCCGCCGGAGTTTGGAAACGCTCCGGTTGGTTTCCAGCGCGCAGGCCAGTTCGCTGCGTGTGCGGATTCACGTGCGCGGTTATGTCATCACCGGGCAGGACAAGATTGCTGCGGAAGCCAAGCGCGAGACCCGCCACCTGTCCCAACTACTGACCGAGTTACGCCAACAGGCGGTTTGGTCTCCCCCTCGGCTTGAGCGGCTGGAACAAATTCTGCAAGAGGGGCAAAGCTACCTGGAATATGTGATTGCGCTCCGGCAAACGGCCCCGGCGGAAGCGCTGAAGTTCGTCCCAGGCCAGCGCGGGGACCGCCTGGCCAGCCAGGCTGCGGCCGAGTTGGACGCCATTGAACGAGAAGCGCTGGTCCGCTTGCAGGAGGCGATGAACGTGACTCGGCAAAGCACCGAACGCCTCAAGTGGCTGGTGCTCGTGAGTGCCATCGTCATTATCGCGCTGCTGGTCACGGCCTATCTGATGGTGATGCGCGAACTCGATGGGCGCCGCCAGCTCACAATCCAGCTTGAACGGGCGCGCGATGCTGCACTGGCACTGGCGCGTAAAAAGTCGGACTTCTTGGCCAATATGAGCCATGAAATCCGGACGCCGATGAACGGGATCATCGGCACGAGCGATCTGCTGTTGAAAACGACCCTCACCGCAGAGCAGAAGGACCTGGCCGAAACCATCCACTGCAGCGCCCAGGCGTTGCTGGTGATCGTCAACGATATTTTGGACTTCTCCAAGATTGAAGCCGGGAAACTCACGTTCGAGTCGAGTGATTTCGACTTGCGTGCGACGGTTGAACAGGCGGTTGAGACCGTTGCTGCCGACGCCTGGAAGAAAGCCCTCGAGCTGGTCACCCTTGTGTACCGCGATGTTCCAGAACGGTTGCGCGGTGACGTCGGTCGCCTGCGGCAAATCCTCCTCAACCTCGTTGGGAATGCAGTGAAGTTCACTGACCGAGGCGAGGTCGTGGTGCGGGTGACCAAACAGGCGGAAACAGCAACCGGCGTGACACTCCGTTTTTCCGTCACCGACACCGGGATTGGCATTCCCAAGGCCAGGCAGGCGGAAATTTTTGAAGCGTTTACCCAGGTGGATTCCTCGCGGTCACGCCGCTTTGGAGGAACGGGTCTGGGGCTGGCCATTTCTAAGCGGCTGGTCAACCTGATGGGCGGCGACATCGGCGTTGAGAGTGAGGTCGGCAAAGGATCGATGTTCTGGTTCACCGCGACATTTGAGAAGGTCGATCCGAGCCAGCCGCCTTCTACCTACGAGCTTTGGTTTGGTTTGCGGGCCCTGGTTGTGGATGACAACGCCACAAACCGCACGGTCATTGCCCAGCAGTTGACCGACTTTGGACTCTTCTGTGACGAGGTGTCCGATGCCCAGGAGGCGTTGTCGGTGCTGCGGGAAGCCGTCCAGGCGGGGCAGCCTTTTCGTGTTGCTCTGCTGGACGCCCAGATGCCGACAATCGGAGGGCTGAGCTTGTTGGAACACATTCGCGCCGACGAGCAGTTGCGCGAGTTGCCATGCATTTTGCTGACGTCACTCCCCCTCGTTGAACACCAGGAGATGCTCCGGCTAGGCGCGACCGCCTGTGTGAGGAAGCCGGTACGAACCGGCGCACTCAAAGAGGCGCTGCGCTTGGTTCTGGCCCTGCCACGTGTCAAGCTGCCAGAACCGTCGCCGGCAGACCCCGCGCCGGGGGGCCGCCACCTGCACCCGGCGGCACAGGAACAGCCCAAGCCCTCGAAGGCCGTTTGGCGACAGAACACCGCGCAGAAGTTGGTGCTGCTGGTTGAAGACAACACCGTCAACCAACAAGTGACACGGCGGATGTTAGAAACGCTCGGCTATCGCGTCGTCATCGCGGCTAACGGGTTGGAAGCGTTGACCAGGGTGCAGACGGACCGACCGGATGTGATTCTTATGGACTGCCAACTCCCGGAGATGGACGGCTACACCGCCGCCATGCACATTCGCAAAGACGAGAGCGCCTCCGGTACGGGCCGCCGGACGCCGATTATCGCGGTTACGGCCAATGCCCTTGCCGACGAGCGCGACCGCTGCCTGGCGGCCGGCATGGATGACTACCTGGCAAAACCGTTTCGCCTGGCCGATTTAGAGCAGATGTTACAGCGTTTGTGCGGCGCGGGCGCGCCGCCAAACAACAACCGGTCATCAACGGCTGGAGGTTCGGCTCTGGCCGGGACGCCTGCTGCGGCCTCCCGGCCGGATGCCAACCTGCTGGATGTCACGGCGTTTCGCCTTGGAACAGCCACCCTGACCGGCGGGCCGGCCGCCGCCGCGCTGGGGCGGCGGATTGTTGCGACCTTTGTTGCTGACGTCACGAATCAACTTCAACAGATGCGGATCGCCATGGAGCGTCGGGAAGAAACGACCGTGCGAACCCTGGCACACCGGCTGTGCGGCAGCGCTGCCCAACTCGGCGCACAACAACTGGCGCAGGCTCTGCGCTGCATTGAAAAAGCGCCGGACACGACCGATTGGCCACAACAAATACGGGCCGTGGAAGCAATTTTTGAAGCAACCCGCGACGCCTTTGCCGATGTGTTGCAGCAGTTACTGCACGATGGTTGTGAACACCCCAGTTCTGTTTCCTCCGACATCACGTCGGTCAAGGATGCTTGACAGTCCATCTCGACATATTCATCATCCGTCGCTTGGAATTGCGCCGTTCGCGCACCGGCTTGTTCAGTCCGGTCGTGTCCCCAGGCCGCCGGACAATACATCCCGTCGTACGCATGCTGACTCACCCTGATCAACCCGTACGCTCGTTGGAGGCATCCTATGCCTACTGCCGGCGTCTGGCGCTTGGCCATTACGAGAATTTTCCGGTTGGCTCGCTGGCCCTGCCAAAGACCGTGCGTCGCCACATCTATGCCGTCTACGCCTTTGCGCGCCGGGCAGACGACCTAGCCGATGAAGGGGTATTGTCGGCGGAGGAACGGTTGGTGCGCCTGGCCGAATGGCGCTGCCACCTCGAAGCCTGCCTTGTCGGTGAAGTGACCCATCCGGTCTTCCTTGCGCTTGGTGATACGATTCGGCGCTACGCCTTGCCGAAGCAGCTCTTTCACGACTTGCTCGACGCCTTTGAGTGGGATGTCCGTTGTCAGCGCCACGCGACGTTTGACGCCTTGTTAGACTATAGCCGCCGCTCGGCTAACCCTGTCGGGCGGTTGATCCTCTTGCTGTTCGGCCACCGCAACCCGGTTTGGCATCAGATGTCGGATGCCGTGTGCACGGCGTTACAACTGACCAATTTTTGGCAGGATGTGGCTGTCGATTGGCAAAAAGGGCGTATCTATATTCCCTTGAACGAAATGACAGCCTGTGGCTATACCGAACAAGACCTGGCGGCCCAGCGCTACACGCCGGCATATGTCCACCTGATGGAAAGTCTTGCCGACCGGACGGAGATGCTGTTTGAGCGTGGTCGTCCGCTGTGCGGCTGCGTTCCGGGCCGCCTCGGGCTAGAACTGCGTCTGATCTGGTTAGGTGGGATGACGATCCTGACTGCGTTGCGGCGCATCCGGTTCAACGTCTTTGCCCATCGCCCGACACTGGGTATCCACGACAAGATGAGGATCGTACTCGATGCCCTTCGCCGCCGGCGCTTTTTGCTACCGTTTCCTGTCTTATCCCCCCATCAACCTGCATAACAGGCCGCATGACAGGCTTCATTCCCGGCACGAGACATCGACCGATTGCAGAAGGGATCACCCACGGTTCGCGCACGAACTTCTTGTACTCGTTTCTCATCCTGCCCAAGTCGCAGCGGCAGGCCATTGAAACCGTGTATGCTTTTTGCCGCGTTGTGGATGACATCGTGGATGGGGATGCGCTGGGAAGACGTGACCCACGGGCTGAACTCGACTGCTGGCGCGGTGAAATCCAGTCCTGCTTCAACGGCCACGTGCCGTGTCATCCCCTGGCGCGCGAACTCAAGGATGTCCTCCGGCGCTTCCCGATTCCGCAGGACTATTTTCTGGCGCTCCTCCATGGGATGGAGATGGATTTGGTGCGCCGCCGGTACGCGAGTTTTGCCGAACTCGATCACTACTGTTACCATGTCGCCTCGGTGATCGGGTTGATGTGCATTGAGATTTTCGGCTACCGACATGCCGGTGCGCGCAACTATGCAATCAACCTGGGCAAGGCGCTCCAACTCATTAACATTGTGCGGGATGTCAAGGAAGATGCCAAGCGCGGGCGTGTGTACCTCCCGTTGGACGAGATGGCGATGGATGGCGTCTCCGAACGCGATCTCCTAGAAGGACGTTACGGCGATGCCTTTGCACGGTTGGCGGCACGACAAGCGCGGCGGGCACGTGACTTTCGCGCACAGGCGCTGCAAGCGCTCCACCCTGAAGACCGACCGGCAATGGTGGCGGCGGAAATCATGGCGACGGTCTACTTCAAACTCCTTGATCAGATGGAGACGGCGCACTTCGATGTCTTTCGTCGCCGACCGCGCCTTTCTCATCTCCAGAAAGCGCTCATTGCCGCGACTTTACTGCTCAAGGCGCACGTTCTGAAGTGAGCGCGCCGGGGCGCCGGCACACAAAACAGCAATGTGCGGCTCTGGGCAGGTTGCCCGGACACGGTTCGACGGTTCGCCGGCGTCGGCTGTGAGAGCGCAACACGCTCCCTATCACCTTGTTCGGAGGTACCATGACCGGCCTCAGAATTGTTTCGCTGCTACCGAGTGCAACGGAAATTATCTGCGCATTGGGCCTTGAGTCACAGCTTGTCGGTGTCACGCACGAGTGCGATTATCCACCTTTTGTCCGGGATTTACCCAAAGTGACCCACACGCTGATTCCCACCGACGCGACGAGCGCCGCCATTGACGCGTTGGTACGGGAGCACCTGCGCTCAGCACGGGCGCTATACACTCTGGATATGCCAACCCTGGAAGCCTTGCAGCCGGACTTGATCGTGACGCAGGCGCTGTGTGATGTCTGTGCCGTCGCCGCAGACGAAGTCGAATCCGCCGCCTGTCGGCTGCCGGGCGCGCCGCGCGTTGTCAATCTTGAGCCGCAAACCCTGACAGAAGTCTTCGACAGCCTGCTGCAAGTCGGCGAAGCTGCCGGCTGCCGGGCCAAGGCGGAGCAGGTCGTTGCTGCGCTCAGGGCGCGCGTCGCCGCTGTTGTGGAGCGTTCGGCAACCGTCACCTACCGTCCACGGGTCGCGTTGTTGGAATGGTTGCATCCACCCTTTTCGTGCGGACACTGGAGTCCGGAGTTAGTCCACTTGGCGGGTGGGGAAGAGGTTCTGGGCCGTCCCGGCGTCCCGTCTCGGACGCTGACCTGGGAGGCAATTGCCGCCGTTCAACCGGAGGTCGTGTTTGTAGCCTGTTGTGGCTTTTCGGTGGAGCGGACTCTGGAAGATGTGGAACAGCTTGCCGTCCACCCGGTGTGGCAATCCCTGCCGGCCGTTCGGCAGGGACGGGTTTACATCACCGATGGGTCACATTATTTCAGTCGGCCAGGACCGCGCTTGGTTGAAAGTCTGGAAATCCTGGCCCATGCGCTCCATCCGACCGTCCATCCCCAACCGGCCGTCGTCCCTGCGGTCGCTTCTCCGGCTTGGCCAACGGTAGCCACGGCTGTGGGGTAAAGCAACGCCGGCGACCACGCGGCGCACGTTGCCACAGTACACCGCTTCTGTGTTGTGTGTGTGATACACACACGACCTGTACGGCCACGTGCGAGAGCTGGCCGGCCGGAAGCATCCCTGCCGGGCTGGCTCTGCACATCACCCGGCGACGGTGCGCCGAACTGACAGTACCTACGCGAAAACCCACAGAGAGTGCCAGGGGCGGTTTGCTTTTCGGAAAATGGCTGTGCGCACGGTGCGCTCAAAACGAAAATCTGAATACCCGTCCGAATTTTTTGTCGGGATTTTTGTCGGTCCTGCCAAGCGCTTGGGGCGGATTGGTGTTGCTGACCCCTCTGCCGGTCGGCCGTTCGGTTTCAAAGACGTGTGTCTACGTACTTTATACCGTTTCGGTGCCCACGGTAGGGGATATGCTCATTTTTGGCATTGAACTTGCCCTACGTAGTCATAGAGTCGCTTGGTGAATCGTTTTTGTGAATCTTTTTGGGAAAGCAACCGTGTTTGGGTTGGTTATGCTAAGACTGTAGGCATGTTTGCCGTTTCCAACACAAGCGACAAAACCTTTTCGAGGTAAGGATCTGATGAAGATATTGGCAAAGCCTCTCACGGTGCGCCGGTTGACGCCCCTGTTGTTTGCCCTGGGTTTGTGGGCGCTCGGAGGATGGGCAGCGGCGCAAATCGGCACGGGGACGATTCGTGGCACGGTTACGGACGAGCAGGGCGCAGCCATCGCCGGTGCCACCGTGACGTTGACCAACCCGGCGACGGGCCTCAGTCGTACCCAGACCACCAATGAAGCCGGAACGTTTGCGTTCAGCGGCATCCCGGCAGCTTCCTACACACTCAAGGTCGAAGCGCCGAATTTTAAAACCTACGAGCAAGGTGACCTGCGAGCGCGTGTGGACGCGAGTACGACGCTGAACGTCGTACTCGCCGTCGGCGAAGCCAGCGAAACGGTGACGGTCACGGGAACAGGCGCCGAGGCCATTGTCAACCGACAAGATGCCAGCATCGGCAACACCATTGCCCAGCGCCAAATTCTCGAACTGCCGCTGGCGGCGCGCAACATTGCCGGCCTGCTCAGCTTGCAGCCGGGCGTCGCGCCGGATGGCTCGGTAAGTGGGTCACGCAGCGACCAGGGCAACATCACGCTTGACGGGGTGGACATCAACGAACAACAGAACAACACGGCGTTTGCGCCTGTGTTGCGCACTTCGCCGGAGTCGGTCGAGGAGTTTCGCGTGACGGTCAGCAACCCTAATGCCAACCAGGGGCGGTCGTCCGGCGCGCAGATCTCGCTTGTGACCAAGAGCGGCACGAACGAATTCCACGGTTCGGCCTTTTTCTTCCATCGCCCGACCATCGGCAACGCCGGCAACTGGTTTACCAACGCCATCGGACAGCCAACGCCGCGCGTGTTGCAAAATGTCTTCGGCGGTGCGATTGGCGGCCCGATTGTCAAAGATCGGTTCTTCTTCTTCTACAACTATGAGGGACGCCGTGACCGCTCGCAGCAGTCGGTGCTGCGTACCGTACCGCTGCCGCACTTGGGACGCGGTGAGTTACGCTTCAACGCGGTCAACGCTGCGACCGGGGCGCCGGTTGGCATTCAAACCCTAACGGCGGCGCAAATCAGTCAGGCCTTCCCGGCGCTGGCGGCGGCCGGTGGTGGATCGGCCCTCAATCCGGCTGCCGTCGCGTATCTGGCGCAGGCTGCCAGTCGGTATCCGGCTAACGATACGGGCGCGGGCGACGGCGTGAATACGGGTGGTTTCCGCTTCAACGCGCCAACGCCGTTTGACTTCAACGCCCACATTGGCCGCCTAGACTGGAAAGTGGACGGCGCCGGCAAGCATACCCTCTTTGCGCGCGCCAACGTTCAGTACGACGTGCAGAACTTCACGTCTTTTTTCCCGGACACGCCGCCCCAGCGGCTGTGGTCGCATCCGGTCGGGATTGCCGCCGGGCACACGTGGAACATCAGCAACCGCTGGACGAACGTCTTCCGCTACGGACTGACCCGCTTCGCCACCAGCTCGCAGGGCGACACGGCGCAAAACTTCATCAACTTCCGGTTCGTGTTTCAGCCGACCTTCAACGCGCGGACGTTGGATCGCATCGTGCCAACACACAACTTCACCAACGACACGACGTACGTGTTCGGCGACCACACCTTTCAGTTTGGGACGAACATCCGCATCATTCGTAACCGCCGCACTGGCTTTGGCCAAGCGTTTGATTTCGGGGTCATCAACCCCATCTTCTATGCGCAGAGCCTGACGGCACCCATCAACAACTTCGCGATCAACAACCTCGGTCTGGCCATCCAGCCGGGGCGGGCCGTGCCGGTGCGCGACGGCGTCAACGCGCTCATCGGGCGCATCAACCAGTACACCGTATTTCTGACCTACGACCAGCAGGGACAGTTGCTCCCGGCAGGGACACCGACGAAGCGGTCTTTTGCAGCAGAGGAGTATGATTTCTACTTCCAAGACATCTGGCGTATTCGGCCGAACCTAACGCTCACCTACGGCATTCGCTACGGGCTGAGCCGTCCGGTGTACGAGCAAAACGGCTTCCAGGCCGGAACGAATATCCCGCTGGGTGACTTTCTGCGTGGCCGTGCACAGGGTGCGGCGCAGGGGAGACCGTTTAACGAGCTTATCAGCGTCAACCTAGCCGGCCCGGCCAATGGGGGTGAGCCTCTCTACCAGTTCGCCTACAACAACTGGCAGCCACGTGTCTCACTTGCCTGGTCGCCGGACTTCAAGGAAGGTTTTTTGAGCAAGGCGTTCGGCAATCGGCAGCAAACGGTGATCCGCGCCGGTTTTGCCCTTACCAACGATTACTTTGGACAGCAGATCGCGGTGCAGTTTGATCAGTTCAATACCCTGGGCTTCGTGCAGCAGCAGCAAACGTCATTCGCGCAGTTCCGGCTGACCAGCCCGCCGTTTGCGCCGCTCTTTACTGCACAGGGGCAGAGCTTCCGCAACTTCCCCGGTATCAACCCACCGCCGACACTGCGCTTCCCCCTCAGGCAGCCCGATGACGGGCAACAGCGCATCGAGCAGTCAATTGACCAGACGACCCGTCTGCCGCGCAACTTTAGCTGGAACTTCTCGGTTGGACGTGAGCTACCGGCCGGGCTGTTCGTTGAGACCTCCTACATCGGCCGCCTGGGTCGCAACCTGCTGGCGCAGCGCGACGTGATGGCGCTCAACAATTTGGTTGATCCACGCACGGGGGTGGATTGGTACACTGCCGCCGGTCAGCTTGAAGACCTCCGGCGCAACAACACGCCGATTTCGCAGATTCCCAACATCGCCTACTTCAACAACATCCTCTTCCCGGGCATTTTAGCGAACTTGTTTGCCGGCTTTGGCGGCATTCAAGCCGGCATGACCAATAGCCAGGCCATTTACGCCATGCTCCAGAATCCCGGCACATGGGGCTTGCTAGGGCCGGCCGACTGGACAACCGTTCAGCTCATTCTCAACAACAGCCCGCGTCCGGGCGGCTACGGCATTGATGGCATCTCGCCGCTGGGTGAAGACCTGTTCTTCCATCCGCAGTACGGGGCGCTCAACACGATCGGCAGCTTTGGTACCTCAGATTACCACGGCCTCGCCATCACGGTGCGCCAGCGGTACAAGAACTATCTGACGTGGGATTTTAACTACACGTTCTCGAAGTCGCTGGACGACGCCTCCGGGTTACAGACGGCGAGCTTCTTTGGCGGCGGTGGCTTGGTGCTCAACCCCTTCCGTCAGCGCGACAACCGCGCCGTCTCGAACTTCGACCTGCGGCACGTCATCAATGCCAACTTTGTCGTCCAATTGCCCTTTGGCCGCGGCCGGGCCATCTTCGGCAATGCCTCGCGTGCGCTCGACGCGCTCATCGGCGGCTGGCAGTTGTCCGGGATTGCACGGTACAACTCCGGCGCAGTTGCCGGTGCCGCCACGGGTGACGGGACGGCTTACGCCACCAACTGGCAGGTGCCGAGCAATGCCGTGCGCATTCGGCAGATTTCGTCCTCGCCGACACGCGGCAGTAACCCCAATCTCTTCCGCGACCCGGTGTTTGCCTCGCAGAGCTTCCGCAGCGCGCGGCCGGGCGAAACCGGTGATCGTAACATCTTTCGGTTCCCGGCTTTCGCCAACATCGACGCCAGCCTGGCCAAGAGCTTCAAGATGCCGTGGAGTGAAAATCAGTCACTTCAGTTCCGGTGGGAAGTGTTCAATGTTGCCAACTTCCAACCGTTTACCGGCGTTCAGACCTTAGCGACGCCAACCGATCCCTTCCGCAGCCAGCCGTTGCCGAACTTCGGCCGGCTGACCAGCGTGCAAAATCCGCCGCGCTTTATGCAATTCGTGCTGCGGTATGTTTTCTAAACAACAACCGGCCGTTGCTCTTAGAGGGGGCGAGTCTTCGCCCCCTGTTTTTTTGAGGGCAGTCTTCCAGTGACGGCAAGTAACGACATTTCTCAATCCTCGACTACGCCGTTATGCAATACCTATGCAGACCTAGTCATGACCAACGCCATCTGCCACTTGCCGCCTGCTCCACCACAAACGGTTTCACCGCTGCCGCAAGGCAGCAACCCGGCACCGGACGCGCCACAGCCCTGCCTTCCGCCAGAACCCCACCCTCAAACCCGACCCCC
>CALGZC010000053.1 GCA_937934745.1 uncultured Blastocatellia bacterium
CGGCGCTCTCTGGCGCGGGTCAGCGCGGGTATGGATGGCTTTGAGTTGGGCTGACCGGGGGCATCCGAGGCGATGATGGGCGCGGCGGGCGATTGGGAGGCTGATGCCTGTGGTGGTTGCGGATGGGTTGTTTGCTGGCAGTCGGACGCGCGCGGCGTTGGGGCATACGCTGGAGGTATAAGCTGGAAAGCTTGCGGCTGTCGGCGTGGGCGTGGGGATGTCGGTGGTGTGTGGCACACAGCGCGGCTGCGATGTGGATGCGTTTGGGGGGACAGGGCGGTGGCTGCGTTGGGGGTCGGGTTTGAGGGTGGGGTTCTGGCGGAAGGCAGGGCTGTGGCGCGTCCGGTGCCGGGTTGCTGCCTTGCGGCAGCGGTGAAACCGTTTGTGGTGGAGCAGGCGGCAAGCGGCAGATGGCGTTGGTGATGACCGGATTTGCACAGGTGTTGCGGAACAGTTCTAACCCGTAGGTAGGGTCGGGAAGTGGCGTTTACTGCATGCGCTTGGGCAGCAGGGAAAAGCGTTGCTTTACAACCGGGTGCTGCTGCCGGTTGTCGAGGCCGTTACCCGAGGGGCATCCAGAAGCACGGGAACTTCACCGGTAAGGCATGCCGGCAATAGGCAGTGGTGTCTAGATCGGTGCTTCGTGGATGGCATCGGCGCAGACGGCTGCGTAGCGGCACACCAGACAGCGTGCGCCTGGCTTGGCTTTGAAGTCGGCCGCGGCAAATGTCCGGGTCGCGATCATGTCACGGACAACGTCGCCGACAACACGCTGTACTACCTGTTTCTGTAGTTGCACCGGTGGCAAGGTAAAGGTGTGATTTGGCGCGACAAAGTGTAGCGTAGCGTGCACTTCCTGGAGCTTCGGTTCCAACGCCCACAGCGCCAACGCATAGGCCTGCAACTGCAAGCGATACCGGGCAACTTTTTCGGCCAGCTCTGTCTCGAAGCCCGGCTCGCCGACTTTGGCTCTAAACATGTTGGTCTTGAAATCTATGAGGTGCGCCGTAACGCCGACGCCCGATGCATGCGGCGTGAGCAAAACTTTGTCCATAATGCCGATGATCAACGCCGCTTCGTGCCGGAGGATAAATTCGCGCTCGCTCCAAACGGCGTACTGGCTGCTTTGACGTGCCTTGACTTCAACATCGTCAATCAGTTTTCGCATTTGGCTTTTGGCGTACTGCCTCGCCAGCCTCCAAACATCGCCCACGATGGCGCTATCCTCGAGTTCGACATCGGCTAACTGTCCGGCTGCCCGCAGAAAGGCGATGGCTGCCTCAAGTGCCCGGCATAACGCCGGTTTGTCCTGGTCTTCCGGCCGGAGTGTTTCGCAGAGCCGATGGATGATGCGTCCCCGTACCGCAGGCGAGAGCCGCGCCTTGGCTTCCGGGCGCTCCACGTCACTGCCGCGCTGTGCCGTGCGGCCATCCTCGTCGGTCAACGGGTGCAAGTACTGCGCAAAGTAATACTGCCGTGGGCAGTTGGCAAAGCTCGTTACCTGCCCGACTGTGTAGCGATACCAGCCGCTTGCGGCATTTCGGTCGGGCGGAATCGGTAGCAGCTGGTCTTCAAGGTGACGGATGAGGTTGCGGCGCGCCTGATCTCGCTGACGGGCGTCGCGCTCCACTGCGTTGACAAATGCCGCCTGACTCGGCGGCAGCGCTTGGCTGATTTCATCCCGCTCGGGGGAGGTCGCAGTGGGGGGCGTACTGATGAAACGAATTTGCGCATTATCCAGCGTCAGTATCGTCTCGCACGGCACCTCAGGTAGCGGTAGGGCCATTTTAATCCAGTCGAGGAACCGCCCGGCTTCGGCCGGAGAGCAAGCTGTTGTGGGACGACTGGTGGTGGCAACTTCCTCGGCGGCAGAGAGGATGAGCTGATCCCGGGCCCGCGTCATGGCGACATAGAGCTGCCGCATGCGCTCAAATTGCTCACGCTGCGCCAGGCGCGCCATCACGCTGGCGTTCATAGCGGTACGACGCAGATTGCCCTCGAGGTCTGGGATGTCAAATCCCAGACCGAGGTTGCGGTCGAAGTTGAACTTGCTTGTGCGCGGCGGCCACCGTCGCTGCAAATCGGGCAGCACGACGATAGGAAATTCCAGACCCTTAGATTTGTGAATGGTCAGGAGTGCGACGGCATCTAGCCCAAGTTCGAGCTGGGCTTCTGCTTCACGGGCCGCTAAGCGGCGGAACTCACGGATATACGCGACAAAATCACGCAGCAGCTGCGCTTCACGCCGGACAAACCGGCGTGCCAGCGCCACCAGTTTATCCAAGTTGGAGAGTCGCTGCGGGCCGTCTTCGGCTGCCGCACAGACCACATCGTAGCCCGTCCGCCGAATGGCGTATTCGATCAGGTCTGGCAACAAGAGCCGGTTGCGGAGGGCGAGTAGCTCGCCGAGAACCTCGACGGCTTCATTAAGCAACTGGCGTTGCGGGGCAGGGATGGCGGCTCGTTTTTCGCGGGCTTCGCGTAACACCTCGCTGTACAGAGTGGATGGCTGCCGCCGATTGGCGCTCTGCAGATCGCCCCCGGCCAACCGTAACCATAACAGCGTTTCGTCCGAAAGGCCGAACAGCGGTGACCGCAGCGTGGCTGCCAGGGCGATGTCGTCGGCGCGGTTATCCAGAAACTCCAGAAGCGTGAGTATGTCCGTGACTTCAATCCGCCCGTAAAAACCATGGCCGGCAACGACGTAGCAAGGCACGCCAGCCTGGCGCAAGGCGCGCTCATATGTTTTGACATCGGTCAGTGCACCGAGCAACATCGCTATGTCGCGGTAAGTCGGCGGGCGTTGTTCGCCCGTAGCTGAGCTGACCGGTAGCGTTTGATCCTCCACAAGCTGTTTGATGTGGCCTGCCAACCGCGCTGCTTCAATGTCGCGTAGTGAGTCCTCGTGCGGTGACCGGCCGCCCTCTGGGCGCTGGACGGCCGTATAGAGAAATGTGACCGCCGGGGCTTGGGTGTCTGATGCCAGACGCGCCGCAGTGGTCGGCTCGTACGGCACAAAACTGCTTTGCCGAAGCCGGTCCGGTTGGCTTTCCTCCGGCGCACACATGATCCGCCTAAACAAAGCGTTGAAGAAGGCAACAAGGCGCGGGTCACTGCGGAAGTTGACATCGAGCTGTAGGTGCAGTCCCTGCCGACCGGTGACGGCTTCAAGCACTTCCTCAAAGACCTCGACCTCGGCCCCGCGAAAGGCATAAATGGACTGCTTGCGGTCTCCGACAAAGAAAAACGTCCGTCCCGGCACAGCCTCCGTTGCGCCCAAGGCATCCAGAATGTCGCGCTGAAGATGGTTTGTATCCTGAAACTCATCCACCAGAAAGTGCCGGTAGCGCGTCCGCACACGCTGCCGAATGCTCTCTGATTGCAGCAAGCTCCGCGCCCGAAGCTGTAAATCCTCGAAGTCAAGCGCTGCTGCTTCGCGCTTGGCTTGGCTGTAAAGCGCATCTATGCTGCGTAGCAGGTCAAACACAACACCTTGGTAAGCACGCGCGCAAACATCCAGATAGACTGCTTCAAGGTGGCCGCCACCTTTGGCGCGTGTGCCTAAGCAATGCTGGAGCGCTTTGACGATCTCGCCGACGGCCTTACCGCGCGCATCGGGCAATGCCTGCCGCAGGTGCAGGACTGTCGCCAGAAACGTCGGTAAGCCCTCGACGGTCGGCGACTGCGCCAGGATGGTCATCGCTTCGTTGTGCCAAGCCGTCAAAAAATTCTGAGCGTCGCAAATTGTTTTGCCCGGCTTCTTCGCAGCCAGTTGACCGTCCACCGTTTTCCGGAGGTCTTCAATGACCTCCACGACGGCCCTGTAACATTTTTGATAGTCATCCTCGGTCTGCGTGCTTTGATGCGTGAGGTTCTGTGCCTGATCGATTTCAACGCCTAGACTGCGCAGTTGGTTGAACACTTGTTTGAGCGCTTCAACCAGTTCCGTCCGACCATAGGCGGCAACCAACTCCGCAACCAAGCTGTTCCCCTTGTCAATGGCCCCGGTCACCGCCTGTTGCGCCGCCAGATCGAGCATTGCGGCCGCCGTGTAGTCGTCAAGCATCGTGAAGTACGGATCGACGTTAGCTTCCAGGGGAAACTCCCGCAGCAAACGCGCACAGAAGCCGTGGATCGTGCTGATCGGAGCGGCTTCAAGCCAGCGCTTGCGCTGTCGCCACTGAAGTTCTGCCCCGGTTCCTAAGTTGGCAGTGATTTGGGCGTCGATCTGCTGCCGAATGCGCTCGCACATTTCGTTGGCCGCCTTGTTCGTGAAGGTGACGGCGACAATGTTCTCGACGCCGATGCCGGGCTGGTGGAGCAACTGGAGGTAACGTGCCGTCAGCACCCGGGTTTTGCCGGCCCCGGGCCCGGCCGTCACGACCAGTGTGTGGTTGAGCGCTGCCACTGCTTGTTGCTGGGCATCGGTAAAGCCGGCCTGAGAACTAAGCACCACCGTCATCGCTGCCAACGTGAGGGCTACCGTGTCCGCCACTGCTGCTGCACCCCGACGCCTTGTGCCTGAGCTCATGCGCCTTAAGTCGCTCTTCAACGACTTCCCAAACCTGGGCGTGAATGTTGTCCGGCGGCCGGGTGGCGTCCAAGACATAGATGCGCATTGGATGCGCATCGGCTAGATCGCGAAATTGCTTCCGCACTCGCTGGTGAAAGTCGCGGGTTTCAAGGTCAAAACGATTGGGTAGGCGTCCGCGTCTGACCAACCGCGCCAAAGCCTCCTCAACCGGTACGTCAAGGAGAAACGTCAGGTCCGGTTCGAGTCCGCCGGTTGCCAGACCGATAACCGTTTCGATGAAGTGGTCTGGAAGGTGACAGCCCCCACCTTGATAGGCGCGGGTGGAGTCGGTAAAGCGGTCGCAGATCACAATCTTACCCTGTTCAAGCGCCGGACGAATGACTTCACCGACGTGCTGGGCGCGGTCGGCGGCAAACATCAGCGCTTCGGCCTCCGGCGTGCGGGGCGGCGTTGTGGGGGGCAGCAAAAGTTCCCGCAAGTGCTGTCCGAACAGCGTGCCGCCCGGCTCACGTGTTTTGACAACCGGCCGGCCAGCCTGTTTCAAGGCTTCGGCCAGCTGGGTGGTTTGGGTGGTTTTACCCGCGCCACAAAGACCTTCAAAGCTGATGAAAAAACCGCGGGGCATAGGCGCTCTCAAACCTGAGCGTCCCCCGCCGCTTCGGCTGCCTCACGACCTGCTGATTTCTCTTCAGAGGGCGTCTCCGGTAGAGGGGAGGCCGCAAGGGTTGCGCTGCGGCCCTGTCCACCCCGCAGCACAGAGATCGTCGAAATGGCATGCTTGAAAATGAGCTGTTCTTGATTACCGGATTCCAGAACGACCGAATACTTGTCAAAGCCACGGATGCGGCCGGTCAACTTAACCCCACTGACAAGGTAGATGGCGACCATGGTTCGTTCACGTCGCACCTGATTGAGAAATGTGTCCTGAAGATTTTGCGAATGTGCCCCGGCCGGCGGCGCTGATGATTTGGCATCCATAGTTTTTGTGTGAAACCCTTGTCAAGCGGCTGTGGGCCTGACGTGTTCTTGGTCAAATGCAGAAGCAGTCAGAAACTGTTCCCAAACTAGCACTGCTTATCCAAAATTTCCAACCTACACCCGCTTCCGGCTTGACCTGTCCGAGCGTCAAAGTCAATGTTTACCGAAAGTTTGCGCCGGTAGGTGCAAACTTTCGGGAGGGTTCTCATGACACAGGCGACACTGGGAGGCAGATCGGAAAAACATTTTCAGGCTCTGGTTGAAGTCATGGCGCGGCTGCGCGCGCCGAACGGTTGCCCCTGGGACCGCAAACAAACCCATCAGACGCTCAAGCCGTATTTGCTGGAGGAAGCATACGAGGTCTTGCAGGCAATTGATGAGGGGAATGACGCCGAGCTGCGCCAGGAGCTGGGCGATGTTCTCCTCCAGGTCGTGTTCCACGCCCAGATCGCTGCCGAGGAACAACGGTTTGACATCTATGATGTTGTGGAGACGCTGCGCGAGAAGCTCATTCGCCGGCACCCGCACGTGTTTGGCGAAGCGACTGCCCAAGATGCTCAGGCGGTGACGCGGAACTGGGAACGCATCAAGGCCCAGGAAAAAGCCGATGCCGGACAAGTGATGGGTCCACCTTCAGTGCTCGATGGCGTTTCACCCAGGATGCCGGCGCTGATCGAAGCGCGGCAGCTAACTGAGCGGGCGGCGTACTATGATTTTGACTGGCCCGATGCAATCGCCGTACTGGATAAACTCGACGAAGAGGCCCGTGAATTGCGGGCGGCATTGGGGTCGCCCGACACCGCCCCCCAGCAGATTGCCGAGGAGGTGGGCGACCTGTTGTTTGTCGTGGTCAATCTGGCGCGCAAGCTGCAACTTGATCCTGAAGCAACGCTCAAGGCCGCCAATCGAAAGTTCCGCCGGCGTTTCACTGCCCTTGAACAAGCATTGGCGGCGCAGGGGAAAACGTTGTCTGAAAGTCATCCCGACGAGCTAAACGCAATCTGGGAGAGCGTCAAGCGCATGACGGCTACCCAGGATGTGCCATCAGCCTCAACCTATGCCCACCGATCAACGACCTGACCTTGTGGACTGGTTGTCTTTGTCATTGACACCCGGCGTCGGCCCGGTCAGGGGGCGACAGTTGCTTGACCACTTTGGCACACCGGGGGCAGCACTCAGGGCGGCTCCGGATGCCTGGCGGGCCTTGGGGCTGGCAGAAGAGGCCGTCACGGCGGTGGTGGAAGGACGGCTGGCGGGAGTCGTTGCGCGCCAAATGGCTGCCCTGGCCAACTCCGGCGGCCGGGCCATCACCCTGGCAGATGATGAGTATCCGGTACTGTTGCGGGCAATTCACGACGCGCCACTGGTGTTGTTTATCAAGGGAGACTGGAAAACGGCCGTCGCGAAACCCTGCATTGCTGTTGTGGGTTCGCGCACCTGTTCAACATACGGTCGCAACGCAGCCGCTAAACTCGCGCGCGACCTTGCTGCCTGTGGAATCACTATCGTGTCAGGGTTGGCGCGTGGCATTGACACCGTTGCCCATGAAGCTGCGCTTGAAGTGCAGGGGCATACGATTGCCGTTCTGGGGACAGGCCTCGATGATGTCTATCCCAGGGAACATGCCAAGCTAGCCGACCGGATCACTACCGCCGGGGCGCTCGTCACCGAGTTTCCTTTCCAGAAACCGCCGACGCCGAAGAACTTTCCCTACCGCAACCGTATCATTGCCGGCCTTTGTTTGGGGGTGTTGGTTGTCGAGGCTGCCGAGCGGTCGGGATCGCTTATTACGGCGCAACTGGCGCTCGAACAGGGACGTGATGTGTTCGCCGTTCCGGGCAACATTACGTCCAGCAAGTCGGTCGGTACGAATCGGCTCATTCAGGACGGTGCCAAACTCGTGATGGACTGGCGTGATGTGGTGGAAGAGTTCTCCTACGAACTGCGCCATCGCCTGCGGCGACCGGACAGGCCGGAGACGCCGACGCAGCAGGCCCTGCCCCTTGAACTGACGGCAGACGAACGCACTTTGCTGGCGCTGGTCGGCTTTGATCGGCCGGTTCACGTTGACACGCTCATTGTCCAAAGTGGCCTGGGGCAGCCGCGCGCCTTGGCGGCGCTGCTCAACCTGACGCTCAGCGGGACGTTGTGCGAGCTACCCGGCAAGTACTACGTTAAAGTGTTGCGATAGCCGACCGATGCGCCTCAGCCTCTGCTGCCGGGGAGCTGTTCAAGCCGGGTGTTCAACGACCGGGGACTCAACTGCCGGGGATACCGCATCGGTGCGCTTGAGGGCGACACGGCTATCAATCCTGGGGGGATGAGTCCTGGGAACGACGCGGTTTTTCTTTGTCGCGTCCGGTAAAGATGCTCTTGATGCCGCGTCCGACCTTTTTCATGGCACCTACAAAGCTGTCATCACGTTGCTCGCGCCGCGCTTGGCGTGACTCCCCGCTGCGGGGAGGTGGATTTGCTGCCGACTCAGGTGGTCGAGGTGGCGGCGGCGTTGAACGACGGGTGTCGGCCGGCGGACGTGCTTTGTTCGGTTGCCGCACAGGAGGCGAAGAAGCCGTCGGTCCTGCCGCCGGCAGTTCAGATGGGACGGCCGGACTGTTGTTGGGACTCGTTTCCGAGTCGCCCAGCGGTGGTACATTGTTGGCCATCCCTTGTGTCCGGTCACGCTCAAGCGCCGGTGCGTTTTCCAGAAGGTTGCTCCCGGCATCGGGATCGGCAGCAGGCGTCAACGCCGGTAAAGGGGTGTCAGCCGGCGTACCGACAGGTACCGAGGTGGCTTCCGGTGGTAGGTGGTTACCGGACACCTGAGCCGGTGTCGGTTGTAGTTGGGGAGTGGGAGCAGTGTGCATCCAGCTTGTTGCCGCAACGCCGCCGATAACGGCGAGCAGCACCGCCCCACCGACCATCAGTCCGACCCGTTGCAGACGGCTTACCTGTGGGGATTCGATTCGCTCGGCCGCGACTACGGTCTGAACCGTTGCCGACACTTGTGCCGGTTGGTCCAGCAGCCTGCTGATGGAGAGAGTTCCCGTGCCCACTCGCGGCGTCGGAGCAGGCTTATCGGTTTGCATCCTGGCTGAAGGCAGTCGTTGACCGGCTTGTTCCTCGGCGGTGCCAAGCACAATCGTTCCTAACACCGGTTGCGAGTCCTGCGCGTCACTTGCCTGTTGTACCTGCAGCTGTGACTGCGATGGGGCAGCTTTCCCCAAAGCAACCGCACCGGTCGTCGCCGGTGCGCCATCGGCCGACGCCGGCCTGGGCAGTGCAATCACCGCCGGCGGTTGCTCGCCATATGTTGCTGTGTACGCTGACGCCAACTGGGCCCACCAGTCGGCGACCGATGCCGGCCGGTCGGCAGGCTTTTTGGCCAAAGCAGCCATGACGGCGCTTTCCAGGGGCGGCGAAAGGTGTGGGTTGACGGCACACAAGGGTGTCGGCGGTTGTTGCATCTGGGCCGTCAAAACGGCGGCTACCCGCCCTCGAAACGGGGGTTGGCCGCTCAACATTTCGTACGCGATCACACCTAAGCTGTACAGGTCCGAACGCGCGTCAACGTCATCGCCGCTACAATGCTCCGGTGACATGTAGGCCGGCGTGCCGACCAGTTCACCTGTGCGCGTGATACTGGATGACGCTTCCGCCTCCTCAAGTGTTTTGGCAAGGCCAAAATCCAGTACCTTGACGGTAATGCTGCCGTCGTCGCGCCGTTTAAGCATAATATTGTCGGGTTTGAGGTCGCGGTGGATGACATTGCGTCGGTGGGCAAACTCAACGGCAGCGCACACCTGACCCAGAATCGGCAGTGCCAGCGACGGTGGCAAGGCGCCCTGTTCCTGGAGGATCGTGCGCAGGTTTTTACCCTCCACAAACTCTAAGATCAGGTATGCCCCGCCGTCAGGTAGCTTGCCGAAGTCATAGACGGTGACAATGTTGGGGTGCTCTGTCGCGGCTGCCATCCGTGCTTCCCGAAAGAAGCGCTCGAGTGCGCCCTCAACCGTCACGATTTCAGGGCGGAGCACTTTGACGGCAACCGTCCGGTCCAGCAACAGGTGGCGTCCACGATACACCGCACCCATGCCGCCCTGCCCTAACATCGCTTCCAGCCGTACCTTATCGTCTATGATGTGGCCTACGAGTGAGGATTGGTTGGAAGTCATTGCCGGAGCCTCGCCATCGGTTGATGTCGCCGGCAGAAGCATGCCTGTTCGACCGGCACTAAGCTAGTGAACCAAACTAGTCCATTTGGGCTTCGCGAAACGTTGCCATAGTACCCTGCAACTGACAGGCTGCATCGAGGACGCCAAACGCCAGCGCTGCGCCGGTGGCCTCTCCCAGTCGCATATCAAGCTGTAAAAGCGGCTCTGCGTTCACAAAGTCAAGCAAGGCCTGATGCCCACGCTCGACCGAACGATGCCCGAACACCATATACTCCCGTGCCACCGGTGCCCAGACGACGGCTAAGGCAGCGGCGGCCGTCGAGACAAAGCCGTCGGCCACGGCGACGCGGCCGTGGGCTGCACAGGCCAGAAATGCACCGCACATCGCCGCCAGTTCCAATCCGCCAACTTTCACAAGGATGTCCAGCGGATCGTCGGCGCGGGGTCGGAGTCGTTCTAGCGCCTGTTCAACAACGGCAATTTTGCGCGCCAGCCCATCCGGTGCCAGTCCACTGCCGCTGCCCGTCACCAGAGCCGGTGGCTGTCCAGTCAGGGCTGCCGTCACGGCTGCTGCCGCCGTTGTATTACCGATCCCCATTTCCCCGATGGCGACGGCCCGGATGTCGCGTTCAACGAGTTCGGCAATGGTTTCAACGCCAACCTGTAGAGCCTGTGTGACTTCGTCCGGCGTTAGAGCCGGTTCGACGGCGAAGTTGCGCGTCCCGCGCCGGACCTTACACTGCCGAATACGGGGTATGTGTGTGACATCGGCATCAACGCCGACATCACACACCACCAGTTCACTCGCCGTAAGATCGGCGAGGACAGCAATGGCCGCCCCGCCGTTGACAAAGTTCCAGAGGTGCTGGTGGGTGATCCGCGGGGAGAAAGCGCTGACCCCTTCAGCACACACACCGTGGTCGGCGCAGAACACAACAATCGCACGTGGCCGGGCCTGCGGTCGGTCGGTGGCTTGAACGGCAGCGAGGGTGGCTGCAAGTGTCTCCAGGCGCCCTAAACTCCCGGGCGGTTTGACAAGTTCGGCTTGGCGCGCCAGCGCCCGTTCGGCAAACGTCTGGTCAGGTGGACGCAGTTCTGCAAGGAGGCTTGGCAACCAAGGCGTCATGGTGTCCAAGGCGTTATGGTGTTGTTTTGGGGGACGAGGCAAGGGCCTGCCGAAGCACGGTTGCGGCTTCATCGAGGGCTCGGCGGGCATCGTCGAACCAGCCCGGCAGTGAAAAAAAACCGTGTACCAGACCGGCGTAGTGGGAAATAGTAACCTGGACTCCGGCAGCTTCCAACCGTCGGGCGTAGGTGGTGCCTTCGTCGCGCAATGGATCGTATTCGGCAACGATGATGTGCGCCGGTGGTAAGCCCGTGAGGTCTTTTTCAAAGAGCGGTGAGAGATAGGGATGGCGTTTGTCCTGACCGTCCGGGACGTAGTGTCTGAGAAACCACTGCATCGCCTCTTTGGTGAGGAAGTAGCCTTCGCCGTTTTCTTCATAGGAAGGCTGACTGTGGGTGGCGTCGGTGACGGGATACACCAGCAGTTGGAAAACCGGAAGGTGGCCCTTGCGATTACGCGCCATCAGCGCCGCCACCGTTGCCAGGTTGCCGCCTGCACTGTCTCCGGCGACCGCCACGCGCGCCGGATCACCACCAAACTCCCCAGCGTGCGCGATAACCCACTGAAGCGCGTCAT
Source organism: uncultured Blastocatellia bacterium (assembly GCA_937934745.1). Lineage (GTDB taxonomy): Bacteria > Acidobacteriota > Blastocatellia > Chloracidobacteriales > Chloracidobacteriaceae > Chloracidobacterium. The sequence goes on from CALGZC010000053.1 coordinate 11,387, forward strand.
AAGCGTCAATCGGAGCAGCCGGAAAGGGGCTTTCAGGCGCGAGACGGTAATCAACCGAGACGACGATGGCCGGCGTCCGATTGGCGAGGGCACGGCAAACGTTATCGTGGCTGTCAAGATTACCGATGACAAATCCCCCGCCGTGGAAATAGACGGTGACGGGTAATGAGCGGTCACTTTCCGGGGCGTAAATACGGACGAGGAGCGTGGCTTGGCTGGCCGGTATCAAGCGGTTGGTGACGTGGGCAACCGGCTCAGGCGTCCCGGCCAGCGCCCGGAGCCCGAGGAACGCTTGGCGGGCTTCGGCCGGTGATAGCGTCCAAAGGGGTGGGATGCCTAGTGCTGTGACTTGCTGCAAGAAGGCTGCGGCTTGTGGATGGAGCGGCATCGTCGTGATTTTCTCCGTGCTTGTCGGTGTCGCCTTTCAGACCAGGTGAACCGTTCGGTTGCCGCCGATAATGTTTCCAATCCTGAAAACCTCTCCATTCTGGTCACGAATGGCCTGACAAACGGCGTCGGCGTCGGCTTCAGCGACGATGACCGCCAAACCGATGCCCATGTTGAATACCCGGTAACTTTCTGCTTCCGAAAGCTGACCGAGTTCGGCCAGGTGCGTAAAAACGGGTAGGATCGGCCAACTTCCGCACCGGATTGCGACGGCACAGCCCGGGGGCAGGATGCGCGGTAAGTTGTCAAGCAAACCACCGCCGGTAATATGTGCCAGTCCCTTGAGTTGTCCGCCATCGAGCAGGGCATCGAGCAGGGGCAGGTAACACCGATGGGGTTTGAGCAATTCTTCGGCAACCGTACAACCAAGCGCTTCGACAAACGTATCGGTTTCATAGCGGGCAATCTCAAAGAACAGTTTGCGCGCCAAGCTGTACCCGTTCGTATGAAGCCCGATGGAAGGTAGTCCCAGTACCACGTCGCCGACAGTAATCCGCTTCCCGTCGATCACCTGCGCACGCTCGACCCATCCGACGATGAAGCCAGCAAGGTCGTATTCACCGTCGGCGTACAATCCCGGTAGCTCAGCCGTTTCACCACCGATGAGCGGGCAGTTAAACTCCTTGCAAGCGCGCGCCAAGCCCTCTACGACGGCGGCAACAAGGTTCGGTGCGAGCTTTCCCATTGCGATGTAATCTAGAAAAAACAGTGGCCGCGCACCCTGCACGAGAATGTCATTAATGCAGTGCGCAACAAGATCGTAGCCAACGGTGTGGTGTACACCGGTCAGAAAAGCGACCTTGAGCTTGGTGCCGACCCCGTCGGCACTGGCAACAAGCACCGGGTCGGAAGCACCCTTGAAATCAGGGCGAAACAACGCCCCGAAGCCACCAATGTCGCTGAGAACCTGATTGTTCAAGGTGACGTGCGCCAGGTCCCGAATCCGGCGCTTGGCCTCGGTCGCGGCGTCAATGTCCACACCGGCGTCGCGGTACGTGAGCACAGCAGAACTCCTCACTCACAGGTAAAAGTCCGTTTGGGTAGGGTCATTGCCCTGCGTTAGCTCACGGAGCAGATGTTTGACTGCGGCCTGCTCACGGACGCGGGCTTCATCGTCACGGGTCAGCGTCAGACGCACGTGATCGCCCTCCCGGATGCCTGCCGGGAGAAGGCGCTGGGGGAAGTCAAAGTACACTTGGGCGTCGCCGTGGAGGATCAGGCGGGCGAAGCCCTCCGTCAGACTGTCCACGACAAGGTGGTGGGGGCCGGCAGTGGTAGTGTCGTTCATCGTAAGCGTCCAAAACCTGGTTTCAGGGCGAGAGTTTGGCGCGGACCAGGGCGTTGACAGCCTTCCCGTCCACACGTTGGCCAGCAAGTTTCCCCAGGACGGTTTTCATCACGAGTCCAATGTCTTTGGCCGAGCTGGCACCCGTTTCGGCAATGACGGCCGTTACCACTGCCTCAAGCGCTGCGGCATCCATCGGCGGCGGTAAATAGCTCTCCAAAAGCTCGATTTCTGCCTGTTCCTTGGCAGCCAAATCTGCACGTCCGCCTTTGGTGTAGGACTCAGCCGCCTCTCGGCGTTGCTTGATAAGGGTTGAAAGCAGCGCCATCATTTCGGTGTCGTCAAGTTGGTGTTGAACCTCGATTTCCTGCTTCTGTAGCGCTGCCTTGGCCATGCGCAGGGTTTCAAGGCGGGTCGTGTCCTTGGCTTTCAAAGCAGCAGTCAGTTCGGATAGCAAGCGTTCGCGAATCGTCGGCATCTTGTGCCTCTAATCGGATAACAGCGTGAGGTCGCGCAGCGTTAGCGCGCGAACCGTGGTTTTTGCGTGGTTGGTTTCGATGACGCGAATGTAGCTGGGCAAGTACATCTCCCCAACCCTTTCATAGATTTCCGTGTATTGCGCAACGCTCGCCAAGCGCTCTGTCTCCGGGTCGAAGTAAATCACAACGTAGTGCTTGGGCAAGTTGCGCCCGTCGTCGGTAGTCACCACTTCCAGTGTGGTAATCGTAAAGCGTGCGCCGTGCATCCGCCGACAAACTTCGGTGATGACGCCATCCCGAATGCGATAACTGGATTCCAGTGGATCGCCGTCAAACACGAGTTTGACACCCAGTGCGTTTTCTTCGCCGGTGGCAATCCGCACCGGATGATCGGTCGGCACCGGCATGCCACCGGTTCGCTCTAACCGGTGGGCGATGTTCATGGCAAGAACGCCCTGTAACCACTGGAGGGTTTCATCGCTCACGCCGGGCAGCTCGATCTGCATCTGACGGATGTTTTTGAGCGTTAGATATCCGCTGTAGGTGTGGGCATCATCGTCTAAGGTCAGGGCCGCCGTAAACCCGTGAAAGCGATCATCTGGAAACGTGGCGCGGCGGGCGCGGGCGTCTTGCAACAAAGCTTCTGCTGTGACGTTCGTGGTAGCAGATACGCTAACCGGAGTTGACATGGTAGGTTTCCCAAAGGTGAATGCAATGTTGTGCAGGCTGGATTGTCGTGCTTGCTTGACATACAAGCATAGTCAGCATTGGGAGCGTCGTGCAATGGCCGTTGCTCCGGTGTGTTTTGACAAGCTTCTGATGAATCGGCTAGGGTCTGAAGCGTAGTTTACCGGTTGTCATCTTTTTGTTTCCGGCAATGTCCCCGTAAGAAAGCGTAGGTCCACATGGCGCGACAGTGGAAAGACTACTGTGAGTTTGAGCCAATCCTGCAGCGCATTGAATACATGCGTGTGCTTGTGTTGGACAACCTCATTGCCTGTGCGTCCGACTTGAGCGAAAAGGCCAAGGATGAACCTAACTTCGATCCTGTGGCCTGGGTAGCGGAGGAACGAAAGATAGCGGGCTTCGCCGTTAGCAATATTACCCAGAACATCACCAACTTGGTGATGAAGCCACACTGGCTGGTGACACGCCTAAATGAGCTGACCGACGCCAAGGTGGCCGATTTCGATCCGGACGCCATTATCATCAGCGGAACGCTCCGCGACTTCGATCTCTACCATCCCCGGCTGATTGCGCGGCTGGAATCTTTTCTACAACGGACGACCATCCCAGTTCTGGGAATTTGCGGCGGTCACCAGATCATGGGTCAGGCTTTTGGTGTCCGGGTGGTGACACTGGACGGGCTCAATCCCTGGGAAAAGCGTACGGAGCGCATGCGCGAATACCAGTACTACCTCATTCGTGTGCTGCGCCCACAGGATCCGCTTTTTGCCGGTATTATGACCGAGCACGGCCGCCGTCTGCCGAAAAACACCCTGCGCGTCTGGCAAAACCATGGCCTGATGCTGGAGCGTGTTCCGGCCGGTTTCTCCCTGCTGGCAAAGAGCGAACTGACGCGCAACCAGATTATGGTCAAGCGAGGGGACGGACAGTTGCTGTACGGCGTCCAGTTCCACCTCGAAAAGTCGTTTGAAGACTGGCGGAAGCTGCCCAGCCCGTGGGAGCACCGCAATGAAAGCCGTGACGGACGGCGAATGTTTGAAAACTTCCTCATCGAAGCTCTCAAGCATCGCGGTAAGGCGGATCTGGTACGGGATGTGGCGACGTATGCGGGTATAAACCCAAAACAGCCCCGACCGGAGTATGTCCCCACTGTCACCCCACGGTTTGTCAACGGGCATCACAAGAGCGTGCCGCCGGTGCCATCGCCGCTGGAGCAACCGCATGAGGAATACATCGCCGACCGTTTGACCGGATTGTAAGCCGCTACCGCTGCCGCTGTGTCACTGGGTTGAGCTTTGCAGACGGCCTTTTCCCGGAAATGCCGTCAGCTGTATGGTCACAAACAATGCGCCAGCCGACCGGAAAGCGGCGTACAAGCAGCGTAAACTGACCCGAGGCCGTCTGCTCCGGTCGAACGACCGGCCAAAACCGCCGTAGGCGGGGTCCGCCCGTGGGCCACAGGACGTGAACAATTTGCCTGAAGTATCGCCAAAGCTATGCCGTACTGTCCAATACAGGGAGATTCGTAAGCATCGGTGAAGCGGCTTCGGCGTTAGGCGTGTCGGTAACGACGCTGCGCTGTTGGGAGGCAGTGGGGAAGGTGACCGCCGAGCACACGGCGG
>CALGZC010000054.1 GCA_937934745.1 uncultured Blastocatellia bacterium
GATTGATGCCGCCCACCTGCGTTGTTCGCCAGCCCACGACCGTGGGCGACAACGTACAGCCCAGGGCAAGCGCCATCGGCGCGCCGCCCTGGGAAACCGTAGCCCCCGAAATCCCACAAGCCCGCAGCGCGGGCGACACCTATCTATAGGGCTACTACGCAGCCACAAGACAAGCCCGAAAACTGGCCTCAATTGACTTTCGGTCAAGATGACGCCCAATGAACACTAAGGCATTGTGACGCGGTTCCGTCCCCCATTCGCGATCCGGACGACCATCAAACATCATGTGCACGCCCTGAAACACAAACCGACGCGGATCACCCGCAATGCTCAAAATACCCTTCATCCGAAAAATGTCCGGCCCCTTCGTCTGCAAAAACTCGCCTAGCCACATATTCAGCTTCTTCGGATCAAGATCACCCGGTATCGTGATCCCGACCGACGATACTTCGTCATCATGCTCATGGTCAGGTTTGTACGCCCGACTCGCTACCGGCGTGATGACCACCCCGTCGCGGCGCAACACGGCCGCGAATTCATTAGGATGGTGCTGCGTAAAAAGCGCGTACCGTCCTTCCCGCGCAACCTCAAGCGCAAAGGTCGTCGGACCAGAACCGTCAAGCGATAGCCGCTGCAATCGTTCACCAGGAACTATCACACCCTCCGCCGTCACCAGCATCGGCTCGTCGGAAAACACCACCAGGGCACGGTCGGCAGTCGCTGCCAGCCCATCTTCCGCATCCACCGGCACAGGTAACAAGGCGATATCCATTTCAGGGTCAGGACCAGGCTGAAAAACAAATTCGTACTGCCCAGGCGTCAACCCATACACACCGCCGTACTCAAACGGATACTCCGGCTCTAAAAATTGCGGATCCACAGCCAGCGCCCGGTTCAGGTCAAATGCACCGATGTCAAGCAGCGCATCCACCGGAGCAGCCGCCTGCTGCGTGCGCAAAATCTTTGCCGTGGCATTCATCGCACGAATGCGTTGCTCTAGCCGTTCGAGCGTCTCTGCATCCACCAGATCGATCTTGTTGAGCAAGATCACGTCGGCAAAGGCAATCTGCTCTCGGACTTCATTGGCGTCAAAGTGATCCCACACGTGCTTGGCATCCACAACCGTCACAATGCCGTCCAGCCGCGTCTTGCGCTGGACCTCGTCATCCACAAAAAATGTCTGCGCAACGGGTCCGGGATCGGCCAGGCCAGTCGTCTCAACCAGGATGTAGTCAAACTTATCCTTGCGCTTCATCAAGTTGCCGAGAATACGAATGAGATCACCGCGCACGGTGCAGCAAATGCACCCGTTGTTCATCTCGAAGATTTCCTCTTCGGCGTCAATGACCAGTTCGTTGTCCACGCCAACCTCGCCGAACTCATTTTCAATCACAGCAATCCGCTTGCCATGCTGCTCGGTCAGCAGGCGGTTCAGGAGGGTTGTCTTCCCCGCGCCCAAAAAGCCCGTCAACACCGTAACCGGCACGCGCTCGGCAGCAGTTCCCCAGGACATAACTCCGTACCTCGTCCACTCCAGAATGCTTCGTGCAACACAATGTCCACTTTGGGAACAGCCGGCTTTCCCCTGCGTTCCCGTATCGAGTAGAGTGTAGTGCGAGCTGACTGTAGTTAGGAATACTCCTAACCGCAACCGATCCCGGCGCACCAGCGTCAGAATTCGCTCCCGAAATCACGATGCTCACCTTGCATAACGTCCAACTGGCATATCCGTCCCCGGACAATGAACCGCCGGTACAGGTCCTCGATGTCCCGGAATGGACCGTCGCCGCCGGCGAGCAAGTCGCCCTCATCGGCGTCAGCGGGTCAGGAAAGACCACGCTGCTCAACGTCATTGCCGGGATCATCACGCCCGACCGAGGTGAAGTCCGTCTCGATGACACCGACCTCGTTCGCCTTGACGAAGCTCAACGCGACCGCTTCCGCGCTACGTACATTGGTTATGTTTTTCAAAACATCCTGCTGCTGCCGGCCTTCACGGCACTCGAAAACGTGGCACTAGGCATGAAGTTTGCCGACCACCGCGCCGGTACAGCGCGGGCCCAGGTTATGCTTGAAAAAGTTGGTTTGCGGGATCGTGCGCGCTATTTTCCACGACAGCTCTCTGCCGGCCAGCAACAGCGGGTCGGGATTGCACGCGCACTGGCCAATCGCCCGAAGCTCGTGCTGGCAGACGAACCGACCAGCGCACTCGACGCCCGCAACCGTGACGCCGTTCTGGACCTGATGCAAACGTTGTGTCTGGACATCGGCGCCGCGCTTATCGTCGTCACCCACGATGAAGCCGTCGCCCGGCGCTTCCCGACCACCTTGCGGCTTTCGGAGATCAATCGCGCTCACCAGTATCCGTCACCCTAACGCAGCGACCCCTTCAACCGGCCATGCAGACGCTTACGGTCATCTACCGCAACCTCCGCCAACGCTGGCTCTCAACCTGTCTGACGGCGTTCTCCATTGCGCTTGGTGTCGCATTGGTGACGGCGATTACGGCCCTGCGCCAGCAGACGCAGGCGAACTTCGACAATGTCGCGGCATCGTACGAACTGGTCGTCGGCGCTAAAGGCTCACCGCTGCAACTGGTCCTCAACACGGTGTTCCACCTCGACGTGCCAGTAGGCAATATCCCCTACGACTACTATCGCAAGCTCAAAGCCGATGACCGCGTCGCCTATGCCGTGCCGCTCGCGCTCGGCGATAACTACCGTGGCTTCCGGCTGGTAGGGACCGAACCGGAGTATTTCAACCTTGTCAAACTTAGGGACGGTCAGCCGATTGCCGTCGCTCAGGGCCGACCATTTACCGCCGACTATGAAGCCGTGCTGGGAAGCGTTGTCGCACGGGAGACAAAACTCAGCTTAGGACAAACCTTTGTCGCCCGGCACGGGGTCGAAGATACCGCTGCGGCCGAAGAACACGACGAGGCGCCGTTTACCGTTGTGGGCGTCCTGCGCCAAACCGGGACACCGCTTGACCGAGTGATTTTTATTTCACTCGGCAGTGTCGCAGAAATCCACCGCGATCCAGAGGACAAGGGCCAACAACGCCAGCGCTTGCTCGATCAGCTCAACGCCCTCGGCGCAACACCGGAAGCACCCGCCACACCGGCAGTGCAAGCTGACGACCACAGTCACCGGCACGAACACCGCCACGCCCACAAGCAGCCGCCAGCCGCACCGCAGGCAGGACCGGACACATCACCGGCTGCCCCAGGGCTTCCCACGGCGCCGGACAACAGCCTGGCGGAAGTAACGTCTGTCATTGTGAAACTGCGTTCGCCCGGCTACTTGTTCCTCTTACAGCGGGAAATCAACCGGGGTAAGGAGGCGCAAGCGGCGCTGCCGGGGATTGAAGTGCAAAAGCTGTTCAGTATTGTTGGAGCGGTTGACCGGGCGTTCCTGCTGGTGTCGCTGCTTGTGGTGGTCGTTGCAGCGGTGTCGGTTCTCGTGGCGATCTACAACTCGTTGGCCGAGCGACGGCGTGAAGTGGCCGTACTCAGAGCACTTGGTGCGCACCGGCGGACGATCTTCACCTGGCTTCTGTGGGAAGCCGCTGCAACGGCTGCTCTGGGTGGGGTGGTTGGGGTGCTACTCGGCCACGCGCTGCTGGCGGCGGCCGGCACGACGCTGAGATTCCTGAGTGGTTTACCGCTCGTCCCCTGGGCCTGGACGCGCTTGGAAGTCGGGCCAAGCTGGCTTACGGCCTTCATCCCGTTTGAAGTCGCTGTCATCGCCGGGACACTCGTGCTCGGAGCGCTGATGGGTTTACTACCGGCAGCGCTCGCCTACCGGACGAACGTCGCCCGCTTCCTCAGTGAATAAAGCCCAGAACTGCACCCGCGTGATGAACCGGTCTCAATGTGAACAAGCCGTCGCCAACTTCGCCGGACAATGCATTCTGGTTCTCGGCGATGTGATGCTGGACGAATTTTTTTGGGGACGTGCCCACCGCATCGCTCCCGAAGCGCCGGTACCGGTGGTCGAAATCGAACGCGAAAGCTACGTCCTGGGCGGGGCGGCCAACGTTGCTGCCAACATCCGGGCACTCGGCGGTATTCCACTTGTGGTGGGCGTCGTCGGCGACGACCTCGCCGCCGAGTACCTGCGTGATGCCATGTTGCGGTGGCACTTGGAATGGCACGGACTCGTTGTCGATCCCAACCGTCCAACCACGCGCAAAACGCGCGTCATGGTCAACGCCCATCAAATGGCCCGCTTTGACCGTGAATCCCGCCGCCCGGTCTCCGAATCCATTGAAACCGCCCTTATTGCCAAGCTGGATGCCTGGCTTCCACACGTCGCGGCAGTCGCGGTTTCCGATTACGACAAAGGTGTTCTGACCCCGCGTGTTCTCCGCCACGCGCTCACAACTGCCCGCCGGCAGGAACTGCCGGTTGCACTCGATCCGAAACCAGCGCGTTTTACCGACTACCAACCCGTTACCGTCGTCACACCAAACCACCACGAGGCAGCTCAGATTGCCCAAACTCCCCTTCTGGATGACACATGGTTCGGCGACATCTGCCGCCGTCTGTCGGCCATGCTCGGCAACGCCCACATTCTTGTGACACGCGGGGAAGCCGGCATGACGCTCTACGAAGCTGACGGCAGACTGCACCACCTGCCGGCCGTAGCCCGCGAGGTCTATGACGTGACCGGGGCCGGTGATACCGTCCTGGCCGTCCTGACGCTCGGCCTCAGCACCGGCTTGGCGCTCTATCAGGCGGCCGAACTAGCCAACCGTGCGGCCGGCGTTGTGGTCGGCAAACTGGGGACGGCAACAGTCCGCCCGGAAGAACTCGTCGCCGGACAGGTTCTGGCCGTGCGTTGACCAGCTGCATGGGGCTTTGTTATGGTACGTACACTTCGGCAGCGGCCCGCGCCCTACAGCACGACCAACCTGCTCCCCTTTTGGTCACACCGTGGAGTGCGGCGCGGCAACGTGCAGTCGAAAGACTCTACTTTACTCTCCATAAAGGAGCGGACATGGCGCACGAGGATTTTGTCAAAGGCCTGGAGGGTGTGTTGGCGGCGCAATCATCTATCTGTTTTATTGACGGTGCGGCCGGTCGCCTGACATACCGTGGGATTGATATTCAGGAATTGGCCGAAAACTCAACATTTGAAGAAACGTCCTATTTTCTCCTCTTCGGAACGCTGCCGAAGCAGTCAGAACTAGACGCTTTTACGCAGCAGTTACAGGCCGAACGCAGTGTACCAAAGGAAATCTACACCTTGCTGCGCACCATGCCGCCGACGGCGACACCGATGGAAGTCCTGCGCACGGCGACTTCGGCGCTTTCCGCCTATGATCCGGACGGACGCGACAACAGCGACGCAGCCACAGTGCGCAAAGCCGTCCGGCTGATTGCCCAGATGACAACGCTGACGACGGCTTATGACCGAATCCGGCGTGGTCTTGAACCCATACCGCCGGACCCGTCACTCACGATGGCGGAGAGTTTTCTCTACGGTTTGACGGGTGAAAAGCCCCATCCATCCAGCGCACGGGTCTTTGATGTGTGCCTCATCCTGCATGCCGATCACGAACTGAATGCTTCGACCTTTGCAGCGCGGGTGATTGCCTCGACGCTTTCCGACATTCACGCGGCCGTGACTGGTGCGATTGGGGCACTGGCCGGTTCGCTCCACGGCGGTGCCAACCAGCGGGTTCTTGAAATGCTGCTTGAAATCGGCGAACTCGACAAGGTTGAGGCCTACGTGGACAACCTGTTTGCCAACAAGAAAAAGGTCATGGGCTTTGGCCACCGCGTGTACCGGACGATGGACCCGCGCGCGACTGTGCTCCGCAAGTTTGCCAAACAACTGGGCGAAGATGTCGGCAACACGAAGTGGTACGAAATGGCCGAACGCATCGAGCAACTGGTCTTCGCCCGCAAGAAACTCTATCCGAATGTGGACTTCTTCTCGGCACCGGTCTTTTACACGCTCAACATTCCGGTGGATTTGTTTACACCGATTTTCGCGTGCAGCCGAATTTCGGGTTGGGTTGCCCATACAATTGAGCAATTCCGTGACAACCGCCTCATTCGCCCATTGGCGCTGTACACCGGGGCGGAAAAGGCGGCGTATATTCCAATGGCACAACGTTAGGTCACATCGCATAGGGGCGCACCTGCCATGCCAGGCCTATCTGCGGCAACAGTCGCCTTGGTCGAGTTTTTCAACACTCACTACGACCGCTATGCCGTCCGTGCGGCGACGCCCCGCCTAACGGCCGACGAGCTGGCAGAGCACCTCGCAGCGTTTGCCTCCCAGGACAAGCGCATTCAAGTAGCGGTCACCGGACAATCGGCTGCCGGTCGCCCGATTCACCGGGTGATGTTCGGATCGGGCCGGCGGCGTGTTCTGATGTGGACACAAATGCACGGTGATGAGCCAACGGCCACCCTGGCGGCACTCGACCTACTGGCAGCGCTCACAACGTTTGACCGGCACAGCGGCTTGGAGACCATTCTCAAAGAAGTTCAGGTGTGCCTCATTCCTATGCTCAATCCGGATGGGGCTGCCGTCTTTCAACGTCGGACGGCGCAAGGGCTGGACATCAACCGCGACGCGCGTTGCCTGCGGACGCCGGAGGCGCGCATTCTGAAGCGAGTGCATGATGATTTTGTCCCGGACTATGCCTTCAATCTGCACGATCAAAACCCACGTTATACAGTTGGCGACAGTCAACGGTTGACGGCGCTGGCGTTTTTAGCCCCGGCGCATGACGCTTCAGGAAAGGACAATATCGCGCGCCGGCGGGCCAAACGCTTGGCGGCGACCCTTGTTCATTTGCTGACGCCCTACATTGCAGGCCACATGGCGCGCTTCGACGACACGTATGAACCACGCAGCTTCGGCGATGCCATGCAAGGGTGGGGGACGAGCGTCGTCTTAGTCGAATCCGGTGGCTGGCGGAATGACCCTGACAAGACCTACCTGCGCCAGCTTAACACGGTCATGCTGCTGGGGGCCCTGCACGCCATTGCAGGTGATGAATGTGATGAAATCGAGGCTACCGCCTATGAGGCACTGCCGAGCAATACACAATACTTCTACGATCTCATCTTTGAGTCGGCCACACTGGACTTCGGGCCGGACATACCGCCGATTGTCGCTGATATTGCCATCAACCTCGTGGACAACCGGCAACACCGGCAAGTGGACGTTGTGCGCGGGCGTGTCATGGATGTCGGCGATTTGCGTGATTACGGTGCTGGTGAGCGGTGGTCGTTAGCCGGGCAGCGTGTGAACGGCGCGGAATTGCATGTTGAGGTAGAAATTGATGTTGATGCCCTGCGTGCCTTAGCCCACCATATTGAGCCATTGTAAATCGAGCGTTGTCAAAGCAGTTATGTAAAAGCAAGTGAGGCCGTAAACGCAGCCCAGGCAGGAATCAGTCCGCAGGAACGAAAACGCAGCCCACGCCGTGGGCGGCATCAATCGCCTACAGAAGCAGGCCATGGAATGCAGCCCAGGGTGCAGCGCGCAGCGCGTAACCCTGGGAACCAGGCCGTCGCAACAAAACGCAGCCCACGCCGTGGGCGACACCAATCGCCTGCAGAAGCAGGCCACGCAATGCAGCCCAGGGTGCAGCGCGTAGCGCGTAACCCTGGGAACTAGGCCGTCGCAACAAAACGCAGCCCGCGTAGGCGGGCGGTACAGGTGTCGCCCGCGCTGCGGGCTTGTGGGATTTCGGGGGCTACGGTTTCCCAGGGCGGCGCGCCGATGGCGCTTGCCCTGGGCTGTACGTTGTCGCCCACGGTCGTGGGCTGGCGAACAACGCAGGTGGGCGGCATCAATC
>CALGZC010000055.1 GCA_937934745.1 uncultured Blastocatellia bacterium
AACGCCGACAAGGTCGGCGCCGATCACCATGCTGTCTTACGGGATAGGCATCTGGTGCGAGAAGGGCGGGACACGCCTATGGGCGCTCGTTGAGCGGATGGCCTGTGGAGCGAACCGCAGTGGGAAGCAGCGCCCGCGCCACAGTGACTCCGGGGTGGTGCAATGCCGCGTCTGCGTGCCGGAGGAATCCCTGGGGCCTTCAGACCGGGGAGGATGTCAGGGCGGGCTGTGCCTTGAGGACAGCGGCGAATCTGCCCCAGGTGGAACAACACTGGTAAACACCTGCATGGCACGGACGGCATCACCGTTCGGCAGCGCAAATGTTGTGTCATGGTTGCCGCCCGGCAAGGTCATCTGTAGAACCTGCCGGTTGCCCCCTGCAAACGCTGCCTGGGCCAAGGCTTCGGCCATCCAGAGTGGAACGGTAAGGTCGTTTTCCGCGTGCAGAATCAGCACCGGACAGCGTACCCGCCCAATCTTCGCGATGTTTGGGCAACGAATCCGGATCAGTTGTTGAACCGGAAAGATTGGGTAACGCAAAGCAGCAATATCGGCAAGGGTTGTAAATGTCGCCAGGGTGATGAGGCCGGCTGCATCAACGCGTGCCGCGAGGTCAATCGCCGGTGCGCCACCCAGTGAATGCCCGACGATGAAAATCCGCCGAGGGTCGAGATCTGTGCGCTGTGTGAGGTGTGCGAAGGCGGCCGTCGCAGTCTCATACAGGCCCTGTTCACTTGGTTGACCGCTGCTCAGCCCCAGACCGATGTACTCCGGTACAAAGACATTGAAGCCGGCGCGGCGAAAGACCTCCACCTGGACGCGCAGGAATGGATAGTTGAGGTACTCGCCGACGCCGTAAAACAGTAGCAGCGTTGGCTGCCGGGCAGCGTCGGGCAGGACGGTGTCGCCGGAAGCACTGAGCGCCGGCGCAAATAACGCCGTAATCGTCTCGCCCCGCTCGGCCTGGAGGGTGACGTAACTTGCGCCCGGCGGCGGTGGAAGCTTCTGGCGTGCCTTACCCTCGCGCGTTGCCGGACGAAACACCATCCCGTGCTGGCGGGTGTAAACATAGAACCCTAAGCCGACATAGCCCATGCCGGCTACCATCAAGCACACAACCAACAGACGCAGGACGCGCACCGCCCAGGGGTAGTGGCGTGCAAAGTGCGCCGGCGTTCGAGGCTCAGGATGGGATTCAGCAACCATAAGCCACAGTCCTAGGCCGCCACGCCCGGCAGATGACATCCGGCCGTCGGCGCAGCCGTCTGCTCAGCGCACGTTACCCATCAACCGCCGAATGAACGGTGTGAGGACAAACGCCACCACCGAGACGGCGATCCCGGTTGCCGCGACTTGGTAAAACAGGGTGCTGACGGACTCCGGCCGGTTTTCGTCAAAGTGCCCGGCGATCAACCCGCCGATGTAGTTGCCAAATGTCGGCCCTAAAAACCAAATGCCCATCACCAACCCACTCAGGCGTTCTGGGGCCAGTTTTGTCATCGTGCTCAGCCCGACCGGACTAAGACACAACTCGCCCAGCGTATGAATCAGATAGACCGCCACCAACCACCAGGGACTGAGCCGTCCGCCGTTCAGAAACGCCACCCCTACCGCCGCGACAATGAAGCCGACGGCGACAAGCAAGATGCCGATGGAGAATTTCAGCGGACTGGACGGCTGCCGGTTGCCCCACTGCACCCACATCCAGGCAAACACCGGGGCGAGGAAAATAATGAACAGTGCATTGAGCGACTGGAAGTAGCTGGACGGGAAGGCAAAGCCAAAAATGCGGCAGTCGGTCAGGCGGTCAGCGTAGAGGTTTAAGCTCGATCCCGCCTGCTCAAACAGAGCCCAGAACACAATCGAGGCCAGGAAGAAATACACAATTGCCAGCATGCGTTTGAGTTCGTCTTCGGCCAGCGTCCGCAAGAACGAAAACCAAACCAGCGCGCCGATCCCTGCGAACACCAGCGCGATATAAGCGTAACCGGCAACTCCACCCAACCCGGTCACAACCAAGCCATGCAGTTGCTGCAGGCCGGTGACAACGGCAAACAGGGCTGCCGCTACGCCGAGGTAGGACAGAAGTCCCTGCCAAATAGGCGTTGTTGCCCCACCCTCCCGCTGAGGCTGCTCACCGACACCGGCAAGGTATTTGAAGCCGGCGATAAACTGCACCAGACCCAGCGTCATCCCAACGCCGGCGGCTGCGAAGCCCCAGTGCCAACTGGCGCTTGGGTCGAAGCCCCTCCCGGCAAGGGCAGCCTTCCACGTCGCCGATTGCGCCAGAAAGCCACAGGCCAGGGGCGCGATGAACGCTCCGATGTTGATGCCCATGTAAAAGATTGAGAAACCGGCGTCGCGGCGTTGGTCGGTAGGCGTGTAGAGGCGGCCGACGATGGCGCTGATGTTGGGCTTGAGAAGCCCTGTGCCAAGAACGATCAGTACCAGCCCCGTGTAAAACGCCGTTTCCGACTCGAATGCCATTGTGAAGTGTCCGGCGGCAATGATGATCCCGCCGATGAGCACGGCGGTCTTAAGCCCCAGGAGCCGGTCGGCAGCCCAACCACCGGGCATCGCCAGCAAGTACACGGCCGACGTGTAGGTGCCGTAAACCAATGCTGCCCGCGCGTTGCTGTAGCCCAGGCCGCCGTTTTCACGCGGTGCCGTCATGTACAGCACGAGGAGCGCGCGCATGCCGTAGTAGCTAAAGCGTTCCCAGAGTTCGGTAAAAAACAGTGTCATCAGGCCAATCGGGTGGCCGAAAAAATGCTTTTCTGGCACAGCCTCGTCCGAGGCTTCTACAGTGAAAGCCGTCATGGTGTGAGCTTCCTTGCGCTGGAATCTATGGCTTGTGGCCGCCCACAATACCGCATTCAGGCGATTCCATACACCGTGAAATTTAGCCGTGAAATCGTTGATGGCGTTGTGAAATCCTTGGCGTCGTCCCAAGCCGCCAACTACCAAGACCGGTCTTCTGCACAAAAGTTGCCGGCAGGCATCCGGTGGAGCATTGAATGGATGATCGAAAGTCCGGCAGGCGGCCCGCTTCCAGGACGGGTGTGGCGCGGGTCCTGAGCGCGCTTCCAAACGGGCAGAGGCGCCCTGTAGGCACGTGGTCTGTCCGTCCCCAGATGCCATGTTCGTTGACGGAAGCCTATGCGGCCGACTAACGTACACCGTGAAAAACGTACAAAATGGCCACCATACCTTGCGTCTCACTGCTTGATGAAGAACACCCACGCCGCGAAAATGAACGCGATGTATCGGCGGCAACGATACATCTACGATCTATCCCGTAAGTACTTTTTGTTCGGACGCGACACGCTGTTAGCCCGCCTACCGGTGCGGCCGGGTATGCGGGTTGCCGAGATCGGCTGTGGGACGGCGCGGAATCTGGTCATTTTGGCCAGCCGGCATCCCCAAGCGTGGTTTTACGGCGCCGACATCTCGACGGAAATGCTGACTTCGGCGCGTGCCAACATCCGTCGCCGCCGGTTGGTCAACATCACCGTCGCCGTCGCGGCTGCGGAGTCCCTGGACTACCGGATGACGTTTGGACTCGCAGAGCCGTTTGACATTGCCTTTTTCTCCTACTCGCTTTCGATGATTCCCGACTGGCGGACGGCGCTCGCGACCGCCCTGGACAACCTCCGTCCGGGTGGCTGGTTGGGTGTGGTGGATTTTTGGGATCAGAAGGGACTCCCAACGTGGTTTGAAAAACTGCTCGGAGCGTGGGTCCGGCGTTTTGACGTGACGCCGCGCCCGGAAATACTCGATGAGCTTGCCGCCCACCACGACCGGGGTGCGGGGAGGCTCACAGTTGAAGCCGTCGGTGGTCGGTATGCTTTCATTGCGCTGTTTGAGACCACCGGACTAGGTGCCGTTGCGCCGGAGCGCACATCCTGAATGTTGTTGTGAGGCATGTTTCCCGTGGCAACCGATACGGCCCAACTTCTCCGTGCGGCAGTCCACCAAAGCCCGTTGACCTCCCGGCAGGGCTTATTAGAACGGCTGTTTACGGTTTATTTTGACGCCTTTGTGTACAATCAGATTTGGGAGGATCCACGGGTTGATCTGGCTGCACTGGAACTCACCCCGGACAGCCGCATCCTGACCATCTCATCCGGTGGATGCAATGTCCTAAACTACCTGATTCACAGTCCGGCACACATCACAGCTGTCGATCTGAATCGCTATCATCTGGCGTTGCTGCGCCTGAAGCTGGCGGCCGTCCGCCATTTGCCAGATTACGAGTCGTTCTTTCGCATGTTCGGTGCGGCTAACGATGTCCGCAACGTCCTAGCATATGACACCTACGTGAGTGCGCACCTGGACGATGCAACACGCGCTTTCTGGGAGGGACTGACGGTATTCGGCAAGCGGCGAATTCATTTTTTCGCAGACAATCTTTACAACCATGCCCGGAATGGCTTTTACCTTCGGTTTCTAGAAAAGCTGGCCCACCTGATGGGGTTGTACCCTGACCGCCTCATACACATGACCGATCCGGTTGAACGTGCCGAAGTGTTTGACACCACCATCGGCCGTTATTTTGACCACTGGCTTGTGCGGGCGCTGTCCAAGCTCCCGTTCATTGTGTTTGGTCTTGGTATTCCTCCACGTCAGTACGAAGCGATGCGCCGGGAGACGCCGGAAAACATCCTGGCCATGTACCGCCGGCGTGTGCGGCGCTTCGTGTGTGATTTTCCGATTGAGGAGAACTATTTTGCGTGGCAGGCATTGGCGCGCCGCTACGACACTGAACATCGGCGCGCCATTCCTGAATACCTGAAGGCAGAAAACTTCGCGACACTCCGCGCCAACATCACGCGGGTGACGACGGAGGTGACATCGTTGACCGACCATTTGCGTAGGCAGCCGGCCGGTGCCTACAACCGTTTTGTCTTCCTTGACGCCCAGGATTGGATGCAAGACGAAGAAATTGCAGCCCTGTGGCGCGAGGTCGTCCGGGTGGCACCTCCGGGGTCACGAGTCATTTTCCGCACTGCGCCCAAGGCTTCTCCAGTGGAAACTGCCTTGCCGCCGGAGTTGCGCGCGCGCATCCGCTACGAACGCGACCGCTCGGCCGAGCTCTTTGCGCGCGACCGGTTCGCGATCTACGGTGGGTTTCATCTCTACTTGGTGAACTAGTTCCCGCGCAGCTTCAGATGCCCATCGGGGTTTCTGCTGCGCGCAACAGGCAACCAAGGGCGCACGACGTGCGTCCTGGTCGCCTCAATTTGCCCGATTCAATTGGCACCGCCAACCGGCCCCTCCGCGCTAGCGCAGACTCGGATGCACCATAATCGGCGGTGGCTCGGAGGGAGTAGTCGGTTGGTTCACGTCCGACAGGACAGAGTCCACATCGGCTTCGTTGAAATCCAGCTCGCCGACAAACGGGCGCAGCAACTCTGATAGCCGTTGCCGCTCGGCATTGAGTCGGGCTTCAAATGCACGGGCCTGCTCTTCGGCTTCCTGGGCTTCCTGCACCAGGCGTTCTTTTTCTTCTTCTTGCCGCCGGATAAATTCAAGGCGCTCGGCTTCCATTTCCTTGAAGCGTTCAGCGTTGCGGCGTTCCAGGCTAGCGGCGTGATTGAGCAGCGTAGCATAGTAGGCGTCGAGAGCCTTGACCTTGCGGGCTGCGTCATTTTTCGGTTCTTCAATGGTGTGCCCCTCGCGGTCGAGCGCGAACTTCAGCGCAATGACCCGCGTTTCCGGCGGGGCGTTGGCGATGATTGGGTTCGCAATCATCTTTTCCAGTTCTTCAACCCCACAGGAAGAGACCGGTAGGCGGGCGCTCCGGTAAATGGACTCGAAACTCCGCAGATGTGGCGGAACGTGCTCCTCAGATGGAGGTGGTTCTGGGGAGCGCTCGTCCTGGGGACGGCGGTCGCGGTCGTCACGGTGTGACTCAGGTTTCGAGCCAAAAATCCTGCCAAGCATGCCGGTTCCGTTGCTCATAAGAGATACCTCGCAGCGCCATCGGGGAAATTGCAGCACATCCAAACTTTTTCAGGGGATATGCTCTATTGTCGTTGAAAGTGAGAGCTGGCACAAGCCGCTTTCAAGCGTCTGTTCCCGGCACCGAGCTTGCCAAGGACGTATGCTGGAGTACGGCTCCCGGAAGAGAAAGCGCGCATAATCGGTTTCACCCCCACGCATGTTTTGCCGGTGCCTCTGGATGTTGTTATGAAACACTCGCATACCCTAACTCAGTTGGGTGCAGTTGTCCTGCGGTTCTCCATCTTTACCGGTTTCTGGGCGATTGCTTACTTTTTTATGTGTCTGACGGCATTTGCCGTGGCGCATCCACGGTGGCATTTTGTGGTTGACGTGGGCAGCTGGTTGATCTGGTTTGGGATCTACTTCGCCGTAGCGCTGACCTTGGGGAATCTCATCGGCGTCGTGTCGAACCTCATCCGCCCACACACCGGAACCGTGACCCATGGGGACTTTGACGGCCGCTTTGCCGGCAACGGTTTACAGGTGCTTCAGTTCTGCCTTGGAACGCTGGCCTCCGGGTTGACCTTTCTGGCGCTGGCGCGCCTGACGGGCCAACTTGCCTGCCAATGGTTTAGCCTCAGCCTAGACATTTTGGATGGCACCTCGTTGCCGCTTGCCGCCGCCGCCGTCGCCGTGGAGAGTACGGCGACCACCTTGCTGGTGCTGGCGATTATTTTTTATGCCAAAGGTCAACTCGAGGCGGCGTCAAAGGCCCGTCTCGCCGGTTCACCGGTGACTGCCAAGGCATAGCAACGCTGCGCCAAATTTGGCCTCAACGACAGCCTAGCGTGACCGTGGCGTCCACCAGTGTCTGCGCAGAGCGCTTGGCAGTCATCGGTATTCCCTGACCACAGAAAGCTTCTCACCCAGGCACCTAGAAGGCGAACTTGAAGGCGAACTGGATGATTCGTGGTCCGGTTGTGGTTTCCAAAATGCGCCCAAAGTTGGGCGTACCGACCACGTTACCCGGATTGGCAAAGTTCGTCTGGTTGAAGAGGTTGAAGAACTCGGTTCGGAATTCGGCCCGGTACCGTTCCCGAAACACCAGAAACTTGACAACTGAGAAATCGGTGTTGACTTGCGCCGGCCCGCGTAGCGTATTCCGCCCAACGGTGCCGAAATTGCCGATGCCGGTTGAACTAATGAACCGGCTGGTGTCGAAGTAGCGGTCAAGCCGGCGGCGCACGTCCCCTGACAAAGCTCCGTTGCCCTGCCCGGTGGGCGCGTACGAGGCGCGCGCGCCATCACTCAGACCCGTGCTGCTGGCAATGGTGAAGGGAAGTCCGGTTTGGATAATCGTCACACCCGACACCTGCCAGTCGTTGACCAGCACTTTGAGGGCGCGGTTGTCGCCCGTGTACCACTTCGGCAGGTCGTAGACAAAGCTCGCAACGAGTCGCTGCCGACGGTCAAAATCCGCCGTCGCGCGATTGCCCCGGAACGTCACTTGGTCACCGAAGTCGGTTGACACGTCACTGGTCCCAAGAGAGGTCAACTGCCCGGAGTACTCATCAATCGTGTGCGACCACGTGTAACTGACCAAACCCTGCAATCCGTTGGCCAACCGGCGGGTCACGCTTGCCTGGAGCGAGTTGTAACTGGCAACGGCGGATGATTCCTGGACCGAAACGGCAAAGGACACCAGGGCCGGCTGCATCACCTGGGACAACAGTGTGCCGAAGGGGCTAACGTTGCCGCCGGGTGCAAAAGGCTGATTGACGGCCTTGAAGCGTTGGAGCTTGCGTGTTTGCGAGCCGACATAACTCACCTCAAGCTGGGTGTCTTTGATGAACTCCCACTGAAAACCGAGCGAATATTGCTGTACGTAGGGCGTCCGTAAGTTCCGGCCCGGGAAGATGCCCTGGACGGCAACTTGCCGTCCGCCGACGCAAAACGGCAACCCACGGTTTGGTCCCGGCGCGCCGGTGCAGCTCGTGCCGGGGAAAAATGACGGGTTGCCCGTATCAATCGGCCCTTGGGTCGGTGGGATCGGGGCGAATGGATTCGAAAGGCCGCCGCCAGCGACTGCCGGGAAGAATGGAACCAGCGGGAAGACAGGGAAGCTAAAGCTCGCGTTGATCACGGTCCGTGCGTTAAAGCGGTCGTAGTACAACCCGTAGCCGGCACGGACCACAAAGCGGTCGGTCGGCAACGGTTTGAAAGCCAGACCGAGGCGCGGCGCAAAGTTATTCCGATCGGGATCGGTAAGACCGCGTCGCGTATCGCGGGCAATGCCCGGCAAGCCAGTCCGGCTGTTGGACGGCAGAAAGAACCCGGCGAATGTCCCGGTGAGGTTCGAGACACCGTTGGGGCCAACGCCGACGACCGACCGTGCGACGGCTTCATCGAACGTCCCCATCAGACCGTCTTTCTCGTAAAACGGTCCGAAGTAGTCGTAGCGCACGCCGAGGTTAAGCGTCAGACGGTTGCTCAATTTCCAGTCGTCCTGGGCAAAGAATGTGAAGTCATTGGCCCGGAAGTCACGCTTGGCACCGCCGGGAGAAATCACCGACAGAAACGGCGAGGTCAATCCGTTCGCCAATGAGGATAGACCGGGATTGACGCCTGTGATGAGGAATTCCGTAAACGGCAGGGTCGGTAAAAACTGTGGAGCGCGGTTGACCGAGCCGGCAGGAATCCCGATGGCTGCAAATGCGCCGAGACCGGCCGCATTGGCGAATCCTCCCGTAAATTGGAGTAGTCCCCGTGCGCCGACGTTGAAAAAGACGCGCTGCCGATAGGGACGTACTTCGCCCCCAAACTTCAAACTGTGTTCTCCTATCGTCCAGGATAGCGTGTCAAGAAAGGTCCACCCTTCCGTAATGTTGGAGCTTTCAGAAGTCGTCGCTGGCCCGATGGAAAACATGTTCGAGAACGTGAAGCCCGGCAGACCTGGGAACCGGGCTGCACTGGGCGAGTTGATCCCGAAGTCGGCAGCGCGGAAAGGCTCGGTCGGGCGTCCCTCGGTGATGAGCCGGTTGTAGCCGAAGCGAAATTCGTTGATCATGGTTGGGCGCAGAATACCGCTCCACGAGGCCGTTGTGACGCGGTTGTTCGTAATTGCATCAACGGGATAGCCCGGTAACTGAAGCGCGTTACCGCCGCCGAACTGCCGGAACAAGCCCTGCTTGACCGTGTTGTTAGCAAAGAAAAACTTACCCGTGACACGGTGATTGTCGTTGATTTGCCAGTCGCCGTTGGTGTTGAACTGTTCCTCGCGAAACGTCGATTCTGCCACCTGAACGCCGGTGGTCCGGCCGTTCCCGCTGGGAATCAGAAACTGCCCGTTCGGATAGCGCGCCTGAAGCATCCGCACCTGGGGCGAACTGGCAAAGGCTGCCGAGTTGATAAACGGCGCAAAGCCCGGAGCGCGGTTCAGGGCAATGGCCCGGATGGCCGTCAGTGACCGGTCATCGGTGAGGTCAGGCGCCGGATTAAACGGCGCGATGCTGTTGTTAGTGGACGTGCCGTTGACTTCGCGCGTCCCCTGGTACGAACCGAAGAAGAAGAGACGGTTTTTGACAATCGGGCCGCCAATGGTTCCGCCGTACTGCTTCCGGTTGTTCGCCTGGCGTGGGATGCCGCCGCGTTTGAGGAAAAAATTGTTCGCATTGAGCGCCTGATCGCGCAGGAAAAAGTAAGCGTTGCCGTGAAACTCATTCGTCCCGGATTTGGTCACAGCCGCCACAATGCCGCCCGTATTGCGCCCGGCCGAGGCGTCATACTGGCTCGTTTGCACGATAAACTCTTGAAGGGCGTCGGTGGCCGGGACGGCCAGGTTGGCGAAAGAGCCGGTCCCAATCGAGTTGACATCAATCCCGTTGATGAGGATTGAGTTGCTGGTGGTACGCTGGCCGTTGACATTGATGGCCGTGTCGCCGCGCCCAACTTCTGCCGTGTTGAAAATGTTTGATGTCGCTCCGGCCGACAGCGCCAGAAGCTGCTGGAAGTTCCGGGTCGGGAGCGGCAGTTGGCGGATGTTGCGTTCGTCCACCACGCGGCCGTGGGCGGCCGAATCGGCCTGGATGAGCGGTGCTTCGCCGGAGACATTGATGACCTCAGATGCCGCTTCGCCGATTTCAAGCACCGTGTCGTTGGTGGTCACGCCGGTGATGTTGATGGTGATGTTTTCGGTAATGCTCGTTTTGAAGCCAGAAGCGCGTACTTCAAGTCGGTATTTCCCCGGCGGCAAGAGGGTGAAAGTGTAATCACCGTTGCTGCCGGTCGTGGCTTCGCGTTTGCTGCCCGTGGCTTGCTCGATGAGCGTAACGGCTGCTCCACCGACAACGGCACCTTGCGGGTCGCGCACCGTCCCACGCAGTTGCCCGGTGCTGGCCGATTGTGCCAACCCCTCGATGACAGCAACGCTCAAAGCCCAGCACAGCGCAAGCAGAATCAGGATGCCTCTTTGCTGCCAGGCTGCACCCGGGCCAAAGAAGCCCGGCTTGCGACTTATTGGCTGCCAATTAAAACACGAGTCAAACACGAAGGGCATACTCATCCCATCCTTTTGTTTCCGAAGAGAAACTAGGGTAAACCAGGGCACGACGGCTAATGTGCGTAGATTTCTGACCCAGGCGCGTCATTGAAGGCCTAGGGGTTTTTCTCGCAGGCTGTGACACATAAGATACGTCGCAGCCGCCTATGCGTCAATTGACTTAGACAGAAGAAAAACGGGCCCCAGGGCAGCAGCAGGGAAACTTAGCCGTTGACCAGCTCGCGGGCGCGTTCTGCCGCGCGAACGACAGCCTTGATCAGCGTCACCCGGAGCTTGCCTTCCTCGAGTTCAAGCAGACCGTCCACAGTACAACCGGCCGGCGTCGTCACGCTGTCTTTGAGCAGGGCTGGATGCTGTCCGGTTTCGAGCGCCAGCTTGGCCGCCCCTAACATGGTTTGGGCGGCCAGGAGGGTTGAAATGTCGCGCGGAATGCCAAGCTTGACGCCGGCTTCAGAAAGCGCCTCGAGCACGACGTAGAGGTAGGCCGGGCCACTCCCCGAAAGCCCGGTGACGGCATCCATGAGCTTTTCTTCAAGGAATGCCGTGCGTCCCACGGCGCTGAAAATTTCTTCAGCCAGGCGTTGGTGCTCAAGCGTTGCGCGACGCCCGGCACAGAGCACCGACATCCCTTCGTTGAGCAGGGCCGGCGTGTTGGGCATGACGCGAATGACGGCGGCCGGAAATGGAAGACGCTCTTCAATGAAGGTCGTACTGACGGATGCGGCGACGCTGATGAACAGTTGCGCTGGCGAAACTGCCGGTGCAATGCTCTCTAAGACCGCCGTCATGTTTTGCGGCTTGACGGCGAGAATCACAATGTCGCGACCGGCCACGGCAGCCGCATTGTCGGTGGTGACCGGGATGCCCAGGCGCAAGTCCACCCGTGCCATAGAGGCTTGGCGGGCAACGGAGCCGATGAGATTCGTGCGTTCGACGTCGGCCCGGCGGATCAGCCCTGAGACCAGCGCTTCGCCGAGTTTACCGACGCCCAGGACGGCAATTTTTTTGTCGTACAGCATGCGCAGAAGAATCCAGTCCAACCACGGAAGTTCGACGCGTCGCCGGCGCGATGACGGACGCCGGTGCGTCCACATACCATGGCCGTCTGGCGATGTGAAAATTTTTTTGGGCGCCGTTCATCGTCGGCTCTTGGGTCAAACGCTACAGGAAACCGTGTGTTGTCCAACGCACACCGGATTGGGGAAACGGGTAGGCTGTTGAACAGCTGCCCGGAAGCCTGTTGATCGGTCTCGTGACCTGTGGCTACCGACGGCCGGCCGACTTGGTGGTCGCCTGTGAGCTCTGCTTTCAGTTTCTGTCCGGCGCTGCGTAATGATGTTTTCCCTGCGTATGATCTGGCGTGAAGCACGTACCCTGTGGCGCCAGATGTTGTTTTTCTTGCTGTGCATTGTGATTGGGTCAGGGCTGGTCATCGTCCTGCGGTCGGCAATGCAAAACATCCGTACGGCGCTCGTCCGCCAAACACGCGCTTTTATTGGGGCCGATGTCGAAGTGCGGATGCCGTATCGGTCTGTGACCACCCTGCGTCCTCGGTTAGATGAGGCGCTCACCCTGTTTCCTGACGCTGCGCGGACGGACATTATCGAATTCGAGACCGGCATTGTTGCCGGTCGCGATGAACCGCTCCGCATTGTTGTCCGTGCCGTTGACGCGCATTACCCGCTTGAAGGTCAACTGATGCTCCAGGGCGAAGCCTACCGCTATGACCTCCTGGCCAACCGGGGTGTCATTGTTGCCCCATCGCTGCTCAACCGCCTAGACATTGGCGTTGGTGCGCCGCTGAAGATTGGTCGGGAGACGTTTACCATTCGCGGGGTGTTGGCGCAGGAAGCGCCGGCGCGCACCTTTGGCGTACTGCCGACGGTGTTGCTCAGTAGCAGCGACCTTAAAGCGACCGGTTTACTCACGGCCGAAGGCTTGACGGTGAGCTATGCCATCCGGTTGGGGATTGGCGACCAGCTGGAGCGAATCGAAGCGCTCACGGAAACGCTGCGCCAGGTCACGGCCACCGACCGGCGCGCAACTGTCGAGACGGCGCGTGCGCGCGAAGCGCGCGTCGCCGAGCGACTTGAAGAGACCGAGAATTTTTTTAGCCTGGTTGGGATCGCTGTCCTGATGCTCGGTGGCGTGGGTGTTGCCGGCGCTACCTACACCATCATCGGGCGGCGCATCCAGACCATTGCCGTCCTGAAGTGTTTGGGGGCATCCGACCGTCTTGTTTTGCAGCTTTATGTGTCACAAATGGCGCTGCTGAGCCTCGTCGGTGGGGTGGGTGGCTGGGGGGCAGCGGCGCTGGCTTATTCCCTGTTCGGCGCACAAGTTGCTGCCCAGTTCCCCTTCCCGGTGGTGTTCGAGTTGACGTGGTCGGCAATCGGGCAGGGGGTTGGCACCGGTTTCATCGCCACCCTCGCCTTTTCTGCCGTTCCCCTACTGCGCACGTGGAGCATAAAACCAAATGTGCTATTGCGCAGCCGAGTGGCAGGCCTCAGGGTGCCGCTCCAGTGGGCGCTGCCGGTTGGACTGGCAGCTGCAGCAGCACTCTACGGGCTGTTTCTCTGGCAGGCCGGGGCGTTCGATCTGGGTCATGGAATGTTTCAAGCAACGGTCGCCACGTTGCTGGCACTGTCTGGCGTTGGCTGGGGGCTGATGCGCCTGGCCTGGATGGCTAGACCTCTGGCTTCGTTCACCGTGCGCTACGGTTTAGCCGGATTGCAGCGTCCGGGCAACCAGGCAACGGCCATCATGGTCACGGTCGGTGTGGGGGTGTTGTTCACGCTGACGGTGCACCTGCTGGAGCGCAACATTCGCCACAATCTTGATGCCGCCGTCGCCGACAATCTGCCGAATCTGGTTGTGGCAAACGTGCTGCCGTCGCAGGTTGAGATGGTTGGCACGTTGATTGAACGCCAGGTACAGGTGCGGCCGACCTTGGTGCCGATCATTGCGGCACGTGTCACGGCAATCAACGGGCGGCGCATCAACTTTGCCGCCATCAAGGAAGCTACCCGCCGCGATGCTGTGGATCGTGAGTTCCGCCTGACATACCGGGCGAACCTCGTCGTCGGAGAGCAAATTGTTGCCGGCGAGTGGTGGCCGGCGACGCCGTCCGAAACCCTGGAATTGTCGCTGGACGCCTTTACACAGAAGAATTTTGGCGTTCAGGTGGGCGACCGCTTGACGCTCGACATTCAGGGGCGCGACGTGGAGGGCGTCATTCGCAACATTCGCCGGATTGATCCACGGCGCAGTTGGCAGTTTTTTGCCATTGTCGCCCGGCCAAGCCGCGTTCTGGAACAAGCGCCGCAAACCTTTTTCGGTGCCGTCCGCAGCCCGGTTGTTGACGCCTTACCAGAAGCGTTTCAGACACTGTATCGGACTGTGGCCCAAACTTACCCAAACGTTTCTGTTGTCTTGACCGGCGACGTAGTGCAGGTGGCGCGTAAAATTCTGACAGGCATCCAAGCAGCGTTGACCATCGTTGGCGCCCTTGTGATTGTGAGCGGCCTGGCGATGTTAGCCGGCGCTGTAGCCCTGACGCGCTATCAACGCCAGTACGAAACAGCCCTGCTCAAGACTCTTGGCGCACGTTTGCGGACGCTCATCTGGATCACGGTGATCGAGTATGGAGCGCTGGGCGCGACGGCTGCCATCATCGGCGGTGGCGGGGCGCTGGTTACCAGCCACTACCTGACACAGCGCGTCCTGCGTATCGAGTGGCAACCTTTCTGGTGGGACTGTTTGGCCGGTGTTGTGCTGACCATCCTCTTGGTCGTGGCAATTGGGAGCTTATCCAGTTGGGATATTCTGCGGAGAAAACCGCTCGGCATCCTGCGCAGCGGCGACTAGCGGGGCCTGAGTCCGTCGCCGGCAAACGAGAACAGGCCCCTGCGGCTCAGGCAGCGCGCTTGGTTTTTGTCTTTGGTTTTTGTCCCCGGCAGAGTCCTACTGCGTCCCAAGTCGCGTGTTCCTTGCCGCCCCAACCGCTGCCGGCAGGATAGTCAAGCGCGGCGAGGCCCGGTGCCGGGACCACCCACCGAGGGTAGGCATAGCCAGGGGCCCAAACCCCGCCGCCAGAGCCTCCTGCGACCCACAACCGACCTTTCACGGCTGTTTGACTTCGCACCCTTGGACTTCGCACCCGCCGAGCAGAATCTCAAACCTGAAGCCTGTGCGGATGAAACCGGCCTGCTAGGGCGCCCTCCGAACGGCCTCCGGCGCGGTGGCGGCCGGAAAGTCAGGTCCGTTTCCGTCCACTGGCTGCAGCGGTACGGCCCACAGCGGGTTTCAACCGGCCGTGACAGGTTTCAACTTGCTGTGTCGGATGCCATAGGTGAAGTAAATGACATAGCCGGCCGCCATCCAGATCACCAGTCGCAACCATGTGTCCAACGGCAGGGCGGCCATCATGGCAAAGCACACTAAAACCCCCAGAATCGGCACAACCGGCACAAACGGCGTCTTGAACGGCCGCTCCCGCTCGGGCTGTGTGTAGCGCAGGACAATAATGCCGACGCAAACCAGGATAAAGGCAAACAGCGTCCCAATGCTGGTCATTTCACCGACGACCCGCGCCGGGACAAATGCCGCAAACAGGCTGACGAACACTGCAAACAGGGCGTTAGACTTCCACGGGGTGCGGAAACGCGGATGCACCTCTGAAAAAATCTTCGGCAGCAGGCCGTCATGCGACATGGAAAAGAACACCCGCGACTGACCGAGCAACATCACGAGGATCACGGAAGCATAGCCGGCCAGAATCGCGAGAATAATGCCCTGATTGAGCCACTTGTAAGGCGTATGGGCAATGGCGGTCGCCACCGGCGCAATGCCTTCGACGCCCTGGAATTCCGTGTAGTGGGCCAGGCCGGTCATCACATGCGCAAAGAGGATGTACAGCACCGTGCAGATACCCAGCGAGCCGAGAATGCCGATCGGCATATCCCGTTGCGGATGACGCGCTTCCTGCGCTGCCGTCGAAACGGCGTCAAAGCCAATGTAGGCAAAGAAGATAATACCGGCGGCGCGGACGATACCGCTCCACCCGAACTCGCCAAACTGGCCGGTGTTGGGTGGAATGTAGGGTTCATAGTTCTTGGGGTCAATAAACGCCCAGCCCAGGGTAATAAACGCCAACACGACGCCGACTTTGAGCGCCACAATGAGGTTGTTGACAAGCGCCGACTCCTGGGTGCCCTTCATCAAGATCAGGGACATGGTCACAACGATGAAGACGGCCGGCAGGTTGATAACACCGGAAATCGTCACACCGTCAGCGGTCGTGATGGTGTCAAACGGCGACATGGTGAGCTGTGGCGGCAACACAATGTTGTAGTACTCAAGAAACTTGACCAGATACCGCGACCAACTAATTGAAACGGTGGCCGCGCCGACGGCATACTCCAAGACCAAGTCCCAACCGATTGTCCAGGCGACCAATTCGCCCATCGTCGCATACGAGTAGGTATAGGCACTGCCGGCCACCGGGATCATTGCGGCGAACTCGGCATAGCAAAGTCCGGCGAAGAGACATCCGATGGCAGCAATGATGAAGGAGATGGTAACGGCAGGGCCGGCGTTATTTCCGGCGGCAAGGCCGGTGATGGAAAACAGGCCGGCGCCGATGATCGCTCCAATGCCCAGTGCGGTGAGATTGATCGGTCCAAGGGTTCGCTTGAGCAAGCCTTTCTCGACGGATGATTCGGCCTGGAGTTCGTCAATAGATTTGACCACGAAGAGTTGATTTGCCACGCTGCATTCCTCGGTTGATATGGGTGAGAGTCCGCCCTGGCGCACTCAGTGCAAACGCCGGTTGGATGCGCGTTTACCGCGTGAACACTGAAACAACGCTCTGGGCTTAGCTTGCCGATGCCGGCAAACATAGCGCGAAGCGCTGCCGACTTGCAAAAGCTTGCTTGACCGCGCCTGCTCACCCAATGGAGTTGTCATGAACATTTGGAAACCACACCTTGGGGGTCGTTCTTGGCTTGGCGGCATCGCTGTCGTCGCCGGCTTCTTTTTGCTCAACGAAGCTTTTGTCCATGGCGTGTTCGGCTATGGTCTGTCGGCGTACTATCTGCGCGTCATCACGCTGGTTGGGATTTCAATGGTGTTGGCGGTGAGCTTGACGCTGGTCAACGGGTGCGCCGGGCAGTTTTCGATTGGCCATGCGGGATTTATGGCCGTGGGTGCGTATGCGTCTGCGGCCGTCACCCACTTTGGGGGCGCGCCGTTTATCGCACTCCTTGAGATACTGCCCGCGTGGCCGGTGCATACCCTCCGGCTCTGGGTCTCGTTGGCCGTCGGCGCGGCTGTCGGCGGCGTTGCCGGGTGGCTGGTGGGGCTGCCGACGCTGCGGCTGCGGGGGGATTACTTGGCGATTGTCACCCTGGGGTTTGGTGAAATTATCCGTGTGGTGTTGCTCAACATTGAGCCGACCGGCGGCGCCTTGGGCTTTACCAACATTGCCCAGGGGCCGGAGGTACCAGGCCGGTCACCTGACCAGCGGTTTGCCCTTTTTTTAGAGGAGACGATGTTTTTCTGGGTGGCGCTGGTTGCGACAGGCACGATCCTGGTCGTCGGACGCCTCGCCTATTCGAGCTTTGGGCGCAGTCTGGCCGCCATACGCGAAAACGAAATTGCCGCCGCCGCCATCGGCATTGACACGACGCGCGCCAAAACGACGGCGTTCGTTGTCAGCGCTGCGCTGACCGGCGTGGCCGGCGGCTTGTATGCACATTACGACAACTACCTCAACCCAAGCTCGTTTACGTTTTTGCGTTCGGTGGAAATCGTGACCATGATCGTGCTCGGCGGCCTGGGAAGTCTGTCGGGCGCCATCGTCGGCGCCGGTGTGCTGACCATTCTGCCGGAAGCGTTGCGCGACCTGACGCGCTTGTTCCCGCCTTCGGTGACGGCAGCCGCGCCGTTTCTGGCGAGCTTGCCCGATTACCGCATGGTGCTGTATGCCCTGTTGTTGGTCGGCTTGATGATTGCGCGCCCACAGGGCCTGTACGGGCGGCGCGAGTGGCCGTGGCTTGCGCGGTTGTTCCTGACCCGGGATGGGGAAAAAGGGGTTGGTTGACAATCCGCGCCGGAAAGCGTACTTTCCCCTCCTCACCGCAGGGCTAGGTAGCTCAGTTGGTAGAGCAACGGACTGAAAATCCGTGTGTCGGGGGTTCGATTCCCTCCCTAGCCACTTCACCCTCAACTCCTGCCAGTTGCTCTCGCGTCGCCGCCCTACTTGGCCGCCCCTACTTGCGCCGGTAGGGCGACCAAATGTGCTGCGCAAACATCCAGCCGACGAGCAGGGCAATGAAGGTGCTTGCCCAGCCCATCGCCGTTTCGCCGATCCAAAACGTGACGGCGATGTTGAAGGCGAAAATTCCGAAGTACACACCGAGCGGCGCGATGTGCTTGAACGGAAAGTCAAAAACGCCGCGCCGGGCGACCGTGCGCAGCACCGTTCGGTCCAGCAGGCAGAAGCTCGTCGTGATCAACACGCCGACCACAAACCATCCTACGTAGTTCTCAATTGTCACGCCGAAGTGTGGTCCGCCGGAAGGATACGCATACAGTTTCCCCAGAAACCAACGCTCGCCCTGCAATGTCACCGGGTCAATGACGACATCCAACAGCATCATCAGGAGGCCGGCGTAACCAATCGTTAGCCAGGACCGGCGCGCCTCCGCATCTCCGACAGGGGTATGCCAGGAGACCCACGGCGTCCGCAGAATGACGGCCGCCTCAAAACTCACAAACGACAGAAACGCAAACGACAGGGAATCAAAAAACGGGACACCGGCGACCCATAGCTCGCGGTCGCGCGTGTCGTCAAAGTAGTGATACAGCCCAAAGGGAAATCCGTTGTGGATCGAACTCCACTCACAGGCAAAAGCCAGTAGGTACGCGACCACCGTCCAAACCACGGTCCGAACCCATCCCACCCGTGACACTGCCAGGAACAGATAGGCCAGGAAAAACACGAACACGTAGGGGCGCATTGCGACCGTCCCCAGCAGCAAGCGCGGCAAATCGGTCATGGCCGGAAATCGCGGATGATCGGCAACGGTTCGTCCAGCGTCAGTAGCTCCAGTGCCGCCAGGATTACCCGTCGCTGAAGCGCCGGATCATGCGGTGCGCCTAACGGATACCCCAGTGGGAAGGGCACGCACAAGGCACGCGGTGGACGCACTTTTTCCGTCACGAAACGGTACAACGAGACTGAGACGGTCACAATGCCTTCGTTTTCAAATGCGGCTTGAATCAGTCCGACCGACTGATTGCACATCGGTCAGACCGGCGTCAGCAGGGCCACATCCACGCCGTCGCCACGCGCCTGACGTGCGGCTTCTGGAGCCGTGTCGTTGATGAGCGGGCCGGGCTTGGTAATCGAGCCACAGAATGACCAGGCCCGCTCGTTGAGTCGTCCCACGATGCCTTCGGCGACGAGTTCCTGAAAGCGGGTGATCGGCAGGGCCAGGTTGGGATCACGTTCAATACCCGTGTGATCAAACGACGGGCTGGTGTGCCCTACCTTGAGTGTCGTCAGCGCCACGTCGGTCGGAATGATGCGAAACGACGGATCGCCCGCCAACTTCAGCGCAAACGTCGGCTGTGTTGGCAGGTGAAACGCCGCCGTCGTCACCAGCCCGACATTGCACGCGGAAAGTGGCTTGGTGAGCTGCGCCGGCTGCCAACTCGCCACCGTGTAGCGGTACAGCCGCATAAACGACCGGACGGGAAAACTTGCATCGGACAGTTCAGCCATGACTGTGGACGACCGTAGTGCAACCCCAGAGGGGCGGCTTGACGTGCTCCTGAGCATTAGATTCAGTGGTCATCGAACCAGGTGGTACCCTCGACCCTTGACACTCTGCACATTTAGGGGGAGTTTTCAACCAATTGGGCGTGCAGCCGGCGCACTGCCCAGGGGGCATCGCTTTCGGCCATCAAAAACAATCGGGAATGGGGGGATGGATGCGGTAGCAACGGTGTCACCCGAAAGTCGGTCAGTACCTCGCCCAGCGTCGGATGCAGTTCCATGGCGTCGTCCCCAAAGTTGCCTACGACGCAGAGCAGCGCCCGATCCCGTGTGACATGGACTTCCCCAACACCGGAAAGATCACGGCGGGCAGCCTGCAGAGCATCCCCGTCTTCTACTGTTGCCGTGAGTCCCATCCGCGAAGCGGCGAGATGTTCAACCAGCACCCCATGGGCGTTGAGCGTGCGGGCCAGCTCTTCTAACGCCCCTGCCGCCCGCCACGCACCGGATGGTCGGATGTGGACGGCCGCCATACCTGCCCGGTGCGTCACGGCTAGAATCGTCCCCACAAGCACACCGGAATCGGAAGTAATCATCGAATAACCGGCTTCTGGGTCATACGAGTTGCGGATGCTGACCGGAATCTTCAACCGTTCAACCGGCTCGATGGTGCGCGGATGCAAGACCTTAGCGCCGTAGAGCGCCAGATCGGTGGCTTCGCCGTAGGTCAGGTTGTCGAGGCGGTGAGCCTCCGGCACCAGGCGCGGATCGGCCGAGTAGATGCCGGCGACGTCGGTCCAAATCTGCACTTCGCGTGCCTTCAGCGCCGCACCGATGAGGGTCGCCGAGTAGTCTGAGCCACCCCGCCCCAGCGTTGTCGTCGCACCGTCCAGCGTCGCACCGATGAACCCTCCGAGGACGGGAATCATCCCGGCGGCCAAGACCGGGTGCAGCGTTGCGCGCGTTCGTGTCACGGTTTCCTCCCAGCGCGGTCGTGCACGTCCATAGACATCATCTGTCACAATACAGGCGCGTGCATCAACTGCCTGACAGGGCGTTCCGTCCTCCGTGATCACGGCCGCCAGCAATGTTGCTGCGAGTCGTTCGCCGTAGGCAACCACTTCGTCGCGCAGCGGCGGAACCGTCCCCGGGTAGGCACACATCGTCTCGAACGCCTGTACCATGCGTTCACGGGCGGCATACAAAAACTTGACGAAATCGCCGTATGAGGCACCGCCGGTCAGCCGTTCGGCTACTTCACTGTACCGCGCAAAGTGTGGCTCGAGAACGTCAAGTGCCGCTCCGGTGTCTTGTTCCAGCGCTAACTTGACCGCTGCCAGAAGGGCGTCGGTGACGCCGGCCGGCGCCGACACAACCACTACCGGATGTCGTGGTTGCTCCTGCCGGATAATGGCGGCGACGCGAGCAAATGCGGCCGTGTCCTCTACCGACGTGCCGCCGAACTTCATGATTGTCGGCCGCGCATCGAACGCTGACGGCCAGAGAGAAAGACTCTGGTGCTGAGGATTCATGAACGTAGGCTCTCAAGCGACGCGCGAAGGAGGGGGGCAACCGCGTCGGGTTCGGCCAAAAAACCATCGTGCCCATGATTGGTGACAATTTCAGCATACTCAACCGCCAGACCAAGCGCCTGCATCCGCGCTGCTAACGCGCGCACGTCTGCCGCCGGAAACAACCAGTCGGAAGACAAGCCGATCAACTGCACACGCGCCCGAATGCACGCCAACTCGGCATCGGTCAGGTCGAATGTGTCCATGGCTTTGCTCAGCACAAGGTAGCTGTTGGCATCAAAACGGCGGACAAACTTTTCCCCTTGGTGGTCAAGGTAGCCCGCAACATCGTAGCGTCCCTGGAGTGTCGCCCGTGGGTCTTCGCCCGACCGATTCGGGCGCCGGCCGAATCGCGCGTCAAACAGTGCTGCCGACTTGTAGCTGCACATGGCGATGGCGCGCGCCAGCGCCAGCCCGGATGTTGGTTGTTCGGTGTAATCGCCATTGCGCCAGGCCGGATCCTGCCGAATAGCCTGCCGCTGCAAGTGGTTGAGTGCCAGCCCCATGGCCGGAAGCGGCGCCGCGCCGATGGCGATACACAGGTCAAGGGCCGCGGGGAAGTCCGTCGCCCAGCGCAACGCCTGCATGCCCCCGATGGAACCACCGATGACGGCCGTCAGCCGCGTTATACCCACGGTTTCCAACGCCAGACGTTGGGCGCGCACGATGTCACCCATCGTGACCGGCGGGAAACGTGCGCCGTACGGCCGCCCTGTTACAGGATTGACAGTGCCTGGGCCGGTTGAGCCGTAGCAGGAGCCCAGGACATTGATGCCGACAACGGTGTAGCGCGTCGAGTCCAACGGCCGCTCCGGCCCAACCAGACCTTCCCACCAGTCGGCAATCCGTGCCGAGCCGGTCAGCGCATGGCAGACCAAGATGACGCCGCCGGGTGCAGCTTCCGGCTGACCGTACACTGCACACCGGAGCGTGACCTCCGGCAATTCACCGCCCGCCTCCAGTCGGAACGGACGCTCGTTGAGCGTCACATCCCACTCGACGGTGGGTTCAAAAGCAGCCATACCAGGCATGTCCGGTCATCCAACCGGCCGACGCAGCCCACGGCGGCCGGTCAGCAACGCCAAACAATCGCCGGCACGATGCGCTAGGACAGAAATCTCTCAGCCCGAACCGTCCAGAACAAGCGCCTCTGCCGACGAAGCTGATAACAAGGACCTCAGTCTGCTGCTGCTTGCGCCGTAGCTGCGCTTTCGACAACTGCGTTGCGCAGACCGTTTTCAAGATCGGCGAGGATGTCCCGAATGTCCTCGATCCCGACTGAAAGCCGAATCATCTCCGGCGTGACGCCCGTCGCCCGCTGTTCTTCTTCAGACAACTGTGAGTGGGTTGTTGAAGCCGGATGAATGACCAGCGATTTAGCATCGCCGATGTTGGCCAGCAGGCTGAACAACTTGACCGAGTTGATGAATCGCTTGCCGGCTCCGTAGCCGCCCCGGATGCCAAATGTGACAAGCGCTCCGGCACCTTTCGGCAGGTACTTTTCAACCCGCGCCTTTTGTTCACCTTCTGCCAGGCCGGGATAGTTGACCCAGGCGACCTGCGGGTGGGCTTTGAGAAACTGCGCAACGGCAAGGGCATTTTCGGAATGCCGCGCCATCCGCAGCGACAACGTCTCCGTCCCCTGCGCCAGCAGGAAAGCGTTGAAGGGCGACAGCGCCGCCCCCGTGTCGCGCAGGCCCTGCACCCGCGCCTTGATGATGAAGGCCAGGTTGCCAAAAGCTTCCGTGTAAACAATGCCGTGGTAGGACGGGTCAGGTGTCGTGAAATCAGGAAAACGGCCCGACGCCTTCCAGTCGAAGTTGCCGCCGTCAACGATGACGCCCCCAATGCTCGTGCCATGACCACCGATGAACTTTGTCGCGCTTTCGATGACAATGTTCGCGCCATGCGCCAGCGGGCGACACAGCGCCGGTGACGCCGCCGTATTGTCAATGATGAGCGGCAACCCATGGCGATGGGCAATGGCGGCCAGCCGCTCAATGTCGGTCACGAGTAAGTTGGGGTTGCCCAGCGTTTCGGAGTACAGCGCCTTGGTGTGCTCATCAATGCGCTGCTCGATACCGGTGAAGTCGTCGGCATCGGCGAATTTCACGGTAATGCCCAGTTTGGGAAGCGTGTAGCGAAACAAGTTATACGTTCCGCCGTAGAGCGAATTGGTTGAAACAATGTTGTCGCCGGCACTGGCAAGCGTTGTGATCGCCAATGTTTCCGCCGCCTGTCCGGATGCCGTCGCCAGTGCCGCCACACCACCTTCGAGCGCCGCGATGCGTTTCTCAAACACATCGGTCGTCGGGTTCATCAAGCGTGTGTAGATGTTCCCAAACTCTTTGAGGGCGAACAGGCGCGCTGCATGGTCGGCGTCGTCAAACTGGTAGGAGGTCGTCTGGTAAATGGGTAATGCGCGGGCTTTTGTTGTCGCGTCTGGCGCATAGCCGCCGTGAATGGCAAGCGTGTCAAAGTGGTAGTTCGACATCAGGGCGTCCTCCGTAAAGTGACCTGCCATCGGCGCAAAGTCATCCGCCCCGTACGCTGTGCCTAAAGCGTACGGGGCGTTCACGGTCGGAATCCGCCGGCGCTTTAGCAGTTTTTAGCGTGGAGCAAGTTGCCTAAATCGCCACGTCAGGTTGTCAAAACATCCGTTATGACGGAGGAATCATTGAGGATGACGGAGGCCGTTGTCAATCCGTCGCGGTGTTGGCATGGCCAGCCGGCGGCTGGTCTCGCAGGTCGCACACCATCGCCGGCAGCTTGAGCGTAAAGGCCGTGCCGACACCCTCGGTGCTTTGAACGGTTGCCTGTCCGCCGTGCGCCGCCGTGATGCGCTGGACAATGGCCAGACCGAGACCTGTGCCCAGTTGCCGTGTGCGTTGCCGGGCTTGGTAGTACGGATTGAACACATACGGCAGGTCTTTGGCAGGAATACCCGGGCCGGTATCTTCGACGTGAATGGCCACAAAAGTTTTGCCGGCATCCAGCCCCGTACCGGCCAGGTGCTCGGCGCGCAGCGTGACTACACCGCCGACGGGCGTGAACTTGACGGCATTCGAGAGCAAATTGCCGATGGCGCGCAACATCTTGCCCCGGTCAAGGAGCAAGTCGGGCAGATCGGGTGGACAAACTACGCGCAGCGTCAGCCCCTTCCGTTCCGCCGTGAGGGAGATTTGCGCGGCAGCCTCCTGGAGCAGTTCCGTCACCGGCGTCCATTCCAACTCAAGCGTCGCCCCACCGGCTTCCGCCTTTGCAAAATCGAGCACCTCGTTGACCAGCTTGGTGATGTGATCGAGGGTACGGTAACCATGCTGAAACAGGTTGCGCAGGTTGTCGTCCACAATTCCGAGTTCTTCCGCGCGCAGTTCGGTCAGTTCCAGCGCCCCGTAGAGGGTCGCCAGCGGCGAACGGATGTCGTGTACGAGCACGGCCGTAAACTCTTCGCGCTGGTGCGCCAGCTCTTCGAGCTTGGCGACGCTTTCCTGAAGTTGTGTCGCCTGCTCGCGGAGTTGATGTTTGAGTTCATGGATGCGCATGGCACTGCGGACATGCGCCAGAAGTTCCTTCGTTTCACAGGGCTTGACCAGATAATCATCGGCACCGGCATCCAACCCGTGGACGCGATCATCGAGTTCGCTGCGCGCCGAGAGCATGATGATTTGGCTTTCGCTCAGCTTAGGGTTGGCACGCATCCGCTGGCAGACTTCAAGTCCGTCGAGGTCGGGCATCATCCAGTCGAGCAAGACGACGCCGGGCAGGACCTCATCGGCCCGGCGTAGCCCGGTTTCACCGTCGGCCGCTTCAAGGACGGTGTAACCCGCCTGGGTCAGGACTTTCCTGAACACCAAGCGCAGCGTTGCTTCGTCATCTACAATCAACACAGTCTTCGGCATAGGCCTACGAGTTGCGCGGCGGCGTCGGCCCCAGACGTGGTTGGCCGAATGTGGCTTCGTTGCCGTGGTATAACCGCTGCCAGTTGCCGCTGTGGCGGATGATGATGACGCTGCCGATCATCACGGCCCAGACAAGCGTCGGAGACCAAACCGAACTGGGATAGCCAAACCACCAGCCATCGCACACCCAAATCCCAAGCGGTAACGTGAGGACGCCGAACAACGAGCCGAGCGACACCGTGCGTGTCACGGCAAAGGTGATGCTCCAAGCGAGCAAAGCCAGCAGGGCGGCAAGGGGCGATAGGACGAGGAAAACACCGACGCCGGTCGCCACGCCCTTGCCGCCGCGAAAGC
This sequence comes from uncultured Blastocatellia bacterium, assembly GCA_937934745.1. Lineage (GTDB taxonomy): Bacteria > Acidobacteriota > Blastocatellia > Chloracidobacteriales > Chloracidobacteriaceae > Chloracidobacterium. The sequence goes on from CALGZC010000055.1 coordinate 25,114, forward strand.
CGAGATACGGGGGAAACATGTGACCGATGACAGCCGCCAGACCGGCTGCGCCCAGTGCCTGCCGGGATGCCGATCCGATGCAGTACGTGGCCGTCCAGAGTGCTGCCGCCCCTTTAGTAACGTCCAGTGCGTAGGTCGCCAGTCCAGCCGCCAAGCCCGCCTTGCGCACAACGTTTGTGGCACCGGTGCTGCCCGATCCCACTGTCCGTACATCCTCGCCGGTGACGGCTTTGGCAATGAGAAAACCGAAGGGAATGCTCCCGATCAGATAGGCGGCAGCCAGTGCGATAAGCCACGACGCCATGGCAACTCCTCCTCCGGTCAAGTGCGATACGAGCTATCTACCCGGTCCAGCTTGCGCAGCAGACCCGGCCAGACCAGATCGGCGCCCAGTCCATGGGTGACCTGGGCGGCCTGCGCCTGGATGCCGTTCAGAATTGGGGCCGGAATCGTGACAAGTGGTTTCCCGCCGGACTGCGCAAGAATCTGAATACGGCACGCGCTTTCGACCACGTACATCAGCAGGAAGGCTTCGGCAGGCGTCCGCCCCGTGGTGAGTAAGCCGTGATTGCGCAGGATGAGAATTTGTTTGTCGCCCAAATCGGCGACGAGGCGTGGTTTTTCGTCGGGGTTCAGAGCAACCCCTTCGTAGTCGTGATAGCTGATGGTGGCGAGCGCAAACAGCGCCTGCTGTGAAATAGGCAGCAACCCGTCGGCCTGGGCCGCGACGGCGATGCCGTGCGGCGTATGCGTGTGAAAAACACACTGCACATCGGCGCGCGCAGCGTGAATGGCGCTGTGAATGGTAAAGCCGGCCGGATTGATACAATACGGTGTGTCCATCACGATGCGCCCTGCCAGGTCAATCTTGACGAGATTAGACGCTGTGACTTCCTCAAAGAGGAGACCGTATGGGTTGATGAGGAAATGGTGGTCTTCTCCGGGGACGCGCAGGGAAATGTGCGTAAATACAAGGTCATCCCACCCATAGAGGGCCGTCAGGCGGTACATGGCGGCCAAATCGACCCGCGCCTGCCACTCCTCCGGGGAAACGCACGCACGAACATTGCGGACGGTCGTCGCGGTCATCAGAGAGAGCCTCCTGGGGAGCTAGAAGTCGTCTGCGTTGCCTGGTAGGTTGCCTCAATGAGGGAGCTTATGCCGCCCCGTGGCTTGAAGCTACCGGTCACGGTACACGAGATCGGATCACAGGCGGCAACCACGTCCCGGAGGATGCGATTGATCGCGTTTTCATAAAAAATCCCAAGCTGCCGGTAGGCGTGGATGTACAGCTTGAGCGACTTCAGTTCGAGACAGCGGTCGCGCGGGACGTACGTAATCGTCACCGTCCCAAAATCTGGTTGCTCCGTAAGCGGACATACGGACGTAAACTCCGGAATGCGAATCGTAATGCGGTAGTTCGGAAACTGATTGGCCCAGCACTCAATTGCCGGCAGCGGGGCGTCGAGTCCCTTTTTGGCGTGTTCGTCGGTGTAAGCACCCATCGCGCGTCAATCCTCAGCATAGGGGAAACTGGCCCCTACCTTAGCAGGCAGTGGGTCAATGTGGTAGCGCTTTGTAAGCGGCAACTTCATTATGGGAAAGGAATCATTCTCAACATGACGGCAATTCGCAAAATCGGCGTCGTCGGCTGCGGGACGATGGGCGCCGGGATTACGCAAACGATCCTACAGGCTGGTTATGAAGTCGTTGTGATTGAAGCGGACGATGACCGCTTGCGACGCGGTCTGATGACAATTGTCACAGCCCTGTCGAAGCTCGTTGAAAAAGGTGCCCTGACCGACGCGGATAAAGATGCTGCCCAACAGCGACTGCGGGGGGCAATGGAGCTTGCGGCCGTGGCGAACTGCGATCTGGTCATTGAAGCGATTGTTGAGGATTTGCGCGCCAAACAAGAACTTTTCCGGGAGCTGGACGGCCTGTGCCGGCCGGAGACGATCTTTGCCAGCAACACGTCTTCGCTGTCGATTACACAAATGGCCGGTGTTGTTGCCCCAAGTCGGCAGGCACGTTTTGTCGGACTGCACTTTTTCAATCCCGTTCCGCGGATGGCGCTCGTGGAAGTTGTCCGGTCGTTCCTGACAGAGGCTGCCGTTGTCAACCAGGTCACGGCGTTTGTCCAGGCGATTGGCAAGACGCCGGTGCAGGCCGGCGACAAAACCGGTTTTATCGTCAACCGCTTGCTGGTGCCCTATTCACTGGATGCCATTCGCGCGCTGGAGGAGGGGGTTGGTTCAATTGCCGACATTGACCAGGCCATGAAGCTGGGGGCAGGGCATCCGATGGGGCCGCTGATGCTGAACGATTTGGTCGGCTTGGATGTCTTGCTCAACGTCGCCAATGCAATGTATGACGCTTTTCGGGAACGGCGCTTTGCGCCGCCGCCGCTCCTGATGCGCATGGTGGCAGCCGGCTGGTTGGGACGCAAAACCGGCCGTGGCTTTTACGACTACAGTGACCCGAAACAGCCGAAGCCAATGGTTCTGGTGTAGTACAATGGCCGCCCCAACAGGTTGAACGGAGGGGCGCTTATGGCGAAGAAGAAAACTCCGGGGACAACGGCAGGCCGGTTGGTGTGGAATCACTCCACCCATATTCCCGGCCTCATTCCGGTGCTAACGCGCCTGTGTACCGTGCCCGGTGTCAAGACCGTGACGCCGGGACGGCTTGCGCAGGCCAAGGGCCGCCCCACGCCACTGACCATTCGGGTGACGGTGCCGATTGTCGGCGGCTTCAAGCTCCAGGCCCGCTCCAGCGGCAGCGTCCAGGAAATTTTCGTCGTCACCTCCCTGACGGAAGCGGCCTTGCAACAGGCGATTGACCAACTTCTGGCTGACGGCTAAGACGCCGACGTAGCGCGGAGCAGCGATGTCCAACCAACCATCCACGAGTGATTGGCCGGGTGAGCGGTCACAGGATTGGCCGGTGACGCGCGCCGAGGCGCAGCGGATGATCGAGGCGCTTCGTGCCGAGATCGCACACCACAACGAATTGTACTACCAGCAGCACGCCCCGATCATCGCCGACTACGACTACGATCAACTGGTCAGGCGGCTTCAAGCACTGGAGGCCGCGTTTCCTGAACTCATCACGCCGGATAGTCCGACACAGCGCGTTGGTGGCAGTCCCGGCGGCGGGTTCAAGTCTGTCCCCCACCGGATTCGGATGTTATCGCTGGACAACGTCTATGCGCCGGAGGAACTCCGTGAGTGGGAGGCCCGCTGCCGACGGGTTTATGACGGCCCGTTTGACTACGTAGCAGAACTCAAAATCGACGGCCTGAGTTTGGCGCTGCGCTATACCGACGGTGTATTGACAGAAGCCGTCACGCGCGGCGACGGCACGACCGGCGATCTGGTGACGGACAATGCACGGACGATTCGCCAACTCCCACAACGGCTTGCTGCGCCGCTTGGATCCGACATTGAAGTGCGCGGCGAGGTCTATCTACCGCTGTCGGCCTTTCGGCAGCTCAACGCTGCACTCGAAGCCGAAGGCGAGAAAACGTTTGTCAATCCACGCAATGCGGCTGCCGGAACGATGAAACTGCTCGATGCGCACGTCGTGGCCGGCCGCGGCCTTGCGATGTTCTGCTATGAACTTTTTGTGAACGGGGTCAAGCCGTTTGAGACGCACTGGGAAAGTCTGACGTGGCTTCGGCAGGCGGCGTTTCCCGTCAATCCGCATGCGCGGCGATGTGCGACGTTGGATGAGGTGCTGGCGTACTGCGCCGAGATGGAAAGCCAACGGGCGACACGCGACTACGATACCGACGGCGTCGTGGTCAAGGTCAATCCGATTCGTGTGCAGCAGGAGCTGGGTGAGACCGCCAAGGCGCCGCGCTGGGCGGTGGCGTACAAGTTTGCGCCGATGCGCGTGCGGACGCGCCTGCGCGGCGTAACCTGGCAAGTCGGTCGGCTGGGGACGCTGACGCCGGTCGCCGAACTGGAACCCGTGTTTGTGGCCGGGACGACTGTGGCGCGGGCATCGCTGCACAATGAGGATCAGATTCAACGGCTTGACGTGCGGCTGGGCGACCAGGTGATTGTCGAAAAAAGCGGTGACATCATTCCCCAGGTTGTCGGGGTTGTCACCGAGGCGCGAACCGGCGCAGAAGCGCCGATTGTTGTCCCAACCCTGTGTCCGGGTTGTCCTGATCGGCAGGTACGGTTGGTGCGGGCAGAAGGTGAAGTCGCGTGGCGCTGCCCGGAGCCGCACTGTCCGACCAAGCTGCGGCAAGCATTGCAGCACTTTGCCGCGCGCACAGCCATGGACATCGAGGGATTGGGCGAAGTGGTCATAGACAAGTTGGTACGTGAGGGCCTGGTTACCGACTGCGCCGACCTCTACACCCTGACGGCGGAGCAGGTGGCCGCATTGGAGCGGCTCGGTGACAAGTCGGCGCAAAACCTGATGGCGCAAATTGCGCGCAGCAAGACGGCCGGACTTGAACGGCTCTTATTTGCGCTGGGGATTCCCGATGTCGGACGGCGCAAAGCGCAACTGTTGGCCCACCACTTCGGCTCCCTGGCCGCGCTGGCCGGCGCTTCAGAGGAAGCGTTGACGGCCGTCCGGGACATCGGGACAACGACCGCCCGGCGCATCCGCGAGTGGTTTGCCGATGACCGCCACCGGCACTTGATCGCACGGTTGGAAGCGGCCGGTGTTGTGACGCGCCTGGAGACGTCCGGTTCGCAGACTGCTGCACGATTAGCCGGGAAGCAGTTTGTGCTCACAGGGACGCTGCCGACCCTGACGCGCAATGCGGCCACGGCCCTGATTGAGGCCGCCGGGGGGCGTGTGACGGGCACTGTTAGCAAGAAAACAAACTACGTCGTGGTCGGCGACAATCCCGGCTCGAAGTTGGCCAAAGCGCAGGCGCTCGGCGTCCCGGTGCTGGACGAGGCGGGATTGCTGGCCTTGCTGAACGGGAGGGGGACGCCGGCAATGCCGCCGGCAAGTTTGTAGCGCCTGGTTGCTCTGCCTCCACTTGCAGACCCGCACTTTGTAAACAGGCCGCCCGGCCCAGCCGGCGGTGAGTCCCGGCGGGTAAGGCTGATTTTCTCAGGTAAGCCGGAAGGGCACGGCAGGCCGCTGGCGGTCGAGCAATAACCCGGTTGTGCTCAGCCTGTGCCGTCCGGCCCTGTCCGGCTGGCCGGGCGCACCCGCCGGACAGGCCACATAAGATCGGCGTTTTGAGCTGGTGTTCGATCTGTTCGGGCCTGCAGTAGGGCAGTAGCGATTTCCGGCCCGCATTCGGTACAGTCTGTCTCCGTCGAGATTTTTCTGGCATTGGAAGGTTTGCCTTGTGCGAAAGCTGGGTATCTTGGTTGGTTGCTGTGTGCTGACTCTCGGGAGCACCCCGGGGCCTCTTCTACCGCTTACAACAGAAGCCCCGGCACAGCAGCTAACAGCGGAAGTTCCGGCGAAGGTGGCTCCCGAACCGAGCTACCCTGACATCGCGAGCAACGATGAACTGACACCGCGTCTAAACGGCCCGCGCATCGTCGGTACGACGCCCGGCCGCGAGTTCATCTACCGAATCCCGGCAACCGGCGCGCCGCCGCTCACCTACACCGTCGCCAACCTGCCTGCCGGTCTGACGTTTGACGCTACGACCGGTATCATCCGCGGGCGCGTGCTCAGAGAGGGGACAACGCCGGTCAGCATTACGATCCGCAACCGGCATGGCGTCGCACGGGCAACGCTCCGCATTGTCGCCGGGCGGAACCAACTGGCCCTGACGCCGCCGCTGGGTTGGAATTCGTGGAATGTCTGGGGGACAACCGTTTCTGATGAAAAGGTGCGTGCGGCGGCGGAAGCGCTTGAGAAAACCGGCCTGGCGGCCTGCGGGTATCGCTACGTCTGCATAGATGACGGCTGGCAGGGACGGCGCGCGCCGGATGGCACAATGCAGCCCAACGAGCGGTTTCCTGACCTGAAAGCGCTCGGCGATTTCTTGCATGCCAAAGGGTTCTTGTTCGGCATCTACACGTCGCCGGGGCCCTTCACTTGTGGGCGCTACGTGGGCAGTTGGCGGCATGAGGAAGCCGATGCCCGGCTCTATGCTCAGTGGGGTGTGGACTATCTCAAGCATGACTGGTGCTCCTATGAAGGGATTGCCCGTCAGAAAACACCTGAAGTCCTTCAACGACCGTATGCCGTGATGCGGGCAGCGCTCGACAAAACCGAGCGGGATATTGTTTACGCCATCTGTCAATACGGACTGGGTGAGGTCTGGACGTGGGCGCGCAACCCGGCCATCGGCGGCAATCTCTGGCGGACAACCGGCGACATTGAAGACACCTGGGAAAGCGTCTCGACAATCGGGTTTCAGCACTCGCCGCTGGCGCGTTTTGCCGGCCCCGGAGGCTGGAATGATCCGGATATGTTGGTGGTCGGGGTGGTCGGCTGGGGATCGGGGACGCGCCCCACCCGGTTGACGCCCGACGAGCAGATGACGCACGTCACGCTGTGGGCGCTGCTTGCGGCACCGTTGATACTGGGATGCGATGTGACGCAACTCAACGAGTTTACCCGCCGGTTGTTGACCAATCCCGAAGTCATCGCGATTGACCAGGACGAGTTGGGCATGGCCGCAACGCGCCGCGCTGCTGCCGGAGATGGGACGGAAGTCTGGGCGCGGCCGCTGGTGGACGGACGCCTGGCCGTTGGCTTGTTCAATCGCAGCGAGGAAATGCGAACGGTCTTGGCTCGCTGGAGCGATTTAGGCCTAACCGGCCGCCGCACGGTCCGGGACGTTTGGCAGCGCCGTGACGTTGGTGTGTTTGATCAGGTTTTTGCGGCGCTCGTGCCGCCGCATGGAACGCGCTTGATCGTGATCGGTCCGCCGCGTCCGATGCCGCGCAGGTCGCTGCCGTCGCCCTGAAGTGATGACGATGCGCCGTCTGCGCACGGCACCGACCCGGCGCACCATAAAGCTTTCTCACGTTGGCAGCGTGTTCTACGATGGTGTCACGGTCTCCAACTCCAGCTCGCCGAAAGCCCGCACCAATGTCTGCTTCATCCGATCTGTCCCGCGCCGCGTTGCTCGAACTGCTGGCGCAGCATCTTGAAACTACCCTCGCCGAGCTGACGGCCCTGCCTGCCGACCGGCGTTTACACCCACTGAAACCCAGTCGTGCCAACCCCGCCATCATCTGGACCCCCAGTGATCACGTTGCGCACCTAATCGGCGTGGAACAGTATTTCAACCGCCTTATTGAAGGCCTTATTGAACAGGCGGCGGCGCAGCCACCGACCGCCGAGACGCCGGCGCAGCCACCGGCTCCTTCGCCAGTGGAGGCAATGGCGGCGGTGCATGCCCTCAACGACCGGTGGATTCTGAAGCAACGGGATAAAACCTTTGATGAGTTGGTGGCAATGGCCCGCGCCACCCGTGCCCAGAGCCTAGCGCTTCTGGAACGTCTCACCGACGAGCAACTGGCCCTGACACTGCCCGTTCCGTGGGGGACGGCGACTGTTGCCGAACTCTTCGCCTTGTACGCGCGGCATACGGACATGCATCTGGAATTCATTCGTACAGGGTTGGCCGCACCGGCATGACATCGCCGCCGGCCTCGGCTTTGGCTGCCGTACTGCTCGGTAATACGTTGATGCGGATTGCCGGAGCGACCGGCGGTGTGCTGATCGGGTTGTATCTGTCCGCCCTGGTGGCACAGGGACGAATGCTTGACGCCGGACTTGTCGGCGCGCTCACGGCAGTCGCCTTCGGGGCAGAACTCGTCGGGGCGCTCCCAATGGGGATGCTGGCCGATGCATGGACGCCCCGGACACTGATGACCTATGGCGCGCTGCTGGGAGCCGGTGCCGTGCAGTTGTTCGGGCTAAGTGAACTGGTCGGCCTCTTTGTTGTCGCGCGCGCGCTGGAAGGGTTAGCCGTTGCCGCAACAACGCCCTCGGTGCTTGCCTTTCTGACGGAAGCCACGGCGACCGACGCAGTGCGGCGCGGTAAGGTCATGAGTTGCTTTGAGGCATCGCTGCTCGGCGGGCTTGCGTTCGGCGGCCTGCTCGCCGCTTTCCTGTGGCGAACGATCGGCGTCTGGAGCTTCTCCGCCGCCGCCGGGCTGTATGTCGCCGCAGCAGGACTCTTTGTGTCCGGTGCGCAGGGCGGCAGGCATCCAGTGGACGCTTGGGCTGGGTTGCGTGGTGCGTTAGCCGCCCCTCTGCTGCGCCACCTGGCACCGGCCTGGGTATGCGTCAATGCGATGGTCGGCGTCTGGTTGGGTTCAACCCTTCCGTTTGTTCTCACCGTACCGGAACGGCGCGGACAGTTTCTGACCGGTATTTTCGCAACCAACCCGGACGGCGTTGGCTGGGCGTTGGTGGGCTACGCCATAGTGTTTGCAACGGGTGTTACCGGATGGAGTTTGATCCTGCATCGCTTCCGGCGCATGACCGTACTGCGCCTGGCGCTTGGGGGACTGTTGCTTGCCTGCCTTGGCCTTTATGCGCTTAACCACGCTGGTGAACAGCCGCCGGCCGTCCGGTGGTGCATCGGCGCCGGAACGGCCCTGGCCATCATGGTGGAAAGTGGTTTCACGCCGACGGCCTTAGCGCTCTTGGGGGAAGCCGTTGGCGAGCAGGCCGGGCGCGGCGCCACGATGGGCGTGTACTCGGTGTTGTTGGGCATCGGCGCTGTCGCCGGGTCGGTGTTGGGTGGAATCGGCGCATCGTGGGCAGCCATGGATGGTTTGATTGCCGTAACGGTGTTGTTGGCGCTGGGCGCCTTCCTGGGGGTTGAATGGCTGGCACGCCACACAGTGCCGCCGGCGGGCAGTAGGGGCTGAGTTGCCCCCGCGGCGAGGCGCTGCCCTGACTGGCAACCTTCCGCCGGCGATGCCCACGTCCTGCGGTCGGAAGCTTGTTTTTCGCAAAACAGATTGTAAAAGGGCAGAGATGGTTTTACAGACCTGTGGCATCGTGTAGGATGCCGCTCAACTTCCTCATCTTCTCCCAACACGAGGCTGTTTCTGGATGACGCGCGACGCTTTCATTTTCGATGCGATTCGTACGCCGCGCGGGCGCGGTAAAGCGTCCGGTGCGCTGTACGAAATCAAGCCCATTGACCTTGTCGCCCAATTGCTGCGCGAGCTACAACGCCGCAACGGGTTTGACACCGGCGATGTGGACGATGTCATTTTGGGCTGCGTAACGCCCATCGGCGACCAAGGTGCCAACATTGCCAAAACAGCAGCGCTGTACGCCGGCTATGCCGAGACGGTTGCCGGTCAGCAAATCAATCGTTTCTGTGCGTCGGGGCTAGAAGCGGTCAATCACGCAGCCATGCGCGTCCGCTCCGGCTGGGAAGACCTGGTAATCGGCGGCGGGGTCGAGTCTATGAGCCGTGTGCCGATGGGCACCGACGGCGGCGCGATGATGCTCGATCCGATGGTTAGCGCAACGCTCCGGTTTGTCCCGCAGGGGATCGGCGCCGACCTAATCGCGACGCTGGAAAACTTTTCCCGCGCAGATGTGGACGGCTACGCGTTACGGTCCCATCAACGCGCAGCACACGCGACGGCAAACGGTTATTTCAAGCGGTCGCTCATTCCGGTTGTGGATATGAACGGCCTGCCGATCCTCGACCACGACGAACTCATTCGTCCCGACACCAGCCTGGAAGCCCTTGCCCAGCTCCAACCTTCGTTTGTGTCAACCGGTGAGCTTGGCTTTGACGCCGTTGCCCAGTTGCGCTATCCCGGCGTCGAGCGGATTCGCCATGTCCACACGGCAGGCAACTCCTCAGGCATTGTGGACGGGGCCGCGCTGGTGCTGGTCGGCAGCCGCGAAAAAGGCGCGGCCCTGGGGTTGAAACCGCGCGCACGGATCGTTGCAGCCGCCGTGACGGGGAGTGAGCCGACCATCATGTTGACCGGCCCCATGCCGGCAACGCGCAAGGCCCTCGCCAAGGCCGGTATGACGCTTGCAGATATTGACCTGTTTGAAGTCAACGAAGCATTTGCGTCGGTCGTCTTGAAGTTCGCCCGCGACCTAGACGTTGAGCTTGAGAAAATCAATGTCAACGGCGGCGCCATTGCGATGGGCCATCCGCTCGGTGCCACCGGTGCGATGTTGCTCGGTACGGCGCTGGACGAATTAGAACGACGCGACAAAACAACCGCGCTGATCACGCTCTGTGTCGGCGGCGGCATGGGGATTGCCACCATCATCGAACGGGTCTGAACCGGAAAGGAAGTCTATGGTGTTTCGGTACGAAAAGGATACGGAAAACATTGTGACCATCACGATGGACATGCCGAATCGGTCGGCAAATGTCATCAATGCGGAGTTTAACGCGGCACTGGCCGAGACCTTTGCACGGCTCAAAGCCGAAACCGATGTGGCCGGGGTCATCATCACGTCGGCAAAAAAGACGTTTCTGGCCGGTGCCGACCTAGAACCGATGCTTGAAGTGCGCGACGCCGGTGCGCTCTTCAACGAGATTCAGCAGGTCAAACGTATCTTTCGCGGCATGGAAACGTTTGGGAAACCGTTTGTCGCGGCCATCAACGGCGCAGCCATGGGCGGCGGCCTGGAGCTGGCGCTGGCTTGCCACTACCGGGTTTTGCTTGACCGCCCAGACGCGCAGGTCGGACTGCCGGAGGTGACACTGGGCCTCATTCCGGGTGGCGGCGGTGTGACGCGCCTGACACGCATGCTGGGCCTTGAAACAGCGCTACCGCTGTTGACCGAAGGAAAGCGCCTTTCGCCTGCCGAAGCAAAGGCGCTGGGCATTGTCAACGAACTTGCCGCGACGCCGGATGAACTCATCACCAAGGCCAAGGCGTGGATTCGCGCCAACCCCCAACCACAGCAGCCGTGGGATACAAAGGGCTACCGCTTGCCGGGCGGTGATCCCCGGACGCCTAAAACAGCCCAGATCGTCATGGCAGCGCCGGCCGTTCTGCTCAAGAAGACACGTGGCAACTTCCCCGCCCCACTGGCGATTCTCAGCGCCGCCGTCGAAGGCGCACTGGTGGATTTTGATACGGCCGACCGCATTGAGTCGCGGTACCTGGCCAAGATTGCGACCGGGCAAGTCGCCAAAAACATGATCACAGCCTTCTGGTTTCAGCTCAACAAAATCAACGGTGGCGGCAGCCGTCCAGCCGATGTGCCGCCGGCAACTTTTAGTAAGGTTGGGATTCTGGGCGCCGGCATGATGGGCAGTGGGATTGCGTACGCCTGTGCCTCGGCCGGATTGTCGGTCGTGCTAAAGGATGTCACCCTGGAACAGGCTGAAAAAGGCAAAGCCTACACGGAAAAGGTGCTGCGCCCGCGTGTAGAGAAGGGCCGGATGACCGAGGAACAACTGGCTGCAACGTTGGCGCGGATTCACCCGACAACGAAAGCCGAGGACCTGCGCGGATGTGAACTCATCATCGAGGCCGTCTTTGAGGACCGGGCCGTGAAGCGCGATGCAACCCAAGAGGCTGAAGCCCAGCTTGCGCCAACGGCAATTTTTGCGTCCAACACCTCGACGCTGCCGATTACCAGCTTGGCGCAAGTTTCCGAACGGCCGGAAAATTTCATCGGACTGCATTTCTTCTCGCCGGTGGACAAGATGCCGTTGGTTGAAATTATTGTCGGTGAGAAGACGTCGCCCGAAACCCTGGCCCGGAGCTTTGACTTTGTCCGGCAAATCAAAAAGACGCCGATTGTCGTCAATGATAGTCGTGGTTTTTACACCTCGCGCGTTTTTGCGACATATACTTCGGAAGGTATGACGCTGTTGGCCGAAGGGCAGGCGGCGAGCCTGATTGAAGCTGCGGGGATGCAGGCCGGCATGCCCGTCGGCCCGCTGGCAGTTTCCGACGAGGTGAGCCTGAAGCTGATGCAGCATGTCCGGCGGCAGACGGAACAGGACCTGGCCGCCGAAGGGAAGCCCATTCCTGACCAACCGTCAAACCGCGTATTGGACGCTATGCTGGCGCAGGGGCGCGCTGGCAAGGCCGCCGGGGCCGGCTTTTACGAATATCCACCGGAAGGGCGGAAGTTCCTCTGGCCTGGTCTGCGTGAGTTGTTCCCATCGCAGGCAGCATTGCCGTTTGACGACATTCGCGACCGACTGTTGTTCATTCAAGCGTTAGAAACCGTTCGCTGTCTGGAGGAAAACGTCGTGCGGTCGGTGGCGGATGCCAACATCGGCAGTCTGTTTGGGTGGGGCTTCCCGGCATACACCGGAGGGACACTGCAATTGATCAACAGCTATGGCGTTCAAGCCTTTGTCGCGCGTGCACAGACGCTGGCCGCCAAGTATGGGCCACGCTTTAGTCCGCCGGCACGGTTGCTGGCAATGGCCGAGGCCGGTGAGTCATTTCCAACCTTGTGACGTTCGACTTTTGAACGTGCCTCAGACCCGGCAGATGGCACCTCCCGATCACTAACCCATGGCCGATATTCCGATTGACATCTTTGCCTATGGCGTTCCTGAGCGCGTCCTAAACGAGTTCGAGAACGCCTTCGGGCCGCGCTTCCGATTTGTCACCGTCGCCAATGAAATGGCGCTGCGCGAACAACTCAGCCGGGTGGCGGCGCCTGTTGTGTTGTGTGGCAACACCGACTGTTTGAAATCTGAAGTCTCCCTTGTCGGACGGTTGTCCGAGTGGCATCAGGCAGCGCAGGTGATTGTGCTGATCGAGTTGCCGGGCGTGGCAGCTACACTGGAGGCGCTGCAGGCGCGACATCGTTTCCGTTACATTAGCCTGCCCCTGGATCGCTTTGCGGCCTGCCAGACGCTCGAAGCCGCGGCCGAAACGGCCGCTTTGCAGAAAGAAAACAGTCAGCTCATCGGCGACTTGGAGCGTTATTTTTCCACGCTGCGCGAGATTTCAGAGGAACGCTTCAAACAGCTCATGCAAGATCGGGATGAATATCGGCAGCAGTACCGACGCTTGCTTGAGAGCATCCGCAATGCAGAGCACATCCAGCGCGCCGTCTTGCCATCCGAGGAGAAGCTGGAAGCGGTCATCCCGCAGTACATGCTGATCTACAGGCCGCGCGACATTGTGTCCGGTGATTTTTACTGGATGCACATTGTCAAGGACGAAGAGCGGACGGCGTTTTACCTGGCCGTCGCGGATTGCACCGGCCACGGTATCCCCGGCGCATTTCTTGCAATGGTCGGCATGACCTTACTCAACCAAGTTGTGGCGCAGCATCCGTGGCAGCCGCCGGGTAGAATTCTGGGACACCTACACGACGGCTTCCGGCACGTACTGCGCCAGAGGCAGCAGCCGATTGATGACGGCATGGAGGTCTGCCTCTGCCGGCTAGAAGGTACACAGGTGACTTTTGCCGGTGCGCGGCGTCCACTGTACATCGTTTCACCTTCGGACGACCAACAGTGGTTTTTGCAGGAGCTCAAGGGCGACAAGCGGACCATCGGCGGTGGGCGGAAGTATGAGAGGTGGCGCTACACCGACCGGGAGCTTGAGGTGCCGTGCGGCACGATGCTTTATCTGACAACCGACGGCTATGCCGATCAATCAAACCCACAGTCAGAGCGCTATGGCGCACACCGGTTGCGGAACAAACTGCTGGAAGTCGCGCCGATGACCTGCACGGGACAGCGGTTTGCTTTGGAAAAGGAACTGCTGCATTTTCAGCAAAATGAGCGGCAGCGCGACGATATCACGATGCTCGGTGTCCGAGTGCCGATTGTTTCGGGGACGGCGCAACAACTGCCCTCCGGATCGTTCAGCATTACCGGTAATCTCATTCTGTAGGGTCTTCTGTCGAGCCTTTGGCATTGCATTTGCCCTGTGCCCAGGACCAGCTGCGCGGCGTTCCGGGCACCACCTACCGGTTTCGGGCACGGGGCGCGCCGGTGGACGTGCGCGGGTCTTGTTGGGCCTTGCGCCGGCATCCTTCCACTGTCGGTCAACACGGCTGTCAGTCAACACCGAGCCAGTCAATGCCGCTGGTTTGGAATGCGCCTACCGCGGGTAAAGCCGGTGGTTGTCAATTTTTTCGAGGGCGCCGCCGAATGCAAACTGCCGTACAGTTTCACCGTGGAGAAAACGATGTAGGAACCCAAGCTCGATGTCGCTCGCCTGCGTCAAACGCGCCAGGTGTTCCTCACTGAGGCGAAAGTCAAGGCAGGCGAGATTATCCTTGAGCTGGGGCAGCGTGCGGGCGCCCAAAATCGGAATAATCGGCTGCGGACGTTGACGCAGCCAGTTAATCGCCACTTGCGCCGGAGACCGTCCGATGTCCTCGGCAATCGTCATCACCAATTGCGCCAGTTCGCGGTCGCGGTCTTTGGTGGCTTTGAGGCGTCCGGGTGGCGGATCGCCCTCCTTGAGGGTGTTGTATTTACCGGTCAGCACGCCGCCGCCCAGCGGACTCCACGCGGTCACCCCAATGTCAAAGTGGGCCGCCATCGGTAACAGCTCACGTTCCGGCCTGCGTTCGCGCAGGGAATACTCAATCTGCAAACCGACAAATGGCGTCCAGCCACGTAGCGTCGCGAGTGTATTGGCTGCCGCGACAATCCAGGCCGGAGTGTCGGAAATCCCTGCGTAGAGAATCTTGCCCTGTCGGACAAGATCATCAAATCCACGCATGATTTCCTCGAGTGGCGTCGTAAAGTCCCAGACGTGAAGCCACAGCAGGTCAATGTAGTCGGTTTGAAGGCGACGCAGGCTCGCCTCGACGGCCTGCATCAGGTTTTTGCGGTGATTGCCGGAGGCATTGACTTCGCCACAGCCGCTGGTGTCGAGACTGTACTTGGTGGCAATCACCCAGCGGTCACGCTCACCTTGAATAAATTCGCCGATGAAGGTTTCGCTTTCGCCTTTGGTGTAAAAGTTCGCCGTGTCAATGAAGTTGCCGCCTGCCTCAGCATAGGCTTCAAACATCGCGCGACTTTCCGCCTTGGAGGCGCCTGTCCCCCAAGCTTCACCAAAGGTCATGGCGCCTAAGCACAGCTCAGAAACCCGCAGCCCACTCGCGCCCAGCAGTTTGTATCGCATCATAGATGATCCTTCGGTTCTTCGGTGTTCACACGCTGCCACGCGGCAAGTGCCGGGGAAGCGCTGTGCTTTCATAAACAAAACCGCTGTCTGTGAAAATGCCCTTTTGCTCAAAAAGGTCCCCGGACAGCAGCTGGTTACAGTATAGACTCATAACAGAAACCTGTTTGCCGGAGCGCCCGGTGTTCCGGCAAATACTCACCGAAGGACTCACCGAAGGAGATGCACGCATGGCTGCCGATTATGCCGTTCGCAAGGTGTTGGTTGCTACGGATGGATCGCCGGCAAGTTTCGCCGCGATTTCTGACCTCATGCACGCCGGTCTCCCCCAGGAAGGAGAGGCGGTGGTGCTGTCCGTTGCCGACCGTGTCCCCCTGTTCCCACCACGGACGCCGGAAGAAATTCTCTATCTCGAAGATGCGCGCTTGGCCGTGCCGCGCCACTGGGCGCGCAGCGCGGCTGATATTTTGCGGCGTCGTTTCCCGCAGTGGACCGTCCGTGAAGAGACGCGCGCCGGGGCACCGGCCCGTGAAATTCTCAACTTCGCCCAGGAATGGTCTCCAGACCTCATTGTGCTTGGATCGCACGGCCGCTCAACATTAGGTCGCCTGTTCTTTGGTAGTGTGTCACGGAAAGTCATGCTTGAAGCGCACACTGCGGTGCGCATTGGACGGCGGCTGGAGCGCCCTGACAATGCCCCGTTGCGCATTCTGGTCGGCGTGGACGAAACACCGGCATCAGAAGTGGTCGTTGCCGCTCTGGCGGCGCGTCATTTCCCGCCGGATACGCAGGTCAAGCTTGTCACAGCCACCGGTCTTTTCGAGTATTTCAGCAGCGACATCCTGGGCAGCAGCGTGGCCGTAGTGCCGTCGGATACGGTGGATGAACTGCGCCGTGCAGCCGCCGAAGCGGCGACGGCCGTGCAGGAAAAACTGCTGGCGGCTTATCCCGATCTGAACGTTGACATCTCCCGCGAAGTCATCGAGGGCGATCCGAAAGGGGTGCTGCTTGATATTGCCGAGAAGTGGCCCGCCGATGCGATTGTGCTTGGAACACGCGATCTGTCCGGTCCGGAGCGCTTCTTCATCGGAAGCGTTTCATCGGCCATCGTAGCCCATGCGCCATGTACGGTGGAGATCGTTCGCCGGCGCACCACTGCCACGGCCAGCTGAGGGTAAGCCAAGCTGCGCCCTGCAAACCGGCGTGCCCACTTCCGTGGTGCGGAGGTTGGGCAAAGCCTGGCGGGAGGCAGGTGTGTGCGCGCAACCTAATCTTCCGACAGTGGTAGCCACTCAGGATGTCGGACGGCATGGTCGGCAATCTCGGTGAAGATGGCATCGCGCGTCCGAACGGGTTGCCAGCCGTAGGCAGTTTGGGCGAGCGTGGCATCCAGTACCAGCCAGCCCACGTCAAAGGGGCGCGGTGTCAGGTCGGTGTCAATGCTGTGCCGTCCGAAGCGGTCGGCACACCAGGCGCTCAGTTCTGCCAGTGAGAAACTGCTGGCCAGTCCTCCGCCGACGTTGACAATCCGGGGGAGGTCAGCAGTTTGTCCCGCGCGCATCTGGCTGACCAGCAGGGGGGCCACGTCGGCTGGATGCAGGCAGTCGCGTACCTGCCGTCCGCGACCGTCAAACCCGATGTAGCGCAGTGGCCGCCGCGCGGCATAGGAGCGAATCCAGAACGACACGATCCCCTGGTCAGCCTTGCCGAATTGCTCGGCTCCGGCCATGACCCCGCAGCGATTGATAAAGACCGGAAAACCAAACGCTGCACCGTACTCCAGCGCCATGACTTCTGAAGCCAGCTTGGCGCTGCCGTAGAGCGACAGCGGCGGCGTAGTTGAAAAGCTTTCCGTGACACCGGCGGCGCTCAACCCAGGCAAGGTCGCCGCCGGGTCGGGCGCAAACCGATCCGGGAGGCTCACCAGCGGTATGGTGCACAGTGCGGCAATGCTATACACACGACTCGTCCCAAGTAGGATGAAGCCGGCGTTCCAGCGACGGGCCAATTCCAACAGATTGAGCGTCCCGACAAGGTTGTGCTCGACAAGTTGGCGCGCGCCGGTTTTGCCGTCTACCCCGGCCAGAACACTGGGATTGGCAGCAGCGTCAATAATCCAGTCACAGCGGGGGAGTCCTTCCAGATCGCTGGGCAACCGGATGTCGCCGTGGATGAGCCGGAAGCCGGCTTCACGCAACCGGCGACGGTTGATTTCACTGCCGGGGCGCACCAGGTTATCCAGCCCAACCACCTCGCTGCCTGCCAGCTGTTCACGGAGGGTACGGGCAACGACGCTCCCGACAAAACCACAGATACCGGTGAGCAGAATCCGCATCGGGGAAGTCTCGTTTGAAGGTGAAGGCGGTTGTCAATACAGTGGAAACCGTTGCTGCTCAAGTCTAGTCCGAACGTGTTTGGAGGGTACAGGTGCCTGCCCGAGTTTGCCTGGTCACTGGTTCGTCAGGGCTAATCGGCTCTGAAGTCGTCGAGTATTTCCACCGGCGCGGCTTTGTCGTCCACGGTATTGACAACAACCAGCGCGCCGTCTTTTTCGGCCCGGCCGGAGATACGCGCTGGAATCAGCGGCGGTTGGAAACGGCGTTGGAGCACTTTCACCACCATGAACTCGACATCCGCGACCGCGCCGGGGTGCTGGCGCTCGTGCGTCAACTGCGGCCGCACGTCATCGTCCATACAGCAGCGCAACCGTCGCACGATTTGGCAGCGCGCATGCCGTTCGATGATTTTGATGTCAATGCCGTCGGGACACTCAACCTCTTAGAGGCAGCGCGCCAGGCTTGCCCGGAAGCTCCGTTTATTCACATGTCCACCAACAAGGTCTACGGCGATGGACCGAACCACATTCCTCTGGTGGAACTGGAAACGCGGTGGGACTATGCCGATCCTGCGTACGCCCATGGCATTCCAGAAACGTTCTCCATAGACCATACCCTGCACTCACTGTTCGGTGCGTCAAAGACAGCCGCCGATGTGCTGGTCCAGGAATACGGGCGGTACTTTGGGATGCCGACGGTGTGTTTGCGGGGAGGATGCCTCACCGGCCCTAATCATGCCGGCGTCGAGTTGCACGGCTTTCTCAGCTACTTGGTAAAGTGCAACCTGGAAGAACACGAGTACAAAATCTATGGCTACAAGGGAAAACAGGTGCGCGACAATATCCACGCCGAGGACGTCGCGGCATTTATGTTCGCTTTCTATGAAAAGCCGCGTGTGGGTGCGGTGTATAACCTAGGTGGCGGCAAGGGGAATGCCTGTTCGATCCTGGAAGCCTTTCAGATGGTGGAGTCCCTCACCGGCAAGCCACAGCGGTACAGTTACGTTGAGCAGGCGCGCATTGGCGATCACATCTGCTACTACAGTGACTTACGACGCATGAAACAGGATTATCCGGAATGGGATGTCAGGCATACCTTGCCGGACATCCTACAGGACATTGTCCGCGCCTGGCAGAAGCGCCTGATGGGGTGAGCCGCTTGCTCGGTCGTGACGACATCGGGGATTGAGGTCGCCGATGCGGGGAAGCCGAGTCTGACGCAGGCAGCTCGGCAGCGCCCCCAGGTGTCGGCGTGCCTTCCAGGGGGCTTCAACGCTGAGGCTCGCCGGTCAACGCTAAGTCATCCCGATGGATGACTTCGTCGTGAGCGCGGAATCCCAGCCGGCGCGCGATTTCGGATGACCGGAGTCCACGGATCATTTCCACCTCATTCGCGCTGTAGCTGGACAGGCCGCGGGCGAATTCACGCCCTTGTTCGTCACAGCAGGCGACGACGTCCCCGGCGGCAAACTGGCCGGCGACGCGCACGATCCCCGATGGAAGAACGCTCTTCCCCTGGGTAACGACAGCCTGCACCGCACCGGCATCAAGCGTCAGCACGCCCTGCGGACGCAGGGCTGCAATCCAACGTTTGCGTCCCCCGAGTGCGGTCGGGGCCGGTGGAAAGAGCGTGCCAACGTCGTCCCCCATCAGCACACGCCGAAGAATGTCCGGCGTCCGACCGTTGACAATGACTGTGGTTGTGCCGAAGCGGGCGGCAGTTTGGGCCGCCGTCAACTTGGACTGCATCCCGCCTGTCCCAAATGTACTCGTCTCGGACGACGCCAGCGCCATGGTTGTCGCGTCCACTTCGGCGACGAAAGGCAGACGCTGTGCGTCGGGATAGCGTTTGGGATCGCGGTCAAAGAGGCCGTCCACATCAGAAAGCAACACCAGAAGATCGGCGTCCACAATGTTGGCGACCAACGCACTGAGGAAATCGTTGTCCCCGAACTTGATTTCCGCCGTCGTCACCGTGTCATTTTCGTTGATGATAGGCACCGCCCCCAGCGCCAGCAGCGTGCGCAGCGTATGGCGGGCATTGAGAAACCGTTCGCGGTCGCGCGCGTCGTCGTAGGTCAACAACACCTGTGCTACGGGCGTTGGGGCAAACGCCTGTTCGTAGTAGCGCATCAGGAGCGGCTGTCCGACAGCCGCTGCGGCTTGCTTGAAAGCCAGGTCTTTACCGAGCGGCAGGCGACGCGCCTGTAATAGGGTTGTGCCACAGGCGACGGCGCCAGAAGAGACCAAGACGAGCGTCCGTCCGGCGTCGCGGATCGCGGTGCACTGCGCGACAATGTGCCGGAGAACGTCCTCGGCAAGACCGCGGTGGGGTTCAACCAGGACATTGCTGCCGACTTTGACGACAACCCGCCGAGCAGCCGTCAACTCCGTGCGGGCAGCGTGCAGGGTCGTTTGGTGTTTGATGTCGGTGGATGTTTGACAGGTCGTTTCCAAGGAGCAATCCATCGGTGAGCCGAAAGGCTAGGGTTGACGCAGGGTGAGTGTACCTTAGGGCCGCTCTGAATCCAGCGCCGGCGTACCTATCCCCCCCGCAGGGCAGAGAAAAGGGATGGGTGTTTGTGCCCATCCCCAAACGGTGTGTGTGGCAATTGAAGCGCACCCTAGAAGTTAAACTTCAACGCAAACTGAATCTGGCGTGGATTCGCCGCGAGGGTCGGTGCACCACTCAACTGGTAGTTTGGGTTGATCTCAATGATGTTGACCCGGTTAAGGGCGTTGAACATTTCAAAGATGAACTCCAGGTTGCGGCCCGTTACGTCGGCATCCCGCGTGAAGTAAAACTTGCGCGCTAGCCGGAAATCAACGGCAATGAAGTTCGGGCCTGTGAAAGCATTGCGTCCGACATTGCCCAAAAAGGCCGAGACCGGCAGCCCAAAGTTCTGCGGCAGTCGGCTGTCCGGCGGGAGGGTCAGAAAGCCATTCCCGCGCGGCGATGGGAAACAGACCAACCCGGCCGTCCCCGGCGGGCACGCCGTGACAAAGTTCGGCCGCGCCGTTGAGGAACTGTTGACCTGAGTCTGATCGACGCCGATCAGCAAGGTGTACGGTCGTCCTGCCCCGGCTTCGACAATCGGGGCAAATGTCCAGTCTGCCAACAGGTAGCGCCCCGGCCCATCGGTGCGCTTGAAGGGACTGGTAAAAACGGCGCTAAAGATGAAGCGATGCCGCTGGTCGAAGTTGGAATTCGACCGATCCAGCCGTGGGTTACTGTTGTCCTGCGGTTCCTGAAGGGTTTGCACATCGGTCGAGTCATCAATGGCGTGTGACCAGGTGTACGAAGCCAAGAATTGGAAGTTGTTCGAAAACCGCTTGTTCACCGTCAATGTCAGTGCATGATAGACGGAACTGCCGGAAGACTCATAGTTTTTGGCGCTACCAAACGGCACGAACGGCTCACCCTGCAAGCGGGGGAGGTTGAAGCGGTTCGTCAGGGCGTTCAGGAGTGCCTGCGCCTGGGCAACCGGGATGTTCAACGTCGCCGCAGTGTAGAGCAGGTTTGGTCCTGTACGGCGAAAATCGTTGAAGAGAAACCGCCCAATCGGTGCGACCTGGGCGGGCAATCCGGACAGCCCCGGGCCGAGACTATTCGGAAGGGGGTTGTACAGGCCCGCCAGCGGGCCCGTCCCGAAGAAGCCGACCGTTTGTCCGCCGATAACAATCGGGTTTGTTTGCGCTTGTGCGTTGGCTTGCAGGAGGGCCAGGTCCTGCTGGTTGACGTTGCGTGGCCGCACAAGCTGCAGACCACGAATGTAGCTGTAGGTGGCGTTGACGGTCACCGTCCGCCCCAGCTGCCGTTCAATGGAGAGATTGCCCTGCTGCGTGTAGTCAAACTCAAAGTCACGGTTCAGGTGCAGGGTCTGGGATGTGATGGGTGAAAACAGCAGCGACCGGATGGGGCCGCCGTTAGGAATGGCAAAGCCCGGATCGAGCGGGTTGTACCGCTGTTGGCCGGCCTGGTAGCCCGGCAGTGGGGGGACAGGAATATTCACCCGCTCGTTGCGGAACAGCGCCCCGCCGCCCAGCAGTCCGGGGAAGACGAGAAAGGGCGACTGCGCTCCGTCCACCACATCGGAAAGGAAAATCAAGCCCGACAGCGGTGTGCCATAAAACAGCCCGTAGGCAGCGCGGATGACGGTTTTCCCGTTGTTGAACGGATCCCAGGCAAATGCCAAGCGTGGCGCAATGTTGTTGTAGTCGCGGGGGATACCCTGCTGGATGCCGATAATGCGTTCACCGGCAGCAAAGACATTTGGCATGTTAATGGCACCGACGTTGCCCGGGCCGATAAACGGCTCTGGTTGAACAGCGCGGATCTGCTTTGTGTACTGCACGTCGTAGCGGACGCCGTAGTTGAGCGTGAAATTCGGGCGAATCTTCCAACTATCCTGGGCAAAAACACCGAGGATTGGGTTGTTGAATCGGCTGTTGGGATCGCCGACGTTTTGGACGTAGGACTCCGGCAGACCCAGCCCGTACGATTGGATGCCGTTGAACGGTGGAAAACCCTGCGCGGCCGGGAAAAGTTGGTTCGGCGGAAACGCATAGACGCCGCCAAAGTTGACTTCAAACAGCGCATTGAACAACAGCAAGTTGAAGTCTGCGCCGAACTTCATCGTGTGCGTGCCGGCAATCTTGGTGAGGTTGTTTGTCACCTGCCACCGCTTTTCGATGCGCCGGGCCGGTGAGAAAGGCTCGCGCCCGAAGGAAGCAATGCCCGGTATTTCAACGCCGACAATCTGACTTTGAGGACCGTAGTCCACGGCACGACGCGCAAACTGAAAACGCGATTCGTTGATCAGCGTGGGACTAATGGTTGCCAAGTTCTGGGCAACAAAGGCGACGTCGCGCGTGCCTTGAAAACCGGTGCGGGTAAAGTTGTTGAGCGCCGTCGGCTGGTTTTGACCATTGGAGGGAATGCCGCGCACCGTCGAGGGGGTCACGCTAAAGCGTGCAAAAAACTGGTGGATGTCGCTGAACCGATGATCAATGCGCAGTGCCGGAAGGAATGTCCGTTCACGTGTTGTGTAATTGCCGAGCAGGGTCGTGACGGGCCGGAAACTGCCCGGCGCCAGCGGCACCGGGGACACAAAGCCGGGGTTGGTGATCCCGAGCGCCGCCAGGGTTGGAAACACGGGCTGTCCGTTGGTCTGGCGTCCGGTCAAACCGACACTTGAGCCTTCACGCGCCAAAAAGTAGTAGGTGTTCAGCGCCTGGAAGGTGGCGTTGGTCAGCAGCGCCGTTTGTACCGGTGCCGGTAACGCCGTGAAGGGCGTAGTCAGTGGAATGCCAGTCGCCTGGGATAGACCGTTCAGCGCGGCATTGAGAAACGCCACCTGCTGCGGCGTCACCAGGGCAGTCTGTCCACCGATTGGGACAAAAATCCCGGCTCCGAGATTGGACAGTCCCAGATTGGGCGAGGTCGCCAAGAGCGCCGGCGGCGTGAATGTTGCAAAGCCAAATCCGTTGCGTCCCGTGATGTTGAACCCGGTGCCGTTCAGTGTCTGCGCTTCAAACGACAGGAAGAAGAACGTCTTGTCCTTAGCAATCGGTCCGCCCAGCGTAAAGCCGCCCTGGAAACGGGTCTCCGGGTAGTCCGGCACGCCCGCAAAGGCGTTGTTGGCCGAGTAGGCCTGGTCCCGCAGAAAGGCGAAGACGTTGCCCCGGACTTCATTGCCGCCACCTTTGGAGACAATGTTGATCACGGCTGATGAAGCGCGCCCAAACTCGGCGGCATAGCTGTTGGTCAAGATTTGGAACTCTTGGACGGCCTCCTGCGAAACGGTCGCCCGGACGCCGTTCACACCGGCGTCGGTGGCATCTGCGCCGTCCACGGAAACGTTATTTGCACGGGCACGTTGACCGCCAAAGTTCAGCCCCGATGTCGGCGCGACGCCCAGCTTGGGTTGATTGTCGCGGGTCGTTGTCGAAGTCAGGAGTGTAAACCCGACGTAGTTACGGCTACTGGTCGGTAGATTGTTGATCGCACGCTGGTTAATGGTTTCGGCAACCGATGTGCGCGAACCTTCAATCACCTGGGTGTCGGCTGTGACGATCACTTCTTCTGTCGTGTCGCCAACGCGCAGGGTAAAGTCGAGTTGCGCTGCGGCACCGATAGTCAGGTTCACGCTGCGGTTGATGGCGCGCGCAAAACCGGGTGCCTCGGCTGCAATTTCATACGAACCGGGCGGCAGCGCAACAAACTGATAAACGCCGGCATCATTGGTTGTCGCTTCGCGGGTGAAACCTGTGCGCTCCTCACGCGCCACCACCTTGGCCCCGGCAATGACTTTCCCGCTGTCATCGCTAACAACGCCGCGCAAGTCAGCTGCGTTCACTTGTGACTGGGCAAACGTCGTCGTCGGAATGAACAACGAAGGGATCAGGAACGAACACGCGCCAAGATAGACACTGAACAGCCCACGGCGCAGGTGATGCAGCAGCATGGAATTCACTCCTTTTTTCCGTAAATTGCTTGTGACGGTCGGGTGAACGCCGCCAATAAGGGTTTGGTAGGTGTCAGCATTCAACAGCTACGGGACATAATCACACCCTTTACCGGGCTGGTTGGATACCAAAGCCGCCGCCGCAAAGGTGCTTTCCGAGGGAAACGTGATGAACGCTCAGCTTTCTAGCACGTCACTCATTGCCGGTGCAAGTACGCGTCATGCGCGTCAACCTATCGCGGTACAGTATTTTGCAGTGCGTTATCGGCGTTGGATGAGGCACTGTGGGCCGTGGGTGATCGGGGTGGCTACCCTCGGTGGACTCTGGCTCGAGCCGGGCAGAGCGTCGTTCGTCCGGGAAACCCAGCCTCAGGAACCGGCCGGGGTGGCGGCAGCGTGGTGGCCTTTCTCCGCCGGCGAATCACCAGTGCGCGCCGCCGAGGTGGAAGCCCAGGTGCGCGCCGCGTACCAGCGCAACCAAGCGGTGGACGAGGTGGCAGCAGAAATCGACCGCCGGGGCATCGACTTTGAGATGACGGAAGCTTTCGGACGGAAGCTGCGCTTTCTGCGTGCGGCGCAAGTCGAAAGCGCACTGTGGCGGGCGGACGAACGTCGCCGATCGGTTACTGCCCGGCCACAGCGTCCGGCTGCATTGCCGACAGACGCCCCCGATGTCCCCGTCTACCGAGAAGATCAGCCCTTGATTGAGCAAGTGCGCGCCGTCACCCAGGCCTATGTGTCTAGTTTACCGGACTTTACCACCCGTCAGCGCGTGCAGCGATACTACCGCACTGGTGGCGGGCCCTGGCGGCTGGGCGATTACCTTGAAATCGCCATCGCATACTCAGCTGAAAAAGGGGAGCGACTGGAACTCAAGCTCCAAAACGGCGTCTCAACTTCACTGGGCCTGGAAGAAGTCGGCGGCCTGACCTCCACTGGACAGTTTGCCGGCTTGCTCAAGTCGCTCTTTGATGAGGCATCCCAGGCCCGGTTTCGCGAGAGCGGTACGGCCGACTTCTACGGGCGTTCCTGCCGTGTGTTTGAGTACGTCGTTGAGACGGCCTACTCACGCCAAAGCATCCAGATTGGCAAGGCCCGCACCATCGCCGGCTACCGTGGCCGCATCGTGGTCGACCCGGAAACGCGCCGTATCGTCCGCTTGGAATCGGAGTGCATTGACCTGCCGCGTGATTTTCCGGTTTCAGAGGCCGTCTCTGTCGTCGAGTTTGGTTGGGTGACAATCGGTGACGCCGATTACCTGATGCCGGTTGCGGCGCAGGTGATGCTGACCGACCGCCGAGAGCGCCTGACCTCGCTCAACTGCATCACGTTCCAGAAGTATGGGAAGTTTGAGACAACCGTCGTGGTGGAGTGAGGTGAGGCACCATCGGGACGTGCCACCGGACTTCGGCGGCGGCGCCCCACCGCACAGGTCAGGTTTGCCGGTCTCCGTGGACGGCCCCCGGGAAACCGGCAACCTACGGCGTCCGGCGGTCAGGAACCGACCCCATGCCGCTGGAACCAAGCCAGCATTGCCTGCCAGGCGGCTTGAGCGTCCTCTTTTCGGTAGGACGGGCGATAGTCGGCATGGAAGCCATGCGGCGCTTCGGGATACACGATGATTTGAGAACCAGACCGGCCCTTGGCCAGCGCTGCCCGCATCTGTTCAACGGTTTCCAACGGAATGCCCTGATCCTTGCCGCCGTAAAGGCCCAACACCGGTGTTTTCAGTTCGGAGGCGACGTCAATTGGAAACCGTGGTCGCAGCGGATCGGGCTTGAAGTCGGGACGGTTGTACCCGTTGGGCACCAACGAACCGTACCAGGCAACGGCAGCGCGCACCCTTGGTTCGGCAGCGGTAAACAGCCAGGTCAGGCGTCCGCCCCAGCAGAAACCGGTGACACCCAGCCGTTTGATGTCCCCGTAGCCGGTGGTAGCAACATAGTTGATGCAGCTTGTCAGATCCGACAGCACCTGGGCGTCCGGTACTTTCGAGATGACCTGGGTGAGGATGCTGTTGACGGTGTCCAGCTTCGAGACATCGCCTTGTCGGACGAAGAGTTCCGGGGCAAGCGCCAGGTAGCCGACCTTTGCCAGTCGCCGACAGATGTCCCGGATGTGCTCGTGGACGCCAAAAATCTCGGAAATCACAATGACCACCGGGAACAACCGGCCACGGGCAGGTCTTGCCCAATAAGCTGGGAAGTGGATATCGGCCGCAGGAATCTCGACCGTCTTGACGCTGATCCCGGTGGTGTCGGTGACCAGGGTTTGCGCGCCGATTGGCTGCGCTGCAAGGGCAAAGCCAGCGGCTAGCGAAGTGAGGACAAAGCGGCGCCGGGCGAGTTCGGTGCCCGGTAGGAGGTTGTTCACAGGTTGTTCCAGCATAGGTTGTACGCCGGCTAGATTTTGCGCCGGAGCCAGGAGTGTGCGTGTCGGATGTTGAGGCCGCCGGCCGCGAACATAGCGCAGATGGGTGACTTCATGCGATACTAAGGAGAACCACGGTACGTCTCGCGAAAGGTCTCGCTTTTTCGGTCATGTCGAATCTTTCCGCCTCCGGCACCGCAACCGCTTCGGCGGCTGTGCCGGATACATTGCTTGACGCCATTGAAATTCTGGTTGGCGGGCGCAACCTAGACGCCCAGACGGCCCAATCGTTGGGATTGGTGGACGAAATTGCGCTCGATGCCCATTCGGCGGTCGAGGTTGCGGCGCAACTGGCGCGCGAATACATCCTAACCGGCGCCGGACGGTTGGCGGACGCCTTTGCCCGACGGCAGGCAGCGACCCGGCAATGGACAATGCCGCAAACGAGTCTGTCCCGCGCCGAGGTTGAAGCCCATCCGCGCGTGGCACGCCTGCTGGCGCAGGCGCGCGCCGTCGGACGGGAGAAAACCGTGCAACGCATCCTGGATTGTCTGTTTTTTGGCCTTGAGCAAGGCTACCTTGCCGGGCTGAAACACGAAGCGCAGGTCTTTGCCGAAGCCGTTGCCGACCCGGAAGGTGGTCAGGCCGGGATTCAGGCTTTCCTTGACAAAAAGAGCGCCCCGCTGCCTCCGCGTCCCCTCATCTTGGTCGGCTCGCCCGCAGAGCGGACATTGTTAGAACGTGGGGAACTGCTGCCGCTTGGCACGCCCTTTTACCCGGGCCTAACGCCGCTGCCGAAATACCAGTATGCCCAGGGCATTATCAAAGACCCGCTGACCGGGGCGGCCCTCCATGGCGACCCAAAGGACGTAGAGCAACACGTTATTGTGCCCGTCCTGGAGCCGCGCCCGACCGAAGCACTCGTCTATGTCCTCGCCAGCGAAGTGAACTTCAACGACATCTGGGCTCTGACCGGCATCCCGATTTCCGTCATGGATGACCACGATCAGGATGTTCACATTACCGGTTCGGGCGGCGTTGGGTTGATTGTGGCGCTGGGCAGTGAGGTCAAGCGCGAAGGCCGCCTGCAAGTGGGTGACCTGGTTTCCATTTACTCAGGCCAAAACGATCTGCTGTCGCCGATGGTCGGGTTAGACCCGATGTTTGCCGACTTCAGTATCCAGGGCTATCAGGGCCCCAATGGTTCCCACGGACAGTTTCTGCTCGTGCAGGCGCCGCAACTGCACCACAAGCTGGAGGACCTGACGATTGAGGCCGCAGGCAGCTACATGCTCAATCTGGGGACGATTTACCGGGCATTGTTTACGACGCTCAAGGTTGAACCGGGCAAACGTCTGTTTGTGGAGGGTGCGGCGACGGGAACCGGTTTTGAGGCCCTCAAGGTTGGCGTGCGGAACAACGTCAAAGTCACCGGCCTGGTGTCGAGTGCAGAGCGGGCTGCCTTTGTCAAACAGCACGGCGCAACGGGTGTGATCAATCGGCGGGCGCCGGAACTGGCCGACTGCTTTACCAAAGTGCCCGCCGACCCGGCGCAGTGGGCCGCCTGGGAAGCCGCCGGCTTGCCTTTGCTGGAGGCCTTTCGCAGCCAAAACGACGGACAACTGGCCGACTATGTCATTTCGCACGCCGGCGAACGAGCCTTCCCACGGAGCTTCCAACTGCTTGGGCCAGGCGGGACACTGACGTTTTACGGCGCGTCATCCGGCTATCACTTCACCTTTATGGGCAAGCCGGGCGCCGCCGCACCGGCGGAGATGCTCCAGCGTGTTGGCCTGCGGGCCGGACAGGCTGCGCTGGTGTATTACGGGATCGGCGATGACCTTGTTGACGAAACCGGTATTGAAATCATCGAGGCTGTCCGCGAAGCACATGCGCGGGTGGTCGTCGCGACCCGAACGGACGGGCAAAAGGAATTTGTCGCCAGTCTTGGTTTTGGCGATGCTGTACGTGGCATCGTCAGCCTTGAGGACATCCGGCGGCGCTATGGTGCCGACTTTGTCTGGCCGACGACTATGCCTGCCCTGCCCGATCCGAAGACCGATACGGCGGCCTTCCGCGAGGCAGTGCGCCTCTTTACGGAACTGACCTTCAAACCGTTTGCAGCCGCTATTGGGCGGTTGTTGGCTGCGCCGGACAATCCGCGCGGTTATCCCGATGTCATCGTCGAACGCGCCGGGCAAGACACCCTCGGCGTCAGTACGATGCTGGTGAAACCTTATACCGGGCGTGTGGTGTACACCGAAGAGATGTCCGGGCGCCGGTACAGCTTCTATGCTCCGCAGGTCTGGATGCGGCAGCGCCGGATTGACATGCCGACGGCCAACATCTGGGGAACACACCTCAACAATGCCTATGAGGTGCTGGCGATGAACGATGCCGTTGCGGCCGGTCTGCTGGAGGTGACGCCGCCGGTGGTTGTCGCCTGGCAGGAGTTGTCTGCGGCTCATCAGGCTATGTGGGACAACCGCCACGCCGGAGCCACCTACGTTGTCAACCATGCCCTGCCGCGATTGGGGCTGAAAACCAAAGAAGAACTCTTTGAAGCCTGGGCCGCGCAAGCAAGCGGAACGACAGGGGCCAACGGTGCGTCGGACGCCTCGGTTATCTTTCGCTGATGTCTTTCACTGACCGAGGTGTTGTACGCCTTGCGGCCTGTCGCCGGTGTCGCCTGGCGGAAACCAGGGTGCGGCGCACCGCTTCAGGCGGAACGTGGATGGGAAACCTGCGGACGCGGCAAAGCGAGGTTGGCAGATTTTCGTAGCCTACCCTTTCGTAGCCACACGTGATTGACCGACACGAACCGGTGTGGAGGCAGCCGAAACCGGCAAGGCTCCGGTTGCCTTTCCCCGTGCCGCCACCCTTGCGTTATAGTGGCCAATGATTCGGCGACGTACTTTTTGGACGTAATTTTTGAACGGAGAAAGGGGCTGTGCCGCATGGCCACGCACGAGGATGCCCAACTCATTCTGAAACTTTACGAACTGCGCCGTGAGCCGGTAATGCGTGAAGCGCGCGATTTTGTCGCCTTCAAGTTTTTTCCCGAATCTGCCCAGGACATCAAAGACATCCTGTTTGACAAGCGTAACCCAGCCTACGGCGCCTACTGGCGGCAGGTGACGACCTACTGGGACATGGCCGCTGCCTTGGTCAATCATGGGGCGCTGGACGAAGCCCTGTTCTTCGACACCAACACGGAGTGTTTCGCGGTCTTTGCAAAACTGGAGCCGTTTCTGCCCGAGCTGCGTGAGCTGTTCGGCCCGTGGTATATGGTCAATCTGGAAAAGCTCATCTATCGCTACCCCAACTACGGGGAGCGTCTGGCGAGTCTGCGGACGCGGTTGCGGATGTACGGTGAGGTTTACAAAGGTAAGAAAACCCGTGGCTTTAAGCCTGAAGAAGACTGAGGCGCAAAGCAGGCCGCAGAGGGTGAGGTGATGGACATTACAAAGCTCCTAGAGTTGCCGTTCAAGGGCAATTTCATCCCCTATCCAAGTCGGTCGCAGGTTGCGGTCGGAAGCCTTGCCCCGGACTTCATGCTGCCGGATGTCCAGGGACGGCCCTGGACGTTGTCAGCAGTGGCGCCGCGTTGGTGCTTGCTGTACCTGACGCGCATTGTGGATCGCGGCTTTATCTGACCGTTTTGTTACCCGCGACTGGTCGAGTTGCGTGAACGATATACAGAGTTTCAAGCCAGGGGAGCGGAGGTGGTTGTTGTGACCACGACGGATGTGCCTGTGTCAAGGTTGATTGCAGAGGATTTGGCGTTGCCGTATCCGTTCCTGAGCGACCCGGCCTGGACGGTATTCAAAGCCTACGGCACGGGCGCGGCGCTGGGTGTTCCGTTGCCGGCCGAGTTTTTAATTGACGACGGCGGCCGGGTTGTCACACGTTACCTATGCGATCTGGTGCCGAACCATCCGCCGCTTGACGACGTCTTGGCACAGATTCCAATGCGCTGAGCGACATTTGCCTGGACCGTCCGTTTCAATCCGAAGGCGACGCAGTGTGTTTTGGCGCAGGGGTGGTCTCCGGTCATGAAAGCTTGTCCGAAGTGCGAAACGCTGTGGGATGATGGCAAGCGATTTTGTCCTTACCATGGGTTGCTGCTAACGCCTGTGGCCGAGCCGGCGGCGACGGCTCCACCGATGGCCACATCCACGGACGCCGAACGCACGGTCAGAATGAGTGACGAGGAACGGGCGCAACTGTTTACGCCGCAGTTGCCGACCGTAGAAAAGGCCGCTCCGGGGCGGCTGGCCGTCACCGTTGAAATCGAAGACCCGCCCACAACCAAGTCACCGAGGCAGGCGACACCGGCTGCGCCGCCGGTGGAATTCGATCCCCTGATCCCTCCGACGGTGGTTGTCCCGCGCTCCGCGCTCCCATCGTTGCAGGACATGATTGCCTCCGCGGTAGCGCTGCCGGCGGAAGCTGTTATGCCGGCAGGAACTTCGCCGCCGGTGTCACCGGTAACCTCAGGACTGTCAGAAGAAGCGTCACCGCGCACTGCGGTAGCGATGTCACCGTCAACCGTGTCGGCTGATGCTTCATCCACCGTCGCCCAGCTTGAGCTGCAAGGCAGAGCGCCTGGCCCATCGGCGGCCACGCCACCGCCACCGGCGGCATTGCCTGAGGATGATGTCGGGTTCATTCTCGATCTCGGTGAGAAGACCGCCTCCCACCCGCCGGCGCCGCCGGCCGAGGAAAAGCCAGCGCCGCCTGAGCCTCGGACGCCCAACCTGACGCCTTCGTCCGTTCCGGCGCTCGTATCACCGTCGCCGACCGTCAAGCGCCGCACGGCGGTGCAGTATTTCAAGTTGTTCAACGAGCGCAAGAAAATCATCCAACAGTTCGTTCACGGGCTGGACTCGAAGAAGGTCAAGGTTACCGAAGGACATAGCAACCAGGAAGATCATCTGATGCACCGCTACGACCTGGCCTTCCGTGCGTTAGGAACGGTGCGGACGTTCCCGGTAGTCATCATTTTGCAACGCAAGCCGGTCTATGACCTGGTTACGTCAGTTGACCTGTATGAAATTGCGGAATCCCCGCTGCTCCGGGCGGAACGCACAAAGAGTCTCGGTGGCGAGTGCAAGTCCACGCCCAACGGCGTGATTTATCACCTTTCGTATGGCGAAGACTTGCCAAGCGAGGCGCTCGGCCCCTGGCTCGCTAAGACGTTTCAGGCAATTGTGGCCCTGCTTCCGGGCGCCGATTTGTAGCGACACCAATGGATGCCACCAATGGATGCCAGTGCAGTGCCTGATGCGGAACTTCTTAATGTCCCGGCGACGGCAGCCGGCCTGCGGCTGGATGTCTTTCTCGCCGAACGGTTAGGCATCAGCCGGGCGCGCGTTCAGCGGGCCATTGATGAAGGCGACGTGCGTGTCAACGGGCGTCCGGCGCGCTCCAGTTACCGTGTCGTGCCAGGTGATGACATTGACGCCAACATTCCTGCGCCGTTGACGACCGATCTTGTGCCGGAAAACCTACCGCTGACGATTCTATTTGAAGACGAAGACATCATCGTGCTCGACAAGCCGGCGGGGTTGGTTGTACACCCCGCGGCCGGCATCACCGGCGGAACGCTGGCCAACGCGCTCGCCTTTCACTTTGGCAGCCGACGGCCGGGTGGGGCGCCGCTGCGGCCGGGGATTGTCCATCGTCTTGACCGGGACACTTCAGGCGTTATGGTCGTCGCGAAAACCGACGCGGCACTTGAGCATTTGGCCGCGCAGTTTCGGGCGCGCACCGTGGAGAAACGTTACATCGCGCTCGTCCATGGCGACCTTGCCGGATCCGGCATCATTGACGCCCCCATTGCCCGTGACCGTAAGGCTCGGCTCAGGATGACCGTCGATCCGAACGGACGCCCGGCGCAGTCGCGCTATACCGCCGTTCGGCGGTTGGGTGTTGTGACGTTGCTTGAGGTTCAAATCAAAACCGGGCGAACACATCAGATTCGCGTTCACTGTGCGCACCTACGGCATCCGGTGGTCGGCGATCCGCTGTACGCTCAGGGACGTGATCAGCAGTTGCGTGACGCGGTGCAGCGTCAGGCAGTGATGCGTCTTGGACGGCAGTTTCTGCATGCGGCGCAACTGGCCTTTGTGCATCCGACCACCGGACATCACCTGCGATTTACCTCGGCACTCCCGTCCGACCTCCGGGATTGCCTCGGTGTTTTCGCCCAGCAGGACGTTGTGCCGGAGGTCATGCCCATCTGTTTGCCATCCCCACAACAGGACGGTCGGATGACGCAATAACATACTGCGTCAAAAAGCGTCATGCGGTGTGTCTCGCGGGCCTTGGCAACACGGCTAGGTCGGAGTAAAGTTAGTTTCCCAACGTTCCCGCCTCCACATCCCCCGACACCAAGGTTACAAGGAGTTGCAATATGGTTGCACCAGCCGCTGCGACGTATGAAGTCGCCCCGGAAGTCAAGTCATTTGTAGAAAAAACACGCCTCCTGCTGATTGACGGTCAGTGGGTTGAATCCAAGCGTGGGCAGGTTTTTAAGGTCTACAACCCGGCCAACGGAGAAGTCCTTGCCCACGTCGCCGAAGGCAACGCCGAGGATATTGACCTGGCCGTGAAAGCTGCTCGGCGCGCTTTTGAGGAAGGTCCCTGGCGCAAGATCACGCCCTCGGAGCGGGGGCGGTTGCTGTGGAAGCTGGCCGATTTGGTCGAGCAGCATCTGGAGGAATTTGCGCAACTGGAAACTCTAGACAACGGCAAGCCGCTGACCGTTTCGCGGGTTGCCGACGTGCCGTTGGCGGTGGACCTGTTCCGTTACATGGCGGGGTGGGCGACCAAAATTGAGGGCGAGACCATCCCTCTGTCTGTTCCGGGAGGGCAGTATCTGGCCTATACCCTGAAGGAGCCGGTCGGCGTTGTCGGGCAAATCATTCCGTGGAACTTTCCGTTGCTGATGGCGGCGTGGAAGCTAGGTCCGGCGCTGGCTACCGGATGTACGGTGGTGCTCAAGCCGGCGGAGGAAACGCCGCTGTCGGCACTGCGGCTGGGAGAACTGATCCTGGAGGCGGGTTTCCCGCCGGGCGTGGTCAACATCGTCCCCGGCTACGGCGAAACGGCCGGCGCTGCGCTGGCAGCCCATCCCGATGTGGACAAGGTGGCGTTCACCGGCTCAACCGAGGTCGGCAAGCTCATCGTGCAGGCTGCGGCAGGTAACCTCAAGAAGGTCACACTCGAACTGGGGGGCAAGTCGCCGAACATTGTCTTCAAGGATGCCGATTTGTCGGTTGCCATCGAAGGTGCTGCCAACGCCATTTTCTTCAACCATGGTCAGTGCTGTGTCGCCGGGTCGCGGCTCTTCGTGGAGGAAGACATCTTTGACGACGTTGTGGCCGGGGTCAGTGAAATTGCCAAGCGAATCCGCGTTGGCGAAGGGTTCGATCCGGCGACACAGATGGGGCCGCTGGTGTCAGAAACACAGCTCCGGCGCGTCACGGGCTACATTGACTCCGGCCTCAAAGACGGCGCCAAAGCCGTAGTCGGTGGTACACGGGTCGGTGATGCGGGTTACTTTGTCGCGCCGACGGTGTTGACCGACGTCAATGACACCATGAAGGTGTGTCAGGAGGAGATTTTCGGCCCCGTTGTAGCCGCCATGAAATTCTCTGACATTCGAGAAGTTAGCCTGCGCGCCAATAATACGATCTATGGCCTTGGTGCCGGCATTTGGACACGCGACATCAACAAAGCCCATGCCTTGGCAGCAGAAATCAAGGCCGGAACGGTTTGGATCAACTGCTACAACGTGTTTGATGCGGCATTGCCGTTCGGTGGGTACAAGCAATCCGGCTGGGGACGCGAAATGGGCGGCGCGGTACTTGACGCCTATACCCAGACCAAATCGGTGTGCATTAAGCTCGGGTAGCTACACCACATCCCGATCCGCAACCGAGGGGCGCGCTTGGGTGGCGCGTCCCTCCTTAATGCCTTATGTGAGGCTGCTGTGTTTGCACACGATTTACTGGCTGGGAAGGTCATTGTGGTCACTGGCGGCGGTACGGGACTCGGACGGAGCATGGCGCTGCGGTTTGCCGAGCTGGGGGCGCGTGTCGCGGTGTTAGGGCGGCGACCGGAGCCGCTGGCGGAAGTCGTCCAGGCAATTGCTGCCGGTGGTGGCGACGCGCTGGCCATCAACGCCGACGTCCGTGATGCTGCCCGCGTCAACGCTGCCGTCGAAGAAGTGTTGGCCCACTTTGGCGCGATCCACGTTCTGGTCAACAACGCGGCCGGTAACTTCCTTGCCCTCACCGAGACATTGTCGCCGAATGCTTTCAACGCCGTGGTCGGCATTGTTCTCAACGGCACATTTCACTGCACATCGGCCGTCGGCAAGCACATGATCGCGCGGGGGACAGGCGGTTGTATTCTGAACATCGTGGCCACGTATGCCTGGACAGGCGCGGCCTATGTCGTGCCGTCGGTGTGTGCCAAGGCGGGCGTCCTGGCTATGACACGGGCGCTGGCTGTGGAATGGGGCCGGTACCGCATTCGGCTCAACGCCATTGCGCCGGGTCCGTTCCCGACAGAAGGTGCCTGGTCGCGGTTGATGTTGCCGGGGATGGACGAAGAGGGTCGGCGGCGCAACCCGACCGGTCGCTTTGGCGACCCGACCGAGTTGGCCAACTTGGCTGCCTATCTGGTGAGTGATGCTGCAGGCTACATCAACGGCGAGTGCGTCACCATAGACGGTGGGGAGTGGCTGATGGGCCAGTCGTTCAACGCTTTGACGTTGCTCCCACCGGAGCAGTTCCAAGCAATGGTTGCGGCGCTGCGTCCGCCAAAACCATCCGCCTGAGGAATCTGCCTGAGAATGGGTGACCCTGCTGCCGAGTGGAGCTTCAAGCGAAGCGTGCGAGAGCAGATAGGGCGACCGGTGAGCGTCGAGCTGGCTTGGCTACGGCCGGTCAAGTGGCTTTCAACGACGTACCCGAGCCGGGGCCTGCGCCGGCAAGCGGCTGCCTCCGATGCTGACCGGTCTCTTGCCCGGTACCTTGCTCAGTTTGCAGTCCCTGGCGGCACGTGGGGCGGCGTTTCAGGTGCCGCCTATGTTACCCGGCGTCATGCCGCAGGCACGGTGCCCCCGCTTCCTCTGAGTATGCCGTCCGGGCGGATCAACGCAGCCGGTCTGCACCGAGGCAAGGTCAGGCCGGCCAACGTCAGGTCGGCCGGCGACCTAGGCTTTGACGACCTTGTGCCGCCGAAGTTCTGCCGGAACCAGCGCGCAGGCGTTCCGCGTGTCAATAACCAACGGCGCGTGCGTAACGACGAAAGCATAGTCAATGACGTCGTGGGCCGTGCAGATCACAACGGCGTCGCTTTGTGCCAGGGTATCGGCGGTGAGTGGTACGGAGAGCGTCCCGGCGTAGTCGGGGTACTCCCGCATCGGTGGAGCGATGGGAATATACGGGTCGTGATACCGAACGTTTGCCTGCCGCGCCCGCAGCATATCCCAGATGGCAAACGTCGGTGATTCGCGCGGATCGTCCACATTTTTCTTGTACGCCAGTCCCAGGAGCAGGATGTTGGCCCCGCGCAGCGGTTTTCCTTCGTCCGAAAGGGCTTCGAGCAGGCGCATGACGACATAGCGCGGCATACTCGTATTGATGTCGCCGGCCAGTTCGATGAATTTCGTCTGGACGCCGAACTCGCGTGCCTTCCAGGTCAAATAAAATGGGTCAATCGGGATGCAGTGTCCGCCCAGGCCCGGCCCCGGCTCAAACTTCATATAGCCGAACGGTTTGGTTTTGGCCGCCTCCAGCACTTCCCACACGTCAATGCCCATGGCGTCGAAGACGATTTTGAGTTCATTGACCATGGCGATGTTGACACACCGGAAGATGTTTTCAACAAGCTTGGTCGCTTCGGCAATACGCGGTGAAGAGACCGGTACGAGGGTGCGGACGGCATGCCGGTAAAGGCTGATCCCGACGGCGAGACAGTCGGCGGTCAAGCCACCAATCACTTTGGGAATCTCGCGCGTTCCAAAGTCGGGATTACCGGGGTCTTCGCGTTCTGGGGAATAGACGACGTGAAAATCGAGTCCGGCGCGCAGGCCTGATCCCCGCTCAAGTCGGGGAACTAGTTCTTCTTCTGTTGTGCCTGGGTACGTGGTGGACTCCAAACTGATGAGCTGGCCACGGCGGATGTGGGGGGCAATGGCGTCGGCTGTGCGGGTGATGAAGGACAAGTCCGGCTCACGGTGCGCCGTCAGCGGTGTTGGAACACAAATTACGATGGCGTTGGCTTCGGTCAGGTAGGTGAAATCGCCCGTTGCCAGCAGGCGACCCGTGGCGACGGCTTCGGCTATCTCCGCTGCCGGAACGCTTTTGATATAACTGTGTCCGGCATTGACCGCCGCTGTCTTGCGCTCGTCAATGTCGAATCCGATGACGCGGCAGCCGCCGCGAATAAACTGTACGGCAAGGGGTAAGCCGACATAGCCCAACCCGATCACGCCAACTGTTGGAGGATGTGGACTATCGTAAGACATGGCGCATTCCCTGTACGACTGCCTACCCTTTGGCCGGGTAGCCATGCAACCC
This sequence comes from uncultured Blastocatellia bacterium, assembly GCA_937934745.1. GTDB lineage: Bacteria > Acidobacteriota > Blastocatellia > Chloracidobacteriales > Chloracidobacteriaceae > Chloracidobacterium. The sequence goes on from CALGZC010000055.1 coordinate 61,904, forward strand.
ATAGCGTGTGCCGGAAACGAGCGTCAAGTTCGGCGCCGGCGTCTGACCGGCCATGGTGCTAAGACTCCATACCCGGACAACACTGCTGGCATCAATCATCACCGTGAGCATGCTCGGGGCCTTTGTCTGGCTGTCGAGCCGCGAACTGGGTCGCTTGCTGGCGGAAGAGCAGCGGGCGCGTGTCAAGCTCCACGCCGTCACCCTCGCCGAACAGATTGCGCGTTTGCCGGGTGAGCAAACAGGGCTGAATCGGTTAGTGACCGTGGCCAAAAACGCACGCTCGGGCGCTGTTGGGGTCCGTGTCTGGGAGCGCATTGGAAAGACTTACCAGGTGACGGCTGCCATTGTGGACGATGGTTTCCCGCCGCCCGACCCGGAGACGGTGGCTGCGTCACTGCGCATTCCGGCCGTGGCGAATTTGCCCCATAGACGCCGGCTGGCGGGTGAGGAAGGGGAAGCGTACTGGGTGTGTGTGCCGGTTAAGCGAACCGGGCGGGCAGAAGGGGCTCTCGAGTACGCCGAGCGGTTCGACGCTGCGCCGGGAGTTGTCACCCGTTATCAAACACTGGCGCTTTGGCTCGCGTTGGGATGTGTGGTGGCAATTACCCTGGTGATGAACTGGTTTTTCCGCCGTACCATTTACCGCCCCATGGAGCGGTTGCTCGAAGCCATGCACCGTGTCCAGCAGGGGGATTTGTCGGCCGTGATTGATGCCACGGGGACGGACGAGTTCGACCGATTGGCCGATGGCTACAACCAGATGCTGGCGCAGGTGCGTTCTATGACCGAGGAACGGGAGCGTCAACGGCAGTTGTTGGAGGAGCGTGTTGCCGAGGCGACGGCGGCGCTTTCGGAACGCAATGCGCAGCTTGAGGCGCTCAACCGCGAGCTGTGGGCAACCAGTCGCCGTTTGACAGACATGGAACGTCTGGCCGCGGCCGGGCAAACGGCCGCCCAACTGGCGCATGAAGTGGGGACGCCACTGAACCTGATCAGCGGCCATGTTCAGCTTCTCAGCGCCGACCTCAAGGATGATGCCAAAGCGCGCCTCCGGTTGGAGACCATCGGGGTGCAGATTGAGCGGATTGAACGCATTGTGCGCACGATGCTAGATCGGACGCGCCCCGATATCAGCGAACACCAACTGCTCGATGTGAATGTGGTGTTGCACCGGACGTTTGAGGTTATCCAACCGGCGCTGGAAGCCCGTCGGGTTCGTCTGGTAACGCAACTGGATGCGGTGCCGCTGCTGATCCGGGGTGTGGCCGACCAGTTACAGCAGGTGTTTATCAACTTGTTCAACAATGCTCTGGACGCGATGCCGGACGGCGGGCAACTCGCCGTGACGAGCGCCCGCTGGGAAAGCGGGACGGGGGTTGAACGATTCGTGGTTGAAGTTCGTGACACCGGACTGGGCATGGCGGAAAACATCCAGGCGCGTATCTTTGAGCCTTTCTTTACGACGAAGCCGCGCGGCAGTGGGACGGGTTTGGGGCTGGTGGTGGCGCGGCAGATCATTCGTGAGCACGGCGGCGACATCACGGTGACGAGCCGGCCCGGGTGTGGCACGACGGTTCGCCTTGAGTTGCCTCCGGCAGCGGAGTCGGTTGCATGATCCGACATATTCTCGTTGTCGATGACGATGCTGCTTCGTGTGAGTTACTACGTGAGATCTTTGCTGCTCGCGGATGGCAGGTGACGACGGCCACGACGCCGGCTGCCGCTCGCGCGCGCTTTGCGGAGCAAGTGTTCGATCTGGTGGTCAGCGACATCAACCTCGAAGCGGACGCCACCGGGCTTGATCTCCTCAAGGACTTCCAAGCGCGCTGTCCGGTCATTTTGGTAACGGGGTTTGGCACGCTGGACGCTGCCGTAGCCGCCACGCGCGATGGCGCCTGGGATTTCATCTCCAAGCCGTTCAAAGTCGAGGAGGTCATTGCCGCGGCCCAGTCGGCGCTTGCGCGCGGAACCGAAACGGCGCTCCCCCCGGTGGCTGCCATGGATACATCGGGGATGGTGGGACGCTCGGCCGCGATGGTGGCCCTGTATAAAGAAATTGCCCGCGTTGCGCCAACGCGCTCGGCAGTGCTCATCAGTGGCGAGTCGGGGGTCGGGAAAGAGCTGGTCGCGCGCGCCATCCACCGGCACAGCCCGCGCGCCGAGCGGCCCTTTGTGCCGGTCAACTGTGGCGCGCTGCCGGAATCACTCCTTGAAGCCGAACTGTTCGGTCACGTGCGCGGGGCGTTTACCGGAGCCGTGACCGACCGAAAAGGGCTGTGGGAAGCGGCCGATCAGGGAACGCTTTTTCTGGATGAAATCGGCGAGCTTCCCCCGGCAATGCAGGTGAAGCTGCTGCGCGCCCTGCAGGAAGGCGAAGTCCGGCGAATCGGCGCGGCGCAGGCTCGGCAGGTGGATGTGCGGGTCGTCGCCGCCACAAACCGAAACCTTGAAGCTGATGTGGCGGCCGGACGATTTCGGGAAGACCTGTATTACCGGCTCAGTACGGTCACGCTTTACGTGCCGCCGCTGCGTCAGCGGCGGGAGGACGTCCCGTTGCTGGCGGCCGCATTCCTCCAGCAGGCAGCTCAGAACTTGGGTCGAAGCGTACAGTTGGCGCCGGAAGCGCTGGCCGCGCTGGCGGCCTATGACTTTCCGGGCAACGTCCGTGAACTCCAGTCTGCCATTGAGTACGCGGTGCTCCATGC
>CALGZC010000056.1 GCA_937934745.1 uncultured Blastocatellia bacterium
ACTACACACTGTCTATCGCTACAGGCTGCCGATAACCCGACCGCTCCTCCAAGTCCTGCCTTGCCGTTTGTTTCCATCGTCGTACCGCTCTACAACAAAGCCGACTACGTAGCCGAGACCATCCGCAGCGTCCTTGCACAAACCCACACCGACTGGGAAATGCTCATCGTGGACAACGGCTCAACGGACGGCGGCGCCGACCTGGCGCGCGCGTTTGCCGACCCGCGCCTGCGCATCGTCGCTTCGCCCCGGCAAGGTCCCGGCGCAGCGCGCAACTATGGGATTGGGCTGGCGCGGGGCGAGTGGATTCAGTTTCTGGATGCCGATGACTGGCTCGCGCCGGATCAGCTCGAATGGCAGCTTGCCACAGCTGCGCGACATCCCGAGGCGACGATTGTCGCCGGCGGCTGGCAGGAAGCGCGCCCTGACCGCCCCGGTCGGCCGATTGTCCAGCGTCCGGCCGGCTACCGCGCCGGACTGGCGACGCTGCGCGACCTGGCCATTGCCTTCCCGCCGTGGGCAGTTCACGCGGCCATCGTCAAGCGTGAAAAGCTCGCCGACGACTATCTCTGGCCGGAAGAGCTTGACCCGCTTTCCAATGAAGACGCCGTGTTTTGGTTTCGCCTCGTGGCGACTTGCCACGTTGCCTTCAGTCCGGCCACAGGCGCCTTCTACCGCATGCAAACCCCGACGGCGCGCAATCGGCCTGACGATCCGGCGCGCCGGCTGGGCGAGTTCGACCTGGCGGCGACATACAACCTGCGGTGGCTGGACGAACGGCAACAACCGCTGACGCCTGGCCAGGCCGCCGCCTTGATGCGCGTCTATTCGAGCGTGTATGAACAGGCCCGGCGGGCCGGCGACCCGACCACGGCGCAAGTTGCCCTAGAACGGGCCGAGCACTGGTTGACACAGTATTTTGCCCTCGCTCGCCGCCCAACCTGGCCGATGTGGCTGCGGCACCGGATGGGGCTCACGCGGTTTATTCACGCCACATCGCTGCTGCGCCACTTGAATCAAACCATCCGGTTGGTTTTTGCATAAACGCCATCATTTAATAAGCGGAGGCGAGCCGAAGGACGTGACCGACCAACCTGAATGCTCCATTGTCATTCCGGTCTATAACGAACAGGAAAACTTGCCGGAAATTCATCGTCGAATCGCAGCCCTGCTCGATCAGCTATCGCCGAACAGTGAGGTCATTTTTGTTGACGATGGCAGTCGCGATTGTTCCTTGGAGATGATGCGGGCCATCCATGCCCAGGATGCCCGATTTCGGTATGTCAGCTTGGCACGCAACTTCGGTCACCAAATTGCCGTCACAGCCGGTCTGTACTACACCACCGGTCAAGCAGTAATTGTCATGGACGCCGATCTGCAAGACCCGCCGGAGGTCATTGCTGCCCTCCTCCAGAAATGGCGCGAGGGCTATCAGATTGTCTATGCCCGTCGTGTGCGTCGCAAACAGGAACGCTGGCTCAAGCGTGTTCTTGCCTATTGGTTCTACCGCGTCATCCGCGTTCTGGCAGAGGTGGACATTCCGCCTGACACCGGTGACTTCTGTCTGATGGATCGGCGGGTCGTGGATGTGCTCAACGCCATGCCGGAACGCAATCGGTACCTGCGTGGGCTGCGCGCCTGGGTGGGGTTTCGGCAAACAGACGTGGCGTACGACCGGGAGCCGCGATTTGCCGGCGAAGTCAAGTACACTTTCCGCAAATCCTTCGCCCTGGCCGTCAATGGCATCGTCTCGCTATCCCGCGCCCCGCTCCGCCTGGCGACTTACTTTGGGCTTAGTGCCGCCGGACTGGCGATGTTAATGGTGGTGCTGGTCATTTATTGGCGGATTTATTATCCCTCGGCCACACTGGTCGGCTATGCCATCATCACGGCTGCAATCTTCTTTTTCGGCGCCGTTCAACTGATTTGTTTGGGTATCCTGGGTGAGTACATTGGACGCATCTACGAGGAGGTCAAAGGACGGCCGCTGTTCACCGTTCAGGAAGTAAGCGGCGTCTTGCCGGTCAGCCATGAGCCAATCCGACCCATCCACTCCGCCGCCCGCACCGTTTGACGCCTTTGCGCCCGGTTACAGCGGAGGTCTGGAAGACCCTATCAAAGGCCTTCTGGCCGGCGACCCGCTGGCGTATTTACGTGTCAAGGTTGATTTGTTCCTCGACGACCTAGACCGCAGTCAGCCCGCCGTGTGGCGTCAGCCGGACCGGCGCTATCTCGACTTTGGGTGCGGAACGGGTGACTTTATGCACTTGCTGAGCACGCGAGGCACACGGTGGGCAATGTTCGGCTGCGACGCTTCCGGCGCCATGCTAGACGAGGCCCGCAAGCGCTGGCCGCAAACTTGCTCGGCACACAATCTCTGGCAAATCACCCGGCCCGACCAAATCCCTGGACATCACTTCGACGTCGCCACGGCGATCTGCGTGTTGCATCATATTCCGCCCGCCGAATGGGAAACGTATTTGACGGCGCTCTTTCACGGACTGCGCCCCGGCGGACGGCTGTATGTGTTTGAGCACAACCCGATCAATCCGGTGACGCAGATCATGGTGTCACGCGCTCCGATTGACCGCGATGCCGTCCTCCTGTGGCCGTTCTCAACGGTTCGTCTTCTCCGCCGGGTCGGATTTCAAGTTAAAAAACTTTTCTTCTTCCTTTACATTCCTCCTCGTTTTTCAAAACTCCTAAAATTCGAGCGCTGGCTTTCAAGAATCCCTCTTGGAGGCCAGTATATGATTGTCGCCGAGAAAACATGACCGAGGTCGCTCAGCGAAATAGCAGTGGTTCTAAACTTTTATTGATCATCTTTTGCCTATTTATTTTACCTTCTGCGCTACCTCGTCACTGGGCTGTGCTCGACGAGCATCGCGTTTGGACTCTGGCCAAGGACTACAGTCCCGTAGATATCTTTCTTGCACGGAATGACGGCGAGCGTTACCGGCCGGTGTACTGGCTATACCAGGCAGGAGCGTTCTACGTTTGCGGCCTCTCGCGGACGGCCCATCATCTGCTCCAGGCGCTGGCCGTCCTGGCATTTGCGCTTTTCCTCCGGTTCCCTAAAGCCCATCTCACGGATCGGTCAGGTTTCGTTTCAATCTTGCCGGCGCTGTTGTTTGTGCAATCCCCGTTGGCTGAAAACGCTTACACTTTGCACAAGCCTGATTGGCTGGCGGCGCTGGGTCTGATGGGCACCTTCGGCTTTGGGGTCCGGGCCGTTCAGCAACCACAGCGGAGGCGTCTTTGGCTTGGGATGGCCAGCCTGTGCGCCGGCGGAGCGATCCTGTCCAAGGAAAGCGGTCTGGTCGCGCTCGGCACGCTGTGCCTTGTCGGATGGGCTGGCTATGTCGCAGGTCAGTGGCGCCGGGGCAGCCTGCTGGCCTGGCACGGCGCGGCGCTTGTCCTGTTGTTGGGCGCGTACTGGCTGCCGTCTAAGTATCTTATTCAGCCGACGACCTACCGCCTCGCCCTGGCCGATGTGTCGCTGCGCGGCATGGCCTTCAACGGCTACACGTATTTGACCAAGTACCCGGAGCTTTTCTTGCTCGGCGCGGCGGCATTGGCGGGCCTGGCGCTGGAATGGGACAAAGCCCGGCGGCGCGATCCGATCTGGCTGCTGGCGGCGACGGCGTTTCTTTCCGGGGCGGCGGCGCTAGCGCTCCTCATCGTCTGGAAATGGCCGTGCGGCTACTTCCTGATTCCGGTCAATGCCTGCTGGCTGGCGGCGCTGATGCTGGTTGCCGAAGCCTTCGCGCGCCTGCCTCGACCCTGGCGCGCCGTGGCGGCCGGCATTGGCGGCGTCTGGCTCCTGCTCAACCTGATCGGCTTTGCTCAGACGGCGCGACTGCAACGCGCCTGCTGGCAGGGTTTCGGGATGTTCGTTGACACATATGCCCGGCAGGGAGCGCCAGGCTCGCGGCTGTGGCTTCCCGAACAGGTAGCGGAGGCCGAAGCGCCCATCGAAGCCAACCACCAGGTCAAGCTCTTCGGTGGGGCACAACTGGGCGCGCTTGCCGGCGCGGGCGCGTTCGCGCTGGGCAGCGACCCCGACAACCAGGACTTACGCCTCCCAACTGCGGGTGACTATATTGCCCTGCGGCATTATGAGCGCGCCTTTGGGAAACACGTCCGACTGTTGGAAGACTGCGCGACGACGCGGCTGCTGCCCCGCTTGCAGGCGCTCGGCTGGCGCTTGACGCCGGTCGGCGAATACCGGCTCGCGATGCCCAACTTCGTGCCGGGCCGCAATCTGGGGCAGCCGGTCATCCTGGAACACGCGCTCTATCGGCTCGAGGCCGAGCCGCCGGCGCGGTTTGCGCTCAACGGTGGCCTGTGGCGGACGGATGACTGGGCCGGCCCGGAGCTGACGCTGCTAGCGCATCAGCCGGGCAGCTTTCGCATTGAAGGCGAGTTGCCGGCGGCAGCGCCTGCGCCGGTCACGCTCCGGTGCCAGATTGACGGCCAGACGCTTCACGAGCGGAGGCTGCAACCGGGGGAAACGCTCCGGTGGGAGGTCGGCGCGCTGCCCATCGCGCCGCGCCAGGCGGTCGAGCTGCGCCTGATCGCCGAGCAAGCCGTTCCGGCCGAACAACTCGGTTTACGCCCCAAGGGCGAGCGGTTATCGTGGCGGTTGCGCCGCATCACCTTTATTCCAGCAGAGGATACCCCAAGCCATGTTTGGCATCGTCGTCACTACGATTTACGACGGCGCGTTTCTTGACGCTTACTACGAACACTTCCGGCAGCGCGGTCGGCTTGACGACGCGCGGTTTTACATCGTCGGCGACCTGACGACGCCGGCCGCCTGCGCCGAGCGGGTGCGCGCTTACGCCCGGCGCGGGCTACCCTGGCAGTTTCTCGCGCCGGACGACCAGCAGGCTTTTCTCGCCGACTTCCCCGAACTCGCAGCCGAGATTCCCTGGCGCAGCGACAACCGGCGCAACGTCGGCTTCTTGATGGCCTACCGCGACGGGTGCGATCCGATCATCAGCATTGACGATGACAACTACCCAAAGGACGACTGGGACTTTCTGGGCGAACACACCGTTGTCGGGCGCGAGGTCACGCTCCGCGCCGCCGTCGGTCATGCCGGCTGGTTCAACATCTGCTCAATGATGGCGGTCGAGTGTCCGTCGCTGGGCGGCGGCAAAACGGTGTATCCGCGCGGCTTTCCCTACGCGCGGCGGACGCTTGCGTGCAGCGCCGTGACGGCCGAGCCGGAAACCGGGCGCGTCGCCGTCAATGCCGGACTGTGGTCGGGCGATCCCGACGTGGATGCCGCGACGCGCCTTGTGACGCGCTGTACGGCCGGCGAAGCCTTTACGGAAAGCTATTTGCTCGGGCGCGGCGTTCGCTCCCCCATTAACACGCAGAACACGGCCATTCTCCGGGCGGCGCTTCCGGCTTACTACTACGTGAAGATGGGCGTCTCGCTGGCCGGCTTGAAGCTGGATCGCTTTGGCGACATCTTCAGCGGCTATTTCGTGCAGCAGTGCGCCGAAGCGGTCGGCCATCGCGTGCGCTTGGGGTCGCCGGTCGTCGAGCACCGCCGGACGCCGCACAACCTCTACGTTGATCTGTGGCACGAGCTGGCCGGCATGGTCGTGCTGGATGACATGCTGCCGCTGCTCGAAACGCCGCTGTCGCCGACCGACGACTACGGCGCGGCGGCGCTCGAACTTGCCGACCGCATTGAAGCCTGGGCGACCGCGCAAACGGGCTTTCTGTGGGGCGAGGCGCTTCAGGCTTACTTCCGTCAGGTCGCGGCAAATATGCGGCTCTGGGTCGCGGTTTGCCGTCAGCTTGACTGAGCGATGACGATGGAAGCGCGCTACGCGCCGGTGTCGCTGGTGACAACGGTGCTCAACGACCTGGCCGGTTGTCAGGCGTTTTTTACGGCTATGGAAGCGCAGACGCTCTGCCCGCGTGAAATCGTCATCGTGGATGGCGGCTCAAGCGATGGCACGTGGGCGTTTTTACAGGACTACCGCCCGCGCCGCGAGTATGCGCTGGTCGTGGCGCAGGAAGTCGGCTGCAACGTGGCGCGCGGCCGGAATCTGGCCATTGCCCGCGCGCGCTACGACATCATCGTTTCGACCGATGTCGGCTGCCACTGGGACGCCCGCTGGCTGGAAGAGCTGGCCCGACCGCTGCTGGACGATCCAACGCTCGACGCTGTGATGGGCAGTTGGGCCGTCCGGCGCGAAGACCTGCCCGACGAGTGGGCGCGCGTCGAGTTCGCCTTTCACGCTGAGTACGCCCTGCGTGCGCGACCGGATTCCCACGCCTCATCGCGCGCGATTGCCTACCGCAAGGCGCTGTGGGAGCGGCTGGGCGGCTACCCGGAAGACCTGACGCTGGCTGCGGATGACATGGTCTTCGCGCTGCTGTTGCATGCGACGACCAAGCGCGTCGCCGCCGCGCCGACGCCGCGCTGCTTTTGGGAGCGTCCGGCGACGCTCCGGCGCTTTTGCCGCGAAGCCGAGCGCAACTTTTTCGGCGCCGGCGAGGCCGACATCTGGCGCCGCCACGGGCTGCTGGTTGGCGGGCGCCTTCTTGTTGAGCTGTCCGCCGCGCCGCTTGGGCTGGCGCTCGGCCTGCTCGAACTGTGGCTCGGGCGGTGGCCGCTCGCGGGCGGCGCGCTCCTGGGCGTTGGACTGGCCCTGACCGGCGCGCGGCTGTGGCGGCTGCGGCCGGTAGTCGCGCGCTACCGAGCGGGCGGTGGCACGCAGGCTTGGCAGCGCGTGGCGCGCTTTGAATATGCCGTCAAGTGGGCGAGCATTCGGGGCTACTGGCGCGGCTGGCGAGCCGGACGCCGGCACTGTCAGAGCTGCCGCGCCCGCCTGCGGCAAGCGGGGGTCTCGCCATGGTGAGACGGCTGCGCGCCAACGCAGTGGGCATCGGCGCGGCGCTGGTCATTGTGCTGGGGATCGGCGCGGCAGCGCTCTGGGGCAACTGGCTGGGTGCGCGCCGCGCACTGTACCTCGACCGGCGGATTCACCTCGTTGCGCTTCCGCCGGCCGGGCAGATCATCCAGCGCCGGCCGGATAACACGGCGCAACTTCAGGTTGCCGGGTGCGTGGGCTGGCTGGCCCGGACGGTTCAAGCCGCAGTCGTCCGCGACGACGATCCGGTGGTTGGCGATCAGGACTGGCAAGTGCTCGGCTCGGCCGCGTGGACGACCTTTGAGGGAACACTCAGGCTGCCGACCGGATGCCATCTGTTGCTCCTGCGGGTTGGCGAGCCGCGTCCGGCCCAGGCCTTCAATCACGTTGAACACTGTGAAGTCTGCGTCGGCGAGGTCTTCATTGTCGCCGGGCAGTCGAACGCAGCCGGGAGCTGTACGGCGCTGTTCGCGGCCGTTTCCCCGCAGGTTCGCACCGGGCTGGTGGGCGATGACGGACGAATTCAATGGAAACGGTGTGTTGATCCACAGGTCGCCAACGGCGGCGGCTCGGTCTGGCCACTGGTCGGCGATATGCTGGCGAAACGGCTGCAAGCGCCCGTGGGGTTTGTCAACCTGGCAGTTGGTGGCAGCAGCATTCGAGATTGGCTGCCGGGGACACCCAACTTTGCGCGTCTCGCGGCCACCCTACGCCGGCTCCGGCCGCAGGGGGTGCGGGCCGTCCTGTGGCATCAAGGTGAAAGCGATGCGGATATGGCAGCAGAGGCATACGCCGCACATCTAAGCGCCATCATCGCAGCGGCCCGGGAAGCTGCCGGCACAGACGCGTCCCTGCCGTGGCTGGTGGCGCAGGCATCGTTCAAGGATGGACGGCGCTTCGATGGTCCGCGCGCCGGGCAGCGGCGCGTCTGCGAAAGCGGTCTGGCGCTGCCAGGTCCCGACACCGATCAGCTCGAACTCGAACTGCGCCAACCCGACCGCGTCCACTTCAACGAGGCCGGCACGCGGGCTGCCGCCCGACTCTGGACTGAGGCGATTCTCGCTGAGATCTTTCACTTGCCTCCCGCGCCATGACGCACGTATGACGCGCCGATTGCTGCACTTTGTCGAGGAAAGCTACGGCGGTGCAGCCGATTACGCGCACGCGCAGTCAAATGCGCTGGCGGCGCTCGGGATCGAGGTTCACCTGCTGACGACGCCAAACTATCCGGCGCGTCCTGACGCGCGTTATACGCGCCGTCCAGAATTACTTGAACTGCGCCCTCCGCGACCGCTGCCGACGCGCGCGCAGCGAGCGGCGCGCTTTGCGTATGTCAAGCTGATGAACTACCGACGACTGGTAAGCTGTATCCGGCGCGAAGGGTTTCGGCATGCTCTCATCGGTTCCTTCGGCGAATACCTCGCGCCGGTCTGGTCGCCCTGGCTTTGCGCCCTGGCGCGTGAAGGCGTTGTGTTCGGCGCAGTGGTACACGATCCGATTCGGGATTATGTCGTCGGCCCGCGCCAATGGCACCGGTGGTCGGTCGCGGCAGCCTATGCGCCGCTCCGGGAGGTTTTTGTCCACGAGGCGACGCCACTTGATACCGGTGGGTGGCCGCTCCCGGCGCGCGTCACTGTCGTGCCCCACGGCATTTACGACTATCCCGCGCCAGCGCGCCCACGCAGCGTGACGCGGCAGGCGCTGGGGATTCCCGAAGCGGCAACGCTGTTTCTGGCCTTTGGCAACATTCGCAACGGCAAGAACCTCGATTTCTTCTTGAGAGCGCTGGCGCACGTAGCGGACGACTTCCCCGAAGCCTATTGTCTGATCGCCGGGGATGTCAGGTCGGCCGGACAGAAGCCGGTCGCCTATTACCGCGCGCTGGCAACCGAACTCGGACTTGCCGCCCGCTGCCGCTGGCGGATCGGCGACATTGCGCCGGAGGAAGCGGCCGAGCTGTTTACGGCAGCGGATGGCGTGGCGCTGACCTATTCGCGATCCTTTCGTTCGGCCAGCGGCGTGCTGGCGCTGGCGGTGTATTATCGCGTCCCCTGTCTGGCGTCGGGCGGCGACGGGCCGCTCCGGCAGGCTGTGGAAGGCTACGGGCTAGGGGTGTGGTGCGCGCCGGACGACGTAGCGGCGCTGGCCGCCGGGCTGAAGCGGTGGCGGGACGCGCCGCCGACGCCGCGCTGGGACGCCTACCGCGCCGATCACTCCTGGACGGTTAACGCGCAGCGTGTGGCAGAATGCCTTTTTGAATAGACGCGCTTGAATAAACTTGGCGCGCAGCGCCGCCGGCCGCAGGGGACGGCGAACGCCCCGCAACGCTCCTTTCAGAACTTTTCAACCGAATCATGCGCAATCCGCTGCAGACCTTCGCCACTGTCCGGTCGCTCTGGCGCAGCGCCCAAATCGGCGCCACCGGACGCGACCGGCGACTGGCCTTTCTCGTCGCCGGACTCGTGTCGCTGGGGCTGCGCCGGAAAGCGACGCGGCGCTGGTTCCTCAAGCACATCAACGCCTTTGCGCGCGACGGTCAGGTGACGCTCGCGCTTTGTCTCAACGGGCGCCCAGCAACGTTCGCCATGCGCGCTGGCGACGAGCAGGATTTCCTCATCGGGGGCGAGCTGGTCAAAGGCGCCTATGCGCCGCCGCCCTTCACGCCCCGGCGCATCGTGGACGGCGGCGCCAACATCGGCATGTTCGCCCTTTTCGCCCATTGTCTCTTCCCGACGGCGACACTAGTCTGCTACGAGCCGGATGAGCGCAATCTGGCGCAGCTTCGCCACAACCTAGCCGCCAACGCCATTCCCGCGCAGGTCAACCCGGTCGGCTTGTGGTCGCGGGCGACGACGCTTTACTACCATGCCGTCACGTCCTACAACGGCTATGTGGATGAATCGCCGCCCGGCGCGCCGATTCCCTGCGTCGTGCCGGACATCGGCCCGGACTGCTGGCTGAAGCTCGATATTGAAGGCGGCGAGTATGAAGTCGTGCCCGCCCTGCTGGAACGGGGCGACTATCCGCGCTGGCTAACCATGGAAATTCATCACTTCGACCGGCGCGGCGGGGCTTTGATCGCGCAGTTGGAAGCCCACGGCTATCGCATCGCGGGCGATCTGTCGCCGACGGCCAGCTGCGTCACCGTCGAGGCGCGCCGCGAAGACGACCCGTGCGCTTTGGGAGCACCGCCAAGCCCGGCAACCTAAACAGGCCATGGCAACAGGCGCCCCTGTGACGCCAGTGCAAACGGTAAGCCGGACCCCGGCAAAGCGGACGGGGCCACAGGCGCGCCGGAGATGCGGGAAATGGCTCACGTGCGGGCTGACGCAGTCCGGTACGCAGCCTTCCGCCCGGCTGCGATGCCGTTGCGCCCTACCGAGCCGACTGCTAGCGTGTGCCGCGTTGTTTGATGGTGTGGTGATCCTCTGGCGGACGTCCGCTTCTCGCCGCCGATGTTGTCGCGCCGACTGCCGTCACCTCTGCGAGCGCATTGCTGTGCCTTTTCTCTGCGGCTACAGCGGTCCTGACCACCGTGCCGATCACCTGTGCTCCTCAACCTAACGCGAACGACTGGCTCGCGCAAACTACGTGCGCGAACTATTAGCGCGAAGTACTAGCGCGAAGTATTAGCGCGAACAAATAGGCCGGTGGCAGAACGCAGCGGAAGGGGTTGAGCCGGAGGAGATTGAGGAGGTTACATCGAGCCGATGCTACTTACTTTGATACTGTGGGCGTTGATGGCGGCGCTCACCTACGTTGTCGGCAGTTGGTTGGTGCCGCCGAGGACATTTGCGCGCAGCGGCGACCGCATCCTGGCGGCCCTGTGGGTAGGGTTCGTCATCGTGTCAAACATCTGGCTGGCCTTTGCCCTCTTCCTGCCGCTGACGTTTTGGCGAACACTGGGAGTGACCACATTCGTCCTCGGAGGGCTGCAGCTGTATCGTTGGCGGCGCGACCCGGCGCGGAATGGACTTGCCACACTCAACGTCACGGCGCTCCCCTCAGGGTTGTGGCTCACCGGGGCCGCCGGTCTAGCCGAACTGGCGCTTCTTCGGTCGGCAGTTGTCGCCTACGGCGATACGCCCAACTACCACTACCAGTCTGTTTTATGGCTTGAGACGTACGGCGTTACGCCGGGCGTGGCACTGCTTGATTGTCGCCTGGGGTTTGCCTCCGCCTGGTACGCCTTTGTCGCGCCCTTTGATGCCTGTATGTGGTGGCACAAGCGTATTGGTGGGGCGGGTGGTTTTCCGATGGCGCTGCTCTGGCTTCACATTTGCTTGACCATCGCCCGTGCGCAGCGAAACGCCGCCCAGGTCTCCGACTGGTTCATGCTGGTGGCTGGGGGGTTGATGTTTGCCCTGTTCACGTACACGTATGTTGCCCTGGACTCACTTTCAACCGATACCCCCACGCTCACACTGGTGGTTGCCGCCGTCTGGGCGCTGCTGCGTGGGACAGAAACCCCGCCGCACGCCGCCGCCGCCCCCGACGGTCACCGGCAGCGCCTGCCGGCGACCATTGCCGTGCCTGTGGTGCTCGCCTTTGGCGCGTTCACTTGTAAGCTGTCGTCCACCCCGACCGTGGCCGGCGTGGTGCTGTGGGCCCTATGGCAAACCCGTCACCAACCTAGGCGATGGTTAGGGTTGGTGGTGTCCGGGATGCTGCTCGCAGCGCCCGTCACCGTTGCTCGCTGGATGATGTCGGGTTATCCGCTGTTTCCCTCAGCCCTAGGAGCCTACCCGGTGGAATGGGCTTACCCGCCGGCAAAGCTTGAACCCCTGCGGGTCTACATTCGGGAGTTTGTGCGGTGGAGTTGGCATTTGCCCCCCTACAACCTTGAAACCTCGCGCTATAGCGCCGGCTGGTGGGATTTTTCTTGGTTGCCGCGCTGGTTGCAAATCGAAACCGTTCTGGCCCTGTACCTTGTCGTGTCGTTCATCACCGGTGTTGCCTTGCTGGCAAGACGCACTTCACACCGCGACGCCCGGCCGTGGGTGGTCGGTATTGCGTGGGCCGGCATAGCTTACGTCTTTGCCGCTGCGCCGACGCTGCGCTACGGCCTGAGTTTTTTCGTCATACTACCGGCGCTGTGGATTGCCCACTTCATCGCTGACCGCCGAACGGTGCCGGCACGATGGGCGTTGGTTGGACTATCGGGCTTCACCATCGCCGGCATGGGTGTGCGAACCGTATGGCTGGGTTTCACACTGCACCGGACCAGCATGTTTCTGACTATCGCCGCTTGTGTCGCCTGTGTCGGATTAGTTCTTGGATTTGGTGAAGGGGCATTGCCGTCCCAACCGACCGCCCTGCACCAACGGCAAGTTGGGCTGGTGATCGGTATTGTCGGTGGACTGACCTTTGGTATTGCCCTTTTGCTGTCGGTATTTCGCCTGAATCAACTGCCGACGGCGCTGACGCCGATTATCGTTCGTCCGGCAGCGTTACACACACCGGAGGTGGTTGTCCGGCGCATCAACGACGTGGCTGTTTACCAGCCGGTTCACGGCCCGTGCTGGGCCGCTCCCCTGCCCTGTGGGCTAGAGATTGACCCGCACATTACACTCCGCGACTCGGCGCGCGGTCTGGTGGCCGGGTTCAAGCGTCGGACCGACGCCGGCTCCGAATAACACGCCACCAGTTTGTTATTTTCTCCCTTGCGGAGAAAAAGGCCCCTGGCCGGGCGCCACCACCCACGAGCGCATAACAGCAACCGAGCTGAGGCGATGCTCCCGCCGGGATCCGGCTGCTCGGCACACAAGCCCTGTAGCCGGACTCCGCTTCCGGGCCGCTACCCTACTCCCCGGCGCAACCATCTTGCCCACCGGCCACGGTTTCCTTCCCACCGGCCACGGTTTCCTTGCCCGGCCGGAGGATGATCGGTGCCAGCGCCGGATCGTCCAACAGCTTGGGGACATCTGACGGACGCAACCGGCGCGGACGGTCGCGCTGTGCGTCAACAATACAGAGAAAACCGAACGGCGTAGCTTCGTCATTCACCAACCGGTGGACGCAGTGCGGGCCGATGTAAACCACGTCCAGAAAACCGAGCGTGTGTACGGTGTCCCCCAGCAGAACCTTCCCCACACCGCGCAGACCGATGACGGCATGCGCGTGTTCATGACACTCCAGCGCCGACCAGCCGCCCGGTGCAATCTCGAAATACCGCACCTCAAAGCCGATTGCTTCCCCTAACCGTCCGAACAACGTCTGCCGGGTGATGCCGGCGAAGTCGGCATCCGGGGACGGTGCCTGTTGATACGCAGCCACTGCGACGCCCGCCCAGCGAAAAGGCGCTGTGCTCGGCGTCAACCGATAGGCCGGTGAAGGGGCTGTGACTTGTTCTCCGGCAGAAGCCGGAGGGGAGGGGGCATCGGTGACGGTTGGTGAAAGAGAAACGGCTTCAGACATATGCAACGTTGTTTGAAAAACAACTCGTTGTGGAACCAACTTGGGCTATGCTACCCAAGCCGGTTTTTTTGGGAACGGATTCGGCGCTCAGGAGTCTGGAGCGTCTGAAGGCGGCGGCCCCTCCGGCGGTGGAGACGCATCCAAGTCCCGACTATCCAATATAAATCGCGCCCGAAAGCGCTGCGCTTCTTCACGTTGCGCCGATTCGCTCCTCACCAGCGCCGCGAAGTCCTCAATGCTATAATCTTCTGCAACAACATACGCCCGCACCACCAGCTTAATACCGAAGTTGCGCGCCGGATCGAGTTCGTAGCCGAAACGAGTGCGGGCGGCAAGTTCGTATGTTTCACTTCCACGTAAGCGAATGACACGGTCGTACATGGCTAGGTGTGCGCGACGGCGTCCCCAGCACGGGTTGCCGCATTTGTGGAAAAACCTTGACCACAACCTTTAGAGCAACGCATTCATCGTTGTCGTTGGCAAAACCGTTGCCGGTATAGGTTGAGAAACAGTTTCTTCAACACGTTGAACGCATCTGGCACGCCTGTCAAATGGCGTTGCCAAACAACATCCCTTGCAACCGAGCTAGGCCATCCATAAAGATACAGCTTCTATGTCTGCTTGGACACACAATATGTTCATACGCAGCTTTCTCCACCAACTTGGGGTCGTGGTTTTAGGTGCGCCTCTCTGCTCGACCGGGTTGATGTTGCTGGACGCTGGCGGCCAGCAGGCGATGTGCCTACCTTCGGCCGCCGCTCACGCCCAGCGATCACGTGAACTGCGCCCGGCAGACATTGTCGCGGCCTGCGTTGAGGCGTTCTTTCGCGGTGACGATTCGGCAATCCGGGCGTTTTTGACCGAACGCGCGCAGGCTACACTTTCCGCATTGGCTACCAACGACAATGCAGCCTACAACGATATTCGCCAGGCCCTACTCGGCGATCACCCGCTGACCCGACTGGCGGCCCAGGGCGTCCGTGTTGAGATGATCACGACAAGCAGTGGCACACGGGAAATGTTACTCCGTTCCGGGACGCGCATTGTCGGTAACATCGCCTTCCGGGACATTACAGAAGAGAACCTGGCAACCGTCGAATTGCGGGCTTCCCTCAACAACGAAGATGCCCGGCCGACCGTTCTCAACGCCGTCCTGACCCGCGACCGGAAGTTGAAAGTCTGGCGCATCGCGGCGCTCTATGTTGCTGCTTTCGGCGGCTATACGGACGAAGTCTTTGATCTGGACCAGCTACTTGCAGTGCGCATCGCTGCCAATGAGGCGGCAGTCATCCCCCTGCTTGAACAGCTCCAGCAGGCGCAGGCACGGTATGCGCTGGGCGTCGGACAAAATCGCTTTGGCACGCTGGCCGAACTACGCCGGGCGGGGGAGATTCCGAATCTTCCTGACGGTCAGTATCGCGGTTACCAAATTGAAATGGTGGTTAACAACCAAGCTACCCCGCCCACGTTTCAAATCCATGCCGTGCCGGAGCGGTATCGAGAAACAGGACGGCGGTCTTTTATGATGGATGATAGCGGTGTGCTGCGTGGTGCCGACCGCCAGGGTTCACGGGCGCGGCCGTCCGATCCCATCCTCAAGGGAAAGGATGCCGACGCTGAAGATACAGACTAACGTTTTCCGGTGGGAACGGTGCGTTGCACCTTCCCTTTTCAGAGGAGTTGGTTGTGACCAGTCCACTCTTACAAGGCGACCTTGTTCAGGATGCCCTGCCGGATGTCATCCGGCGTATTTACACCCGCCGTCTCAGCGGTGAGCTAACCCTGACGCACCACAACATCAGCAAATCCATATATTTTGAACTGGGGGCGATTGTTTTTGCGCGTAGTAATGACCGGTCTGACCGCATTGGCGAAAGTATGATACGCAACGGGCTGCTGTCGGAGGCCGACTTCCTGCGGGCATCAGAGGCCATGGGGCGCGGCAAACGCTTCGGTCGGGCCTTGGTCGAACTGGGCATTATCTCGGAGCGTGATCTTGCCAATGCCGTCACCTTCCAAATTCTGGGCATCATCTATTCCCTGTTTGAGTGGACAAGCGGGCGCTACCAGTTTACGAACCAGGAAAAGCCTGTCCCGGATGACCTGCGACTGGAGCTTTCAACAGCCAATATCATTCTGGAAGGGGTTCGACGAATCCGCGATTTCAGCATCATTCAGCGCGGCATGGGTGATCTA
Source organism: uncultured Blastocatellia bacterium (assembly GCA_937934745.1). GTDB lineage: Bacteria > Acidobacteriota > Blastocatellia > Chloracidobacteriales > Chloracidobacteriaceae > Chloracidobacterium. Next base: position 15,513 of record CALGZC010000056.1, read on the forward strand.
AACCGGCTCATCGGGCCGTCGAGTAACCCTCTCCTACGCACTCAGTCACTGTCACTCAAGCCTATCGAACGGCAGTTGGTGATGGGTATCAATGTCCCGATGAACGTCCTCCAGGCGATGATGCTCGTCAATAGTCCGCCCAATGCGACCTTACAGGCGCTTTATGGCTTGCTTTCGGCCGGCGTTCTGGAGCGTCACACAGCGCCGGTCGTCAACCGGGAAACTGGACAAATGGAGATTCCGGCCGAAGTTGTTGAACAGGCTGTCAGCGCCCCACCCATTATCCCGCCCCGTGCGGCAGATGCCGCCGCCAAACGCACCGGCTCGCTCAAGGCAGTCAACATGCTGCTGGCGATGCAGGCGCGGCTCGAAACTACCACCGATCCCCACGAGATTTTGGGCATTTCGCCCTATGCAACACGGGAAGAAATCCGGGATGCTTACTACCGCTTGGCACGTGACTTTCACCCCGATCGCCACCTCAATGCACCGCTGGAAACGCGCCGGCAGGTAGATGCCATCTTTGCACGGATTACAGAAGCCTACGAAGCCATTCGGGATGGTGCGGACAAACCCACCGTCCTTGCACCGCTGCCGCTGTCCGCCGTCACGCCGTCGCCACGCGGCAGCGCAGCCGCACCGCCGGCGACGCCTACAACTCCCCCACCCGAAACAACGGCCCAGCGGGAAGCGAGGGCGGAACAGGCGTTTCAAGATGCGCGCACTAAGATTGCCGCCCGCGATTTTGTGGGAGCCATCGCTCTGCTGCGCGAGGCCGTGACGCTCCGACCTGATGTCGCACGGTATCACCTGCTGTTAGGAACCACCTTGGCGGCACATCCCAAAATGCAACGTGAGGCCGAGGTAGCCCTCAAGAAAGCGGCCGAGTTAGATCAGTTCAATACGGCTCCGCTGGTGGCGTTAGGACAGCTATATGCGCGGGCAAACATGAACATCCAGGCGGAGAAAATGTTCAATGAGGCCCTGCGCCTTGACCCGGATTCTAAAGCTGCGCGCAAAGGCATCGAGGCAATCAAAGGGTCCAAAAGCAGCGGTAGCTTTCTCGACAAGCTTTTCAAGAAGTAACCTCCGGCGCGTCCGGCTGAGGGGGCCTGGTATTTTGGGAGTCGTCATTCACAGGCGACGCAAAACGGCTGCCATCAGTGCGTAACGCGCATCTTGTATGGGGCCGGTCATGACAACCGACGAAGCGCTCCTGCGCGCGTTTCAACAGGGGGATGAACAAGCCTTTGCGTGCCTTTATCAACGTCACCGCGCTGCGATCTATCGTTTTTTGGCGCGGCGGCTGGCGTCGCCGGCGCGCGCAGAAGAACTTTGTCAGGACGTCTTCGTCGCGCTCGTCGAGCACGCTACTGCCTGGCGGGGAGAGGCCGCGGTCAAAACATACCTGTATCGCATCGCGTTCAACCGATTGTGCAGTGAGACGCGCCGCAGCGAGTATCATCTAACCGCACTGCCGGCCGCCGGTGAACGGGCCCTGCCCCCCGAGCCGATTGCCGCCGAGCGACCGGATGTGTTGTTTGAAGCTCACCAACGGGCACAGCTGGTGCGGCAGGCGCTGGCGCGCTTGCCACCGGACTTCCGGGACACCCTCGTGATGAAGGCATACGACGGCTTGAGCTGCGAAGAAATTGCCGATATTACCGGCGTGGCCGTCGGCACGGTCAAATCGCGCTTGTTTCGCGCCAAATTGGAACTGAAGCATCTGCTGGCTGACCGGCTTTCTGCTCCGTCTGCACGGTAAGCGGCCGAAAGCTATACAGACGTGGCATGCTACAGTATTTTTATGCATCTCCATTGACAGCGTTGGATTTATGTTCCCCCTGGGCAGCTTCTCCCATATATCTCCTGCCTCATGAGTGACGCGCAATCTATGACTTCTCCGACGGTCAACGACGCCGTTCTGGATGCGGCGGGTCTCCCTCCGCGCGAGGTGACGGTGGGTGCGCTTGGGCAGCGTTGGCTGTTTGAGTTGACGATGTTAGCCCGCAGTCTGGCGTGCTTCTTCAGGGTGGAACTCCATCCGCTGGCGGAAGCTGACCGGGTGGCGTTGCGGCAGCGTGACTTTACAGAGGAACTGCGCATTATTCGCCAAGCGCTGCTTCGCATGAACTATCTGTCTGCCGAGATCATTGCCTCCGGTTTCCAACCGTCTGCCTCCGGGGTTGTCTCTTCCCGCCCAAAGCCGGTCACAGGCGATGAGTCGGCGCTCAATCAAGCGCTGTACCTCCTCATGGACAATCTTTTTGACATCTGCACTGTTGTGGACGATCTTATCCGCGCCAAACCGGTTAGTTACCATACTTTTACGGCAACCGGCCGACTCCTCAACCAGTCCATTGAGCAAAGTCAGCTCTTACCGGTGACACAGCAGTACCTCCTGACACCGACGCCGGACATCAAGTCCGAGGCGCTCCGTAAGTTAGTTGCGGCGCTGCCCGACCCAGCACTACGCCAGGATTTACGCCACATTTTCAGTTCCTTTTACCGTTTCCTGCGCTACTTGGACTTTGTTCAGGACGACCTGCGCCAGGATCGCCCGCTGAAGAGCAACCTGCTGATTTTCATCCTGATCCGTGCGGAAACTGAGGCGCTGATCGAGTTTATCGAAACCCGCCCCATGTGCCTGCCCAATCTGCTGCCGGATGTCCACGATGCGTTCGACGCCACCGTTTACGCCCTCGAGATGGAGTTGCAGAAAATCTACGGGCGGGAGCTGGTTGGTTTCGCTGAGCTCCATCAGGCACCGCCGATTTACAGTCGTGTTGAGAACACACACGGACTGCTGCGCGACTGTTTCCAGCAGTCACTGGTGGCGCTGGCGACGGTCTTCGACCCAACGTTTGACGGGACGGCCGACTTCGATATGTTTCAGACCAAGCTGGAGCAGTCCCTGCACTTACGTGAAGACATCTGGCGGCTGCTATGCCACTTGCGCCGGTTTGAATCGCGGCCGGACAAAACAGCGGTTGCGCCGCTGATTGAACGTATCACGCTGTTTCGTGACACGTCGCTGCGGTTTCTGATGTACAAGGACTGGGACGAGTACGACCGTTTCTTAGACCAGGTGCAGTCAGCGCGTAACTTGGAAGAACTCCTCAAGACCGTCCACCTGCTTTCAACCTTTCTGGAGACGCTGCTGGGACAAATCAACATGCGCGCTGTCCTGGCCAATCATCCGTTTGATTACCCTGAACTCAACGATGAGTGAGCATCTCGTCAAGGTCGCCCGGTTCGCAGCGCGCTCAGCCACCGACAACCTGCTCGATGACGGCTGGTTGCGTGCGGTGGACGGTTTTCCAGAAGGTGGGGTTGTCGTGGCCGTATCGGGCGGTCTGGACTCAATGACGCTCCTGCACGTACTCCGGGAGCGGTGTGGCGCTGCCGCCGCCCGGCACCTGCATGTCGCCCACCTTGACCACAGGTTACGTGGTGCCGCGTCTGCCGCCGATGCCCAATTGGTCGTCGAGACGGCCAAGCGCCTGGGTCTCGATTGGACGGTGGAAACGGTGGATGTCAGACACAAAGCCGTGGCCGAGCATGGGAACATCGAAGCCGTCGCACGCCGGATTCGGTATGCCTTCTTGCAGCGGACGGCAGAGCGTGTCGGCGCAGCATTTATTGCGACGGCGCATACACAAAACGATCAGGTTGAAACCATCCTGCTCCGCTTGGTGCGGGGGACAGGCCCTGACGGTCTGACAGGCATTCTACCGCTGCGTTCGGTGGCGGATGGCTCTTCCATCCGGGTCATTCGCCCCCTGTTGACAACGCCACGGGCACGTATTGCCGCTTACGCGCAACGGCATGGCGTCCCCTTTCGGGAGGATGCCAGCAACCGCGATCTGACGCGCACCCGCAACCGGCTTCGCCACGTCGTCATCCCGGAACTGGAACGTCTCAATCCCCAACTCGGCGAAGCCCTGGGACGGCTGGGGCGGCTTGTGCAGGAAGACGGGGAGTATCTAAAAACAATCGTCGCCGCCTGGTTAGAACGCCATGCCCGGCGGGCCGGGCGGCGCTGGGCGCTGCCGGTGGCAGAACTTCGGGTGCTTTCGCCGTCGCTCCGCCACCGCATCTTGCACACCGTCGCCCAACAGAAGGAATATCCGGCCGTGGCCTTGCACCATATCGAAGCCATCGAGCAGACCCTGCTCACCGACGATGGGGTAGGTAAATGCCTGAATTTGACAGGAGGACGTCAGGTGCGCCGCGTGGCAGATGCACTCGTCTTCACCGAAGCTTATATTCCCAGGTAGGTGGTTCAACCGAACCGTCCCGGAGAGAAACGACAGGATGACTTTTCTCTGAAAAAGTCGTTCGTGTAAACTCGAAGTCCCATCTGGGGGCAGCGCATTCGCGCCGTCCCCACAGCTCATTCAACCGTTTTTCGGTCATTTCCACCAAGTCAGCAACGACCGATACGGAAAGGCAGGCGCGACTTGAATACGGCAGTCCGACAAGTAGTCCTCTGGATCGTTATTATCGCTGGCGGCGTGTTGTTCTGGAGCTTGCTCCACCGCAACGGCCCGCTCAAGGAAGATAACCCTGACTATGCGACTCTGGTCAAGAAGATTGAGGCGCGAGAAATTCAGGAAGCTGTCATCTCAGACACGGAAGTGGAGGGGAAGTACACCAACGGCAAGCCCTTTCGCACAGCCATCATCAGCGGCGTCGCCGGGGAACTGATGAACCGCATGCGCGAAAAGGACATCAAGGTGCAGAGCAAACCTGCTACGAGCGGACGGTGGCTCACCATTCTGCTGTCCTACCTACCCTTTGTTTTGCTGATCGGGTTTGCCTTCCGATGGGGCAGGCTCGACTTGAATACGGCAGTCCGGCAAGTAGTCCTCTGGATCGTTATTATCGCTGGCGGCGTGTTGTTCTGGAGCTTGCTCCACCGCAACGACCCGCTCGATAACCCTGACTATGCGACTCTGGTCAAGAAGATTGAGGCGCGAGAAATTCAGGAAGCTGTCATCTCAGACACGGAAGTGGAGGGGAAGTACACCAACGGCAAGCCCTTTCGCACAGACATCACCAGCGGCGTCGCCGGGGAACTGATGAACCGCATGCGCGAAAAGGACATCAAGGTGCAGGGCAAACCTGCTACGAGCGGACTGTGGCTCACCATTCTGCTGTACTACCTACCCGTTTTTTTGCTGATCGGGTTTGTCTTCCTAATGATGCGGCAGATGCAGGGCAGTGGCAACAAGGCGTTGTCGTTCGGACGTAGTCGGGCGCGGCTCCTCTCCAACCAGGCCAAACGGATTACGTTTAAGGACGTGGCCGGGGTTGAAGAATCCAAGGAAGAGCTACAGGAGATTATTGAGTTTCTCAAAGAGCCGCAGAAGTTCCAGAAGCTCGGTGGGCGCATTCCGAAAGGCATTCTCATGATGGGACCGCCCGGGACAGGCAAAACCCTGTTGGCGCGGGCCGTCGCCGGCGAGGCCAACGTGCCATTTTTCTCCATTTCCGGCTCGGACTTCGTCGAGATGTTTGTTGGGGTTGGCGCGTCGCGCGTCCGCGACCTGTTTGAGCAAGGCAAGAAAAACGCGCCGTGCATTATCTTTATTGACGAGATTGATGCTGTGGGACGCCATCGCGGGGCCGGACTGGGCGGCGGACATGACGAGCGTGAACAGACGCTTAACCAGTTACTGGTTGAAATGGATGGCTTTGAGTCCAACGACGGCGTGATTTTGATTGCCTCGACGAACCGACCGGATGTACTCGACCCGGCCCTGTTGCGCCCGGGGCGGTTTGACCGGCGTGTGGTCGTCAATCGTCCCGATGTGAAGGGGCGGGAAGGCATTCTCGCCGTGCACACACGCAAAATCCCGCTGGGAGACGACGTGGATATCTCGGTGATTGCGCGCGGGACACCTGGCTTCACAGGTGCTGACCTCGCTAACCTTGTCAACGAAGCGGCCCTCAATGCAGCCCGCAACAATCAGAAGTTCGTGACGATGCGTGACTTCGAGTGGGCCAAGGACAAGGTCATCATGGGCAGCGAGCGGCGCTCGTTGGTCATGTCGAATGAAGAAAAGCGCAACACTGCGTACCACGAAGCCGGCCATGCCTTGGTCGGGATCAAAGTGCCGAACGCCGACCCGGTTCACAAGATCACGATTATTCCGCGTGGTATGGCGTTGGGGCTGACACAACAGTTGCCCGAGGCCGACCGGTACTCACACACGCGCGAGTATATTGAGGGACAGATTGCCATCCTGATGGGAGGGCGGTTGGCGGAAGAAATTTTCCTCAACCATGTCACGACCGGCGCCTCGAACGACCTCGAGCGGGCAACAGAGCTGGCCCGGCGGATGGTGTGTGAGTTCGGCATGTCGCAACTGGGTCCGCTCACATTTGGTAAGAAGGAAGAACAGATCTTCCTGGGGCGTGAGATCGCCCAGCATCAAGATTACAGTGAGGATACGGCTATCAAGATCGACCAGGAAGTCAAGCGAATCATCATGGAGCAGTACAACCGCGCGCGGCAGATCATCCTTGACAACAAGGATGCGCTGGTGCGGTTGGCAGAGGCCTTGCTAGAGCGAGAGTCGCTAGATGCCATCCAGGTGCGACGGCTGGTTGCCGGTTTACCGTTAGATGATGATGAACCGACAACCGGCGGCAATGCTGAACGCGAAGAAGCGAAGGCCGCCGACACTGCTCGCCCGGCCGTCGTCAAGCCGCTGATTCCACCGGTGGCGGCCGGCGATAATCCAGCTACGGCCTAAGCTTAGTCAGCCCTTTTGCCCCTGCGACGACGCGCCCTACCGGCACCCAAGCCGCAGGGGCCTTTTTTTCGGCACCTGGTCCGCGCGCAAGGCCGGCTTTCACCTTCTGGACAGGGCTGTTGCAACTGCGCCAAGGCTGTACCCCCGAAAAGTGGCCCCCGGTCCGTGATTTGAAAGGTGATGTGAAAGACGCGGCTTTTCCATAAAGCAAGTCTATAAAGCAAGCGGTTCCGGATTGGCATCACCCAGTGGTGTGCCGGGGCCAGGTCTGTGTGCAGTGAGCCATGCAACGGGTGCGGGCGAAACTAGCCACGGACGACCTTGTACTTGCTGTAATCGACCTTGAAGCTGGCTTCCGGGATGGCCTGTAAGCGGATGTTCGTCAGGATGATCGTCGTGTAGTCGCTGCGCGTGTGCAGAATCTGCTTTACCGGCAGCCAATTCTGGTGGGAAACCCAAATTTCAAGCCGCAGATACTGGCTCTTCCCTCTTGGGCGCAGCAACAGCTTCGTCGTAAGCTGCCCGTCGAGATGTTCTTCGCCGTCCAGCAGGATTTCAAAGTTTTCGGAAAGCTGCTGCGCATCCGTCAGTACGGTGAGCAAACTGGTCGAGGCCGTCTTTTTGGCGATCTCCGTTGTTGTACTCACAAATGCCTGATTAAGGACCGGCTCGATCAGAATTGCTTCACTGCCGTTGACCACCACCGTCTTCGGCTGCGGTTCGGTGTAGTCAACCCGCAGGCGACGAACATTGCCGCGCGTACTAAAGCGCAGCACACCGACTTGGCGCGGCTCCTGAACACCAAGCTGCGTGTTGACGCGCCGGTGTGTCACCGTTGCCTGCAAACCACTTAGCCGTTGGCTGGCCGCCTGCAAGTTCTTCATCACGGTTTGCAGATCGACGCGTCGGGCCTGCACCTCCCGCCCTCCCGGGCTTATCACCGTGCTGCCGACCAAGCCTGATAGACCTGCAAGGAACTGCCGGCGGCTACTGCTCTGTACCCTGCCCAACTTCACAACAAGCATGCCTCTCAGTCAGTAATTGTCTTTTCCGGGCATCCTGTCTCTAGCCGCAAACGGCACGGCTATGGCACCGCCGGTTCCCGTGTTTCAAACCACACGTGATACCCAGCGATACGTTCACCGGACACGTCCTTGACATGCTCAAAGTGTCGCACCCGCACCGGTCGTCGCCGTCGCGCTTCGCCAACCTTTTCCAATGCACCCTGCACTGTTTCCGACGGCGGTGACTGCCCTATTTCTGCCATGCTGATGAACTCCGGCGCACCAATGTTGCCCAACTGCGCGGCAGCTTGGCGGCGGGACACCGGACGTTCGTCAAACCAACTTGCCGGAATGAGAAAGATGAAAGCGAGGATGAGTACACAGAGCACATCGTACTGCCACGAACCACGCTCGTACTTCCACAACACAGCCGCTTTGACAACCTGAATGAACCGTTTCATTGGGGACTATTGGGCCGGTCGGCGATGATCTTCCCATCGCGCATCGTCAGAATCCGCGATCCAATCGCCGCTGCCTCCGGGTTATGGGTAATCAAAATCACGGTTTGTTGTAACTCCTGATTGAGTCGCCGCAGCATATCGAGGACGGTCTGGGAGTTCTCACTATCGAGATTGCCCGTCGGCTCATCGGCTAACAGTAGTTTGGGACGGTTGATGAGCGCCCGGGCGACAGCAACACGCTGTTGCTCTCCACCCGACAACTCCAATGGCTTGTGGTGAAGTCGGTGTTCCAAATTCAGCATGCGGAGCAATTCCCGCCGGTGTGCCGGATCGCTGCCGTTGGTACCTCGAATGGATTCCGCCAAACGCAGATTGCCTTCGGCCGACAGGGTCGGGAACAGATTGAAGCGTTGGAACACAATGCCAATTTTTTGGCGGCGAATCATTGTCCGTTGTCGATCACTGACCGTCGCTAAATCTTGGCCGTCAATCAGCACCGAACCACTGGTCGGGCGGAGCAACCCACCCAGAATGTGGAGCAAGGTGGACTTTCCCGAACCGGATTGCCCGACAATGGACACAAACTCACCCTGCCGAACGGTAAACGTCACGTTGTCCACTGCCCGAACGGCAACTCGCCCGACCTTGTACACCATGGTGAGGGACTGCACGGCGACTACGACCGGTGCGTTCTCCGCAGTCAAGGTGGTTGTGGTATCCGGCAGGCATTCAGAGTTGGGACTGGGCATCAAGGTCTATGACTTTCAAATTGCGGTCGTTGGTCAATGTAAAGACGTCCTCCGGTAGCGATGCAGGGTTAATTTCCGGCGACTGAAACACCACCCGCAGCGCATAGCCCTCTGACGGGCGAACAATACGCACCCAGTCTGGCAGTAGCCGGCCGGAGCCGTCCGAGGCCGCATAGCCGCCGAATTCTGACATGCTGCTCAAGTCGCCGTTCTCATCAAATACCTCCAATCGCATCAACGGCGTTCCCCGCTGTGTCCGGTCAAACCAATATGCAAAACAAGGGCGCCATTGCCCGGCCAGATTGCGTTGCGCAACATAGAGCAAATAGTAGGTGCGTGTCACCCACTCAGAACGCGCCCCACTGGTGGCTAACTCGTCACGGCGTGTCTCAAAGACCGACCAACTCGTATCAGGTCCCGGCGGCGGGATCGCCGGCGGCAGCAGCGGCAAGGACAGATGCTGTGGCCGCAAATTGGCAAAGGCACTGACATCTTGTTGTCCGGCCACGTTCGGTACGGACTTGGAGTAGGTTTTCCAGTTAGACCCGTGAATAAACGCTTGCCGGTCGGTTGGATAGTAAATAGCCACGGTGAAGTGTTCACCGTCCGAGGTCATATCCGCCACAGAGCCAAGTAGTGACGCTTGGACTTGCAGGCGGATGGATTGCGGACGCCGCAGCACCAACGCCCCGCTGGCCGAGGGATAGACCCGACCGACCCCACGCACGGAATCCCGATAATCGGTAAACTGTAATTGAACGGCCGACCGCACCGACTGTAGTTGCTGTAAACCGCCAATGCGCCTGGCCAGTTCGGCAGCTGGCATCGGTGGCTCGGTTGGCAGCAGACGCGGTAGGGTGACGCGCGAGGTGACACATCCTCCGGTCAGCAACCACCCGAAACACAACCAGGCGAGCCAGTGCCGCCGGAGGCCACCAATCGCCACACACGTTTGTCCTGAGTGATAACCGCTACAGCGGATGGACAACAACCTTACGTTCATCACCCTGACCGACACTTTCCGTTCGTACCCCCGGCTCGGCAGCCAGTGTCAGGTGAATGACACGGCGTTCGGCGGCGCTCAAGGCACTGAAAGTGAACGGTTGACGATACTTTCTGACTTGCTCAGCGGCCGTTCGCGCCATCAGGACCAACTCCCGCTCGCGGCCGGCACGGTAGCCGTTCGCGTCCAAGCGCACCGACCAGCGACCAGACATCTGGTGGGCGACCACCCGTTCTAGGATGTGCTCTAAAGCATTGAGGACTTCAGCCCCACGTGCCAGTAGGACACCGGCGTCCGCACCGGTAAAGTTGACATGCCAAACGCCTGCCTGCTCACTGATGGTGAACACAAGCTGCCACCCACTGTACCGAATGAGGCCGGTCAGGAAATTGCTCAGCAACGGCTCAAGACCGTCATCATCACGTACCGGCATCAGTTCAGAGAGGAGAATCTCTGCCATAGCCCTGTCCATTCAACCGTGTAGTGCACCCAGCCGCAACAAACTAACCTCTATGCCGGACGCGGATTGAACTTCTTTTTGCCTTTACCGTCCACGGGCGGGCCGCCGGCCGGCACCGTCCCGGGCGGCGTCTCCACCGTCGGCAACGGTGGGAGCATCCGGTTGATCACAAGTTGCTGAATGATGCCGATGATGTTACCTGCCATCCAGTACACCACCAAACCACTGGGCGCACTCCAGAAAAACAGCGCGGCAAACACAATTGGCATCACCCATACGATGATCTTGCGCTGCATGGCGAGCGCCGGGTCTTCCGGGCCAGGCGGCTGCGGCATCAGATAACTCTGACCGATTTGTGTCACACACAACACAACCGGTAGGACGTGCCATGGATCCGGAGCCGACAAGTCGGTCAACCAGCCGATAAACGGTGCTTGCCGCAAATCAATCGAAAGCTGTAAATACACATAAATGGCGACAAAAATCGGCAGTTGCAGCAGGAGCGGCAGACAGCCCATGACCGGCAGGCTATCCTTCATCAACTGAAGTTGCTCCCGTTGTAGCTCGACCATGCGCGGGTCGTCCATTCTAACCTTTTGCTCCTGCAAGCGCTTCAGGCGCTCGGCCAGTTCCTTATGCCGTGGGGCATGGACTGCCACCCTGCGGAAGGAGACGGCGGTTTTCCACCGCAGCGGGAACAACAACATATTGACGACAAACGTCAGCAATATGATGGCCCAGCCGTAGTTTTGTGTTTGCGCATAGAAAAACCGCAGTAACCAATCGAGCGCCGGGATCAATGGTCGGACAAAAAAAGCCAACCAGCCGTAGTCGTTCAGTTCGCGTAAATCAATGTCCAGACCACGCTCTGTCTTGAGTGTCTGACTGACCGAAGCTAAGTAGGTCCGATCCTTGGGACCGATGTAGATGATGTTGCCGGCGCCACTCACGGTCGGAACATCCAAGAAGGCATATTCGCGCTTGATGTCGCGCCCCTGAAAACGGGTAACGGCATCGCGACGGCTCACCTGCACCACACCCGGTGCCGGGGGGATAGCCGCAAAGGCAAAGTAGTGATCGGTCAGCGCACACCAGGCGGTATTGGGTTTCGCTAAGTACACCGGCCTGTCCGCATCAGGCGGCGTCGCTGCAAGTGCGCTGAAGGGCGTAAAAACGGCGTTGCCGCCGACCACCGTCACAGCTTGCGGTGGCGTGTGCGTGTAGCCGTCGTATTCGGCAAAGACCTGGTCGCCGAAATTCGGTCCGACGCGAAAGGCCACCGGCTGCGGCGCTCCGTCTTTAGTCAACTCGACAACAAAATCAAAGTCATAACGCCCACCGCGCAGGGTGTACCGTTTGGTGACTTGATAGCCTTGCTCGCCCGCCAGGGTAAATACCAAGTTGATATCCTGTCCGTTTGCAACGGTCAGCATATCCTCGGCCAGGCCGACAATCTGGTAGCGGCTGCGGTTGAGGTAGGTCGTCAGTTCGGGATGCTCCGGTAGGTGAAGCTCAAAGGCGGCTCCGAGTTCGGTCGTACTCCCGCCGGGATCACCCCGCCGGGAGGTCGTCGTCAGCACCTCCAGCTCAGATTTGCCATCGCCAGCGCGGAGTGTTCGTCCGTTCGGCAGGGCCTTGAGGACAAAGCGCGTCAGGGTGCCGCCTTGATTTGAGAATGTTGCGCGCCACAAGGACGTTTCCACCGTGATGTCACGGGCCGGAGCATCGGCCGGGGTAAACTCGGTCGGCGTAGATGGTATTGCCACACGCGCCGGGTCGGCAGCGGGTGCCGTTCCACCGTTCGGCGCAGATGCCATGTTCTCCGGCGGCGGTGGGGCGAACAGGTACTGCCAGACCAGCATGACTGCCAGCGACAAGGCGAAAGCAAGGGCAACGCGAGATTTCTCACTCATGAGAGCCTGAGCCACCTTTCACGCGCGATACGGTGCGCGCAGCGTACTGACCTACCAGGTCGGGAACAGGATCGTAACCACCCTGACAAAATGGTTGGCAGCGCGCCAGCCGCCGAATGCTGAGCCAGCCGCCACGTAACACGCCATACCGTTGAATTGCCTCGGCGGTGTAGTGCGAACAAGTCGGTTGAAACCGGCAAACTGGGGGCAGGAGCGGTGCAATCAGAAACTGGTAAATGCGAATCAAGCACAAAACAACTGCCTTGAGCATAGCGGTTTGTGTCGGTTGGGAGGCTGTCCTCAATCCGTCGGCCCAGGCGGATGCGCACCGGACGCTTTGGCGAGCTTGCCCATCAAACGGATAAACTCCTGCTCGATCAACGCATAACCGGCCGTTGTCAGTTGGAATTTGGCGTTGATGACGACGTCCCACCCCACCGGTAACGTGGGCCGGTGTCGCCGAAAGACCTCCCGGAGTAACCGGCGACACCGATTGCGCACCACCGATGACTTGGACAGCTTGCGGCTCGTCGTCACGCCAAGGCGCGTTCGGCCAAGCCGGTTCGGGGCAACGAACATCGTAAACAGCGAGGAGTGCAGCTGTTTGCCGTAGCGATACACTCTCTGAAATTCACGTGACTGCAACAACCGATCCTGCCTGGTGAACCGGTAAGAAATGCGGGGCGGTTTGCTGTCGGTCACCGGAAACTCAATAGCTGCCAGTTCAGAAACCGTAGTGCTTCACCGTGAGGCGCTTACGTCCCTTAGCACGCCGGCGCTTGAGCACATTTCGTCCGCTCTTCGTTTTCATGCGCTCACGAAAGCCGTGTGTTTTCGCCCGTTTACGGTTATTCGGCTGATATGTGCGCTTCATTCCCGATGACTTCCTTTCCCTCAGAGATCACGCAAAGCGACCACGCCAAGCCTAGCCGCTGCTGCCTTCCCTCAGCAGCCAAAGTCGCCAAGCGTAACGACTCCCTGCATTGCCCGTCAAGCCGGAGAACACTGCCCTCCTCGCTTACCGGCCGGGGCTAGCGTCCTGAAGCCGGCTTTTCAACTGGCGGCGGTGGTGGTTCGGGCGGCCCTGGCTTCCACCAAAAGCGCGTCACATCGTTGAACATGACAAACACCATCAACAACATCAGTACGGCAAATCCCGCCTGGTTGAAACGTTGCTTGACCTCATCCGTCAGCCGCCACCCGGCCCACCCGGCCAGGGCATCGAGCGTCAGCAGGAAGATGTGTCCGCCATCCAGGACCGGGATCGGTAGCAGATTGAAGATGCCTAGGTTCAAACTGAGCAACCCCATGATGAAAAACAGCCCCTCCAAACCGCCGAACTTCACCGCATCGCCTGATGCTTTGGCAATCCCAATCGGGCCGGAAAGTGTTTCCGATACCTTGCGTTCTCCGCGGAAAATCTGCCGAAAGGCTTCCACAGTCAGCACAATAAAGCGGACGTTTTCCTGAATGGCGTACTGCGCTGCCCCAAGGACTGACTTGCGTTCCTTGATGAGCGGCAACGGCGGCGGTGGGACGGGGATAAACCCAATCCGAATCTCCCCGTCAATGCGTTTCGGCGTCAGCCGTAGCTCGACGGTTTGCCCCTGACGTTCAATGACCAGCGTCACCGGCCAGTTTTCATATGCCTGGAGTGATTGTTTGAACCAGTCAAAATTTGGAATCGGGCGCCCATCGAACATGATAAGCCGATCCTGCGGCTCCAGCCCAGCCTGGGCCGCCGGCGACCCCGGCTGAACTGCCGCCACCACGGGCTGTGCCGCAGGGATGTCGCGCGGGAGCCAACCGGCATCGCCGATCACATTGCCGGCCTGCTGCCGGGCTTTGGGCACCAGGGTCAGGTCAATCTGCCGTCCATCGCGTTCGACAGTGATCGGTACGGGTTTGCCGTCGTTGATGGCCGTGTAATCGCGCACCTTGCCCCAGGTCGGCGCTTCAATCCCGGCAAACCGGACAATCCGATCACCGGGTTGAATACCTGCTTCCTCCGCCGCCGAGCCAATTGGCACAGCCCCGACAATTGCCGGTTGACTCAGGTAGGCCGGTGCTTTGAAGAAAAACAATCCGATGACAAACGGAATCGCCAATGCCAGGAGAATGTTCATTGCCGGACCGGCAACAAGCACCAGGAACTGATGCCACTTCGGACGCATTAAGTAGGCATCAGGATGTCGCTGCTGCGCTGCCTCTTCTTCTGGGTCCATACCCGTAATCTTGACGTACCCGCCCAGCGGCAACAACGACAGCCGATAGTCGGTCTCCTTCCACTTGAACCCCGCCAGGCGCTTCCCAAAGCCGACGGAAAAGACCTCGACCTTCATGCCAAGCCATTTGGCGGCGGCGAAGTGCCCCAATTCGTGAACCACCACAGTTGTCCCTAAGACAACCAGAAACGCCGCCAACATCACCAGCGTTTCGCTTGTCAGAAAACCTGCGCCAAACCACAGCGTTGCCAGCACGGTGACCATAGATACAGCTTGTTAACCTCCGTATCGCTTACAGGACAGTTGTTCACTGTACCATAGCCGCTGGGTACTTCCCTAAACATCCCCACGACCGCTGAGCAGCGGCAGCCGTGTTCACCGCCACGGCGGGAGAGGTAGGGCAGCACCGGCGCAGTAGTTCGCGCAGTAGTTCGCGCAGTGGCTCTCAGGGAGACTTCGCTCCGGGACTTCGTCCGATGCTCAGAACTGAGACACTGACAACAACTTGAACTGAGACACTGACAACAACTTGACCAATGCCCAGGCTGCGGCGCAACCTCTACCGTTAGGCCGTCATCTTTACCGTTGCCGGGAACCCACTGCGTCCCGTGAGGACTGTTGTCGAAAAGACCATGCCGTTGCCGTCCACATCTCTCCTGACCTGTTTTATATCAGCATCGCTCTTGGTATCGGGCCTGCCCCACACCCTTTTCACCCGGACGGAGGGGCAGGAAAAAACGCCCGTCGTGATTCAGAAAACACAGAAACAAGGTGATCCGGTCGAGTTTCTCCTTTCGACACCGGACGGGACATTACTCGACGCGGAAAAGCTGCGTGGTACGGTCGTTCTGTTGTGCTTTGCCGCCTATGGCATTTCGCTGATGCGTCCGCTCCTGCGGCAGCTTCACAGCGTGACCGAGATCTATCCCCAGGTCACCGTCTGCCTGATCCTGACCAACGGGCGTCAACCGCACGACCGCGACTTTATCAGTGACGCCGATCTCAAGGCCTGGCGTGATCAACAGCAACTGGATTATCCGGTTGCGCGTGATCCGCACGGCACCGTGCTCTTCCAACGGCTCAACCTGTCCGTGCTGCCCAGCTTTGTTCTGCTGCGCAAAGATGGGACGGTAGCACTCAAACGCGAGGGTCTCGATCCGGCCACCCCCTTGGCAGAGAGTCTGCGCGCCGATCTCCGCCATGCGATACAATCGGAATAACAGGCTGCGCTGCGGCTGCTCACTGCTGTGGGCTACATCACCTGCCTTCCCTGCTCTATGTCGCTTGCCGGTGCTCCGCCCACTCTGGAACAACCGACTTCACACGGTACACTGCGCTTTTTCTGGTCGGCCGTGAGGCAACTCGACTGGCGCGCACGCGGTCGTCTGCTCAATCTGCTCTGGCTAACCCTGTGGTTTGCCTTGCCCTACCTCTTGCGGTGGCTCGACACCACGAAGCCGGCCACACCTTTCTGGCGACTTGTGCGGCAGCTACGCCGGTTAGTACGGGACTCAGCAGCGGAATCTGACACTGCTTTTCATGCTGGCCAGGCCACACGGTTGTGCGAAGTCCTGATGAGGCTCGGCCCGACGTTCATCAAGATCGGGCAAATGCTCTCGACCCGGACCGACCTCCTCCCGTTGCCGTATGTGCAGGCGTTGACCGTTTTGCAGGACGAAGTCCCTCCCTTTCCAACGGAAATTGCCTGGCAGCGACTGACGGAAGAACTCGGCCGACCACCACAGGCGCTCTTTCGGCGCATCGAACCGCGTCCGCTGGCGGCGGCCAGCCTTGGGCAGGTTTACCGGGCCCAACTCCCCGACGGCACAGACGTGGTTGTCAAGATTCAACGGCCGAACCTGGCGGACATCATCCGCCTTGACTTTCAGATTCTGCGCGTGCTGGCCGCTTACCTAGAACGGCGCCCCCGGTGGCTGTCCGGTCTCAAGGGAGCGGATTGGAGCGGCATCGTCGCGGAATTTGAGGCGATGTTGCAGGAAGAAATGGACTATGAGCGCGAAATGGAAAATGCCGCGCAGTTCCGCCGTAACTTCGCCGGCTGGAAGCAGGAAGTCTATCTGCCGCAGATTTATCCTGAACTGTCCAGTCGCCACGTGATCACGATGGAGTATATCGCCGGAGTCAAACCAACGGACGCCGAACGACTGCGCGCCGCCGGCTTCGACCCGCTGCAGAAGATGACGCTGCTTGTGCGCACCTACCTCAAGCAACTGTTGGAAGACGGTTTTTTCCACGCCGACCCACACCCGGGCAATCTACGCATCATGGCAGATGGCCGGTTGGCATTCTTTGATTTCGGCATGGTCGGGCACATCACGGACGAGATGCGGCTGGGGCTGCTCGATGCGTTCTTCCACATTGTTGACCGCGACTTGATGGGGCTGGTCGGTGACGCCATTGCCCTGGGCTTTTTACAGCCGGGTTATGACCCGGCAGCTTTTCGGGAAGCAGCAGAGGGGGTCCTGGCGCAGTATAAGGGAAAAAAGCTTTCGCAACTGACCTTCTCCGAACTTAATGCGACGGTCTCCACAACCCTTTATGAATATCCATTTCGGATTCCGGCCAGCTTCACCTTTATAGTCCGGGCACTGATGACACTTGAAGGCATGGGGCAAAGCCTCGACCCCAACTTCCACCTGTTTGAAGTGGCCCGTCCCCACGCCAAGGAATTCCTGCTCAAGCGGGCAACAGCCCACGTCCGCGACCAACTCATCGGGAAACTCCTGCGGGGCGAAGAGGTCAACATCGGCTGGGAAAAAATCTGGAATGTGGCCCGGCTTGCCTACCGGACCTACTTCCAACGTCAGCCGACACCGGCTCTGGCTGTCAGTAGCAAATCAACGGACACCTAGCCCCGGCGCATCGGGGAGATCACCACACACCCTACTGGCTTGCCAGGGTCATCAGGGTATTCGGCAAGGACAACGTCGGCACAACAGCGCGCCCAGCCCCCCGAGTACTGCCAGCGTCCGTTCCAGCACATCCAGTGGACGTTGGTATCGGCTACAGCTTAGTGTGGTTATTGGACAGATTTGTTATAAGGAATTTTGCTTAATGTCTGCACAACCCCGCCCACAGTTCGTCAACCGGCTGATTGGTGAAACAAGCCCCTACCTCCTGCAGCACGCCCACAATCCTGTGGACTGGTATCCGTGGGGAGAAGAGGCGCTCGCGCGAGCCAAGGCAGAAGACAAGCCCATTTTGCTGAGTATCGGCTACTCGGCCTGTCACTGGTGCCACGTCATGGAGCAGGAGTGTTTTGAAAACCCTGAGATTGCGGCACTGATGAACGAGCTGTTCATCAACATCAAAGTTGACCGTGAAGAACGGCCCGATCTGGACACCATCTACATGAACGCCGTTCAGTTGATGACCGGGCGCGGCGGCTGGCCGCTGACCATGTTCCTGACACCGGATGGTGAGCCGTTTTATGGCGGCACATACTTTCCCCCCGAAGACCGTGGCCGCATGCCGGGATTCCCGCGCATTCTGCGTTCTGTAGCCGAAGCCTACCGGCAGCGGCGCGCCGAACTGCGACAAGGGATCGCCGAAATTACTGCCGAATTGCGCCGCATGCACGAACCTGTGGACGGTCCAGAGTCGCTCTCGCCGCAGATACTCCATGATGCCTACCGTCGCATCGCCACACGGTTTGACCATGTTCACGGAGGGTTTGGCGGCGCGCCGAAGTTCCCCAATTCGATGCTGTTGTCCTTTCTGCTGCGGTACTGGCGGCGGACAGGCGAGTTACACGCGATTGAAATGGTTGAACTCTCGCTGGACAAAATGGGGAGTGGGGGCATTTACGACCATTTAGGGGGCGGCTTTCACCGCTACTCAACGGACGACCACTGGCTTGTGCCGCACTTTGAGAAGATGCTCTATGACAATGCCCTGCTGGCGCGGACATACCTTGAAGCCTGGCAGGCCACCGGCAAACCGCGCTACCGCCAGATTGTGGAAGAAACGCTGGATTACGTTGTCCGCGAGATGACCGCTCCTGATGGCGGCTTCTACGCCACGCAGGATGCCGACAGCGAAGGCGAGGAAGGTAAGTTCTTTGTCTGGCAGCCGGCAGAAATCCGAGCTGTGCTGGAAGGTCCACTCGGCCCGGATGCAGTTGAAGTCGTATGCCGGTACTTTGATGTCACTGCGGAGGGCAACTTTGAGGCCACCGGTAAATCCGTCCTGAGCACCCCACTTCCGGTGGAGACCATCGCCCGGCTCAAGGACGTGACACCGGAAGCGGTGGAGGAGGTGCTGGGGCGTGCCAGGCGTCTGCTGTACGCAGCGCGGGAGCAGCGCGTCAAACCGGCCCGTGACGAGAAATGCTTGGCAGCCTGGAACGGCCTGATGCTCTACGCCTTTGCCCGTGCTGCTGTTGTCCTGGGGCGCGACGACTACCGTGCGGTCGCCGAACGCAACGCCGCCTTTGTTTTGGGCACGATGTATTGTGATGGCGTCCTCTACCGTTCCCACAAAGATGGGCGCAACAAGTTCCCCGGCTATCAGGAAGACTACGCCTGCTACGCTGAAGGGCTGTTGGCCCTTTACGAGGCAACGGGGCGGATGTCGTACTTCGCTGCTGCACGCGAACTCACCGACGCCATGCTTGCCCAGTTCGATGACCCGCAGGGTGGGGCGTTCTTCTTTACAGGCGACCGACACGAGCGCTTGATCACGCCGATCAAGGATGTCTTCGACAATGCCACACCGTCCGGCAACTCCGTTGCCGTAGATGTGCTGTTGCGTCTGGCGCACCTGACAGCTGAGCTACGGTATCGCAAACGTGCGGAAAGCATTTTACAGAAGCTCTCCGGCTCGCTGGCCAAGATGCCTTCGGGGTTTGGGCAACTGTTGTGTGCGCTTGACTTCTACTTTGCCGACGTCAAGGAGGTCGTCATCGTCGGGCCGCCGGCCGCGCCGGAGACACAGGCGTTGCGACGAGTGGTCGAAGAAACGTTCCGCCCACATTGTGTGGTGGCCATGGTGGATCCGGCCGACGTCAACCACGGACAACAGGTTGCGTTGGCGGCTCAGCGAACTCTGCAAAACGGCCGTCCTACGGCGTATGTCTGCCACAACTTCACCTGCCAGTCGCCAACGACTTCGCCGGATGAACTCCGCGACCAACTGACGTAAACCGGAGGCGCAGACAACCTGCGGCAACCCACTGATGGAACGTGTTCTTGAGCCGGAAGTCATGGATACGGCCGAGGAAGCCGCCGACTACGACGCCATGGACTTTGCAGAAGTCAACGCGGCCTTCGTTGAGGCCATCGTCGCACTTGGCGTTCGGTCAGGACGCCTGCTCGATGTCGGCACCGGCCCGGCGCGCATTCCTATCTTGTTGGCCAAGCGGCTGCCGGAGGTGCAGATTGTCGCCATTGACCTTGCGGCCGAAATGCTGAAACTGGCGGCGCGCCACATCGCCGTCGCGGGCCTTGAGTCACGCATCGAGCTGCATCTGATGGATGCTAAGCACTTGCCCTTCCCGCCGGCATCCTTTGATGCCGTTATCTCCAACAGCATTGTGCACCACATCCCCCATCCGGTCATGGTGCTCCGGGAGATCAGACGCGTCGCCAAACCCGGCGCCGCACTGTTCATTCGTGACCTCTTGCGCCCGGAAACACCGGAAGCTGCCGACGCACTGGTGGCTCGTTACGCTGCCAATGACTCCCCACGCCAACAAAAGCTTTTCCGTGCCTCACTCGGGGCGGCGCTGACACGAGAAGAAATCATCGCTGCTGCGCAGGAAGCTGGCTTGACAGATGTCACCATTACGCAGACCAGTGACCGACACTGGACACTTACGCGACCACCCCGGCAGCAACAGGCCTCACAAACCTGACCCGGTTCCGGAGTTCTATCTTTTGTGAGCTCCAGGTCGCCCGTCACAAGGATGATGCAAGCGCCGCGCCTTTTGCAGAAAACCGGTCGCGTTGTTGTGCACAACGGCGTTCACCGTATCGCGGCTTCCAGCGCCAGAACAACCGATTAGGCGCCGTGCTGACCACCGATCCGGTGCCTTTGTGTCAGGTGCGTTCGTGATATGTTTTTGACCGTCCCCGGTGTTGCCGTCCGCCGCCGCGCCGCACGGGGGCACATCACGGGGTGCATGCAGAGCTTTTGCTGCACGTGAGAAAAGGCATAGACTGCCTCCTTTCAGATCGCTTCGATGGGCTTCGCCCCCAATTTGCCATCTTGACCTCGGCGTTGTGTCCATGACCTACCTACAGTTTCACCTGTACTTCAGCTTCCCGCTGCTGCTGGCGACCGCCTGGCTAGCACGTGGCAAGTTCTCGCGCGTCCATGCCCGGTGGCTCGGTTTGGTGTGTTTGATTGTCTTTGTCTTCACCACCCCCTGGGATAACCATGCCGTCAAACTGGGCATCTGGGACTTTCCAGAACACAAGATTTTGTTCCGTATCTGGCGGCTACCCGTTGAGGAGTATGGTTTTTTCTTCCTGCAAACCATAAGCGTCGGACTGTTGACCGTTGCCCTGCTACGGCCCGGCCGTCCAACAGTCCACCCGGAGGAAGAACAGGCATGAA
The DNA here is from genome assembly GCA_937934745.1 of uncultured Blastocatellia bacterium. Lineage (GTDB taxonomy): Bacteria > Acidobacteriota > Blastocatellia > Chloracidobacteriales > Chloracidobacteriaceae > Chloracidobacterium. The sequence goes on from CALGZC010000056.1 coordinate 36,671, forward strand.
AACCAACTATCTGTTTCACCTGTTGGGTTGGATGCTCCCCGTCGTCATTCTACAGTGGGCCATCGGTTGGCGCATCCTAGCGCGCAATGCACGGGCTGTGTTCTTGCCGGTCATCATCATCGGCCTCTATTTCATCGTTGCCGACTCACTGGCCATTGCCGAGGGCATCTGGCTCTTTGACGCCAATCAGATTCTCGGCATTCATTTCGGCGGTGTACCGCTCGAAGAAGTTATCTTCTTCTTTCTGACCAGCCTTCTGGTGTCGCAGAGCCTGGTTTTATTCTTACCGAAAGAGTTACGTGCGTAATCCTGTCAGGATGGTTCAGCCCAGGATGATGGTTCAGCGCTATCTTGTCTATGGCGCAGGAGCGGTCGGTAGTGTTGTCGGTGGGTGTCTCCACCGGTCTGGGCGCCCGACCTGCTTAGTGGCGCGGCCGGCGCATGTTGCAGCGATTGCTGCCCACGGCCTGCAGTTTGAAACTCCGACGGAACAGTTGACGCTCGCCGTTCCGGCCGTGACGAACCTGGCGGATATTGAGCCGACAGAAGGAGATGCCATCCTGCTGTGCGTTAAGGCGACTCAAACGGCCAACGCCGTGGCCGACCTTGTCCGTCGTTTTCCGCCGTCAACACCGGTCTTCTGCTTACAAAACGGTGTCGCCAATGAGGCCGTCGTGGCCGAGTATTTTACCAACGTTTACCCAGTGCTCGTCCTCTTCAACGCCGTCTTACCTGCGCCGGGGCGCGTTATCTTGACCATTGTTGACTTCCTTGCCGTCGGGCGCTTTCCGACGGGAACCGATCCGCTGACGGCACAAGTGGCGGCCGACTTGACGGCAGCCGGACTCCCAACGCGCGAACATCCAGAGGCGATGGCCGTCAAGTGGGGCAAGCTCATCGGCAATCTCAACAATGCTCTCCTGGCGGTGACGGACTACTACTGGCAACAGGCCTTTGCCGATCCGGAAATGCTCGACATGATGCGCACAGTCATGGATGAGGGCCTGCGCGTCCTGGCCGCAGCCGGCATCTCTCCGGCAGATGTGACCGGTCGCTTTGATATTCGTGCACAGGTCGAGGCTTTTGCTGCCCGGCGGGTTGCATTCTCCAACGTACCACCGGAACAGCGCGGCTATCCGTCCATGTGGCAGGACTTGCATTTCCGCCGGCCTGAAACGGAAGTTGAATACCTCAACGGTGAGATCGTTCGACTCGGCGAACAATACGGTGTCCCAACGCCAATCAATCGGACGCTTGTGGACGTTGTGCAGGAATCGGTCCGCAGTGGTTTAGGTGTTGGCCAGTTTCCACTTATTCGGCTCCGGGAGCGTATTGCCCAACAGATCAACACATCCACCTAGAGCACTGTTGATCCAGGTGCGAACGGCCGTCTATCTTTTGGTGTATTGCCCGTGTCTCGTCCACGCCGGATGCCAAGCCAGGGTGCTACCCGTCGTCCGTGCATCAGCGACGCTCTGTGATGTAAGGCGCGCCTAGTGCCTTAGGCGGTGTCGACTTCCCGATAAAACCCGCCAGCACCACCATGGTGAAAATGTAGGGAATGATCTGAATAAACTGCGTTGGGACAGAGGATGTTCCCTGAAGCCGAATCTGCACGGCGTCCATCAAACCAAATAGTAAACAGGCAAGCAGTACCCGCCACGGCAGCCAGTTGCCGAAAATGAGCGCGGCCAGTGCAATGTAACCGCGTCCGGCAGTCATGTTGCGCGTGTAGAGCGAATTTTGCCCAATGGAGAGATACACACCACCCAGGCCGGCCAGGAGCCCTGAAATCAAAACACCTTGCCAGCGAATCCAGGTAACGCTCACGCCCGCCGTCGCCGCCGCCTCAGGTGTCTCCCCGACTGCACGGAGGCGCAACCCAAAGGTCGTCCTAAACAAGACGAACATCGTCACCGGTGCGACCACCAGAGCAATCACAATCGGCAGTGTCGGTAATGTCTGGGTTTTCGCCAGGGATGGTGTTGAGCCGGTAGACTCAAACAGTGCCCCCGAGATCAGGGGTGGTATGCCCAGCATGAGAATATTGATCGCCGTTCCGGTCACAACCTGATCGGCGCGACAATTGATGCAGCAAAAAGCGTGGAGCGCTGCAATACATAACCCGGCAGCAAGGCCGCCCAGCAATCCCCACCAGGGGCTTCCGGTAAACGCAGTTACCGTCGCGGCCGTAAAGGCCCCGGCCAGCATAATCCCCTCCAGCGCCATATTGATGACACCGCTGCGTTCAGCATACAGCCCGCCAAGCGCCGCCAAAATCAACGGGGTGGAGAGCCGCAACGTTGAACTCAAAAGAGAAAGGGTGAGCAATCCTGCGCTTAACACAAAAAATCTTTTAGTTACCTGTAAAAAAATGACCAAATGACAAAAAACGGCAGCCGACACTGTAGAGAATTGTCAGTTGCTCAACCACCTCTCGAATCCAAGAGCCATTTAGCCAAGGTTGTAACCTTGGTATGAAATTTGCTTCCTTGGTAGGGAAGAAAACAGCCGTACTCAAACTTTAGGGAGTGTCCGTGCGGGGTCTGCCTTTGAAAGTTGGGTACGGCTGTTGATTTTTCAACAGCCGGCGTTTTTGCGCAAGTTCATTTTCAGGCGGCCGGCCAGGTCATTTCCCGCCCACTGCCCAACTCAAGTCAAGTACCAGCGTCGTTGGGTTTGTGATCGCCAGGTTGAGGGCAAAGGTAAAGTCATTGTCGGCAACGGGTTGTTCGACCACTTGGGTAGTGACGCCCTTGACCGGCTTAACTTTGACCGTTACCGGCTGGCGTGGTAAAGGCGATTGCCGGCTGGCTTCAATACAGACGCCGGTCGGGTCAAACACCTCGAAGTAAGGTCCCTGCCAATACACCCGGTAGGCACCGGGCTCAAGTGATTTCCGCCACTGGAGCACGCCCTTGGTCGGCAGCGCCCACTCTGCGACAACTGTGATGTCTTCGACGCGGGGATTTTTGGGCGTTGCTACCAGTTCGGCCACATAGTCGTTGGTCGCCGAAGGCATTGTGGTAATGCGTACGGTGACGTTCGGAGACGACTTACCCAGCCGGAAGAGCGCTTCCTGAGCCGGCAGCCGTCCTTCAAGCTTTACCTGTGGTTCGATTGGATTTTCACTGTCGAGCAGGGCACTTTCCACCTGATCACGATGCAGACGAATGCGAAACGGACTGGCTGTTCGCACCTTATAGGTCAACATCCCGCGCAACGGCAGCGCCGGTTCGAGCCGGACGGCCAACTCTTCCAGCCGTGCCATCACTTGCGGGTCACCCGGAGCAAAGTTGTTGAACTTCCGATAGTCGGTATAGGCTGCGCGGAAATTTCGCGCACGATAGGCATCATCTGCGGCCAATCGCGCCAGGTAGGCTTCTGCTTTCGCCTTACCGGCGACAGCCTCAGCGTTATCTGCATCGAGGTTCAGCGCCTCCGCATATTCACTGTACGCTTCGTTGTAGCGTCCGGCCGCAAAGGCCTCTTCTGCGCGCCGGGCGCGAAGAACAGACTCCGTCCGCCGAAGGCCCTTGCGCGCTTCTTCCCGATTGGGTGCCAGTGTGAGGATGCGCCGGTATGTTGTGCGAGCTTGGTCAGGATCGGACTGCTCCGCAGCCACCTTCAACAAGGTGGTTACGAGGGCTTCATCTGTCGCCGGGTCAGGGGTCAGCTCACGTGACCGCTCCAAATGCCCAATCGCTGCCGACCAATCCTGAGTTAGGATTGCGGCAGTACCGACCATTCTGAGAACCTGCGCGGTGTGCTTTTTGACGATCGGATTGGTCGGTTCAAGCGAGAGTGCCTTGTCATACTCAACCAGGGCTTTGCTGAAATCGCCTTTCTGTTCAAATTGCAGACCCGCGGCCAGGTGCATTGCCACATCACGCCGCCGTTGCAACACTTCGGTCAGCTCACTTTTGGCGCGCCCTACCCTGGCACCCTGCTCAAAAAACATTTTGGCGGACTCGAAATCCGCTTTGTTGAAGAGTTCATTCCCCTCTTCAAAGTAGAACTCCGGCGAACGGCCAAGTGGCAGGGCTATGCCGGTTGGTGTTTTGATCACCTTTGGCCGGGGCGGAGGTACGGTTCGCTTGCCCGGCGGACTCCCCGGTGGCGGTGCATTGGTATTGGCCGGTGGTGACGCCGGTGGCGGCTCATCGCGCCGTCCAATCTGGGGTCTGGCAGTGCCATTGGGGCTCGCGAGGGCGCACAGCAAGAGGCAGAGCAAGCCATGGGTCACCCACCGGCTGGCAGTGGTCATACATCGCTTGGCAAGCGGCATGGCGAAAGCAAGCGCTGAGGGCGGAAAGGCATTTTTATTCCGGGAACTGATCTTTAGCACATCGGAAACCGAGTTCACGGGCGCGGAAGTCAGACGGCACCCAGTTACGATATGTCACGGTGCAGCGTTTGGTTTCTTCTGTAAAAGCACCGCCGCGAATGATCTGTAGCTTGACGCCATCTGGAAGGGGTTTGTCCCAGCTAGGTGGCTTCTGCGTGCTACCGGGGTACAACCCAGCCTCAGAAGCCGTCCACTCCCAGACGTTGCCGGTCATATCAAGCACGCCGAATGGACTGGCACCAGCCGGGTAGGTGCCCACCCGCACCGGCACGCCAAGGCCGCTAGCACGGACGTTGGCACGACTCGGGTCAAACGTGTTTCCCCAGGGGAAAATGCTCGGTGTCTTCCCGTGGGCAGCAACTTCCCACTCCGCTTCGGTCGGCAGTCGTTTACCGGCCCATGTGGCGTATGCCTCCGCGTCAGCCAGCGTCACACCGGTCACCGGGAACAGTTCCTTCCCCGGCTCTAATCGTCCATTAGGCCACGAGGAAGGCGCAGGATGTCCGGTTGCCTCCACGAATTTCTGGTAATCCGCATTCGTCACTTCTGTTTTGTCGATGTAAAACGGGCGCAGCGTCACAGTGTGCTGTGGACTTTCGTAGGGATCAAAAAAGTCACCGCCGTTACGTCCAATGGTATATTCCCCCCCTGGAATAGCGATCATGTTTTCCGGCACTGTTGGGGCTTTTTCTGCTACAGGCCGCTCTTCAGACACGGCCGGCTGAGGTAGTTCCCCGACAACCGGCTGGGTAGCAAACCGAACGTACACTATAATGGCGGCGGCAACGATCACAAGCGCAATCGCTGCCGCCGAAAGCCCAATGACCAAACGGGACGGAAACTTCGAGCCTGTCGGCACAACGGCAGGCGCTTTCTGAACAAACAAATCAGCCGGAGGCTTGGGCGGCACAGCCGTCGGTATTTCCTGGGGCTGACTACGCCCCATTGGGCGCGGCGCACCCATCGGCAGTGGCTCAATCGGATGAAACGGGGTTGCAGCCACTGCCGGCGGCAAGGGGACACCACTTGGTGGTGTCGGTGTCGTCACTGGGACACCGCTCGGCGGTGTTGGGATAGCCTGGCTCGATAGCGGCGGACTGCTAGGTGGCGGTGGAGGTAGCGCCGGCGCCGTGCCATCGGTCGGCGGTAGGAATGGATTGAGCGTCACAGCCTCTTTTGAAGGCGGTGGCGCAGATGAAGACGGTGTCGGTAGCGATGGGGTTGGCGTCCATGGGGACGGCGCATTGATCGTCGGCGGTGGCACAGCAGGCGACTCAGGGCCGTGGCGAAACAACTCTGGGATCGACTCCGGCCCGGAGGTCATGGTAGGGGGCGGCGATCCGAGCGGCACATTCGGAGACGAAAGGTCACCGAGGACAAAGCCGCCGGACAGCTCCTGACGACCGTTATCGAAAGGTGGGGCGGACGATGAAGCAGGAAGGCTCTCCCCATCAGCCTGACCAAAGGCCGGTATGGAAACGTTTGTGCGGCCTGGATCGTCAGGTCCGACGGACCGCATGACGAAGGTCTGTTCAATCGAGGAGGAACTGGTTAGGGGCTTTGAATCTCTCGGAGGGCTGCCACCAAAGGCATGCCCACAGCTCTTACAAAAGCGGGCATTTGGACGATTTTCAGTACCGCATTTGGGGCAAAACATGGCGCGTCATCCATACCGCTCCGGGCCTCAGGGCATTTACAGAAACCCTTTGAGAAGTACCTTTTTGCATCATCGGAGCCTTTGTCTGATCCGAGGCCCTTCACGCAGCTGCCGACAGGCAGCAAGCCGCTGGTGGATGCATACTACCACCTAAGAAAAGCCTCCGGCAAGAAAACCAGGGTTAGTCTCAAGGCTGTGTCCGACACACATCTTCCGACAACGGTGGGTGATCCTGGAAGCGCCCGCCTTGATAGGCTTGTCCTGATGACCGCTGATGCAATCACACGGTGTGGCTTGCAGGGCGGCGGCGGACAACTCAGACCGCCTTCCCGGAAGGCCGCTTCCATTTCTCCAAACAGTTCGCACGAGCATTCTGCACGAACAAGTTTCCTCACCCCACCTTCGGTAGATCGGACGCTTGGTTCACTTTTCCTTGGTCCTCTTTTTAGAGGGCGGTCGCCGGGGTGCTTTCTTCTTCAACTGCGGCAAAGAAATCCGTCAGGATTTGATAGGCAGCCCGGCGTCCGATGGCCTGATTGACTAACTCGGCAATCGTCTGTGCTCCCTGCGCCAGGAAGAGGGGGCGCGACGCAAAAATGTTGGTGAAGTACATGCTGGGAATACCCCGCTCCTTGGCGTAGGCAGCCAACGCAGTTGTCCCTAACACGAGGTCGGGCTTGAGTTCATCCACCGCAATGACATCTTGGTCGAAGGTTTTGCGGAACACAACCGTCGTACCACGGGCGGCAAGCCAGGCTTCATCTTCTTTAGTAAAGGGTGTTTGCCCAATGTTGGTGGAAACATACGGGACCTCGGCACCGGCCTCAACCAGCAAACGCGCCACCATGAGTTCACTACCTTCATAACCGGCAATGAGGATTCGGCCGCGGATGGGTGTCCGCGCAAACACGGTAGCCACCGCGCGTGATTCTGTGTCTGCCAACTCTTCGATTCGCGCCGGGTTGACATTGAAGGCGCGGCCAATGCGTTCAATCCACGTCCGTGTTCCCTCAACACCCACCGGTGTACAACCCATGGACGGGATCTTGTGCTTGGCCAACAGGGCGCAGGTTTTGACATAGAACGGATGCAAGGTCACGTTGACGCTGACGCCGAGGACCTTGCGGAAATCAGACAGCGTCCGCGACGGAATATGCGCCACCAACCGAATCCCCATCTTGGCCAGGAGTTGCTCCAAGTAGAGTGGATCGGCCGGAAAGACCTCGCCAATCGTGGATGCGGCATCAGATTGGCGCGGTGGCACGCCATCACGCTCAATCAGACACTTCAAAAGCTGAGAGGCGGCAATGTCCTTGGCCTCGGCGTGGGATTTGACGCCGTAGCCGGGCACGTGCATCGGCACCACAAGCGGAAAGGTTGGGTCATCTTTAGCGCGCGCTGCGTAGTCCTTGGCAATGGCGTCAATCGCTAGCCCAACGGTTTCCTCATTGCACAGTGTAATCAGGGCAATGACACGGGGGTTAAACTGGGCGATGGTTTCTGCCACAGCAGCACGGGTTCGGTCTTCAATACGACCGTTTGTCAAGTCAGCAGCAGTATAGACGGGGGTCAGGACAGATTTCCGCGCCGCGTAAAAGTGAGACACAAAATCCAGGCCGTATACACAGCCGGCATTGCCGACCAGAATCGGAACGATGCCCTCGACGCGCATCATCACCCGCAGGCTGCCAAAAGCCTGACACATCGAGAGCGGCGCATGTTTTGAATGGCACGAGTTAATGCGTTGAAGAACGTTGAGCTGCATCCGCTGTACCGGCGGGGACAGATGATGAGGTAGCGGCCGCCCGAGCGACCGTACTTCCAACCTACAGCACCTCCCCTACCAAGCGAAGCCCGACCTGCGGCAGTCCGCCGCAATTGTGGGATCAATGGCGTGCATTGCCGACCCGGGGTCTGTCCTCCGCGGCGCTCGGTTGAGGATGCGTGTGCCGAACACCTGCATCCGGCTGTTTGTGACCCTGTCCCAGTGGCCGTGTAGAGCGCCCGGCCGTGACCGTCCCCAACCCAGAGGACTATCGGATTGCCCACCACTTGTGCCCAACCTCCCGGTTGTTGCCTGGCGGTGTCCTTCCAATACCACCGGAAGGCAAACTAAGCTCCGACAACACTCAACCGAACTCACCGTCCCTTGACAACACAAACAACTTCATTCCCCTGTTCATTCTCTTGGGAGGACGACCATGACCGACATACCAAACACTGTCCTGTATGATGTCGCCGACGGCATTGCGACGGCGACGCTCAACCGTCCCGACAAGCGCAACGCACTTGACGCCCGTCTGCTACAGGCCCTACACGCTGCCATTCAGTCGGCAGCGCAGGACCCCACCGTGCGCCTTGTTGTCCTGGCGGGCGCCGGCACGGACTTTTGCGCCGGGGCCGATCTGGCAGCACTGGACGCCCTGGCCGCCCAGGATGTCATGGAGCAACTGTCGGACGCCGAAGCTCTGGTGAACCTATTTTTAGCAATGCGCCACTGCCCGAAACCGATTGTCGCGCGCGTCCGGGGGCGGGCGCTTGCCGGCGGCTGTGGGCTGGCATCGGCCTGCGACCTGATTGTTGCGGCTGCATCGGCGCAGTTTGGCTATCCAGAAGTCAATATCGGCTTCGTTCCAGCTATGGTGATGGCAATCCTGCGCCGGAATCTGGGCGAAAAACGTACCCTTGAGTGGGTGCTGACCGGAGACACCATTTCGGCGCAACAGGCCCACGAGTGGGGGCTTGTCAATCGCATCCTACCTGATGAAACCTTTGAAACAGACTTCGCCGCGTATGTCGCACGCCTGGCAGCGCGTAGCGGGTCGGCCATGCATTTGACCAAACGGCTGCTGTACCATATGGACAGCCTGAGCTTTGAAGCCGCCCTGCGCAGCGGTGCAGATGTCAACGTCATTGCCCGGCAGACCACCGACTGCCGTACCGGCATTGCGAAGTTTCTCAAAAAAGGCTGAACACCCGGCCGATGGACACTCGTTATGCCCGCCAAGAATGCTTTCCCGGCATTGGCCGTGACGGCCAGGCGCGGCTGGCCCAGGGACGGGCGCTGGTTGTCGGCTGTGGGGCACTGGGGTGTACCCTCGCGGATATGCTTGTCCGGGCCGGCGTCGGGACGGTGCGCATTGTCGATCGGGATGTGGTCGAATGGTCGAACCTCAATCGGCAGGTGCTTTTTGACGAAACCGATGCCCACGAGCGCCGTCCCAAAGCCCGTGCCGCGGAAGTCCGGCTGCGCACCGTCAACAGCGCCGTCCACGTTGAGGGACTTATCGTAGATGTGTCGCCGGATACAGTCGAGCCGCTCGTAGCAGCAGCCGATGTCATTCTGGACGGGACAGATAACTTCGAGACCCGCTACCTCCTCAACGACGCCTGCATCAAGCACGGAAAACCGTGGATTTACGGGGCGGCGGTCGGCAGCTATGGAGCGACGATGACCATTGTACCGGGCGAGACACCTTGTCTGCGGTGCCTGTTTGAAGAACCACCTGACGCCACAACCGCGCCAACTTGTGAAACAGCCGGCGTCATTCTCCCGATTGTGCACACGGTTGCCGCAGCGCAAGTGGTGGAAGCTTTCAAACTCCTGACCGGGCAGGGCACCCTGTGCCGCCGTAACCTGTGGCAAGTAGATCTTTGGACGGGTCGGCAGGCAACGCTCAATCTGTCGCCTGCCCGGCGCCGGGTGGATTGCCCCTGTTGTGGGCACCGACAGTTTGCGTTTCTGACCGCCGAGCGCACATCGTTTGCCACCGTCTTATGCGGACGCCAGGCCGTACAAGTGCATCCGCCGCTGCCTGCCGACCGCCGCAGACTGGATTTCGAGCCGCTCGCGGCCCGACTCGCGTCTGCCGGACGGGTCCGCTACAACGCTGATGTCCTTATGTTTGCCGCTGATGGACTGGATGCCACCCTCTTCCGTGACGGCCGCGCCATCATCAAGGGGACATCCAGCCGTACCGAGGCGCGCACGTTCTACGCAAAATACTTCGGGCTGTAGTTAGCCCTGCGCGCGCGCCAGGACAAACTCCACGAGGGTTGCCACGCCGAAACCGGTCGGGCCCTTAGGCAGGTGGGGCTTGTTTTCCGGGTTCCAGGCAACGTTGGCAATATCCAGGTGCGCCCACGGGACATCACCGGCGAACTCACGCAAAAACCACGCGGCCGTAATACTGCCGGCATACTTACCACCGACGTTCTTGATGTCAGCAATGTCGCTTTTGATCTGCTCACGGTACTCCATGTCCAATGGCAGCGGCCACACACGTTCATCGGCAGCACGGGCAGCCGCTTGCAAAGCTTCGACCATCACCGGGTGGTGGCTGAAGAGTCCGGCATAACGCAGCCCCAAGGCAACCGCAATCGCACCGGTCAGTGTCGCCACGTCAACCATGCAGGTCGCACCCAGTCGCCGCGCGTATGCCATGGCGTCGCAGAGCAGCAAACGTCCTTCGGCGTCGGTGTTAATGATCTCCACGGTCTTACCGAGCATTGTCCGCACAACGTCGCCGGGGCGGGCGGCCTTGCCGGAAGGCATGTTTTCACAGCTTGGGACGATCCCGAGGACGTTGACGCGCGGTTTGAGTTGGGCAATGGCCTGCATCGCCCCCAAGACCGCTGCGCCGCCGGCCATGTCGTACTTCATCTTTTCCATGTTCTCGGCCGGCTTGAGTGAGATGCCCCCGGTGTCGAACGTAATGCCCTTGCCAATCAGGGCAATCGTCTCGCCGCCGGCTGCGCCATCAGGCGGGGTGTAACGTAGGGTGATGAGGCGCGGTTCCTCGGTTGAGCCACGTGCCACGGCCAACAGCGCCTCCATGCCCAGATCGCGCATCTTGTCCTCGTTGAGGATGTCAGACTGAAGCCCAACGTCATTGGCCATCTCCTGAGCATGATGCGCAAGCATGGTCGGTGTCAGACGATTGCTGGGTTCATTGACCAAAAACCGGGCAAAGTTGACGGCTTGCCCAAGAATGGTTCCGCGCTGAATGGCTTCGTCAAGCCGTGGGTCCTCATCGGAAGTCAATACGTAGAACGCCTCGACCTGGATCGGACTGACATCCTCCGTACGGTAACTGTCCACGGTGAAAAGCGCCAAGTGTGCTCCCAAGACAGCAGCTTGGGCAAAGACCGCCGGAGCCAGGCTGCCACTGCGCAACATGATGCCAACCCGCTGCCCCGCTTGCGATCCAACACTGCGCATTGCCGCCGCAACCCCCTCACGGATGGTTTGCGGCGTCAGCTGGTCAGCTTCTCCCAAACCTACCAGCAACAAGCGACTTACATCACCGCCACCCGGCAAGTGAAGTGTGAGTAGTTGCCCCACTTTGCCGCCCATTTCGGCGGAACCCACCACGGCCCGGAGGCGTTCCTCGGCAGGACGAGGGAATCCGGCAAGCTGACTCAGATCAGCTGCATCGGTGGTAAATACGGGGATGAGGAGTGTATCTACGGCTGTATCGGTCGGCGACCGACGACTGCTGTGCAAGGTCATGACGGATGTCGCTCCACAGAGAATACGATAGGGTAGTCGGCAGCTTTTGATTTTGCACAGGCGGCTGTGTTATAGCGATACTGTCACGTTGGGTGCGCCGATAACCTGTCAGTGGTGTTGCTTTGACCTAACCCGCTCCACAATGTTCAATGTACGTCCAACCGGGCAATAAAAACGCTGCACCGACTAAGTTCAAACGACCGGTCCTGGAATGGTATCTGATTTCCCGCCGGACGTTTTATCAAGTTGTCGGTGGCTTTCTATTCCTGGTTGCTGCAATTGCCGGGCTGTATTTTTGGAAACGCCATCAAGATGCAATTGCCAGCGAGTTTGAAACCCAAGCTGCCCGTTTAGTACAAGTCGTCGGCGAGGTTTCCATCAAACGCGCCCGGACCAATCAAATTGAGCGGGCAACAACCAATGCCCAGCTTGAGCCGGGCGATGTCATCATCACAGCCTCCGATGGGTCGGCCGTTATTCAGTACGTTGACCGCAGCGTGCTGAAGATGAAACAAGACTCAACGGTGATCATCCAGCAAAATGCGAAAAACAGCAAAACCGACCAGCAGATTGTCCGCAACCGCGTCGAAGGTGGGACGGTCAATATCAGTACGGGCGCGCTCCTCACCCCTGGGGACATTAACGAGCTGGCAGCCAAGGGCGTTAAGTTGAGTCCGGCGCAAAACACCAGTGCCGAAGTCAGTGTGATCGGCGACCAGACACAGGCACAGGTTGAGCGTGGTGAACTGCGCGCCACGACCGACCGCGGCGTCACAGAAAGTATTTCCGCCCAAACCGGCGTGACCTTCCAGGATGGGCAAAAACTGGGGCAGTACACACTTCTGACGGCACCGCGTTTGACCACACCTGCGAACGCCCGCATTCTGCCTGCTGAATACGGCAAGCCCCTACCGGTCGCCTTTGCCTGGAATAAAGTCGCGGAAGCCACACAGTATCAACTGCAACTGGCCGACTCACAGTACTTCCTGAACCGAGCACTCATTTTCGAGAAAGACACCGATGCGACCACCCTGACCTACCACTTTCCACAGGGCGGCACCTACTGGTGGCGAGTACGTGCGCTCGGCCGCAACGGTCAGCCAGGCGTCTGGAGTGAGGAGTTCCGCCTGACAATTATTCCACGCGAACCGGGGGGTGAAGCCCAGCCCATCTACATCGGAAATGTTAGAGTTTCGCGCGAAGCATCTGGAGTGTACAAGGTTTCCGGCCAAACCGAGCCAGGGGCCGAGATTCGCATCAACGGGCGCACGGCACCGGTCAACAGCGAAGGTCAGTTTTCCCTCGTCCTTCCTGGACAAACCTTTCGGATCGTAGCCTCTGACGCCCGTGGTCGGCACGGTGAAAAAGTTGTCACGAACTAAAAAGCCTCAGGCGTGACAGCCGAGGATAATGGGTATATCATCCGCTTCGGGCAAAATTGTACCCACCGGTTTGGCTTCCTTGACAAGCGGCCAAAAGTGAACAACGTTTTGTCAGCAATCTGAACGCTGTCGAGTGCCTGCCGTAAGGCGTGCTAACATGTAGCTATAGCGGTAGGCGCGGGGTGTGTGTTTGCCCGTAACTTTGTGAATCTGTCTGGTGGATTGATTCTGCTGACCCCTCAAATGAAACTGCGCTCAATCTTCAACTATTTCTCTAACGACCTGGCGATTGACCTCGGAACAGCCAACACCTTGGTTTATGCCAAGGGTCGTGGCGTTGTTGTCAGTGAGCCGTCTATCGTCGCCATCAACAAGATTACGCATCAAGTTGAAGCCGTCGGGAAGGAGGCCAAGGAGATGATCGGACGAACGCCCGGCAACATTGTGGCGATTCGTCCGATGAAGGACGGTGTCATTGCTGACTTTGAAGTCACCGAGCGGATGTTACAACACTTTATCCGCCGCGCCCACAACGGCAAATCCTGGGTTTCTCCGCGGGTCGTCATCGGTGTACCGGGAGAGATTACGCAGGTTGAGCTGCGCGCGGTTGAAGATGCCGCGTACCGGGCGCGGGCGGCGGAAGTGTACCTCGTCGAAGAAGCCATGGCAGCCGCCATCGGCGCAGGCCTCCCCATTACCGAGCCGTACGGTAACATGATTGTTGACATCGGTGGCGGTACGACCGACATCGCGGTGATCTCACTGTCGGGCATCGTTTATTCGCGGGCCGTCCGAGTCGCCGGCAATGAACTTGACGAGGCGATTGCCCAATTTATCAAACGGAAGTACAACCTACTGATCGGTGAACGAACGGCCGAACAGGTCAAGATTGAACTCGGTTCGGCATATCGTTTGGAAGAACGGCTCACCATGGAGATTCGCGGCCGCGACCTCATTGAGGGCATCCCAAAAACAATCTCCATTACGGATGATGAGGTCCGCGAAGCCATGACCGAACCGATCACCACGATTGTCAATGCTGTGCGCGTTGCCTTGGAGCGTACCCCGCCGGAACTCTCGGCGGATATTGCCGACCGGGGGATTGTGCTCACCGGAGGCGGGGCGCTACTCAAGGGGCTTGATAAGCTCCTGATGAAAGAAACACGTGTACCGGTCACATTGGCGGAAAATCCACTCTCCTCCGTTGTCCTTGGCACGGGTAAGATGTTGGGTGATTTTGAACTGCTCAAGCGCGTCAGCTTGGGCGGCGCTTACGCTAAGCACTTCGTCGCCAACTAGAGGGGGCAAACCATGTCGGGTCTGCCTCCACCGTTGCAGAAACTTGATCCATCCCGCCGCGTGGCTTTGCTGGTGGGCAGCCTTTTGCTGGCCCAGTTTCTCCTGATGTCGCTCCATGCGCGCGCGCGCAGCCTGGGGCAAAGCCTTCCCCGGACAACTCTCATCACCCTGCTTCAGCCAATACAAACGGCAACAGATGCAGTGGTGACGGCGCTAGTCACCGTGTGGCGAGGGTACGTGGACCTGCGCCGCGTCTACGTGGACAACCACCGCCTGCGCGAGGAAAACGATCGGCTACGGCTGGCATTGGTCGAACGCGAGCAGGAGGCGCTCGATGGACGGCGCTTACGTGACATGCTGGCGCTTAAGCAGTCGTCGCCGGCGCCGACTGTGATTGCCAATGTGATCGGAGGTGACGGAACACCTTGGTTTCGGCAAGTGACCCTAGACAAAGGGTCGTTGGATGGGGTGCAGCTCAATGCACCGGTTGTCACGCCCCAGGGGCTTGTGGGACGGGTCGTGGCCGTTGGTCCGACGGCTTCCATTGTGCAAACGATTGCCGATGGACAAGCCGGGCTGGGTGCCACGCTGGCCGTTTCCCGAGTCAATGGTGAACTGCGCGGGCAAAACCAACCACTGTGCCGCCTGGACAATGTTCCCGGACTCACCGAGGTCAACAACGGTGAGTTGGTGCTCACCAGCGGACTCGACGGTGTGTATCCCAAGGGCTTGATTATTGGAACGGTTGAGACGGTTGACCGCGCTGCCGGTGCCGGTGTCCACCGGATCTTCGTTCGCCCGGCCGCACCGCTGGAGCGTCTGGAAGAGGTTGCCGTTCTGCCCCCGATGCTGCGGGTGACAATCACAGAATCACCACGCTCTCTCCCACCCAAGTCACCGGCAAAATAGGCTTCACCGACGAGCAGATCCACAAGCATACCAAGCCAAACGCCGTCATGCTTCCCTACTATGCTATGCGCCAATCAGTGCCCCAGCGCCGTTCAAGCGCTCAACGGCTCCCACTTGAGCTAGGAGCAACTGCACGGATAACGTTGGCGCTCGGTCTGATAGTGGTCCTACAAAGCGTTCTTGTCCGCCTGCCGCACATCGGCTTTGTGTTTGAATATGTAGACTTTGTTTTGATTCTGACCGTTTTTGTCGGCGTGCAACCTACGGCGCTGCGGGCGGCGTTGGTCGGCCTGACGGGTGGGCTGTTGCAGGACCTGTTGTGGGGTGTGCTGTATGGCGCGAGCGGTTTTACAAAAACGCTGATCGGCTACCTGCTCGCCGTCACCAGCATGAAGTTTTCACTCGACAGTCGCATCACACGCCTGCTGGTTCTGTCGCTTGCCTCGGTCGTCAACACCGGCTTGTTTGCCTTCTTTCTGTACTTTTTCTCAAGCCTGTCGTCGGAGACAACATTTCGGGATGTTGTCCGCATTGGCATGCTTGCTTTGCTTGGCAATAGCCTGGCCGGCTTGGTACTTTTTCCGTTGGGCGATCGCTGGTTAGGCAAGTGGATCGCCGTGCGCAGCACCGACGAGCCGATTGCGCCGCGCGCTTTTTAGTGCGCCTTTGAGTTCACCCCGCCTGTGCGTCACCTGTCTGCTATGACGCCGCGTTTTCCACCGTCAGGTCCACCCGCTAGCTTCAATCCCCGTCTCCGCCTCTTGACGCTGAAAGCTGGCGTCGTAGTGGCCTTTGTTGTCTTGGCGCTCCGCCTATGGAGCATGCAGGTGGTTCACCACGAAAGTTATGTCAAGCAGGCCGAAAACAACCGCGAGCGCAAAATTCCAATTGCAGCGCCGCGCGGGAATATCCTCGACCGATATGGGAATGTCCTGGTGGATAGCCGCCCGACGTTTAGTTTGATGGTCAACCGCGAAGACATCCAGGATGAAGCAGAAACCTTGCGGATTCTCGAGGAAGAGTTTGGCGTCGCACCGGAATATGCCCGTCAGCAACTTAATTCACTGGCGGCACGGACGCGCCCCGTTGAAGTCAAATCTAACATTAGTGATGTGGATCGCGCCAAGGTAGCGGTGTTGGATTATGAGCACCCGGAGTTTTCGGTTGAGCTGCGTCCACAACGCAAGTATCCGCACGGCGAGTTGGCCTGTCACGTTCTTGGCTATGTGACAGAAGTCAGCGAAGCGCAGCTCAAGCGGCCGGAGTTCGATTACTGTCGCCCGGGCGACAAAGTTGGGCAAGCCGGTCTCGAACGCTTTTACAACCGGATTCTGATGGGGCGTGACGGCTACCGGCGCATCATTGTGGATAGCCGAGGGCGTTTTGTGCGGGAGCTTGAAGTCGTCCCGCCCGTGCCGGGACAAGACATTGTGACGACACTAGACCTTGATCTACAGCGTGTCGCTGAAGCCCGCCTCAAGGCGCTCAAGCTAGACGGGACGATTGCCGTCATGGACCCGCGCAACGGCGAAATGCTGGCGCTGGCCTCGATGCCGGGGTACGATCCAAACCTGTTTGCAGCAGGGATTTCGCGTGCCGACTACGCACGATATGCCAACGACAAGCATAAGCCGCTGCGCAACCGCGCGATTCAAGATATTTACCCGCCCGGCTCGACTTGGAAGATCATCCTGGCCGTGGCGGCCATGCGCGCCAACGTGCTCAAGCCGACCGACCGTTTTCTGTGCGGTGGAGGCATCAATGTCGGTGGGCGGCATGTGCGCTGCATGGGCAGTCACGGGATGCCGCCACTGCCGTATGCCATTGCCAGGTCCTGTGATGGCTGGTTTTATCGGCTGGGGATTAAGCTCGGTCTGGATAATCTGCGCACATACGCCTCGGAGTTGGGTGCCGGAGAGTACACCGGCATTGACTTGCCAAATGAGTTCAAGGGCTACATTCCAAGTCTGGAACTCAAAGCCGCGACTGTACGGCGCACGATGCCGAATGCAACGCCCGCCCAATATCGCTGGACGGATGCCGACTCGGTCTATGCCTCCATCGGGCAGGCTATGGTGCGTCCAACCCCGCTACAGATGCTACGGTCGGTGGCCGGCATCGCCATGCGGGGTGAGTTCCACACACCGCATTTCCTCCTCGAGGCGCGGCCGACAAGCGAGCTGCCACGTGTGACCTTCAACGACCAGGTCAAGCGTATCGAACTGCCGGACGAGTACTGGGAGGCGGTCATTGAAGGTATGTGGGGGGCAGTCAATGCCGGCGGAACGGCGGCCGGCTCGGCCATCCGTGATCCGGAGACCGGCTTTGAGATGTGCGGCAAGACCGGGACAGCCCAGGTTGTGAGTAAGCTCAAAGCCTCGAAACTTGAAGAACGTGACCACTCATGGTTTGTGGGTTTCGGACCGCGGAAGCACCCGGAAATTGCTGCCATTTCACTCGTGGAACACGGTGGCTTCGGAGCGCGGACTTCTGCGCCGAACGTCAAGGCAGTTTTTGAAGCTTGGTTGAAAAAGAAGAAAGGGTTGCCGGTCACCGTTGAGTCGGCAGATGACAACCCGGGACGACCGGCGCCAAACAGCTGGTCAACAAACCATCCCTGAGAGAGCGACATGCAAGAGCGGCGGTGGCGTGATTTTGACTGGTCATTACTGATAGCCATGACGCTGTTGTGTACTGTTGGCATCGTCGCGCTCTACAGCACCAATGCCGCACCTGGCGGTGGCACAGAATGGCACCAGAAGTTCTGGTTCAAACAGTTGGTGTGGTGTGGCATTGGCTACCTTGCCTTTTTCTGGGTGTCGCGCGTGAGTTTTCAGCGGGTGTTTGATGCGGCACCCTACGTCTATGCAGTCACCATCCTCCTCCTAATGGTTGTTCTGTTCGTCGGCGTCAAAATCAACGGCCAGCGATGCTGGATCCGCCTCGGGCCGGTGGGGACCGTGCAGCCTTCAGAATTCGCCAAGTTAGGGACAATTTTGTTGGCGGCGCGCATCCTGCGTCCGCTCGGGCCGGAAGGGGTAACGTGGCGGCAACTGGCGCTGGTGCTGGGGGTGGTTTTGCTGCCGGTGGGTCTGATTCTCAAACAACCTGACGCCGGAACGGCGTTGACCTTTTTTCCGCCGATTGCCGTGCTGATCTTTCTCAGTGGCATCCCTGCCCGGTGGGTTGTTGCGGCAATCGTGACGGGCGTGCTTGTAGGGCCACTGCTGTTTGCCTTTATGCTGGAGCCGCGCCTTAAGCAGTACCAGCGCGACCGTATCAACGTGACGTGGAACGCTATCTTTCACCCCGAACGACTTCAGGATCGCCAGACGCGCGAGGGGTTCGGCTACCAGACGCTGCAATCCATGATTGCGGTCGGCTCAGGGGGCATTTTAGGCAAGGGCTTTCGGGGTGGCACGCAAAGCCAAGGGGGTTTCATTCCTGAGCACCACTCGGATTTTATTGCCTCCGTGATTGCCGAAGAGTTCGGGCTGGTAGGTTCTCTCGGTGTTCTTGCACTGCTTCTTTTCGTCATACTACACTCTGCTAATGTTGCGGGACGTTCACGAGAACGATTTGCAATGCTCGTTCTTGCCGGCTACATGGCGCTGTTAGCGTCTCATGTCATCATCAACTTTGGGATGGTGGTTGGTTTATTGCCGATTATGGGCATCCCTCTACCGTTGCTGAGCGCCGGCGGTTCGTCGTTGTTGATGACGTTCGTGAGTTTGGGCCTGGTGGCGAACGTACACGCAAGGCGTTTCTCAAACTAACACGTCGTCCTTGGATTCGGTGACTGAACACAAGAACTTTTACGTTCATCTTTTCCTGCACAGTCCGTTGCGCCGGCACCGAGGCGTCCGTGCTAGCGTTGCCTGCCTTAACCGGCCCCGTGAAAGGATGGTCAGTTGACGGTTCGGTGCTCATTTTTCGGCGCTCGATTGCGTTTGGACGGCTCCCTAGGTCCCTTGTGGCTTCCCGCAAGCTCACTTGACGGCCGTGCGGCAGGTAGCGCTCCAGTACGGCAGGCGCCGGTGTGTGGCGGCGTCGGCGATGCGCCGCGGCAGACTCAGGCGCCAGCTCTGGCGCGGGTTGACCCGCCGGCCCGATCGGAAAACTTTTGAGGAATTGCCCCGATTATGAACAAGGAAATGATCATCAGCGTCAACGCGTATGAAAAGCGCGTGGCGATTCTGGAAGATGGCGTCGTCGTCGAGTTTTACGTCGAGCGGGCTGATGAGTCGAAAGCCGTCGTCGGCAACATCTACAAAGGGAAGGTACGTAAGGTGCTGCCGGGCATGCAGTCCGCCTTTGTAGATATTGGTCTGGAACGTGATGCCTTCCTCTACGTGGGAGACTTTTTTGAAGAAACAGAAGAAGACCTTGATCTGGTAGAAAGCGGTACCCGTTCGCGGTCAGAACGTTCTGAGCGTCCCGAACGGCAACCTGAGCCTCCGCGCCGCGACGTGGAGAGTCGCCGGTTTACCCGGGAACGTCCGAGCGAGACGACGCCGGAACGTCCAATGCCGAGTGAGATTGGTAATGAGGAAGCGAAGTCGGAACAACCACAGGTAGAGACGGCACTCCCGACGTTAGAGAAAATCGGAGACGCCCCATCCGGCGAAGCCACTTCGACGGCCGGCGATGTCCTGCCCACCCCGCTTTTATCATCCCTCCTGGGGGCAGGGGTTGCGTCCAAGTTTGAGCGGATCAGTGACGACGTAGAGGAAAGTGAACCAACGTCTCCCCTGATGGTACCAGCACCCACCGGCGAACAGGCAACGCCCCCCCCGACAGACATAGGCGTAGGAGCAACTGCCGGCCGTGCGGTGGACGAGAGTCTGGAAGTTGAGCGAGAAACACTGGCCGATTCGCTAGAAGCAGATGCGCAACGCGAGCGTCGCCGTGGCCGGCGCAAGGAAATTATCGGCGAGGAGAAAAAGAAACCATCCCGCCGCCGAAGTAAGAAAATCGAAGAAGAAGTTGCCGCCCTGGTCGCCGCTGCCGAGCCGCCGCCGGCGAGCGGAACCCAACTGGAGCGTGTCCGCGATGAAGACCTGGATGAGGAAGCCGGCGACCTGCTCAAAGACGCGCTCATTCAGCAGAAGATCATTGTCCAGACGCGAATTGAGGAAATTGCGACGAATCCTGATGTGCCGAGCACCGAACCGGCAGCGACTGCGGTGCCGGCCGCCGAGACCCCCCTGGCACCGCTGACACTGGGCTACGAACGGATTGCCGACGATGACGTACCACCTGTCGCGGCACAGGAAGCGCCCCCTACCGGTTTCATCCCACCCGAAGCAACCGTCTCGTCGCCGGATGCCGCTTCCCTGACGGAAGAACCCCCGTCTAGCTCTGGCGTGCCACAATCGAGCGCCACTGAGGAAGCCGGCGAGGAAACCTCGGAGGCGAACGCCCAACTCCAAGTCCGGCCCAGGCCGGCCGAGTTTCCGGCGCGTCGCGGGCGGCGCAGTCGGCGGCGTGGCGGGCGTAGTGGCACGGCATCGAGCGACAACGGTTCAGAACTTGAAGACCGCAGCGACGTCCCAGAAGACAACGGGCTGGAGGAGCCAGCCTCCAGTGCGCCGCTCACCATCAAGTCAATGGTCGCCGCGGAGAACGGTGACGGTGGAAGTCCTGCGGAGACGGCTGCTGTGCGTGATCTCTCCGGTGGAACGGCATCCCCCATGCCAGATGAGGGGTCAACGGCCACCGACCTGCCCGGAGCGCGTACAGCCGCGCGTACGGCCCGCGATGAGCCGCGTAAAGACGACCGGCGGGACCTTGACCTGCCTCGCCGTCAGCCGGCGATTACCGAGCTACTGCGCGAAGGACAGGAAATCATTGTCCAGATTGCTAAGGAGCCGATCGGTCTCAAAGGCGCGCGCATTACGTCGTATGTCTCCCTACCGGGACGCTACCTGGTGTATCTGCCGACCATCAGTCACATTGGCGTCTCACGCAAAATTTCAACCGAACAGGAACGAGCGCGCCTGAAACGAACGATGACCATGCTTCGGGAGCGCGAAGGTATCCCCGGAGGCTTTATTGTGCGGACGGCGTGCGAGGGACGGTCGGAGCAGGACTTGTGCGACGACATGCTCTATCTGGCACGCACCTGGCGTGATATTCGGCGCCGTGCAGAGCAATCGCGCGCCGGAACGGTGCTCTGCCGTGAGCTGGATTTGGTACAGCGGCTGTTGCGCGACCACATGTCGAGCGATTTTTCGGTCATTCGGGTGGACGACCCCGGTGAGTACGCCAGCATCGTGGAGTTCATCAACCGCTTTCAACCAAAGCTGGTGGACCGTGTCCGGCTCTACACGCGGAATCGGCCGATTTTTGAGGAGTACAATATCCAACCGGAAATCGAAGCGGCCCTCAAGCCGCGCGTCTGGCTCAAGTCCGGTGGCTTCATTGTGATCAACCAAACAGAGGCGCTGGTCGCCATTGACGTCAACACGGGCAAGTTTGTCGGCAAGTCCAACCGCCTGGAAGACACCATTACGCGGACGAACATTGAAGCTGCGGCTGAAATCGTCCGGCAGATTCGCCTGCGCGACCTGGGGGGGATTATCGTGTTGGACTTCATCGACATGGAAGACCGCCGCAATCGCCAAAAGGTCATGCAGGTGTTGGAGCAGGCGATGAAGGCCGACCGGTCACCATCTAAAATTACCTCATTCAACGACTTCGGGCTGGTCGCGATCACCCGCAAGCGGGTGCGGCAGAGCTTGGAACGCATCCTCAGCGAGCCGTGTCACTACTGCGGCGGCAGCGGCATGATTAAATCTGCACAAACAATGTGTTATGAGATTTTGTCCGATGCCAAGCATCTGGCGAAGGAACGAGCCGCGTCAGGACAAACCTTTAGCGAGGTCACGCTGCGCGTCAGTCCGCCGGTGGCCGACCTGCTCCGTGGATCGGAGTCACGTGTTCTGCGCGAGATCGAATTCAGCTTCGGGACGCCCGTCACGCTGCACAGTGACCCAAATATCCATCAGGAACGGTTTGACTTTGCGTTTCTATGAAGCCTGTTAACCCGACTCAGCCAAGACAGGGCCGGGCAGAGCGGTGCCAGGCGGATGGATGAGGTCACAGGAGGCTTCCTGCGGGTGCCCTATGGAGGATGGTGACCGTGAATTCGCAGCCGATTACGACGTTCATCAAACATCACTTTCGTCATTTCAACGCCGCTGCTCTGGTTGAAGCCGCTGAGGCTTACCGGCGTCATTTGGCTGCCGGAGGGAAGATGATGGTGACCCTGGCTGGTGCCATGAGTACGGCCGAGCTGGGTCTTTCCCTTGCCGAAATGATTCGGCAGGATAAGGTTCACGCTATCTCCTGCACCGGTGCCAACCTTGAAGAAGATGTCTTCAACCTGGTGGCGCACGAGTTTTATGAGCGGATTCCCAACTACCGTGACTTAACGCCACAGGATGAAAAGGCGTTGCTCGATCGTCACCTCAACCGCGTTACGGACACCTGCATTCCCGAAGGGGAGGCCATGCGGCGGGTTGAGTCCTTTATCCTTGAAGAGTGGATGGCGTCTGACGCGCGTGGGGAGCGTTTATTCCCACATGAGTTTTTCTGGCGCATCCTCGACAATCCCAAACTCCAAGCCTGCTACCAGATTGACCCGCGGGACAGTTGGCTCCTGGCAGCCAAGGAAAAGCAACTGCCGATGTTTGTCCCCGGTTGGGAGGATTCGACGCTCGGCAATATGTACGCCGGCCACTGCCTGACCAAGGACATCAAAAATGTCCACACCGTTCGCACCGGCATTGAGTATATGATCGAGCTGGCGGATTGGTACACCACGACGAGCGCCACGGCGTCCATCGGTTTCTTCCAAATCGGCGGCGGCATTGCGGGCGATTTTCCAATTTGCGTTGTGCCCATGCTGCACCAGGACCTCGGCCGCGAAAACGTGCCGGTGTGGGGCTATTTCTGTCAGATCAGTGACTCGACCACATCGTACGGCTCGTACTCAGGTGCGATTCCCAACGAAAAGATCACGTGGGGCAAGCTAGGCGTCGAAACGCCGAAGTTCATTATCGAGTCGGATGCCTCGATTGTGGCGCCGCTGGTATTTGCCTACGTTTTGGGTTGGTAGCGGCCCGAGTTCGGGGTGTAGTGTCGGTGCGCAGCACCGTGCGCGGGTGTGCCGGCTTTGCCCGCGCATCGCGCGGCTACCGCTACCTGCTCTTCTCCATCGCGCCTACGGGCAGGCAATGGCGCGCCGGACGGCGCAGCCCCCAGACGCCGGTGCAACACATCGTGTCAGACGGGGTGTTCTACGCTGCGCGCCCGGCGCACGGCCGCTAGCCATGCGGTGTAGCCACTTTCCCGGGCGGCAGCATTCGGCGTCGGCTCAAAGACTCGCTCCCGCTGCCAAACACGTCTGACTTCGGGCAGGTCGCGCCAAAATCCGACCCCTAAACCGGCCAGATAGGCAGCTCCGGCGGCCGTCGTCTCCGTCACCGTCGGCCGGACAACCGGCACGCCGAGCGCATCCGCCTGAAACTGCATCAAGAAGTCATTGGCTGCCGCGCCGCCGTCCACCCGCAGCTCGGTCAGCGCGAAGCCCGCTCCCAGCGATTGCCGCGCGTCGGTCAGCATCGCCTCCACGACATCCCGCGTCTGGTAGGCGATGGCTTCCAGCGCGGCGCGGACGATGTGCGCCCGCGTTGTCCCGCGCGTGAGACCCGTAATGACGCCGCGCGCATGCGGATCCCAGTAGGGCGCGCCCAGCCCCACAAAGGCCGGAACGAACGCCACGCCGTCGGTATCCGCCACCGAGCGCGCGACGGCTTCGGTTTCCGCCGCGCCGCCAATGATTTGCAGGCCGTCGCGGAGCCACTGCACGGCGGCGCCGGCAATGAAGACGCTGCCTTCCAAAGCGTATTCGGCCGGGGCGTCGCCAAGCTGCCAGGCCACGGTTGACAGCAGCGCCTGCCGCGACAGGCAGGGCTTCGTTCCGGTGTGCAGCAAGAGAAAGCAGCCCGTGCCATAGGTGTTCTTGGCCATCCCCACCCGCGAGCACATTTGCCCAAACAGCGCCGCCTGCTGGTCACCGGCCAGGCCGGCAATCGGCAGCGCCGCGCCAAACAGCTCCGGAACAGTTTCCCCCACAACGCCGCTTGACGGCACGACCCTCGGCAGCATCGCGGTCGGCACGGAAAACAACCCGCACAGATCGGCGTCCCAGTCGAGCTTGTGGATGTCAAACAGCATCGTCCGGGCAGCGTTGGTGACATCCGTGACATGCGAGCGCCCGCCGGTCAAATGCCATACCAGCCACGTATCTACTGTGCCGAAAACCAAGTCGCCGGCTTCCGCCCGCCGCCGAGCGCCGGGGATGCGTTCCAGCATCCACTCGATTTTGCTTGCCGAAAAATAGGCGTCCGCAACCAGCCCGGTTTTCGCCTGAATGGTCTCCGCCGCCGCCGTTTGCCGCAGGGCGTCGCAGCGGGCGGCCGTGCGCCGACACTGCCAGACGATGGCGTTGCCCAGCGGCTCACCGGTCGCCCGATCCCAGATCAGCGTGGTTTCGCGCTGATTCGTCACGCCAATGGCGGCGACTTCGGCCGCCGTCGCGCCGGCCAGGCGGAGCACCTCGCGCGCCGCGCCCAGTTGAGAGTTCCAGATGTCCTCCGGGCGGTGCTCGACCCAACCGGGCTGAGGGAAGAGTTGTTCAAATGGACGCTGCGCCACGGCGACCATTTGGCCGTCACGATCAAAGATGATCGCGCGTGAACTTGTCGTGCCTTGATCAAGGGCGAGAATGTAGCGGCGGCTCATCACGGCATCACGGTACAAACTACCACCCCCGGTATCCGCGCCGGACGCCGGAGGGGTCGGCTCGCCAGACTCGGACCTGGCCCCTAGTGGAGCAACAGATTATCGTCATCCGGCGGCGGATTGTCGGTTCGCCGCCGCAGCGTCGGGCGGTTCGATGGCTCGGATTTCCGCGAGCGGTCGCTCGGCGCATCCATATCGTCGTCATCCGGCGGCGCATCCGGCTGTCGCCGCCGCAGCGTCGGACGACTCGGCCCCTGATCGCTGCCACCGTCCGGCCCAATGCGCCGTCCGGTATCCGGCGCAATCGCGCCCAAGCGCGCCTTGACGCGCGCAAACTCCGACGAACTGATAATATACTCATCCCGTGGCGGAAAAGCCGCCGTCAACTGCCGCATCTTGTTGGCGCGTTCCTCATTCGGGGGATGCGTTGAAAAAATTGTTGGAATCTTCTGCTTTGGATCCTGCTGCGCCTTGAGTTTCTCAAAGAAGGCAATGAACTCATCTGGGTCATAGCCGCTCGCCCAGGCGTACTGTGAACCGAGCATGTCCGCCTCAAATTCGGCGTTGCGGCCGAACTTCAGAAACGTCAACGGCACGAGGATATTCGCCGCATTGGCCACCAGCACGCCGGCCACGCCGCCGACGAAAATCAGCGGAATCATCCCAAACTGTGCCAACTGCCCTTTGGAGACTTGCTCGGTCGCGTGCCGTGCCGCAACATGTGCAATCTCGTGCGCCATGACGCTTGCCACCTGGGCCTCGTTATCGGCCGCCAGGATCAAGCCCTTATTGATGTAAAAATAACCGCCCGGTAAGGCGAAGGCATTGACTTCCGGCGAATCCACAACCTTGATGGTAAACGGCACTTTCGCGTCGGAATTCTGCGCAATGGTCTGGCCAATCCGGTTGATGTATTCCACCACCACCGGATCGGTCACAAACTTCAGTTGCCGATCCAGCTCCGCCGCCAACTGCGCGCCGATGGCCATTTCCTTCTCTTTGGAATAGAAGTTGATACTGCCCTTGTTGATGTCACGTTTACCGATCAGCAAGGGGTTTTCCTTCTCGGAAAGCTTGCGCGTCACAGGCGAGGCGGTCCGCTTGTCTTTGTCGTCGGCCCATGCGCTCAGCCACAGCACGGGGCCGATAACCAACCCGACTGCCAGCAACCGGCTGAGACGGCGTCGCAAGGCTCTTTGTAGCACCATAAGCAGAATCCTCCCGTGACGAAGCCTAATGTACGCGCTAGTGTACAACGTTATGGCGCGGCGCGTCTTGTCATCCTGAAGATCAATGCCCGAGATAAATGCCCGCCGCGCACACCGTTGCGCTATGATTAGAACGCCTCGACTGCCAAAAGGTTTGCAAATGCCATCTGGAAGTTGCCGGCGACTTGTCTGGCTCTGGCTCGTTTCGGGTTTGATGTCGGTGACGGCAGCGGCTGCCGACCCGCCACCGTTGTCTGAGCGGCGTGTACGCTACCAGATCGAAGCGACGCTCGACACAGAGCACAAAGAAGTGCGCGGCCGCGAGCGGCTGACCTGGCGCAATCCGGCCCCGCATCCGGTGCCGGACCTTCAGTTTCATCTCTACCTCAACGCCTTTCGCGATGAAAAAAGCTCCTTTCGGCGCGAGTCGGGCGGCGGACAACTCCGCGGCGACGAGATGGACCCGACCGCGCCCGGCTGGATTGACTTGCTCAGCGTTCGCGCGGCGGACGGCGCCGACCTGCTTTCCCGCGGCGAGTTCATCCATCCCGACGACGACAACGCCGACGACCGGACGGTATGGCGGGTGCTTCTGCCCCAGCCCGTCCCGGCCGGCGGAAGCATCGAGCTGGACATCGAGTTTGTCGCCAAGCTCCCGCGCGTTTTTGCCCGCGTCGGCTACTACGGCGACTTCTACATGGTTGCGCAGTGGTTTCCCAAGCTCGGCGTCTATGAGCCGGCCGGCATGCGTCGCCGCGCCGAATCGGGCTGGAACTGCCATCAGTTTCACGCGACGACCGAGTTTTACGCCGATTTCGGCGAGTACGATGTCACCCTCGACGTACCAAGTCCGTTCATCATCGGTGCGACCGGCGTTGAGCGCGAGCGCCGCGACCTGGGCAACGGACGGACGCGCTACCGGTTTACCCAGGCGGACGTTCACGACTTCGCCTGGACTTGCTCGCCGCGCTTTCTGGTTTCGGAAGAGCGCTTTGAAGTCGAGGGCCTGCCGCCGGTCAAGCTCATCCTGCTGCTCCAGCCGGAGCATGCCGACCAGCGCGAGCGGCATTTTCGGGCGGCGCGGGTGGCGCTCGAAGCCTACGGGCGGCAGATTGGCCCCTATCCCTACGAGACGCTGACCATCGTGGACCCGGCCTACGGCGCGGGCGGCGCGGGCGGCATGGAATACCCGACGCTCGTCACCGTCGGGACGCGCCCCCGCTCGCCTGATGACGAGCTCCTCGGACCGGAGGTCATTCTCATCCACGAGTTCGGGCACCAGTACTGGTACGGCATGGTGGCCAGCAACGAATTCGAGGAAGCCTGGCTCGACGAAGGCATCAACAGCTACTGCGAAGCCAATCTCATGGCGGCGAGCTATCCGATGCACAACGCCCTGTGGCTGCGCTTTGGCGGGCGGCCACTGTGGCGGCTGCCCGTCCGTGTCCCCGACTGGTCGTTTCAACGTGCGCAGTTGTTCTTACTGGGCGCGCGCGCCATCACGACCGCGCCCATCATCACGCCGGCGTGGCAGTTCCCCAGCCCGGACCTCTATGCCTTCAACGCCTATGCCCGCCCTGCGCTCACGCTTAAAATGCTGGAAGGCTATGTCGGCGCAGCGACCATGCAGCGCATCCTGAAGACCTACTTCGAGCGGTGGCGCTTCAAGCATCCGACTTCGGAAGACTTCTTCGAGGTCGCGTCTGAGGTCGCGGGCGAAGACCTGACGTGGTTTTTCGACCAGTATTTTCGCGGAACGAAAATCCTCGATTACGCCGTGGCATCGCTCGATGAGCGCGAGGTCGTTCTGGCGCGCAAGGGCGAAGCGGTCATGCCGCAGGTCATCGAGCTGCGCTTTGCCGACGGCGCGACGCGGCGCGAGCGCTGGGACGGACAGGCGGCAGAATACCGCCTGACAACCGACCGTGAGCTGGTGTCCGTCGTTCTCGATCCGGATGATATGTTACTCCGGCTCGATCTGAACCCGGCCAACAACAGCCGCACTCGGCTGTCGGACGGGCGCGCCAACGCCAGCCTGTTTGCCCGTGCGCTGTTGGTGATGCAGTGGCTGCTGCACAGCGCGGTCAGTCTGCTCTGAAGGTTGTCCTGAACCGTATGACACGTCGCGTTATCTCTCTGACCCGGCGCACTAACGAAACCAACGTTGCCGTTACGCTCGACCTGGACGGCACCGGCATTGCCCGCGTCACCACCGGCATCGGCTTCTTCGAACACATGCTGGCGCAACTGGCCCGGCACAGCGGTTTCGACCTCGACATTCACTGCGACGGCGACCTGGACGTGGACGACCACCACACGGTCGAGGATGTCGGCATCACGCTGGGGCAAGCCATGGCGCAGGCGCTTGGCGACAAGGCCGGCATCGCCCGCTTTGGCTACGCTTACGCGCCGCTGGACGAAACCTTGGCGCGGGCCGTTGTGGACATCTCCGGCCGGCCCTATCTTGTCTATGAGGTCGCCAATTCGCGCGAGCGAATCGGAAACTTCGCAGTTGAAATGGCCGAGCATTTCTGGCGCTCGTTTGCCTTCAACGCAGGTCTTACGCTCCACATCGCCGTCCTGTACGGGCGCAACCAGCACCACATTCTGGAGGCGGTCTTCAAGGCGACGGCGCGTGCGCTGGGCGCAGCAACTCGGCGGAGCGCCGGACGTAGCGACATTCCTTCCACCAAAGGCGTGCTGTAACGTGCGGCGGCGGGATGCGCGGCCGCCACATCGCGACCGACTGGCTACACTTCCTCGGAAGCCGCCGACTTCGCCGGCGCGCCCAACTCGGCAGTGAAGCGGCACGCCGCGTCGCCCCATCCCAGCGCGGCCTGGAGGCGGCTGCGCGGCCTCAGCCACCGGGGCAAAACGGCGTCGAGCGTCGCCTGATCGAAGGCCGCGCACAGCGTGCACAGGTGGCGGCCCAGCGCCGGGGACTTCCCTTCCGCCGCCAGCGCCGCCTGAGTCTGCTCTTGAAAGGAGCAGGTCCGAATGGCGGTCTCGATGACCAGCGGCGGCCCGCCGAGCCACGATCCGACGACGGTCAGCAGGCCCGCCAGCGGCTGCACATGCGTTTTCGAAAGATCATGCTCGGCAAACACGCCGTTGCGGCCGAGACGCTCGCCGACGGCGCGCGGGGCGTCGGTCACGCCTCCTAAGACGTTGACGATGAAAAACTCGTTGAGTCGCCGCCCAAAATCCAAGCGAACCTGATCGATGACGGCAGGCAAGTCCGTCCGCGCATCCAGCTCGGCAAGCATCAGCGCCGCCCGGATGGTTTCGGCGCTCTGCGCCGCGCGCGCCACCAGCGCCAATTCACACCACGCGGCCCAGGTCTCCGCCGCCGCCGGTTGCCGCCGCGCCAGGTCGGTCGCTGCGTTGAACCGCGCCAA
This sequence comes from uncultured Blastocatellia bacterium, assembly GCA_937934745.1. Taxonomy (GTDB): domain Bacteria; phylum Acidobacteriota; class Blastocatellia; order Chloracidobacteriales; family Chloracidobacteriaceae; genus Chloracidobacterium. The sequence goes on from CALGZC010000056.1 coordinate 66,194, forward strand.
CCAGTCGGCCGGCAGCTCCATCACCTCGCCCAGCGCCGCCAGGTCCAGCGTCGGTGCGCCCGGCAAATCCAAGCGGATGTGATCCCACAATTGCCGGCAATCTTCCAGAAAGTCGGCTTGCCGCCGCGCCACGCCCGCCAGGACGGACGGGAAATCGCGCAGCGTCAGGCCAAGCGCCTCCAACGGGAGCGCGTAGGTCAGCCGTTCGCGCTCGGCGGTGGCGACCCAGTAGAGAACCGCCGGCTGAAAGCCTGGAAAGCGGTCAGCATCGAGTTGCTCGGACGGGCCGAAATACGCCTCTGCGAAGCGCCCCTGGCGAAACAGCACGGCTGCGCGCTGCAAAGCGATGGCCCAGCGGTGGACGCGCCTGACATCAAGCCGCGTCGGGGGAAAGGTTTCCGGCATGACGCATTAGTGACTGCCAACCGGTTCGAGCGCGGGGGTGGCACCATAAAGCTCGGCACTGGCGCGGGCAACGGCGTCAAAGCTCAGCTTACCCATTTCAGCCAACTTGTAGAGCGCCGCGTAAGCAATAGACGGCGCATCCACTTTGAAATGCCGGCGCAACTGCTCGCGGGTGTCACTCATCCCAAAGCCGTCCGTGCCGAGCGCCAGAAACGGCTGCTTGACCCACCGGGCAATGCTGTCCGGCCACGCCTTCATAAAGTCGCTGACCGCGATCACCGGCCCCTCGACATTTGCCAAAACCTTCTGAATGTAGGGAATGCGCGGCGTCTCAAGCGGATGTGCCAGGTTCCAGGCCTCGACTTCAAGAGCATCATCGCGCAGCGCCCGGTAGCTCGTCGCCGACCAGACATCGGCTGCCACATCGTAGCGTTCGGCCAGAATGCGCTGTGCTTCTAGGGCCTGCATGAGGAGCGCACCGCTGCCGAACAGTTGTACCGCATGGCGCTTGGCTTCCAGGCATGGCTTGAACAAGTACAATCCGCGCAAAATGCCGTCTTCAACGCCGCGCGGCATGGCGGGCATCGGGTAGTTCTCGTTGTACACCGTGATGTAGTAAAAAATGTCCTCCTCACGCTCGTACATGCGCCGCAGGCCCTCGCGCACAATCCAGGCAACTTCAAAGTGAAACGCCGGGTCATACTGGACGCAACACGGCACGGTCGAAGCGAGGATGTGACTGTGGCCGTCCTGATGCTGAAGCCCTTCACCGTTGAGCGTCGTGCGGCCGGCCGTGGCCCCGATGAGGAAGCCGCGGCCGCGGGCGTCACCAACGGCCCAGATTTGATCGCCAGTGCGCTGGAAGCCAAACATCGAATAGAACATGTAAAACGGAATCATCGGCTCGCCATGGGTGGCGTAGGACGTACTCGCGGCGGTAAATGACCCCATCGCCCCTGCTTCCGTAATCCCCTCCTCAAGGAGTTGGCCGTCCTTGGCCTCGCGGTAGCTGAACAGCAAGTCGGAATCCACCGGATCGTAAAGCTGCCCGTTGGCAGCATAGATGCCGACTTTCTTGAACAGAAAGTCCATGCCGAAGGTGCGCGCCTCGTCGGGGATGATAGGGACGATGCGGGCGCCGATGCTTTTATCGTCGAGCAGTTTGCGTAACAGCCGCACCATCGCCATGGTCGTTGAGACCGGCTGCTGACTGGCGACGGTAAATTCTGCGTAGAGGTCTTCCGGCGGCTGCGGCAACGGCTTTGACCGGACGACGCGCTTGGGCAGTTCCCCGCCCAGCCGTCGCCGACACTCGCGCAGGTACTCCACTTCGGGGGACTTCTCGCCCGGATGGTAGTAGGGCGCATCCCTGACCTGCGCATCAGGAATCGGTAGCGCCATCAAGTCGCGGAACTTTTTGAGTTCGGACTCGGTGAGCTTCTTGAGTTGATGTGTGGCGTTGCGGCCCGTCGCACTTTCGCCCAGCATCCACCCCTTGACCGTTTTCACCAGAATGACCGTCGGCTGTCCCCTGTGTTCCACGGCGGCCTTGTAAGCGGCGTAAATCTTCAGGTGGTCATGCCCACCGCGCCGCAAACGTTCCAGGTCTCGGTCGGACAGGTGCTCGACCATGGCCAGCGTGCGCGGGTCTTTGCCGAAAAAGTGACGGCGGATGTACGCACCGGTTTCGACCGAGTACTTCTGAAATTCGCCGTCGAGCGTTGTGTTCATGATGTGCAGCAGCGCGCCTTCCGTATCTTTTGCCAACAGCGGGTCCCAGCGCCGGCTCCAGATAACCTTGATGACGTTCCAGCCCGCACCCCGGAAGACGGCTTCGAGTTCCTGAATGATTTTGCCGTTGCCGCGCACGGGGCCGTCGAGCCGCTGGAGATTACAGTTGACGACGAAAATGAGGTTATCGAGGCCTTCGCGTGACGCCAGATGCAGCGCGCCCAACGCCTCCGGCTCATCGGTTTCACCATCGCCCAGAAAGGCCCAGACACGCGACCCGGTTGTGTCAACGATTCCGCGATTGTGTAGGTAGCGGTTGAAACGGGCCTGATAGATGGCATTGATCGGACCAAGCCCCATCGAGACCGTCGGGAACTCCCAGAAGTTGGGCATCAGGCGCGGATGTGGGTAACTTGACAATCCCTTCCCTGTGACCTCCCGGCGGAAGTGCTCTAAATGTTCGACGGTCAGACGACCTTCGAGGAAGGCGCGCGCGTAGATACCCGGCGCAGCATGCCCCTGGTAAAAGATGTGATCGCCGGCCGCACCACCGTCTTTGCCACGAAAGAAGTGGTTGAAACCAACTTCATACAGGCTGGCCGATGAAGCATAGGTCGCCAAGTGGCCGCCGATGCCCGGAAAGTAGTGGTTAGCGCGGACAACCATCGCAACCGCATTCCACCGGACGATGCGCCGGATGCGCAGCTCCATTTCCTCGTCGCCCGGAAACGGCGGTTCTTGCTCCGGTGAGATGGTGTTGATATAGGGCGTTTGAACCAGCTCCGGCAAGCCGACGCGCATCAGGCGCGATTTCTTGAGCAACTTGCGCAGCAAAAACTGCGCCCGCTCGGCCCCTTCCTGGGTCACGACCTGCTCCAGAGCATCCAGCCATTCAGCCGTTTCCTGCGGGTCGGCGTCCGGTAACTGCTGCTTAAACTCATCAAGGTACATCGGGCGGAGACCTCCTCTGTACGGCCTGGTAACGCTATTGCTGTGTTTTAGACCGGTGGGTTGCCGTGGTAGGCTTTCACTTTGTACGTCAAGATACAGTCATCCGGCAAGCAGCAGACGTTTTTATCGTTTTGTCGGCAACAATGTTGATTGATGGACTTCAGGTTTTGTTTTCCACGGCAGGGAGGCGCACGAGCGTTTGCTGCGGCCAGTGCGCTCGGTACGACATCGCCGGGCACAGCGTTGCAAAGGGTTTGTGGTTGGTGTTGCTCGCGGTTTATCTGTCCGCCTGCCGCGCCCAACCTGCCGAGCTACCGTACCGCCCCTATGCCCCACCACCCGGTATGGTTTTCGTTCCCGGTGGGATGTTTGTCCGGTATGACGAGGCCCACCGTGGCTACCTGACGAGCGTCGCGCCGTTTTTTCTTGACCGGACGGAAGTCACTAACGGTGAGTTCCGGCGCTTTGTGGCAGCCACTGGCTATCAGAGCGAAGGGCGGTGGGCACTCTATGCGACGCGCGAACGTGACCTGCATCCGGTTGTCGCCGTCACGTGGAACGACGCTGTGGCCTACGCCCGCTGGGCCGGCAAACGTTTACCGACCGAAGCCGAGTGGGAATTTGCTGCGCGCGCCGGACGGCCGACGGCACTGTATGGAACGGCCGGGGCCGGCGACACGCCGTCCGGTCGAGCAGCTTTCGGACATATTGCTGTCAACCCGAAACGCCTGCCGCTGCGCGGCATCCAAACCCTGCCCGTCGGAACATTTCCACCCAACCCATTTGGCCTCTATGACATGGCAGGCAATGCAGCGGAGTGGTGCGCCGACTGGTTTGACGCTGACTACTATGCGGTCAGTCCGGTACGCCGGCCGCCGGGGCCGGACTTCGGGCGCGGACGCGTCGTACGGGGCGGATCCTGGAACGATCGCGCAGAGTATCTCAAACTATCCCATCGTTACGGACTTCCTTCCGGGACGATTGCCTTTACCCTCGGCTTCCGCTGCGCGGCAGACATCCCGCAGGGCGGCCGCTAGCGTCCGCGCTAATATCCGCGCGAATCAAAGTACCGCCAGCAGTATTGCTGCACAGCACGGCCAAAACCACCGGGGTGGGGTGCGCAGACTGGAAACCCGACCCATGACGGAAAACCACGGCTGCCTTCACAGCCCAGGTGACGCTCTGGACGAACACCAGCTCTCCCCGGACGGCTTAGGGTGCTTTTTCGACCCTTGTCGCGCTGCGCTATCATTCGGTAATACAATTGTCGTAACCAAAGCCACACCGGGCGTGACAACGTTCCCCAACATGCTCTCGCCCGACTTTATGCTCTGTCTGACGCCGTTTATGCTGTCTCCCGGACATTACCTTTTTGACTTAACCGGCACCCTGCGCCACACGGCCGTGATTTCAACTGAGGCCACCCCCAAAAGCGGTGATATCGATCTTTCGGTCGCCCTTTCCACATTGTCCCTTCCACCGGCCGTGACCGCCTTCTTTGATTCTGTGGCCCGTGGTGAAACAACCCAACCGCGTGTCGTGGCCCTTGACGACGCCACGAACGCCACCATGTACCCAATTGAATGGGGTGGTGAACGACTGATTGCCCTAGTCGTTACCCCAACCGACATACACCGGCAGATCGGTTACCAGGTAGCCGCCCTCCTGGAGACAAATCGTAAGATCCACGCCGGGCGCACCATGGAGGAAATCTTTCAGACGCTCATGCGTGAAGCAGTGCAGATACTCCCCTTTGACCGCACCAGCATTACGCTGTTTCACAGTGAGACAAACGAGGTTGAAATTTACGCTCTTGTCGACGACGGCTCGAGTTCGGTCAAGGCCGGTACGGTCGTTCCGGGTGAAAACACTGTCACCGCGTGGGTCGCCCGTCACGGACAGCCGATTGTTACCCCGGACATTCAGCAGGAAACACGCTTCGTTGTCTATGACAACTGGCTTGAGCAAGGCTTCCGTGCGACCCTTTGCTACCCGCTGTCTGTCGCCGGACAGATCATCGGAACGCTTAACTTCACCAGCCGCCGGCTGAATGCCTACAGCGCTGCCACCTTACATCTCGTCCAACCCCTGGCAGAACAGGTGGCCATTGCGATCCACAACGTGCAGATGCGGCAACAACTGATGACTGAGTCCCGCCGGCTCAGGCGAATCGTTGAGGTTGCCAACCAAGTCAAGCACCA
>CALGZC010000057.1 GCA_937934745.1 uncultured Blastocatellia bacterium
CTGGTCAAACGTGTACGTCCGGTTGGTCACGCCGCCCGAGCCGCCGATGACATTGTTGAACAGCACGCAGAGCTGTCCGCCCGGACCGCGCAGCGCCACGCCGACATCGTTGGGCCAGGTGTGGTTGAAGTTGTTGATGGTGACGGTGACTTTCGTGATCGAGCCGGTCAGGCCCGACACGGTGATCGGCGAGGGATATGGCGTCGCCGTTCCTGACGCCGGAATCGTGATGGCGGCCGGATTGCTGAAGGTCGGCGGCGCGAAGATGCCGAGTTGGAATGTGTAGGGAATCGGCCCATACGTGTTCACGCCATCGGTCAGCGTTAGGTTGAGCGTGAGGATGCTGCCGCAGCTTGCCGTGACGGTAAAGCTGAAATCGGCCGTCCCCGTGGCGCCCGGCGCCAGCGCGGGGACGCTCTGGCTGGCGGGCGTAATCCCCGTCGCGCCGCTGCTGGCGAGCGTGGCGGTCAGTGGCCCGCTCGCGCCCCCGCCGGCATTCTCAACGACGAATCGCACCGTCGCCGTTTCGCCTGGGATGAGAATCCCGTTTGCCGGCGTGCAGCTTTCCGCCAGAATCATTGCGCCGCTGTTGACCAAGACCGGCACGCCCGCCGTGGTCGTGGCGTTGTAAATCACAAGCGCATAGTCCTGGTCGAGCGGGTCGGCATCGCCCGGCACGCCATCGCCCGCGATGTTGAATGCGCGCACCTGAATCGTCACCGGCGTGCCTGGCGTATAGGCGCCCGCCGGAATAAAGATGCTCTCGGCGTTGTTCAGGCGGTCAAAGCTGCCGCCCGTGATCGAGTTAGCGCCGGAAAAGTTGTTGCCGCGATAGACATCGGTTCCGGCCACGGCCTGGAGGTCCAGGTCGTTGACAAGGCGCGGGCCGCTGCCGGTCGTCGCGCCGGGCACATCCGTCCAAGCCAGCGTGATGCGCAGCGGCCCTGACGCCGGGAACGCCACGGTCTGCACTCGCACCTGGCCTGACGCTGTAAATTTGTCCGCCGGAACCTGATCGCGCAGGACGCGCGGAGCGCTGTCAAACGCCCGGTCCAGCGCCATGCGTCCCATGCCCTGGTTGTTTGACCACAGCGTATCGCCAGCGCCCACGCCGGTCATGTACTGCGCGGAGTTCATCAGATAGGCCTTGGTCATAGCCGGGCTGGGAGCCGTGCCGTTGAAGGGCGGACCGGGATTGTTGAGGAAAAACTGCCGCGTGAGCGCCGCCCCGCCCGCGACCGCCGGACAGGCGAAGCTTGTCCCGGTGGAGGCGCGATAGTAGCCGGTCGTGCCCGCCAACAGCGCGCTGGTCACGCACGGGTCGGCGCTGCCGGGACCCGTCGGGTCTGGCGTGCCGACCTGTAAGACGCCGCCGGAAACAGCCGTCGCCGGGGCGAGAATCTCCGGCTTCCGCCGACCATCGGCGCAGGGGCCGCGACTGGAGGCGTTGTACATGTTCTCGGCGTTGGCATCGCTGCGCGTGTTCTGGCTGCCGCCAACGGTGATCACATTCTTGCCCGTGCCGGGCGAGCCGACCGATCCGCTTGCTGGGCCACTGTTGCCGGCCGCAAACACGATGACCATTTCCTGGTTGCCGGGCGTCGGAAAGGCCGAGGCAGGACGCTGGCTGTCGCGCACGAGGAAGTCGTAAGCCTGCGCGTCCGTGTCGTACGCCCCGGCGACTGCTGCGCCCCAGCTATTGGAGCTGATGCGCGCGCCATACTGGTAGGACCGCGCCAGCATGTCGTTGAAGTTCGGATTGGTGAAACCTCCGGTCACGCCGTTGTTGCCGAAAATCGCCGAGCTGCCGAGGCGGACAAACGGCGCTACGCCCAGGCCGTAGTAGAAATTCGGCGCGGCGCTCTCGGCATGCGGCAGCGCGCGCGACAACGACGCCGGCACGTTGCCCCCGATGATGTGCGCGCAGAGCGTCCCGTGGCCGACCCGGCAGCCGCGCACATCCACCGCAAGCGGCGTCGGGAAGGTCGTGCTTTCCCATTTGGCATAGACCAGCCGGCTCGGCTGCGTGATGTCGCCGGCGCGGTAGAGGGCGAAGTGGCTCGTGTTGAGACCGCTGTTGGTGTGGTTGGGCGGCCCGCCCGGCGGCGCGGTCGTCGCGCCGGCCACCGTGTTGCCGATGTCCACCATTTCATCGCCGACATCCACGATGAAGTCCGAAGTGAAGGTCGAGTTGAGCGCCGGGAAGCCGGCCGCCGTCAAGAACGTGGCATAGGGCGTGGACAGGTTGGGAATCCCGGCCGTGAGGCTGTTGATGAGGATTTGATTCTGCCGCTCGTCGAGCAGCGTCGGCTCGACGTAGGGCATGATCGAAATCACGTCCTCCTGCGCGGCGAGCGTCGGCAGCGCGTCGGTCGGCAACTCGATGATGAAGTTGACGAAGTTGGCAATTTGGTAGCGCTGCACAGCGCGCGCGCCGGCGAATCGCTCCGCCAGGCTGATGGTCGCGTCGTTTTGCGCCGGGTCGGCTACGAGCTGAACGGCGTAGCGCGCCGTTCCCCGGGTCGGCGCGTCAGCCGTCGCCGGGTCGAGCTTAAACGCCCCCAGGTAGGGGCCGTCCCACTGCTTGAAACTGCCGCTGCCCGCCAGCATGTCCGCCGCCGGGTTGGCTTGTCCTTCGCCCAGGCGGGCGACGCGCTCGATGCTGGCCGCGTCGCCATAGACGAGATAGGCGTTATGCGGCAGATAGTTGACCAGCTCAACGCCGGCGCGGAGCAGCGCGTCGAGCCACTCGCGCCGCGTCGGGCCGACAAACTGGACGACGTGCAGATGCTTGCCGCTGCCGCTCAGCCGTTGCCGCGATAGCTCCTGCGCGCCGCTGGACGCGGTGTTGATAGGAATGTTCAGATGGACAATGTTGAAATCAAGCGCCAGCTCGACGCCGTCGAGCTTGGCGAAGGGCGACAGGTCGCTCCGGCTGGCGCGATACACTTGATATGAACCGTAGTCGGCAACCAATGTCGCCCCCAAGCGCTCGACTTCCGCCCGAGCGCCTTTTGTACGGGTAATGAGCTTGTGGTGCTGAATATCAGCTGAAAAGTCATAGGGAACGGCTGGGCGGAAGCGCTGGCCCTTGCCGTTCTCGGCCGGAGGAGCGCTGCTGACCCGGCCAGCGGCAATGCCGTCAGGCCGAACAGCGCCGTGATGGCGACGAATCCGGCCAGCCACGGCGCCCGCCCGCGGCGATGCCTTAGCGGGGAAGCTTCTGAAGTCAAGGACATAGTCACTCTCCTTAGTGAAAGGTTAGAAGGTTAGGGGATGAAGCGCTTTCCGCTCTCGAATGCGAGCCTTGAATGCGAGCGATGGAGACGACCGGAAACCCGGCTGTCCGTCAACCGACGCGAGGCTGGATGACAAGCGGGCGACGCGATCTCAAGTCGGAAAGGTTAACTTTTTTCTTCAGCATTGCTACTGAAACAAAGCTTTGCCTTTTGGGCAACGGATTGGGCTGAAAATCCAGAAGCGTGAAAGGCGCCGGCCACGCCGCGGCTGGCGCCTCCCACGCTGCAGCGGGGGAGGCCTCGTCCGCGAAAGGCAAGCGTCCGCGAAAGGCAAGCTTCGCTCTTCAAAGTTTGCGCCGCTTCAAATAGAGTCGTGGCGCTGCCGCCTGCGCGACTGACGCTCCGACCTTCGCTGCGCACTGAATGACCTTGCTTCGCACCGCTCGCTGGATTTGTCTGCTCTGGCTAAGCTGCATCTCTCACGCGACCGCCCAGTATATTCCACCGCTGCCGCCCCTCCCTCCGTCGGAGCCGCGCGCGGCAGTGGTCGTGGTCGGCCCGCCGGGCGCGCCTTCCGCGCCGCAGGCGCTGCCGCTGCCTGCGCCGCCGCCGACCCAGGCAGCGCCAGACCAAATGCCGCCCGGCGGCGGCGTGCAGATTGACGCCGAGGAACAGCGTCGCGTCGGCGACACGCTCTACGCTGAAGGCTATGTGGTCATCGTGTACGACGGCGCGCGCCTTCAAGCTGACCGCGTTGTTTATGACGAAAAAAGCGGGGGCGCCCGCGCCGAGGGCAATGTCATTTACGATCCGCAGCCGAACCAGCGCCTGACGGCCCGCCGCGCGGAAGTGGACATTCGCCGCAAGACCGGCGTGTTTTATGACGTGATGGGCTACACCGACCAGACGGCCGATGGCGGCTTGCTGGAGTTCACGGCGGCGCGGGTTGAGCGCGTGACGCGCGACACCTACATCCTCTACGAAGCCAAGCTCACCTCCTGCTGCGAGGACGCCGTGCCGCTCTGGACGGTGACGGCCCGCCAGGCGCGCATCCGCGTCAACGACTACGCCTCGGCGCGCAATGCGGCCTTTCGCGTCAAAGGCGTGCCCATTGTGCCGCTGCCCTACATCACGCTGCCGATTGACCGGCGCGAGCGCAAATCCGGCTTCCTGCTGCCGACCTTTGGCAACAATACCCTGCAGGGGCGGGTGCTCGGCATTGGGTATTACCAAACCCTGGGCGATAGCGCCGACCTCACCCTCCAGGGCGACATCTACAGCGCGCGGGGGCTTGGCTTTGGCGCGACGCTGCGCGTGGCGCTGGCGGAAGACTCGTTTATTCGGCTTGGCTCCTACAGCGTCGCCGACCGGCTGTTCGGGCGGCCGGGCGTCAACCAGGGCGGCACGCTCTTTTTCGCCAAGGCTATCAACCGCTTCGCCAACGGCTTTGTCGCGGCCGCCGATGTGAACTACACATCCAGCTTCGACTTTCGGGCTATTTTCGGCAACACCATCGAGGATGCCTTCAATCCCGAATCGAAAATCGTCATCCATCTGACGAAGCAAACGCCGAAGCTTAGCTTCCGGGCGCTCTATGAAAACCGGACGACGCGGGTCAGCATCCCGCAGGGCGAGCGCGGCGCGACGCTGGTCGAGTTCTCGATTCGCAAAAGCCCGTCGCTGAACTTTGACTGGGCGACAACCCGACTTGGGCGTTTTGCCGGGGTGACGTGGTATGCCGGCGGCGAAACCAGTCTGGCCGGCTTGCGCCGGACGGAAGCCCGAACCGACCCGAATCGGTCAACCTTCGCCACGCCGGAGTTTGTGCAGCGTCTCGATGCCGCGCCGCGCCTGACGGCGCTGCTGCCCGATTTTGGCGGATGGAGCGTGACGCCGACGCTGGGCGTCCGGGCGACCTACTACGGCGCGACCTTCGACCCGGAAACGACCCTGACGCCGCGTCCGCCCCTGTCCTTCGGGCTGCCGCCGCCGCCGACCGCCCTGCCCGGCGGCGCGCGCCTGGGGACGTCCGGCGCCTCCCTCTTTCGGCGCTTCGTGGATTTCGCGCTTGAAATCCGACCGCCGGCCCTGGGGCGGACGTTTCACGCCAAGGACGGATCGCCGCGCTTCAAGCACATCATCGAGTCGGCGGTCATCTACCGGCGCGTCGCCGGCATTGACGACTTTCCGCGCCTGCTGCGCTTCGATGCGCTGGATATCTTTGCTAACACGAATGAGCTGGAATACGCCGTCATCAACCGCCTGCTCGCGCCGGTTCGCGACGAGACCGGCCAAACCCGCCAGGCCCGCGAGATTCTCAGCCTGACCGTCAGCCAGAAGCATTTTTTTGACCCGACCTTTGGCGGCGCGCTCACGCCGGGACAGCGCAACCAGATCGCGCCGCTGCTGACCTTCAGCGGCTTCGCCTATGGCGGCATCGGGCGGCGCTTTTCGCCGCTCAACGTCAAGCTGCGGCTGACGCCGCAACAGTCGTTCGCGGCGGACGCGCGCATTGACTTCGACCCCTCCCTGGGCGGCGCGCGGAGCTTTGGCTTGACCGGCGGCCTTTACCGGCGCCGCTTTCAGCTCAGTCAAACCTGGTACTACAGCCAGCCCCGCCGCCTGGCCGACGGTCAACCCGAGCCTGGCGTCTTCACCGGCAGTCAGTCCTTCACGAATCTGGCGGCGGGCGATCCGGCGCGGGGCCTCTTCGGCAGCGCCGCCATTGCCTATGACTTCTCGCGCTCGCCTAGCCCGACCACCGGTCGCCTTCAGAGAAAAGGGTTGATCTTTACTTCATTTTCGCTCGGCTACGCCTTTCGGTGCGCGGCCGTGCAAGTCAACTACGCCAGCGTCAACCTGGGCGTCGCCAGCGCCGGCCGGCTGACCTTCACGGTCGCGCTGCGCGGGCTGGGCACCTTTGGCACACAGCAAGATCAGGCTTCGGGCAACCGCATCCGCAACTTGTGACGTATCCTTGGATAGGCGCTGCAACCGGCTGCCGATCCGCTCCCGAAGAATGCGGGAACAAGTTGCGTGCGTAGCCAAGCCAAGCGGCCTGTTGTAGAGTTTTCTTGCTTAGACTAACCCATTAGAAAGCTGGATAAAGCAGCCAATGTCGCCCGAGCCTGTCTTAGAAGCCGTCGCGCAACTGCTCCCCGGCGCGCTGTGTTGCCGCGACGCGGCGCTCAAGCTTGCGTTTTTCAACGCGCCCTACGCCGAGCTGTATGCGCGTCTGGCGGGTCGGCCGCCGCAACTGGGCGAGCTGCCTGCCAACTATTTGGCAGACCCGGCGCTGCGGGCGCAGGTCGCCGAATGTTGGCGTCGCGCCACCTGCGGAGAGCCGGTTGTCATGCGCCACACGCTGCGTCTTGGAGAGAGGCCCGAGAGTTGGGAAACGCGCTACCAACCGGTGCGAGATGCCGATGGACAGGTGATCGGCGCGCTGGCCTGGGGGAAAAAATGTGACGGCGCAGCCCATGAAGCAGCCCCTGAAAAGGCTTTCCTGCGGACTTTCGAGGGCTTTTTTTCACAGCTCCCTGACATGGTGATCGTGACCGAAGCCTGGCCGATTGACGCGGCGGAAGGCGGACCGCGCATCATTTACGTCAACGAAAGCTTTGAGCGGGCGACCGGCTACTCGCGCAGCGAGGTCATCGGCCAGACGCCGCGCATTCTGCAGGGACCGCGCACGCAGCGCGACCAGCTCGACAAGATTCGGGCGGCGCTCGAGCGACAGCAGCCAACGCGCGTCGAGCTGGTCAACTACCGCAAGGACGGGCGGGAATTTGTGGCTGACATCACCCTCGCGCCGGTGACCGACGAGTCCGGAAAGGCAATCTGCTACGTGGCGCTTCAGCGCGACATTACGCAGGAAAAAGCCCTCGTCGCCCGACTTAATGACGCCCTGGCGGAACGGGACATTCTCCTGCAAGAAATCCACCACCGGCTTAAGAACAACCTGCAAATGGTCATCAGCTTGCTGGAGCTGCATGCCGCGGAGCGGCATCGCTACACGCTGGATGAGCTTATTGAGAACGCCCGCGCGCGCGTCCTGGCTGTGGCGCTCATTCACGAGCAGTTGTGTCAGCAAAGCAATTTCACCTGCGTTCCGCTCGACGGCTTGCTCAGGGCGTTGATCGAGCAGGCTCAGGTGGCGTATGCCAGCGGGCCGGTCGCTGTGGCGCTGACGCCGAGCGGTCTGCCGCTGCCGTTCAAGCAGGCGGTGCCGGCGATGCTGATCGCGCACGAGCTGCTGGCGAATAGCTTCAAGCATGGCGTCGCGGCCGGGGCGCAGCGCGTGGCAGTGCACATCCGGCGCTCGCCCGACGCTCTGACCATCGAGGTCACTGACGATGGCGCGCGCCATCCCGCCGACATCTCGGCGCGCCTGGCCGACGACCGGCGACTCGGCCTGCGGCTGGCGCGCTTGCTGGCGCGCCAGCTCAACGGGACGTTAAGCTTTGACCCACAGCCCGGCTGCTTCCGCGCCGCGTTGTCGTTTCCGTTCGCGGAGACTGCAAAGTGAGTCGCGGCGGCTTGAGTCGCTTAGTCAGCCTGACTGCGAGGTTGTCGTATGTCCCTGCCTGGAAAGCGGATTCTCATCGTTGAGGATGAACTCCTGATTGCCGAGGCGCTGCGTCTGCGGCTGGAGCAATTGGGCTATGTCGTCGTCGGCGTGACTGCCCGTGGCGAAGAGGCCGTCGAGATGGCCGCCGCCGTCGCCCCTGATTTGGCCCTGATGGATATTCGATTGGCCGGCGACATGGATGGCATTGCCGCCGGCGAGCGAATCCAGGCCCGCTTTGGCTTGCCCGTGGTGTATCTGACGGCGAATGGCGACCGTCAAACCCTTGCGCGCGTCTTGACCAGCAAGCCCTACGGCTATGTGCCCAAGCCAGTTCACGACGCCGCGCTTCAGTCGGCCATCGGCATTGCTCTGCAAAAAAGCGAGCAGGAGCGTGTTTACCGGCAGCGGGAGCAGTACTACAGCGCCATTCTGGACAAGCTGGAAGAAGCCGTTGTCGTGGCGGATGCTACGCAGCGGATCGTCTGTCTCAACGCGGCCGCCAAAGAGCTACTGGGTGGCGAACCAGATGGTCAACGCCCGCGTCAACTGACCGACCTATTGACCCTGACCGATGCCGACGGCGCGGCAATTGATCCGGTTGCACGGTGCTTGGCCGCTCAACAGGAAGTCAGCTTTGGGCAAGTTTGGTGTCATAAAAGTGACGGGACAACTTTCCTGGTTAACCTGGAGGTCGTTCCCTTTGTAAGCGATGGCGCGCTACCGACAGGTACTGCCCGACCGGTGACAGAGATCGTCCTGGTGCTCCAGCCCGTTCGGTCGCCGTCCGGCCAAGGCGCGTTGCTCGGACACATCCGCGTCTGCGCTTACTGCCGCAACATCATGGAGCGCAGCGCGGAAGGCAAGACCGTCACGGTGCGGTTTGAAGCCTATTTTAGTCGGCATGGCGGTTACCAGTTCACCCATGGGATTTGCCCGCCCTGCCTGAAGAAAGTCAGAGCAGGCGACTACTAAGTGCCACGGACCGAATGACTTTCACCGGTCTGTGGTTGCTCGGCCGCAGCAGGGACCTGGTGGGTACAGGGCGGTTTCGTATTCGCCGGGAGGTGACCAAGCCGGTGGAGCAACCCGGCTGATGCCACACGTGGGTTTCGGCCGCTACCAGACGTACGCAACACCTTAGCACCGGAAGCCGCAGCAGTGTGCGCTCCTGCGGGTTTGCTGGAAAGCCGGAACACCTTCGGATACGATGACGCCGGTGCCAACCAGGGCAGCCCATTTCAGATCAACCCCGGAAGACCTCTTTCAAAGCAATCCGATGACTCTTCCAACTGCGCCGCGCGTCAAAAAAGCCAGTATTCACATTAGCCAGAATGAAAACCTCATTTTTGAAAACTCACGGCCGGGAAGCCGGGCCTACCATCTGCCGCCGAACGACGTTCCTGAAATCTCGGTCGCCAATCTCGTGCCGACACATCTACTGCGGGATGATGATCTGCGTGACATGCCGGAACTCACCGAGCCAGAAGTTGTCCGCCATTACACGCGCCTTTCGACCTGGAACTACGGAACGGATACCGGCATGTTTCCGCTTGGCTCGTGTACGATGAAGTACAATCCAAAGATTAACGAGTGGGCTGCCCGGCTGCCCGGTTTTGCCCGGACGCACCCACTGGCGCCGGAAGCGACCGTGCGCGGGAACCTGTTGCTGATGAAGCAACTAGAAGAGTCCCTGTGTGAAATCACCGGATTGGCTGCCGTATCCCTGCAACCGGCAGCCGGTGCGCACGGCGAGCTCACTGGCATGATGATGATTCGGGCTGCATTGACGGCGCGCGGTGACGCACGGCAGTACGTCCTCATTCCCGACGCTGCCCATGGAACGAACCCGGCCAGCGCCGTGATGTGCGGCTACAAGGTCATCACCCTGATTTCCAAGAAAAACGGACTCCTCGACCTGGCGGCCCTCGATAAGGCTATGACGGACAAGGTTGCCGGGCTGATGATCACCAATCCAAACACGCTCGGACTTTTTGAGGAAGAGATCGCCAAGGCGTGCGAACTCATCCACGCACGTGGTGGGTTTGTCTATATGGACGGGGCGAACATGAACGCACTCGTCGGTGTGACGCGACCGGGGGATATGGGCGTGGATGTGATGCACTTGAATCTGCACAAGACGTTCTCGACGCCCCATGGGGGGGGCGGCCCGGGCTGTGGGCCGGTCGCCGTCACCGGTGAGTTGGAGCCGTATCTACCCTACCCAACATTGCGGCGCGTTGATGCCGAAACCGTTGTGTTTGACTACGACCGGCCATGTTCAATTGGGCGCGTCAAGGCCTACTACGGTAACTTTGGCATGATGATCCGTGCGCTGGCCTATATTCGCGCCCTGGGGGCGGAAGGACTGCGCGCGGCAACCGAGACGGCCGTGCTCAATGCCAACTACATCAAGCACCACCTTCAGGCGGACTATGAGGTGCCGTTTGATGGGCCGGTGTTGCATGAAGTGGTATTCAACGACCGCCGCCAGCAGGCGTTTGGCGTTCGCAACGGAGATATTGCCAAACGCTTGATTGACTATGGGTTTCATCCACCAACGATGTCGTTTCCACTCGTTGCTCCAGGCGCCATCATGGTCGAGCCGACCGAAAGCGAAAGCCGGGCCGAGCTTGATCTATTCATCGAAGCCATGCGTGCGATTGCGCGGGAGTGTGAAGAAACCCCGGAAGTGGTCAAAACTGCGCCCCATCAGACGCGGCTGCGCCGGCTGGATGAAACGGCAGCGGCACGGCATCCGGTGCTGCGCTGGCGTCCCTGCCAAGCGGCCAAAGCGGCCGGCGCGTAGCAGGTTTTCCGTGGCGACCGAAGGACAAACGCTGACGCTCGCGCCGGCCGACTGGTGGCTCGTTGCTGATACGGCATCGCCACGGATGAGCCTGGTGTTGGTGCGCGGGAGTGAACCATATGCCCAGTGGGGCGTCCGCAGTCAACGCCCGAGCGCCCATCAAATCGTTGCCGATATCGCTTATCTGCTGGAACGAACGGGCATTCAACCTGCCCATCTATCCGCCATCGGGGCGCTGGTCGGGCCGGGCAGTTTTACCGGTATCCGAGTAGGGCTGGCAGCCCTCAAGGGCCTGGCCCAGCCGCACAACCTGCCGATTGCGACGGCGACAACACTTGAAGTCACTGCCGCCGCAGTGACAGTTCACGCACCGACGACGGTCCTGGTCATCAACATTTCACACCGGCGGGATGTCCACGGACAGGGCTTTCTGGTCGAGCCAGGGCTGTTCCCCAAGCCGCTAACCGAACCATTGACCGGCCCGGTGGAACATGTTGCGGCGACCCTGGCAGCCCACCTGCCCACGCACGGCATCGTCATCGGCGATGGTTTGACGTTGCTCGATAGTCCGGTAATCGGGGCAGCGGTCAAAGATTGGCAGCGGCAGCCACCGCCGCCTTGGCTGGCACCGGTCGCCGTGCCGTTGTTAGCCACACGCCTGCTCAAAGGTGCAACTGCTTCGGCAGTGACCTTGACGGCCTGTTACGCACGAGCGCCCCTGCCTACTTAGCCAACTTCGGTGTACCGTCAACAAGTAAGCTTGCTGACGTTTTTTCATTCTGCGGCAACCAAGCCTGGGCGCTTCAGGGTTTCGATGTAACGCTTGATGCCATCACACAACGATTCTGCGATACTCTGCCGAAACTCAATCGTCCGCAAAGCCTCACCGTCTTTGGGATGGCTGAGGAAGGAAACTTCGGTCAGGATGCTTGGCATATTGGCGCCTAACAAAACGACAAACGGTGCCTTCTTGACACCCCGATTGAAGCCGGCCGTCGGACTGATGCGGCTCAGGCCGGCGACCAAACTGTTTTGGATGCTCTGCGCAAACGTCCGTGACTCGGCAACTCGGGTGTCGGTGACAATGCGCTGAAGCAGTCCCTGTAATTCCCCGGCGCTGCGCGATGTCGTAGCGTTCTCGCGGGTCGCCACGTCGAGTTCCTCCTTGGTCGCGTCCAAGCTCAGGAAGTAGGTTTCCACGCCGCTAGCCAGGGGCGTCGGGCTGGAGTTGAGATGAATGGAAATGAACAAATCGGCCTGGCGGGCATTGGCCATCGCCGTTCGTTCTTCTAACGGGACAAAGCGATCCGTATCACGTGTCAGGATCACTTCCACGTCATTGAGTTCGCGCTGGATGGCCGCACGCAACCGCAAGGCAATATCCAGTGCGACATCCTTTTCGTAGATGCCGTCCCGCCCGATGGCACCGGTATCTGCTCCACCGTGACCAGGGTCAACAATGATGCGCTTGACTTTCAAGCCCAGGGCCCGCACCAGCGATCCCGCAGCCGCGCCGGAGGGTGGGAGTATCGGCAACTCAGCAGACAAGGCAGGCTCTTCGGCAATCGGTTGTGCGCCGCGCACGTCGGCAACCAGCCTGGGCGGGCTATCGAGGGCAAAAATCGCAAAGTCACGCAGGCGGGCGCACTCGATGCGGACCTCAACGGCGCCGTCCCGACCGGTGAGCCGAATGTGCCGCAACATGCCGTTGGTGGGGGTCAGGTTCTGCACCGGCGACACCAGCGGCGACACCTTGGCGGAGGGGAGCTTGATGACGAGTGAAGTACCTTCCACGCGCCGCTCATACACTGTGCTGATACTCAAATCCAGGATGACACGCGCGTAATCAGGCCCCGAAAAATGGCGAATCTGGCTCACGGTTGTCACCCCGGCAGCATCGTCCTCGGAGTGCGCCTCAGCCACATCACGGGGATAGCGCGCTCCGGCCGTCGCCCGCAGTCGCGCCACACAGGCGACAGCTTCGCGGGCGCTGACCGATTGCGGAAAATGCCGAATAATCTCCAGGTAAGTCTGCTCGGCCGCATCCGGCGCGCGGAGGTCGCGTTCGTGAATGCGCGCGATACCGACCAGCGCGCGCACCAAAAACGGGCCGTCCGGGTAGCGGCGCAGCACAGCGTCATAGCTATCTAACGCAGCGTAAAAATAACGTGGCTTGTTGAACAGGTGGGCCATTTCGCGGAAGAGTTCGGCCCGCGCCACCAGGGCCGCGTCTCCAGTCCGGGCAGATGTGTCCAACGCAATGGCGCGCGTGTAAACATCCACCAACGCCAAGTATTCGCTCTCCTCCCGGGCTGCCGGGGGACGGCCGTAGAGCGACTGCGCCAAAAACGCTGCCCGGTGCATCAGTTCATCGGAAGCAGAAATGGCGGGTGCGGCTTGTGGATGGGCCTGATGTTCACGCAGCGGGGCCAAAAGAATCAGTAGTACGCTGAGCAGGAGCGAGTAACATAGCCTGAGCGAACGTTTCACGGTCCATTCCCTCGGTGGCAATGACGATCCAGATGTGAAGATCATCAGAGACTTCCCTGGAAGCCGACAGCGATGCAACCCTTACTTGTGACCTTGGCCAACCGGAAGCATAGCACAGGTCACAACCCGGACAATGGTGGGGTATAGGAAGAAGTTTTCTTGACCCCGGCAAAGCAGGTGAGCACGGGGTTGTTCTGGCATTGCCTCGGTCCGCCGAAGTCACCGTTTGGGTTCGGCCGGCTGCTTGTCCACTGCCTCGTTCAGAATCTGTCCAACAGCTCCGTTTGGGGCGGCAACGCCTAACAGAAAAGCCAGCGTCGGTGCAATGTCCGAGGGACTCGCCGGGGAGGAATACACACCGGGGCGGATGCCGGCTCCCATGAGCAGCACCGGAACATGCGTGTCATACGCATAGGGGGTACCGTGCGTCGTAGCAGCGGTGTACTCCTCGTCGCTGAAAAAACAAAACGGCTCTGGAACCAGAAACACATCCCCACTACGCTGCGGGTGAAAGGCCATCTGCACGCGCTGGGCGATGGGTGTTCGCGGTAGCGCGCCGGACAGCATCTGGGTTCGGGTCAACGCCGCCGCCACACCGGGGACCGTCAGGGCGGCCTCTGCTGCCACCTGCTCAACGTCGGCGCGATGGAGCTTTTTTCCGGTCAAGGTGCTCAAGTCAAAGTACACCGACTCGGCTGAGAAACCTGCAAACCACTGACTTTCGCCAAACTTGGCGTCCAGGGCGCGCTTGATGGCTACGGCAACCTGCTCGAAAGGGATTCGGCGGCTGTTGAGTCGCTGCCGCGCCGCATACTCCGGCACGGGCGCCACGCCATGGTCAGATGTCAGGAAAAGCAGCGTTTTGTCCAAACCAACCTGCCGGTCCAGCAGGTCAAGTAAACGCGCCAGGGCCTGGTCGGTCTGCACGGTCATGTCGAGTACTTCGTGGCTGTTGGGTCCGAAGGCATGGCCGACCAGGTCATTCGCCGAAAAACTGATGGTGAGCAGATCGGGCACCGTATCTGCACCGAGCTTTTCGTGCTCGATGGCAGCAGCCGCAAACTCCACCAGAAAGTCATTCGCCCAGGGGGTCATTGTGAATTCGTTATAGAAGCGGGCATTGGGTTTGTCGCCGCGCCCGACCAGGTGCGGGAAGGCCGTGCCGCCACCGGTAAACCGCCCTTCGTAGGACACATCGTCAGCATCGCAGCGGGTGTAGGTGTCTTCCGGCAAGGTCTTTTCCCACGCCTTACCAAACCATCGGTCAGGGAGCCGCCGGGCGTTGAACGCTGTCACCCAGTCGGGCAACGCTGTCATGTAGTACGTACTGGTTTGCATTTGCCCCCGTTTGCTGTCAAACCAGTACGCAGCATCGGCGGCGCGTCCGGCCGGCAAAATGGCGGCGCGGTTCTTGAGTGAAATGCCGATGACTTTGGCTTGTCCGCCGGTCGCGGCTTTCAGTTCATCACCTAACGTCGAGACCAGCAACCGGTGAGGTGAAGCGCCTTTGCCTTCCGGCACGCCGGTTGTCGTGTCATCTGTGATACTTTCAATCACCTTGCCGGCTTCGCGGTCATACCACTTGTTTCCGATGATGCCCGTGACGGCGGCCGTCGAGCCGGTCGTGACGACGGCGTGTCCCGGTGCGGTGTACGTGCAGGCGTGCAGGTAATGGGCATTGGCAAAGTACGCGCCGTTGACTCTCAGCCGTTGGAAGCCTTTTTCGCCGAAGAGGTCTGCAAACCGCTCCAGATAGTCGGAGCGAAGCTGGTCAATGATGATGCCAACTACCAAGCGGTAGTTGTGACGCGGCGTGGGAGGCGTGGAAACAGCGCAGGCAGTTTGTTGTGGATGCCCGACACAGAGCAGCACAACAGCCGCCGACATCAGGCAAGCAGCGGCTCGGATTCGATGGTCAAGGAAACGCATTCGCAGGCCTCAAAAAACAAAAGCATATGACACACATGGGACAGCAGGCAACTAGAGGACTCCGCTACCGTCGTCAGGTTGCAGAAAACGTGTGCCATCAATATGTCACGTTGTTCCCAGAGGGAAGCAACCGTTAAAATGTGCGGGCCAAACCTGCGGCGGCGCACTGGCGCACACACCTGAACCAGTTTGAGCGTGCTTTTCTTGGCCAATCCGTTATTCTACAGCCACGGCAGAACGTCCTGAGCACAGCGCCGGAGCGGTTTTACAGGTCGGCATCTTCGGAAGGGCTGCACCATGAGCGCAACCGTCACCGCAACCCCGGTCACACGGCAAGAGATTGTCAATCGGCATGCCATTCTGGAAGCCATCCGGGGCATTTCTGCGATTGAGGAACTGGCCGAGCTTGAACCAAACCACGGATATAAGTTCGGTGTGGACCTGGAAGTGGCCATTTATGGGCGCAACTACGGCCCGGGCAAGAAAGTGGGGCCTTACATTCGGATGTATGACTACCCGCCGGGTGTCGAGATCGTGCGCCAGGGCGATTGGAACACCAACACCTTCTACATCGTCGTCGCCGGCGCGGCAGAAGTCTTCGTGGCGGGCATTCCAGAACCGGTGGCAATCTTCGAGGCAGGCAAGCCGTTTGGGGAAATGGGCGTCCTGGCCGGCACACCGCGCAGCGCAACGGTCATCGCCCACCGTCAGCGTGGCATCCGTGTCCTCGAAGTGCAGCGCCCCGCACTACGTATCCTACGCAAGCTCAAGCGGTTTGGCGCGGCGCTCGACATTACCTACCGCAACAACAGCCGCGCCTCTACCATCACGCAACTTCAGATTCCAGATGACCTGCGGAAAAGCCTTGCCGACATTGCTGACTTTCAACTGGTGGCGCGGGGACATGTCCTGACCAGCACGGCAGAGCCTATTCGGAAACTCATCCTGATTCGTGATGGGTGGGTCAAGCGCATCAGCCAGACGCAGACCGGAGAGCGCACGGACTATCTCGGCCCCGGCTACATTCTAGGCTTCAACGCGTTGACGGTTCGTGAGGCGCGCTTTCCCTATCGGACCGTTGCCATGAGCCGAACCGAAATACTCGAAATCCCAGTCGAGGCTCTTTACCGCGATCCACACCTTTTAGAGCGTTTCAAAGCTGCCTTGGGCGAAGCCGGTGAGATTGGCACCCCCCTGCAACCTGTCCGGCAGCGCACGTTTAACCCGGCGGTCAAAGCCGCACAGGAACGGTTACTGAACAAAGGCTTTGCCGACGCAAACAACCTCCTGCTGATGGACATGGACTTGTGCATCCGCTGTGGGAACTGTTCCCTGGCTTGCCACCGAATACACGGGCGGTCGCGGCTGAAACGAACAGGTATTCATGTGTTGCGTCCCAAAACACCTGCCCACACCAAGCTGAACCAGTCATTGCTGATGCCGGCAGTGTGCCTGCACTGCAAGGATCCGGAGTGCCTGACGGGCTGTCCGACCGGAGCCATTGCGCGCTTCGAGGGCGGGCAAGTGGACATTCTCCCCAACCTGTGCATTGGATGCAGCGATTGCGCAACGCAGTGTCCCTACAACGCGATTTCGCTCATTCCGCGCAGCGAACTCAAACAATCCCCGTCCAAGCTGCCAACCGGGGCGGCGCGATCTCACAACGGCAAGGGTCCGGGTAAAAGCAAGGAGACGGCGCAGGAAGCCGAGCCGTTTGACCCCTTTGCAGCGTTCGGGCTGCGCTTTGACCCAAAGCCCAACCCGGTGACGCAGGACGAGGATCTGGTCGCCATCAAGTGCAACCTGTGCAACGACACGCCGCTCAACCCCAAGGATGCGACCGGCAAGCCGGCTTACGCCACGCACAAGTACAACTGCGAGGAAAACTGCCCGACCGGCGCGCTCAGGCGCGTCAAGCCCCACGAATACTTCAACGAAATTGCCCAGATTCACGGCCCAGCCTTCCGCCAGCCGGAAACCCTGATCGTCGGTAACCGCTTTGGCCATGCTGACCGGGCAAAGCTGCTGGCGCATGCGGTCGGCATCGGGCTGACGCTCGCGCTCTGCGGCGGGACAATGGCCGGCATTGTCCAATATGGGCTGGGCACGCCGCTCTTGAAATCGGATTGGTTCAACTTCCGGTGGATCACCGGGCTGGTCGGCCTGGCGGGCATCATCATCGTGATGCTCTATCCCGTCCGGCGGCAAATGTGGCGGCGGCGCAGCGGAGCACTCAAGCTCTGGATGCTGGCGCATGCCTACGCGGGTGTCATCGCCGGCGTCGTGTTGTTGCTCCACGGTGGGACGAGCCTTGGCGGGCCCGTCACGGCGGCCCTCATGATTTCGTTCGACCTGGTGATTTTGACCGGCCTCATCGGCATCTTGCTGTACCAGCTCGGGCCGCCCCTGCTGACCACCATCGAGGGCGAGCCGCTGCTGGCGGAAGACTTGGCGCACCGGCGCGACGAGCTGTATCAAGAAATTGCCGACCTGACCGTGACGGCGCAGGAACAAGCCGAGAAAGAAGGGCGGGGGGCGCAGTTTCAGCAGGCTTTCCTCCCGGCACGCGACCGCGTCATGCGCGCCGTTTTTTCGCTGAGTTTCCTGTTGCGTCAATACATCCGCCGCGAGAGTCTCGACGACCTCCTCGCCGATGCCCGTAAGCGTTTTGCCAACGCCGTCAACCAGCAGTCCGACGCCACCGATCAGGAGGTCATGCGGCAAATTATCGAGGCGGTTGCCACGATTCGGCGCATTGATGCTTTACTTTACATCCACCGGGCGCTCAAAACCTGGCTTCCACCCCATGTGATTTCAACCTCGGTGATGCTTGCCCTGCTGGTCGTACACATCGTTCAAGTCGTGTACTACCTCTGGCGGTAGCCCCCTATCGCCCCCGTGATGCTTCACAACAACCTGCGCCCCCGGCTCACAAGACGCCATGGCGAAACTCAGCCGCTTCAGAATTCAGCGCAAAGACTTCATAGACAAGGGCGATCTGACTCTTGAACTTGAGGGACTGGTCATCGGATCGCAGCCCGACTGCGACTTGTGGCTCAATCACCCAACCGTGTCACGCCTTCATGCTGGCATTCGGGAAGTGGATGGTCACTGGTGGCTGACAAACCTCTCCAGTACGAACGGCACACAGGTCAACGGCGCGCTGATTGAGACGGTTGAGCTTCAGCCCGAAGATGTGATCCGCATTGGCGTTTTTGTCCTGCGCCCGTCTTTCACCGAGGGCGCAATCATGCTTGACGTGGACCGCCAAGTGGATGCCTACGCAGCGTCCGAGTGCAGCACACGCCTGTTGGGCGACCCCATCCAGGCAACTGCCCAGGGCAAAACCGCGCTGCTGCCCAAGCTGACCGGGTATTTGCAGCAACGCGGGATGACCCAGCCCCTGCGCGGTCAAACCCAGCAGCTGGCCGACATGCCGCCCGCCGCGGACGCCCCGGAAGCGCCATCGCCGCCGCCGAGCGCCACCGGTCTGCTGCACGCCGCTCGCCTGCAACGCGGCATGACCGGCCTGTTGACCTCGATTTTGTCGCTGCCGGAGTCGGAACAGAAGCGCTTCCAGCAGGCGATGAGCGTCTTCTGGGAGCGACGCAAGGCGGCCATCAAAGGCGAGCAGAAGCTCGACGAGCAATCGCCACTCGAACCCCGCGAGCTGCCTGAGGAACTCAAAAGGCACAACCTGCACCTCGGCAAAAAGCGCTTTAACTGGACGCCGACCGACGACCTGATTCGCCCGTGGCCGCGCGGGTATCTCTATGTTTTCGGGGCGCTGACGACCATCCTGTGCGCCATCGCCTTTTTTGCCTGGGAAGCGGCCTATGTGCCGGGCGACACATCGAACCCGCATGCCCTGCCGGCCGCGAAGCTACCCGCGCCGATTCAGGAGCGCCTTAGCCTTAAACTCGTGGCAAATGCACCCGTCGAGAATCAGTGCAGCGCCTGCCATGCGGCAACGACTTCCATGCAGAACAAGTGCGTGGACTGCCACGAGACCAATCACTTCAACACAACGGTCATCGCCAAGCATGAGGAGGCCAAAATCCAGTGCGTGGATTGCCACACCGAGCACAAGGGCGCGGATTTTCGCCCCGGACTCGTGTCGCGCAGCATGTGCATTGACTGTCACCGCGACGGGCCGACCCATCCCAAGGCTGTGAGCTTGAAAGACGGCTCGCCTCTGCGCGAGCCACACCGCGGCTCGTTTGGCTATCCGGTCGAAAACGGCGTCTGGTCGTGGCAACGCCCGATGAATCCGAAGTGGGCCAAGCTCTTTTCGGAAAGCCGGACCCCGCTCGACCCGTCCGCGCAATTCCACCTGGTGCACGCGGCGGTCGCGCCTGCCGCGAGCGCCTGGAAGTGCAGCGAGTGCCACGCCGGCGCCTTTGCCCAGGGCGCGTCCGAGGTCAAAGTCATCAACCGCGACAAGTGCGCCGTTTGTCATGGGCAGGCCTATGTTCAGACTGCCTCACTCAGAGAACTTGACACCGATGCCCTGCGGCTTGGCATTGACTGCAATTCCTGCCATCAGCAACACCCCCAGTCGCAGACGCTGGCAGCCCTCCGCCGTCCGGCAGGGAGCAGCCCTGAGCCTGTGATTTTCACCAAAGATGGCGTCTATCGCGGCGGCAAGGACTGGCAGTGGACCAGCCTGGCGGCCAAGTTCGGCGGCTTCACCATCGGCCACTGGGCGCTTTTTCTCAGTCTCATTCCGCTGACGGGGATTGGCTTTCTCACGTTTGACACGCTGCGCAAGCGCCGCGAGCAGGCGGCTCTCAAAGGGCAGGCACTCGATCTGGCCAACCGGCACCGCAAGTTTACCGACACGCGCTACGCCGAGCGGTGGGAGTCCGCGACCCAAGTCGAACGTGCGCGGGTCTCGGCGCGGGAAAATCCCATGCCGCACCCGGTCATCAACTACGAGACGTGCATTGGCTGTCATGCGTGCATTCTGGCCTGTCCGCAGGACGTGCTGGGCTTTGACGACCAGGAACACCACGCCATTGTCGTTAATCTCGAACAGTGTGTAGAGGACACAAGTTGTCAACAGGCGTGCCCAACGGTGCCGCAGTCGTGTGTACTCATTAACACACGCCAAACTATCCGCGAGGCGCCCAAGCCGCTGCGCAAAGGGGCAGCCGATGGGTTTGAGGCCGAAGGTGTGCCGGGTATCTACCTTGTCGGCGATGTGTCGGGCGTGCCGCTCATTCGCAACGCCATCAAGGAGGGCCGCCTCGCCATCGAGCGCATGGCCGAAAAGCTCCGGGCAGAAGGCGCGCCGGCAAACGCCGACTACTACGATGTTGCGATCATTGGGATCGGTCCGGGCGGCATTGCCGCCGTCGCCCGCGCGGCGGAGCTGGGCCTGCGCTATGTGGCACTCGAGCAGGGACGCCGATACTCGACCATCGCCGAGAAGTATCCGGCCGGCAAGTATGTCGCCTTCAATCCCTTCAACCCGGCCGACCCGCCGCTCGGCGCAATTCGCCTCGACGGCCCCGGCGACCTGAAGGAGACGATGCTGGCGTGGTGGGATGAAACGGTCGAGAAGCTCGGTCTGGTCATCAACGAGTATGAGGGCTGCAAGGAAATCGCCCGCGAAGGCGATGGCTTCCTTGTCAAAACGACGAAGAACCCCGCGGGCTACCGGGCGCGCAAAGTCTTGCTGGCGATTGGCAACGCCGGCGAGCCGCGCAAGCTGGGCTGTCCCGGCGAGACGGAAGGGCGCGTCCTGTATCGCCTCCAGGACCCAAGCGCTTTCAAGGGCAAGCGCATCATCGTCGTCGGCGCGGGCAATTCCGCGGTCGAGGCCGCGGTTGACCTCGCCGGACAGCGGCAGCCCGATGGCACGGTCACGTTCCCGCCCGACGCGGAAGCCAACCAAGTCACGCTGGTCATTCGCTCGGACTTCCCGAAAGACCTGACGCTCGAAAACAAGATGTGGGTCTACTACTGCCTGGACGCCGGGCGGATTCAGGCGTATTTCGGGGCGAGTGTCCGGGAAATCACCGGCACAGAAGTCATTCTTGAGGACGTGCGCGACAAGCGCGAAATTGCCCGCCTTCCAAACGACTATGTGTTCGCCTTGATCGGCAGTATGGCGCCAAAAGAGTTTTTGACCAAGTTGGGTATTCAGTATGCCGGCAGGGACGGCCGGCAGTGAAGCCTCGCTTGGCTGCACTCCCCCTGTCGGTCATCGAGTTGAGGCAGACATGATCGAGTTGAGGTAGACATGTTCGCAGTCTGACTCGTGTGTGCCAAACAACATGGCCAAAACAACCCGGCCGAAAACCCTGCTGGCGGTCAACGACGGAGATAGTCGGCTAATGCTCTGGCTGCGCGCGCACGATGGCTATACCGGGCTTTCTCGGCGGCCGTCATTTCCGCGAAGGTGCGGGTTTCGCCCTCCGGGATGAACAGGGGGTCATAGCCAAAGCCGGCTTGACCGCGTGCTGATGTCGCCACCAGACCGGGGCACAGGCCTGTGAAACAGCGTTCGTCAGTGTCCGTCACGAGAGCCAGCACGCACACGAACTGCGCAGTACGGCCGTTAGGGGGCACGCCCTGTAACGCCGTCAGGAGTTTGGCCATGTTGTCGGCATCAGAAGCCCCTTCGCCGGCATAGCGTGCCGAGGACACGCCTGGGGCACCACCCAAAACGTCCACGCACAGGCCAGAATCATCAGCCAGAACCCAGCCACCGGTTACAGCGCGCACGGCACGGGCTTTGATGAGGGCATTTTCTGTAAAAGTCGCACCCGTCTCCGCCACCGCAGGCACAGCCGGAAAGGCTTCCAAGCCGACGATAGGATGCGGGACTGTCGCCAGCAAGTGGCGAAACTCAAGCAATTTGCCGGCGTTCCGGGTAGCAACAATCAGCGGCGGCACCCCTCCTCCTCAGTTTGCGGGTCAATGCGATCAGGCTAAAAAAGGAAACCTTATAGCCGCCAATATCGTCTATACAAAGATGGGACAGACGCGATGACGCCGGTGTGGTGGCAGCCGAGTCCGTCACAGAACATACAGGAATAGTTTGTTCGGAAGGAGTAAACTACCTCTGCCGTCTTTGACTTGTTATGAACAGATTGCTGAAGGCGGCTCACGAAGCCTAGTCTTTCGGTGACCTGACGCGAGTTTACCCATTACGATAACCAGAGCAAGTCTTTTTCCGCCTAACCCGACAATACAGCCATGCGACTCGATCTGAAAGAAAACCTGATGGACGGTGATATGGATCCGACCGCCGGAGACGCTCTCCCAACTCTTGATCTTGAAAAGTTCCTCGCCGAGATAGACTCGACGGCTTCGGAAGAGGACGACTTTATCCTAGAAAGCGAGGCGGAGGATTCCGAAGAGCTGGAAGATCTAACAGAAGAAGTTGAAAACGGGGCGCTCGCGCCTCAGCCCGATCTTTCTGCCTCTGAAAGCGACCGCTCACTTGATGCCATGACGCTCTACCTACGCGAGATGAGCAACGTCGCCTTGCTCACGCGCGAGGACGAAGTCAACATCGCCAAACGCATTGAGCGCGGCCGGTTGCGTCTCTTCAAGGCCCACTCGCGGTCGCTGATCGTCGCCGAGTACCTTGAAGAGCTGGCCGAACAGCTCCGGGAGCGCAAGATCGGCATTCGCCAAATCATTGATACGTCTGACTCAGACGCCGAGGACATCACCCTTGAAAACGAGGAGCGCTACCTTGCGGAAACGATTGAACGGTTTCAGGTGATTGCGCGTGGACTCGCCCAGATTCGGGCCGAAGCCGCCAAAATCGAGAAGGAACGCAAGCGTACGCCCCGCAAGGCCCGGCAGCGGTATCGGCAGTATTTACGCAAACGGATTGAACTTTCGCGGCTAATTCGCAGTGTTCTCTTTTCAGACCAAATTCGGCAGAAATTCAACGACCGCATTCGGCAGGTCGTTCGTCAGATCCAGGATGCCGAGCGCAAAATTGCCCAGGCCAAGATGTTGTTGACGCCCAAGCGCCGGCGAGTTCAGGTTGATGAAGCCGAGGTACACAAACAAATCCAAGAAGCGCAGGCAGTCATTGCCAACATTGAAGCGCGCTACTTGGAGACGGCCGAACGCATCAAGGGTTCCCTAAGCCGTATCTTTTCTGCCTCAGCTGAGGCAGAACAAGCCCGCCGTGAAATGATTGAAGCCAATCTGCGGCTGGTGGTCTCGATTGCCAAGAACTACATCAACCGCTCGCGCGGGCTACAGTTTTCTGACCTCATTCAGGAAGGTAACATCGGACTGATGCGCGCGGTTGAGAAATTTGACTACCGGCGCGGCTACAAGTTCTCGACGTACGCCACCTGGTGGATTCGCCAGGCGGTTACGCGCGCCATTGCCGACCAGGGACGCACCATCCGTGTCCCGGTGCACATGGTCGAAACCATCAACAAGATCGTCCGTACGGCGCGGTTGATGGTTCAGGAGCTCGGCCGTGAACCGACCCACGAGGAACTCGCCCAGCGCACGGATTTGCCGGTTGCCAAGGTGCGCCAAGCGCTGAAGATTGCCCAGGAGCCGATCAGCTTAGAAACCCCGATCGGCGACGACGGCGAATCTAATCTGGGCAGCTTTATCGAAGATCGCAACAGCCTCAATCCGGCGGAGATTATTGTTGGGAAAGGGCTGCGTGAAGCAACGCTGGAAGTGCTCAGTACCCTCACGCAGCGCGAAGAGCAGATTCTCAAGATGCGATTTGGGTTAGATGGCGATGGACAGGAACGGACTCTGGAAGAGGTCGGGCGTCACTTCTCCGTGACCCGCGAACGCATTCGCCAGATCGAAGCCAAGGCCCTGCGCAAGTTACGCCACCCATCGCGGAGCCGAAAGCTTAAGACATTCTTTGACGATGGCCAGTGACGGCGCTGGTTAGGTAGGTCAGGACATTCTACCGCCGTCCAGCTTTCCTTGCTCAGAAAGCCCTGGACGGCGGCACTGTTTTGTGATGCGACTCGACAATCAACTCGTTGTTGAGACGCCGGAACGAGTCGAGCTGCGATTTGCCCTGGCAAGTGTCGGCAGCCGGTTTCTTGCGGCCTTCATTGATCACAGCCTCCAGCTCGTGGCGGTGTTCCTGTGGTTTCTTGTGGTGGCCCAGGCCAATGAATGGCTGCACAGCCTCAAACTCAAGTTCGGTTCTCAAGCCGAACTGTGGCTGCTCGCCGTGACCGTTCTTGTGATATTCGTCATTAGCGCCGGCTACTTTACCGTTTTTGAAACCTGGTGGAATGGGCAGACGCCGGGCAAGCGCTGCTTGCGCCTGCGGGTTATCCGCATTGACGGCCGCCCGATTGGCTTTTTTGAGGCGTGGGTACGGAACACCCTGCGGGTGATTGATTTCCTGCCCAGCAGCTACGCACTGGGTGTGATGACCATGATGCTGCACCCTGAATCACGCCGGCTGGGCGATTTGGTGGCCGGCACCGTCGTTGTCAAAGAGCGGATTGGTGCAACGCCAGGCCTTGATCACGTTCTGGCGAGGCACGCCGCTGCGGTCGAGCTTCGTGCGCAGGCCCCCCCGGTGGTGGATCTTGCCCGCCTCCAAGCTCTAACGCCGGACGAAGTGACGGCAGTTGAGCGCTTTTTGTTCCGCCGTGCGGCATTGCCGGAACAGCTGCGACCGTGGATGGCCGCACGGATTGCCAACACCGTCAGCCGGCGGCTGGGGCTGCCACACCCGCCCGACGCAGAGGCATTTCTGGAGGCGATTGATCGTCAGTACCGCGCCCAAGCCAAATACCTTGTGGATTAGCGACTATGGACATCAGGACGGAGCGCACATTGCGCGTTTGCCACCACTGTGGGCTACTGACGCCGAATACAGCACTGCGCTGCCTGGAGTGCGGCGCACTGCCGCCGGACATCGAACGCGAACAGCAGGAACGGTTGCAAGCGGCCAGATTTGTCGAGTCTGTCTTTTTCCGGCACGCTCCGCTTAGCTACCTCCTGATTGGCATCAACATCATCGTCTTCTTGCTGACGGCCTTTAGCGGCGGATCGACCGATCCGGATGTCCTGACCGCTTTCGGGGCGTGCAATCAGAAACTGATTGCGCAGGGCGAAATCTGGCGGCTGGTCGTTCCAATGTTTTTGCACATCGGGCTACTTCACCTTGTGGCGAACATGTATGCGCTGTGGGTGTTAGGTCCGCAACTTGAGTCACTTTACGGCTCGGCCCGCTTTACGATTCTCTACATCCTTTCCGGGATTGGCGGTTTTGTCGCCAGTTATTTCTTTGCAGACCCGGAAAGTATCGGCGCCGGCGCATCAGGGGCACTGTTCGGGATGTTCGGAGCGCTCCTCGTCTTTGTCTATAAGTACCGCGCCGACATTCCCACGGCAGTGCGTGCCACGATGCAACGTAACATTTGGCTCACCTTGCTCATCAACCTGCTCATCACATTCTCAATCCCGTTTGTCAGCCGTTCGGGACATCTCGGCGGCCTGCTGACGGGCATTGGACTGGCGCTTGTGATGCCCTGGTCGCCGCCCGATGAGCCAAAAACACCCCTCATCTGGCGGATTGGGCAACTGGCCCTGACATTGGTTGTTGCGGCCTCGTTTGCGGCTACTTTTTGGCACTATCAAGGGGAGCGGCCCTCGCTGGCGCGCTTTCTCGGCGGGTCGAATTTGTTTCCGGAAAACAAGGCGGTCAGCAGCTTTGTCGAGGCCTGCAACCGTGGGGAAGAAGTTTACCGGTTGATTTTACGCCGCCTGGAAGCTGGGCAATCCGTGCCGCCAACATTGCAGGCGGCAAGTGCTGCCGCACGGCAACAACTCAAGCAGTTGCGCCCGTTCAACGACGGGGCAACCCGTTTGGCGGCTGAATTGCATGACCTATTGGAAGCCCAGGCGGCTGCCTTCGACCAGCCACCGGCGCGGGCTGTTGTCGAACAGATGCGTGAGCGACTCGC
The DNA here is from genome assembly GCA_937934745.1 of uncultured Blastocatellia bacterium. Lineage (GTDB taxonomy): Bacteria > Acidobacteriota > Blastocatellia > Chloracidobacteriales > Chloracidobacteriaceae > Chloracidobacterium. Next base: position 25,975 of record CALGZC010000057.1, read on the forward strand.
AGCATACGAACGCAATCAGCAGCGCTGGGTCACTGAGGAAGGCGCACGCTACGGGCTGGGTTTTGTCGCCCCGGATGAGCCTGATGCGCCGGTCGATGCATCATCGTCAGCAAGCTCGTGAGCGTCCGGTGTCCACCCGGAAAAGCATTGCTCCGTTGTCACGTGCGACTTATGCTCATTCCATAGCAGTGATTCTGTCGGGTGGCATTCCGGTACCACACCGAGCTGATGCCTGTCGGAGAAACAATCTATGCCACGCCAGCGCTCACAGCGGCCTCCGCTTACTGTGGCGGTCCCACCTAACGCCGTGGCGGCGATACCGAAGCGTGAACCGCGAAAGAAGATACTGACCATCGAACGCCTCGATGACAAGCAACCGTTTCGCCGATTACCCCCGTCTCCGGCAGTCAATGAAGCCTCTCCAACCACGCCGCCGAGTACAGCACGGTCACAGCGCCGAAGACGACGCGATGTATTCCCAACCGTCATCACGGCTGGCTGGTTGTCACGGTTGGCCGAGGTCTTGGTGGACCCCGAAGTGGACGCCAAAATGCGTCAAATCCCGACTGCCGTCAACGAATATGGCTATGATTCCTGGGGCCTCAACCCCGGCACGGCGCGTTACGGATACTCGCTGTTTGCCCGGCTGTATCGGCACTACTGGCGCGTACAGACCTATGGCATCGAGCACGTGCCGCCGGGACGTGTGCTTCTGATCGGCAATCACAGCGGCCAGTTGCCGATTGACGGTGCGATGGTTGCCGTCGCGCTGCTGCTGGAAGCGAATCCGCCACGCTTGTGCCGCGCCATGGTTGAACGCTGGTTTACGACGACACCGCTCATCGGTACGCTCTTGCAGCGGAGTGGCGCCATCGTTGGCGATCCGCTCAACTGTGAACGCCTGCTTCAGAAAGGTGAGGCCATTGTGGTGTTCCCGGAAGGGGCGCGTGGGTCAGGTAAAGTGTGGAAAGATCGCTACAAGTTGGTGCGGTTTGGCCTAGGCTTTATGCGCCTGGCCCTGGCCACCCACACGCCAATTGTTCCGTTCGGTGTCATCGGCGGCGAAGAACAGGCCCCCAGCCTTGTAGATTGTAAACCGCTCGCCCGACTGCTTGGGATGCCGTATTTTCCGATCACGCCGACCTTTCCGTGGCTTGGGGTACTGGGCATGATTCCCTTTCCGACCAAATACCGCATTTACTTTGGCGAGCCTATGATCTTTCGCGGCGATCCCGATGATCGGGATGAGGCCATTCAGCGGAAGGTCGATCGCGTCAAGCGTGAGATTCGCCGCTTGATCGATCGCGGTTTGGAAGAACGTGAAGGGATCTTCTTCTGATCCTCTCATTTTGCCCTCTGCAGCAACACACCTTCTCCTTTAGAGAGCAGCATTTATGACCGAGACCAGAAAGAGCATTCTTGTTGTGGACGACGACGCCGGTATCCGTGAACTGCTGGTTGATGTCCTGACGCAGGCCGGCTACGAAGTGACGGCTACCGACGACGGCATTGGCGCGATGACAATGCTGAAGAAGCGCGTCCCGGATTTGATTATCCTCGACGTCATGATGCCCGTGATCGACGGCCCGCACCTGATGCAAGTTATTCGCAACAACGACAACCCCGAAATGTGGCAGGTACCAATTCTCGTGTGTTCGGCATCGGAAAAGATTGATGAAATCCTCACCGCGTCGGAATTCAACATTGCGCCAGAAGACTGCCTGCGCAAGCCTTTTGAAATTGCCAATCTACTCCGTCTGGTTGCCGAACGATTGGCGCGCAACTGACTTTGGGCACTCGTCTTGAGGAGGTAATCAGCGTGGGCTGGTTTTCATTTTTGGGGAAGAAAACGGCGTCGCCTAAACGCCGAACGCGGCCGCTGACCGACCTTAGTGCCGGCGATACCATCTTTCTTACGGAGGCAAGTCCACTTCCGGGCAAGTGGATTATTGACAAAGCACATCGCTTTGTGGACATCGAGCGCCAAACGGTGGCTTTTTGGCAGTTTGAGGTCACAGATGGCGAGCAGCGGCGCTTTGTCGAGGTTCACCTACCGCACGCCCAGACGACGACCGGTCGTGCCGTGGCCTCGTTTCCACTCGATCCGACGGAGTACGGTGAGGTTGAAGCCCTGGAACTGGACCCTGAAGAACCACCGGCGCAGTTGACCTGGCGCGGACGTGATTACCGGCTGGTCGCTGCCCGCAACCTGCGCTTCTACCGTAACACCGGCGAACACCCACGCGATATGCTGCACCTGGAGTACGCGGACGAAGACGGACGGCAGACACTGACCTTTGAGTTCTGGTCACGGCACGGCACACCGGTGACATCCGAAGGCATTTGCCTCGAACCTGAAGAAATTGAATAGCCTGGCTGTTGCTGCGGTTAGACCGGGGTTCCTTGCTTCGCCAGGGGCAAGGTAGTAGTCTCTCCGTCGGTATCTTTGTTCCGTCCAAACAGGAGGTCTCCGTGAATCAGGACTTGGAACTTCTTATCGCCCTGCAAGAAACCGATCAGCAACTTGCCGAGTGTCAAACTCGAACGCGCCAATTTGCTACCGAACGCGCACGCCTCGAAACTGAGTTTCAGGCTCAAATTGCCGCTTACACAACGGCCCAGAACGACCTCGATGCGGCCCGGCGGCGCTTACGCGATCTGGAACTAGAACTGGCTCATTTCCAGGCTCAGGTGGCGAAATACACGGCCGATTTGCAGCGTGTCCGCAATCAACGCGAATACGAAACGGCCATTCGGGAAATTGACACAGCCAAAAAAGCGGTCGCGCAGTGCGAAAGCAAAATCACGGAAACGAGAGCGGACATCACCCGGCTTGAAGCTGAGGTTGCGGCCCGCGCACCGGACATCGAAAAACGACGCACCGAAGTGGACGCAGCACTGGCGGCTAACGCACGGGACGAAGCGGCCTACCTGGCGGAAGTCGAAACCATTCGCCAACGTCGCCGGGAAATGGAATCCAAACTCTCTAAGGTGTGGCTTACTAACTACACCAGGGTTGCCAAATTGCGCGGCGGCCAAGCTATGGCACAGGTTGTCAACGGGGCCTGTTCGGCCTGCCGCATGCGGCTTCGTCCCCAGGTACACAGCCTAGTGCGCCAGGGCATTGGAATCCACACGTGCGACAGCTGTGGGCGCATCCTCTTTTATCGTCCGGAAACCAGCACCCTGCCTCCTCTGGAAAAAGCTGCAGCGGCAACCGCCGACACGTAGGGCACGGTCAAGTTCGCATGGTCAAGTTCAGACGACGGCAATGTAACTGGGCGCCTTGAGCAGCACGAGAGTCAGTCATGTTTCGGCGGTTTCTGCACGCACTGTTCATCACGACGACGGTTGGCGTTGGACTCCTGCTGGTATTCGCCGTCACTGCCTGGCTGAACAGTTGGCAAGTGCCTGCACTCACGCCCAGTTTGGCACTGGATATTGGGATGGGTGTGGTGTGCTTCATCTGGTTGCTGCTCATTCTCACTGTGCCCTGGGACTTGCATTTCCAAGCGAAAGCCGTCCAGTTTGAGTTAGAGCGGTCGCAAGCAGTCGGGATCAGAGTCAATCCCGACCGGTTAGCGTATGTGCAGCGGACGCAACGCACAACGTTGTGGGTTGCGCTGGGCTTACACTGCTTTTCGGCAGCCGTGATCGGCGGACTGGCTTATCTAACCGAGGGCAACATTGGGTACTGGTTCGCTGGGTTCTACCTCGCCACGATGGTTTTTCGACCCATTGGTGCGGCGTATGAGTACTTACACCGCAAACTCCTGGACATCGGCGAGGAAGCGAAATTTCCTCGCGACGACACCGTGAAGCTCAAAAACGATCTTGAGCAAACCAAAGCTGAGCTGGCGGAACTCAAACGACAGGTCGAAAACATCGCCAAGCAACTGACAGCCCTGGAAGCCGCCGCCAGCAAAACGCATCAGGAACTGCGAGACCTACACCAGGCCATCGAGCGGGCGGAACAATCTTTCAAGAGCCGGATCGGTCAAATGAGCGACGAGATCGAGCGGTCACTGACACGCACCTTCGACCAGCAGGACCTTGTCAATGGGCTGCGGGCGTTTGCACGGCTCGTCAAGTCTGCCTAGTCCTAGTTCACTGCCCAGGGTTCACGCCGGCACCTCTACTTGATCTCTTCCAGCAATGCCGGCATCACCTGTTCAAGCAACCACAGAGCGTAACCAACATTCGCCCCCCGCTCGACAACAAAGACGAGAAAGTAGTTCTCCGGGAACAGCTTGAGGATGCATGTCGCCTCATCGTACGTAGAAATGATGGTGCGGATGTTTTCTAACAAGCTGCGGAGGCCGAACCGGCGGTAGTTGCCGACAGTAATACCTTGATAGGCAGCCAGAAGTGGTAGCGTTTCAAAACTGCCAACGGTTTGGCAGAAGACAATTTCTCCGTCGTCGGCTAGAAAGGCCCAACCCCGTGCGCCGTCCACGCGGTCGAGCACGCCGCGCATAATGGTCTCGAAGGACATAGGAAGGTAGGGAAGCGTTATCCGCGTCTCTAAGCTGATTTTGTATGGCGCACGCTATCTATCCGGTCGTGCGCCGTCAAACGACCATCGCTACCGGCACCGGCGTGCGCCGTCCTGACTGCAATTGCTGACAAATTGTATTCCCCACACTCGGTACCGACCCAGGTGCATCACGGAGCGAAGCCGGAAGTTTTTCAACAGAAGTATTGAAAAAACTGCACCCCTTGCACTAGCTTCACAGCATCGGCAGTATCGAGCGGCCGAAGCAGCAACCGCTGACTTAGTTAACTTGCCGAAGCGCTGCGACTTCCGGCAACCCAACTCCTTCTGAATGAGGTAACACGCAATGGCATCGTTTGAAGACAGGTACCCAGACAACGTACCTGGGATGTTTTATGTGGACACCCAGTGCATTGACTGCGACGTATGCCGTGATACGGCCCCGAACAACTTTACCCGCAATGACGACGGCGGCTATTCTTATGTGTACAAGCAGCCGGAGACGGACGAAGAAATGGAGCAGTGCCAAGAAGCCATGGATGCCTGCCCGGTAGAAGCCATTGGCAACGATGGTGCTGAGTAGCCTCGCTTGCGGTCTTCACGCTAGCCGTCGCCCGGTTTGGGTGGCGGCTTTTTTCTTGCCGTTTTCCCTCACCCTGAGGAGTCGTGCCGGAGGGCTGTGATGTCATCCGTCCCGCCTGATCTGCAACTTGAGCGCACCCGTCTGGAAGCGCTTGATAAGGCCCACCTCTGGCATCCGTTTACCCAAATGCAAGGGTGGTTGCGTGACCGGCCGCTGATTATCGAACGGGCGGAAGGCTGCTATTTGTATGACATTGAAGGACGTCGCTATTTAGACGGTGTTTCCAGCTTGTGGGTGACAACCCACGGCCACCGCACACCGGCCTTGGACGCTGCGCTACGCCGCCAACTCGACAAAGTCGCCCACACGACATTACTTGGGCTGACGCATGCACCAGCCATTGAATTGGCAGCCAAGCTCGTGGCGTTGGCCCCGCCCGGTTTGACCAGGGTATTTTACTCCGACGCCGGCTCGACGGCGGTCGAAGTGGCGCTCAAAATGGCCTTTCAGTACTGGCAACAGCGTTCCGACCCACGCCCGCGCAAAACAAAGTTTATCCACCTCCAGCAGGCCTACCATGGCGACACAATCGGGGCAGTTTCAGTCGGTGGCATTCCACTGTTTCACGCGGTGTACCGACCGCTGTTGTTCGAGACCCTAAGTGCTCCGGAGCCGTATTGCTACCGCTGCCCGCTTGGCCTTGAACGGCCCGCCTGCGCCATGGCCTGTGGAGACGAGCTTGGACGTCTGCTTGAAGCCCATGCCGAGGAGGTGGCGGCAGTGGTCATTGAGCCGGTCATGATGGGTGCAGCCGGAATGATTGCCCAGCCGGAAGGCTATGTCCGGCGGGTGCGTGAGCTATGTACGCAGTATGAGGTGCTCTTGATATGCGACGAAGTGGCTACGGGATTTGGTCGAACGGGCTGGATGTTTGCCTGTGAAGCCGAAGATGTTGCGCCTGACTTGCTCTGCGTTGCCAAGGGACTAACCGGAGGCTACTTACCGCTGGCGGCAACGCTGACCACAGAGGATGTTTACAACGCATTTTTAGGCGAGGCCGGAGAGTTTAAGACGTTCTTTCACGGGCACACTTACACAGGTAATCCACTGGCCTGTGCGGTGGCGTTGGCGAACCTGGCCCTGTTTGAACAAAACAATGTACTTGAGCATGTCCGCTCGGTCGCCGCCCACTTGGCAGCGCGCTTGGAACCGCTGCGCACCCTGCCGTTGGTCGGCGACATCCGGCAGCGCGGTCTGATGGTCGGCATCGAGCTTGTTGCCGACCGGACACGCCGCACGCCCTTTCCCCCGGAGCAACTGATGGGCTATCGCGTGACCAATCGCTGCCGTGAGTATGGTGTCATTCTGCGGCCGCTTGGGAACGTCATCGTTCTGATGCCACCGCTGGCCATCACGGTGGCCGAAGTGGACGAGTTGGTATCGGTTCTGGAAACGGTCATTGCAGAAGTCGGTCGGGAAATCTCCCCTGCCTGAGCCACCAGCGAACGCAGGCATTGACTCTTCCAAGACTGTACCGTGCTAGCGTTTCAGCTCGGTCTCAGTGGCGTCGGTGAGGTCGGCGGTGATCCTTGACCGGATGCATCCGGGCAGTATCGCCCTGATAGCGCAGTAGGACGACCGTTTGCGGTAATTTGGCTTGCAGGGTGATGACACTCGCCAGTGAGCTGTTGTCGCGCGCCCAATCGGTGGTCGAGAACTCCTCACCTTCCGACCAGCTTACACGCTGAAAGCCAAACTGAAGGTACGACTCGCGCAAATGCTCATTGTAGAACCGGTAAACCTGCTCCTGAGGATGCGTCGTGGACAGGACAAACAAGCCTGAGTGCTTCCGCATATCACTAGCGGCGGCAATCACGGCGGCCGCCGGATAGAGCACTACCCAGGGTGGCAGGCGCCAATCGTCTATCAGTGACGGCTGGGAGACGCCGTCGGCACGCTTCATAAGTATCTGGAAATCAAGCGTCACATTTGCCAGGCTACGCCGGTGCGTAAAATGAATGGCTTTCAAATAGGGGCGTGGCGTGAAAAAATTATCCCCGCCGTTGACTTCACACTCAAAACGCATCGGCTGAAAATCAACATCGGTTAGCGCCGCCACCTCGTTCATCGGTTCAAGGTAAGACGATGTCCAAGCCATCCCGCGTTTGTATGCCACCTCAATTGTGGTGCGGGGCGGTAGCGCGGATGACGTGCGCAATGCGGATGAACGAATCGCCAGGCGAATCTGTTCGTTGGATGCCCCGGTCAACCAAAGCTCTCCGTAGCCCGGCGCATAAGCGATGAAGGTGCGGGTAAATTGCGTACCGTTGACCTTTTCTGCGTAGGCAAGTTGGTAAAAGTCAAACACGACTTTTGTGGAGTCATTGGTTGTCAGTGTTAAAGAGCCGCTTTCCTGAAGTTCACCTATGTGAAGAAGCTGCCCTTCAACGGTTGCATGGGGGTACGGTATAACCCAACCTGGGAGCTTGACAGTCTCTGCTGTGGATGCCTGGGTGCAGGTCTCCAGCCGTTCGGCCGACCGATGTGTACAGGGAGCTGCATTGGCAGCGACAATCAAGTGCCAATCACAGCAGTCAGGCAGCGGCACCGGGCACAGAAACCAACCTCCAACAGCCAGCCCAAGCAGAAGGTGTCTGACTTCACAGGCACAGACGAACGGCGTTAGCCTGAAAACAAACATAAACAGCAGGCTACGGGTAGCGATCTGGAGTCAGGTTTTTGCGCTCAGCGCTCGCCCGGTAAGCCTGGTGAGCACACTGAAGATACACTACCCAAGCATAGGTGGCTTTCCGGTACAAGGGCCAACACCGTCCTGCACGGCTATAAGCTTGGAAAAAAGCCGGCCGTCTGTGGCCTGCTCGGCCCAAATTCTTCGCTTAACGAGGGTGCAAGCCGGCCTCTATGGGGATCACCAATGGGCAATCCCGCTGCGCCTATTGGAGAGCCAGGATAGGTTGAGCTGGGCAAGAACCTACCCTAAAAGAAAGGAATCGTGGATTATGTTACGCAATGTTACCCCCCCCAGGCTTCAGGACCAGGCTCCTTTTACGGTCACCAGAGTGGTCCAATATCGCATCTAACTAAGGGCAATTGGTGCCACCAGCTCCTAGACCGTCGCGGTTATGCGTTTTGGGTGGCAACGCTGCGGGAGCAGCGTTTGTTGTTTATCAATCAAGTTTTTGAAGTCGTCTGGGGCCTGCCATCAAGCGTTGTCCTGGCGACTTTTGAGCAGTTGGTCGCAGTCATACACCCTGATGACCGTGTGCGTTGGATGGCTGCAGCTACCAATCCAGATGGGAGGGAGATCGAATACCGCATCTGTCATCCTGACGGCGCTGTGTGCTGGATTCGGGAAAGCCTGTTGTCAATTGGGTGCGAAGCAGGACAGCCGACACACGTGGCGGGGGTGGCGAAAGACATCACGGCGTCCAGGCGCACCGGAGACGTACACTGCGAAAGTGAAGGGGTTTCGGAAATTCTTCAATCTCGACCCATTGCCAAGCTGCATCGTTGATGCCCGCACCGGTAAGCAGCTTCAAGTCAACGCTGTCTTTGAGGCACTGACCGGCTACCAGCAAGTCTGAAGTTGAGGGCACTTCTTCAGGCCATCTAGATCGGTGGATTGTGACCAAACCGTTCCGCAACACCTGTGCAAATCCGGTCATCACCAACGCCATCTGCCGCTTGCCGCCTGCTCCACCACAAACGGTTTCACCGCTGCCGCAAGGCAGCAACCCGGCACCGGACGCGCCACAGCCCTGCCTTCCGCCAG
>CALGZC010000058.1 GCA_937934745.1 uncultured Blastocatellia bacterium
AGCAGACGCCACACTGAAAACGAGCCGCAGGGGGAGTTTCGGCGCAGCCAAACCCCATAGGACGGCTCGACTCCATAAATCCTGGTCCGCGCTCGCCTTGCCTGCCCTGAACGGCGGCGGCCCAGCGCGCACCGGGTCACCTCCCTACTCCGCGCCGCGCAATGCCACCCGAATTGCCTTTTGCTCCGGTGTCGGCAGCGACAGTGGAGCGACAGCAACATCCAGCGTTGTAACAGCTTCAGGAACTATTGTAACCGTTATCAGACGTTTGTCCCGTAAAACAACCAGTTTGACCGGTGTGTTGGGACGCAGTCGGGCAAAAGCCGCCCCAACCTCATCCTCGCTGCGCACAGGTCGGCCGGCCACCGTCCGCAGCAAGTCCCCCTCCTCCAATTCCGATTTCCCGGCCGGACCATCCGGGTCAATCTCGGCAATGACCAACCCGGCCGACGTCGGCGCCAACTCAAAACCAAAATCAAGTTCTGTGAGCGGTTCAATGAGCACGGACAACCCGGCCGGCGCAAGCACGGCGTCAATCGGCAGCTCATCGGTCCCCTCCACGAAGCGGTGGAAGAACGGCGCTAGATCACGGCCTGCCAGTTCACCGGCCAGCCGCACAATGTCGTCCGCGCAGTAGCCAGGGCCCTCCTCCGGAAACTCGGCAAGCAACTGCCGCAGAAGATCATCGAGTCCACGCGCGTTGGCAGTGCGCACGCGCAGTTCAACGTCCAGCATCAGGGCAACCACAAAGCCCTTACGGTAGTAATCCAACGGAATGTCTTCAAAGTTGCTCGTTCCGACCAACCACGTCGCCAGTGAAGCATCAGTGAGACTGACAGATTTGGCAGCTGGGTTATTGATCACATCGCTGAGGGCGATCTGCACGGCCTCATCCCAGTCCTCGGCCGACACCAGTCCCGCACGGCGTAGCCCGCGCCAGGCGTAGTACTCCGTGACCCCCTCGACAAACCATAACTGCGGTGTGTACAGCTCACGGTCCAGCGGGTAGTCGGCAAACTCACACGGCTTGAGACGTTTGACATTCCAGGCGTGAAAGATCTCATGCGCCGTCACGGCCAGCAGGCTCTTGGCACGTGGGTTGTCAAGCAACGTTGCGGGTGCGTAGTTGATGAGCGTACCGTTGGCATGTTCTAACCCTTCGAGCCGCTCCTCGTCCTCATCCTCGAACGGGATGTACTGCACCATGTAGCGTTTGAATGGCAACCCACCCATCAGGTCGGCATAGGCCTCCACAATCTTGGCGACGGCAGTTTGCAAACCCGCCGGGTCCTTTGGTCGGTGCGTCAGCACGATGCTGATCGGTTTGTCACGGACGGTGAAATCCAAGCGTGTCAACTGCCCGACAACCAGTGGGGCGTCAATGAGGGCGTCATAGTTGTCTGCCACATAGTCGCCGTTGGGCCGTCGGTCAAGGGGCGTGGCCGCCTCCCAGCCCAGGGGTAATTGCAGCGCCAGTGTCGCCGGCACGCTGCGCCCGTCAGGGAGATAGAGAAATGTCGCCGCTCCGACCAATTGCCCGTACGTTTCACCCAGCCAGTTCGCGTCCACACTCTGCCGCTCACACAGGATGCGGTAACGCAGCACGACGGTGGATTCCTGACGGCATACCACGCGCCAGGTTTGCTTGTCGCGGCGCCGGATGGGCAACGGCCGGCCGTCCGGCGTGGACGCCGTGAGGTCAAAAAGATGCTTGGCGTGGTTGAGAATTTCGTATGAACCGGGCGTCCAGGCCGGCAACGCCACCTCAAGGGTGGAGCGGTTGGCAAGATCGCGGACGGTCATCTCAACGGCGGCGACGGCATCGCCGGCGGTGGTGATCGTCACGCGATAGGCAACCGTCGGTTGGCCGGCTGCCGATGTGACCCAACTGAGCGTGAAACATCCCAGGAGTACCAGGGCGACTGAGAAGCGCCGCACTACCCATTCGGAAATTGCATAACAAGCAACAGCCATAAGTTCGGTTGACATCGCTCGGTGAGCGTTTCGTTGAGCATTTGGTTCCGGTCGGGTGCAACCGGCACTGGCGCGGACGGAATCGGCCGGCACCGGCGCACCTACGGCAGTCGGTGGACGCCGCCACCGACCCTATGAAAAACTCAGATGACACATCCCCGGTCGGCATCACCGCTGCTTACCAACACCAGCATGCTTATCGAACGTGCCATCGAAAACTACATCCTTGAAAAAGAACCGTTTTACCTACCGGTCGGCAATGAAGTGGAGTTGTTCACCGCTGCTTACCGGGCAAAGCTGCCGGTGATGCTCAAAGGACCGACCGGTTGCGGAAAAACCCGCTTTGTCGAGCACATGGCCTGGCGGTTTAAGCGCCCCCTGGTCACGGTTGCCTGCCACGAAGACTTGTCGGCGACGGATCTGGTCGGGCGCTATTTACTTGAGGGCGAGGAGACGGTTTGGCACGACGGACCGTTGACACTCGCCGTCAAACACGGCGCAATGTGCTACCTGGATGAAGTTGTCGAGGCCCGCAAAGACACCCTGGTGCTCATCCACCCGTTGACCGACGACCGGCGTATCCTGCCGGTCGAGAAACGCCGCATTATCATTGAAGCGCCCGACGAATTCCAGTTTGTGATTTCCTACAACCCAGGCTACCAAAGCGTTCTCAAGGACCTGAAGCAATCGACGCGGCAGCGTTTTGTGGCGATTGAGTTTGACTACCCGCCGTTTGAAATCGAAACGGCGATTGTTGTCCGCGAAGGCGGGGTGGATGAAACAACGGCGCGCGATCTGGTGACCATCGGCCAGAAGGTGCGCAACCTGCGCGGCCACGGACTGGAAGAAGGCGTCTCCACACGGCTGCTGGTGTACGCCGCACAACTCATCCAAGGCGGTGTTTCGCCGGTCAGCGCCTGTCAGGCGGCCATTGTCAACCCGATTACCGATGACCGCGACCTTCAGCGCAGCATCCATGAAATTGTCACGACCGTGATGTAGCGTGCCTGCTATGCCGGCGCGCGGCCCGTCAACCCATGCTGGTGGCACACATGCGTCAGTAAGTTGCGCGCTGCCAACTCCAGTACCCGGTACACCAACTCAAACCCCTCCTCCCCACCGGCATACGGATCGGGAACTTCCATCACCCCAAGCGAAGGTGCAAACTCGAGCATCATGTAGAGTTTGTGCTCACAGCCCTTTGGGCAAAGCGCGCGCAAGTAGGCATAGTTGCTGCGATCCATCGCCAGCAGGTAATCAAACCGCTGAAAGTCGTCCCGCTGGACTTCACGTGACCGCAAATCCGCAATGTCAATCCCGCGTTTCGCGGTTGTGCGCTGTGAACGGGGATCAGGGGGTTCACCAACGCGCATGGGTGAAATGGCGGCGGAGTCAGTTTCAATCAGGCCGGTCAGACCGGCCTGAGCGACAAGATGGCGAAAGATTCCCTCTGCCATCGGGGAACGACAGATATTGGCCGTACAAACAAACAAAATGCGAAGCTTCATCTGTAACTCGAAATCAAAAACGTGAAATTACCGTTCGGGCCGGCGTTATAGCCTGTACCGGTTGGCGTCCCACGGCAAGTTACCTTGGCACGCAGGTCAGCCGTGACGGCGGCTGCTCTGCGCCGGAGTTTGCCGGTGGTGGTGTCCCCGGCCTTTTAAGCGTCCGCCACGTATGATCACCTGTGCCTGGCTTACCTCCGACGTGTCGGTGGACTCAGGCGCGACGCCCGGCACCCCGGCGTCCGGCGTATCACCGGGAACGAATCAGGCCCACACAGGTTATGACATCCCCATCTGCCGGGCCGGCACCCAAGACGCCTACCGCCACCATCGCCACGGCAGCGAGCCAATGTTCGGCCGATGTTTGTCAGTGATGGGGTTGACTTTCATCGTTCAGTCGCCAAGCTTATCGCTGAAACGTGTACGGGCAACATTTGATTCTCGGCCCTGGGTGTTCTGCCATGTTCTTGACGCTCCTCCGTATTGCGCCCCGGCCTCGCCGGGCCGACCACAGTTACCGGCGGTGGCTGCTGCCGGTGGGCTTGTGGTGCGTTTTGTTGCTGACAACAGCTTGCCAAAAGCAGGAACCGGTGGTGACGGTGCAAACGGAAACTGAAGCCAACGAAATCATTGCCGTTCTTCAGGATCGGGGCATCGAAGCCAAAAAGGAACCTGCGGGCGGGGAAGATCAGAAGGGCTGGCGCATCCTCGTCATTGAGGATGCCTTTGCTTCGGGCAAGGCCGCGCTGGCAATTCGTATCCTTCAGGAACTCGGGCTGCCGCGTCCCACCGGCACAGGACTGGGGGAGGACACGAGTGGTGGCACGTTCGGCGGACTTTCCCCGACCGCCGAAGAGGCCAAGAAAATCAAACAAATCAAAACCGAGATCGAGCGCCAACTGCGCCAGTTGCCGGATGTGGCGCGGGTCAGCGTTAACATCGTACTGCCGGAAAAAGACATTGCCAGTCTCCAGCCGACGCCGGCCAAAGCCTCGGTACTCCTGGTTGCCACCTCGGCCGAGACCCGCTTCAAAGAAGACGACGTACGGAAGCTGGTGACCGGCGGCGTTCCGAACTTGGAGCCCAACAACGTCGTCGTCACGATTTTTCACGAGCCGCCGCGCCAAATGGAAGCGCAACTGGCCGAGATTGAAAAGCGAGCGAAAATTAACAAACTAATCACGTTTGTCGGGCTGTCCGGTGTAGTCATTGTACTAGGACTGGGCGGACTGCTGTTCTATGCCAAACGTCGCCAAGCAACCCAAGTTAGCACCGAAGCCGCGCCGCAGGCAGCAGGCGGCAGCGAACGCAAACAACTGCAAGCGTAACCGAAGGAATGGCGTCTCAGCGCAACGTGCTCACCTTTGGAATGTAGGCCATCACTTGCTGGGTAAATGTGATCAACTGCGTGAAGGTCCAACTACCGAAGAGGATCAGGGTCAGGACCGTTGCCACCATCTTCGGCACAAACGTCAGCGTCTGTTCCTGAATCTGCGTGAGCGCCTGTAGCAAGCTGATCACCAACCCCACGATGAGGCTAACGGCCAACGCCGGCAAGGACAGGAGCAAAATTAGCCAGAGCGTCTGATTGGCGAGTGTGAGAAACGTCTGCATCAGGGACTCCTCCGTACCGCACCCCTCGGTGCCATAATCGGTCAAGCATAACTCACGACGAGGTTCTGGATCAGGGTCACCCAACCTTTGACCAACACAAAGAGGAGCAACTTGAAAGGGAGGGAAATTATGGTCGGTGAGAGCATGAACATCCCCATTGCCTGCAGGATGTTTGACACCAGCATGTCAATCACGAGAAAGGGGATAAACAGCAGGAAACCGATCTGAAACGCCTCGGTTAGTTGACTGGTCACAAACGCCGGAACGACCACCCGGAAATCACGGACGGCAATCGCATTCGGATCTTTGCCGTTCTTTTGTGCCAACCGCTGCGCCAGCCCCAAAAACAAACGCCGGTCGGCTTCATGCGCGTTACGTTCCAGAAACGCACGCAGAGGCTCTTTGCCCTTGTCCAGGGCTTTGAAGAGGGTTTCGGCGCGCATCTCGGTAAAAACCGGTGCCGTTGCATCCGAAAGGCCGGCTTCTTCAAGCATTTTCTCGGCAACCGGGGCCATGATAAACACGGTCAAGATGAGTGAAATCCCTGTGATGACCTGATTCGGCGGGATTTGCTGTGTGCCGAGTGCGTTTCGCAAAATGGACAGCACAACAGAAATCTTCACAAACGAAGTCATCATAATGAGCGCAAACGGAGCCAATGCAAGCGCGCCCAATGTGACCACGAGGACGACCGGGTTGGCCTGCACAGGCCCCTGCGCCGATGCCCACGCCGATGACCCCACGCCATAGGCTGCCAGCAACGAGCCGGTAGCGCCGAGCTTGCGTACGCCACGTAACGGCATATCTGACCTCACTTTCGCAGAAACCGGCGCGCGAAGACCTCACTCACCGGCTGTGGGGTGGACTCACGAGCCGCCGCCAAGGCCTGTTCTACAACGGCTGCGTCAAGGGTTTCCATGACCTGAAGCCCTGCTTCCGATGCGCCGACCAGTAAATATTTCCCTTTGATTTCAATGACATAGAGTGTACGGCGGGGGTCGAGCGGGAGAGCATCCACAATGTGGATCAGCCCGCCCGTCCGATGCCAACCAAGACCGCCCAACTTAGGCAGTAGGACACGCAGCGTCACATAGGCGACTGCGCAGACAATACCCAGCATGACCAGCGTCTGAAACAGCGCCCAGAGAAAGCCGCCGTCGCCCGGCGGGAGCGGCTCACCGGTTGTTTGCCATCCGACCAGCGCCAACCTGAGCGCCAACATGGCTGCTAACTCCTAGACTGGGTAATGCGGACGCCCAAACGACCCTCAATGTCCACGAGTTCGCCACGCGCAATCGGACGTCCATCGAGGGTCAGCGTCACCGGATCGGTCGGCTTACAGCCAAGCTCCAGTACAGCCCCAACACGCAACTGGGCAATGTCTTCCAAGCGCATGCGGCGCGCAGCCAATTCAACACGCACCGTCACGGTGAGGTCATCGAGCGTGACGGCCGGCGCAGTGGATTTTTCATCCGCAGGCATGGTGGCGGCGTCCTCCTCAAGCGTCGCCAACGGCGACGCCGAAAGTATGTCCCGGACGATCAGCTTCCCAGTCTCGTCAAACTCACCGAACAGGGTCAGGTTTTCCGCTCCTCCAATGGTCACGGTCCCCGCCTCCCCCGGTTGAAGGATGGACTGGATTGTTTCCAGGATCACGTAGTCACCGACTTCCAGGGTTTTGAGCTCCCCGTACGTCGCTTCAACGGCACCGACGACGACGGCAACCGGCAACGTCGGCTGAATGCTTGTCAACGCTGCCAAGCGCTTCTGGCGAAACGAGACCAGGGACGGGTTCGTCAGCGGTCGCTCTAACACCCGACCGGCAAGCCGGCGCAAGCCCGTCAGGGCCGCACCGTCAAAAATAAACTCTGCAAACCCCACGATGTCCATAAACTTCAGACTGACCGTGCCGATCAACCGGCGGCCAGGCATATCCGAGTCGGCAGCCGTGGATAGAAAGTGACCGTATGATAACCACCGGGCGCAGGAGGTCAGGCGCAACGCCGGTTCGCCCAGAAAAGCATTCACATCCCACACTGTCGTCAGCAATAAAAACTCCAGCGCCGCTGCCTCGGCCGCCGAGACCTGGCGCAGGCCGTCAGGCGGGACTCCACTTCCACCGAGCATCCGCTCAACCAAGGCCGCCGCAAAACCGGCGTCGGTTTGCAAGAACACAGTGGCTTCACCGTCTGCAATACCCAAGGTCGCACAAAAGCGGCGGTCCTCGTTCGCGCGAGTGAGTTCGGCAATCGTGACCTCGGTCAAACCAAAAACACTCATGCCGAACAGCTCCGGTGGCGTTCGCAAAATGGTCAGCAAGCGTGGGGCGGCAGCCTGAAACATCGCCCCAAACAACCAGTCTGGAACAACACCAAGGTCACGCCCGGCATCGACTTCAGCCTTAGTCAGCTTTGGGAGGCGATCATACCAGCGTTGCTCACGCCCAGGTTCGACCGAGGGCAGGGTGACTTCCGGCTCGTCCGGCGCGACCACCGGCTGCGCAAAGAGGTCAAAGGCAAACGGATCAACCGGGGTTGGCTCCGTGGCATGCTCACTCATTCCCTGCTTCCTCTCCCGACCGGCAAACGAGCCCTCCTACAGCGTGCGCGTCACGAGCGCCAGTATGGTCTCCCGCTCTGCCTTGATTGGGTTAAATGACAGGCAGATGTCTTCCAGTGTCAAATCGGTGATGGCCGCAGCCGTATCGGCGTCGGTCGGAACGCCGACTTCACGGTACTGTGCCGGCACCCCACACCGCTGTTTCAACGCGCGCACGGCCGCGATGGCTGCCTCGGCCAATGCGTCCGGCGATTGCCCCGTTTCTGCCACTCCGAGTGCGCGGGCAACGGCCGCGTAATGCGGTGCCACGGCCGGTAGATTGAACTCCATGACAAACGGCAGGGCAATTGCGTTGGACAACCCGTGATGAACCCCAAACAGCGCGCCTACCGAATGGGCAATCGCATGGACGGCGCCTACCGGCGAGTTAGAAAAAGCCATTGCCGCCATGGTCGCCGCATACTGCATCTTGGCGCGGGCCTCGGTCGGCCCCGGTTCGCGGACGGCAGCTTCAAGATTGTCGGCAATGAGTTCAATCGCGCCCAGCGCCAGCGCCGCCGAGATCGGCTCACGCTCAACACAGGAATAGGCTTCAATGGCGTGTGTGAGTGCGTCAAACCCCGTCCACGCCACCAATTTTGCCGGCAGCGTGGCAACCATATTCGGGTCGAGCACCGCCAAGCGTGGGAAGAGAAACGGACTGGCCAGCGTGAGTTTGCGCCGCCGCACGTTGTCCTTGACCACGGCCGCCAGGGTGACTTCGCTGCCCGTGCCGACCGTCGTCGGGATGGCGATAATGGGCGTGATCGGGCCCGGCACCATAAAGCCGCCTTCGTAGTCACCGGCTTCGCCACCGTAGGCCGCAATCACGGCCGCAATCTTAGCCGTATCCATGACACTTCCGCCGCCGAGCGCGACAATCAGTGACACCTCCTGCTCGTTGAGCTTTGTCGCCGCTCGTTTGACAAATTCCGCATCCGACTCAGGTGGCACATCATCAATCACGGCCACAATCGTGTACTCGGAATCGGCAAACGCCTGCCGAACCTGATCCAGCAGACCGGCAGCGGCTACCCCTGCATCAGTGAAGACGGCGACCCGCGTTCGTTCGGCCAGATCGGGTGCAATTTGGAGTTCAATGGTCAGACTATCCACTTTGCCGACGCCGTACTTGATCTCGGTCGGCGCAGCGAATGTCGCGTCAGGTCGCGTCAGGGGTGGGTTACCGGTAATCAAACCCATGTGGTATTCCTCGATGGTCGTGAGTGAGTAGGGATGCGGGCGACGGCTTTCCCCGTGCCATAGACCCAACTATACCCTAGCGTCCCACACAACGCACAGGGCGCAAACGTCGCGCCTCATTCCGCCAGGGTTTCCACCGGGTCAAGCCGCGCCGCCCGCCAGGCCGGATACAGCGCTCCGAGCGCGGTGCTCACCAAGCTGATGCAGGCGGCAAAAACCAACCAACGAAACTCGATGGCGGGGCGCAGCGCCGTCCAAGCTGTCATTCCGACAACCGCCGCATACGCCGCGCCGATGCCCAGTCCAAGACCGAGCAGCCCAACCAGCAAGGCTTCCGCTTCAATTGCCCGGATGATCCACCACGGCGAGGCGCCCAGTGATTTCAAAATCCCGATGTCGCGTTTGCGCTCGGCAATGGTGGTGTACATAGTCAGAAAAACAAACGTCACACCGACGGCAATGGCCAGCCCGATGACCAGCTTGAGGAATGTATTCAGCGCCGGGATGCCTTGCTCGTATGCCGCCGGCAGATCGCGGACGAGCACCACCGTGTTGTCGGGCAGCTCTTCCACGATGCGGGCGGCGACGGCTTCCTGGTCGGCCGGATCGGCGCATTTGACGTACATAAACGTACAGCGCTCCGGCGCAGCCAACAGTTGCTGCATCGTGTCAAGCCGCATCTTGAAGCGCCCCGTCCCGGCTTCCGGCGCATAGATGCCGACAATTCTGAACGGCCGCTCAAAGACCATGACCGTATCGCCCAGTTTGGCGCGGCGCGTGCGGATAAACTCTGGGTCCACGATGGCGTCATACTCATCCACCGGCGGCGTGCCGGCTTGCAGGCGCACGCCTGTCAGACGCGCATAGCTTGCCCACTCAATGCCTTCAATGATTTCTAGGCCGATGCCGTACTCGCTGGGCTTGAGGTACTGCCCAACCGGTGCAACATCGGCAACGCCGGCAATCCGGCGCAGACGGTCGGCGTACTGAATCGGCATCACGAGCGCCGAGGTCGACGTCAGGCTGAACTCACGCCAGAACATCAGTTCGGCCCGGACATTGGTTTCACGGTGGGCGCGCTCACGCTGGGAACCTGTGACGAGACCCGCGTTGACAAGCATCAGCGCGACGGCCAGCGCCACACCGAAGGCACTGAGCACCGTCCGTAGCGGCCGGTGGACCAGGTTAGACCAAACCAGATGGAGCAGCATTGGAAACGATGCCCCGGCTAGGGCTTGCGACCGATGAGAATTACCCGCCGCGAGGCATCTGCCTCGTACGGTGACAGATCATAGTCGCCGAAAACCGCTTCAACACACAAACCCGCCTCCAGGAAAAAGTTTTGCAGCACCGGCAAGCGGATGTCCCGGACGCGCTCGACGAAGCAGAAATGTTGTCCGGCATCTTCAAAGGCAATCGTTTTGACTATAAAGCCGTCTGCGTACTCACGGCGGACTTCAAAGCGAATACCGCCAATGACCTGGACGCTAAAGGGCGTCAGGCGCGGCACAACCCAGTCTGCATTGAGGAAGTCCAACACAAACCGGCCGCCCGGATCGAGCGCCTGTGCAGCAGCGGCGACAACACGGGCATTTTCGGCATCGTCTGCAAAGTAGCCAAAGCTGGTGAACAGGTTGCAGGCACAGCGATAGCCGCCTGTCGCAAACGGCTGGCGCATGTCGTGAATGTGAAACCGAAGCCGATCCGCAGCGTAGCGTTGGGCGACGGCAATGCAGGACGGGGAAATGTCAAAGGCATCGACATCTAGACCGTGTTCGTGGAGGCAAACCGCGTGGCGGCCGCGGCCGCAGCCGATGTCGAGCACGCGGTCGCCAGGACGCAGCGCCAGGTAACGGACGAGATTGGCGATCAAGAAGCAGGCTTCGGACTCGTCCCGGTGATGATACAGCAGAGCGTAATACGGCGTGCCAAACCAGTCAGCGCCATCAGTCCCGGGAACGGCAGGTGGGGGTAACTGCGAGGTAGGTAATCCAAGCGGCATCATTATGTGAAAGCTAGCGAGAGCCGCCTGTTGTGTGCAAGGCATCGGCGTGTACGGACTGCGACGACTCCTGTCTGTGTAACGTAGCGCACCGGCAAGCGCTCGTGTACAGTGTAGCGGACACAAACCTAAACGGTGTTGCTTGCCGTCGCAGGGTTGGTCGGGCCGCTCTTTCTGCGTGGGCAAGCGCGCTGGATTGGTGGTGGTTTGCTTGCGCTGAGCGGTATTTTGGTGGCCTTCTCAGGGCGTGCGGTCCTGCTGCCGACGACGTTGTTCGAGTGCTTGGTGTCGGTTTTCCTGCCGGCGGTCGGTATCAAGCTCTGGGTGAACGCCACGCTCGCCGGCCGTGGCACCGGGTACCACTAGGTCCTGGTGGCACCACTAGGTCCTGGTGGCAGCTGGCCCGGCGATCTGCCTACTTATGCCTGCCTACTTCTGGAACGGATTGCAACACGCGCTGGCCGGCTTTGCCTTCGCCTGGGCCTTTTTCGCACTGACCAACACGCTCAAAATGCCTGCGGCCGCAACAGATTTGGCTGCGTCACCCGTGGCAGAGCCGCGACCAGGCAGCCGGGTATGGTTTTGGCTCGCGCTAACCATGGGATCAAGCGCGTTCTTTTTCCTCCCGATGCATGTTGACCATCCGGGTACGTGGATTGACCGGCTGTGGCAGTTTATACACTACCCCGTCCCAGATTGGGATATTCTGCTGCTCGGTATGGACTGGCACCGCTGGTTTCTGACGCACTCCACCCTACTTCCTTTTATGGGAGTTGCCCTGACCTTCGAGCATCGCCCGTGGCGGCCTGCCGGCTATGGACTCGCCATCGGCATGGCCAGCCACCTTACCTGGGATGCCATCACGCAGCATGCGCTGACCCCCATCGTGTTCCTGCCGGATATGTTGGTGCTCCGGGGTGATGGCGCACGCATTTGGCTGCTCGTCAACGCAGCCATCGCCTTCGGGTTCACCGTCGCGACAGCGCATCAGTTCCCTTTGGCGGCGTCCAAACCATGAGGCCAAAAAACGGCTTGCGAGTTCACACGGCGACCTCCGCCCTCCGCCAAAGCGCCGGCTTCTGGCGTCAACGGCGTCGCTCCGGTGGCGAGACGATGGTCGCCCAGGGTCGCCGAGTCCTGCCGTCCGGCGCCGTTCGGCAGGGGCAAGCGGACGCCTACCGCCCCATTCGTTGGGTTTGGTTCTGGATTTGCTGCTGCGGGCTGGCGGCCTGGTGCAGCGGCTGCGCCCTGCTGCCCCTCGGCTCCCAGCCATCCAACACCTTACCGGCCGTCCGGGTTGTCACCGACGGGAGCGGCAAGGCCGTTACCGTACCTGTGAAAGCGCAGCGTATTGTCTCGCAAACCGTGGCAACGGACGAAATCCTGCTGGCGATGGTGCCGCCGGAGCGTCTGGTGGCGCTGAGCCAGCTGGCCGATGACCCACGCTACAGCTACTGTGGCGACAAAGCGAAGCTTGTCGCCGGCCGCTGCGGGGCAAGTCCGGAAGCGATTCTGCAACTTCAGCCCGACCTCATCTTTGTTGCCAGCTACACGCGGGCTGAACTTGTGCAACTGTTGCAGGCCGCCGGCGCGCCGGTTTACCAATTCACGCAATTTAGCAGTCTCAACGATGTTAAAGCCAATATCCGCGCCCTCGGCGAGGCAGTCGGCGAACCGGCGGCAGCGGACAGATTACTTGCCGACCTTGAACGCCGTCTGGCCGCGCTAGAGGCGCGGGCGCGCCAGCGTCGTCAACGGCCACGTCTGCTTTCTTTCGGCGCCTCACACTTCACGGCCGGCGCGGAAACCACCTTTGACGATTTAGTGCACACCATCGGCTGCATCAACGTTGCAGCAGAACAGGGCGTTGTCGGCTTTCGTCACATCAACCCCGAGCAACTTCTCCGCTGGCAGCCGGACTATATCGTGACAAGCGCGGAGCAAGAAAACGAAGACGCAGTTCGCCGGCGATTGCTTGACGACCCGGCCGTGGCCGCTGCCGTCGGACACGATCCACGGCGCATTATCGTCATCGAAAGCCGCGCCCTGACGACCGTCTCCCAGCATCTTGCCGATGCCGCCGAGCATCTTGAAGCACAGCTCTTCCCGGCTTTGGCACAACCGTAGTTAGCACGGGGTGAGGACGGCTTGATGACCAATCGGCTCCGGCTCTTATTGATAAGCGCACTGGGTATCCTGATCGTGGCCACGAACGGTCAGGAACGCACCCGCCACACGGCAGCCGGGGTGCGGGAACAGGCGTCAGAACAGGCGGCCGTAGGCGCAGTTTCCGTCGCCCCGCCATTGCCCATCCGCGCACCCTACCCCTTCGCCGTCGGTGAAAAACTGACCTATGAGTTCAGCTTCTCGCGTTTTCCTCTGACGGGTAAGCTCGGCGAACTGGAGTTGTCTGTGGTCAGGCCGGAAGCCGTCCAAGACGCCGTCCAGGCCATGGCATCCAAGCTGCGCCCGCCGGAGGGTGGGCAGACCTGCCAGACGACGGGCTGGCCGCCTAGCCTGGCCTTTCAAGCCAGGGCGCAAACACGCGGTTTTCTCCCGGCACTCCTCGGCGTCGAGGTGCGGAACGACTACCTTTCCATTGTGGACGCTGCCGATCTGGGCCTTCTGTATAACCAACGCACCCTGCGCAGCCGGCGGCGTGAACAACTGCAAATCACCTGCCACGAACGCCCGGCCGCGACGCGCACCATCCTGGAGGGCGACGGTGCAATGGCATCCCCGGTCAACGCACGCACCTTGCCCGCCCGCCACTGGACAACCGACCTACAAACCTTCTGGTATGTCCTCCGCACACAACCGCTCAGACCCGGCGCGACAATTCCGATGGTACTCACCGAAGATCATCGGGTCTACGACATCCCGGTCACCGTTACGCCGGAGGTCGAAACAATCACCACGCGCGCCGGACGCTTTCGGGCGCACAAGCTCGATCTGAAAGCGTACGAGTCGGGTTTTACGCGCTATCAGGGAACGTTTTACCTCTGGCTCTCCACAGACGCGGCGCGGTTACCGGTTCGAGTACGGTTCAAGGCGCGCGGCGTCACCGTAACGGGTGAGCTGGTGCATTACACCGTCATCCGTCAGCGCACGGCGGACACAACACCGGTCTGCCCCAAACCTTCGCACGTCCTTGCATCGGCGGCGGTCTCACCGGCGCCCTGAACGGGCAGCAACCCGAGATGCCCGTTTGAGAGACTGACACATCGGCGCCACGGCACGCCCTTACACCGGTGCCAGGCGATTGGTTGCTAACAGCAAGAGCATTACGCCTCCGAGCAACAATCGGTAGACGACAAACACAAACATGCTGTGGGCTTTGAGAAAATAGAGCAAAAAGGCAATGGTGGCGTAGCCCGTGATCCCGGCGGCTAGCGTCGCGACAACCGTCGCTATCAGGAGCGAAGGGTCAAAGTCTTTGACCTCCCGAATAAACTCCAGCCAACCTGCCCCGGTCAACGCCGGGATACAGAGCAAAAACGAGAAGCGGGCGGCAGCGTCGCGCTCCAAGCCCAGCAGCAACCCGGCGGTGATGGTCGTCCCGGAGCGCGATGCGCCGGGGATCAGCGCCAAGGCCTGGCCAAGACCGATAACCAGGGCGTGAACCCAGGTCAAGTCCTCCAGTTTGAGCCGTCGTGAACCAAACAGCTCGGCCGCCGTCAACATGAGCGCCAAACCAACCAACGCGCCGGCAATCACATACAGATTCTTGGTGAGCGTTCCTTCGATGACCTGCTTGAAGGCGAAACCAAACACGACAACCGGTAGTGAGCCGATGATCATCAACCACCCCATACGGGCCGGCTCGCCGAGCGCTCCCCGTGCCTGTATCCACGCGATGTGATCGACCAGGAAGCCACGCGCAATCCCCCACAAATCAGGGAAAAAGTAGATGACCAGCGCGGCTACCGTGCCTAACTGGATCACCGCCACAAAGCCGGTGAGTTGCTCAGGCGTCAGTTTTTGGTCAAGCTGAAGCCACTTACTGACGAGAATCAAGTGCGCCGTGCTGCTGATGGGTAGAAACTCGGTCAGCCCTTGCACGATGCCGAGGAGAATAGCTTGCAAGATGGACATTGAGGGCATCGAAAAGCGTTGTCAGACATGGGCGGCGTATCGGGCATGCCGCATCTGTTGGCAGATGCTACTGCACGGCGCAGCGCGAAGCACACACTTTTCAGCCGTGTGGTTGGTGCTCTGCTGGCCGGTAGTCGGCGGCGGTGTCCTGCCAACTGCGGCCGGACAGGGCGCCTGCTGCGGGCAGCTACGGGTCAGCGTCCGCGCCGAGACATCCCACCGAAGCGAAGGGCGCCCGATTGCCGGGGTGAGGGTGGAGCTGTATCCGGTTCGACCGGGTCCTGGGCTGGCGTTTGAAACTGACCACAAGGGCTTCGGTGTGCACATTGGGCTTCCGGTTGGAACCTACCGCGTCCGCTTTACCCATCCGGACTTCGCAACCGTCGAAGTCACCGAAGTTGTACTCTACACCTGGCCCACCGTCGAGTTGCACGTCCACCTTCCTCCGCGAACAAGCGGCCGTGTCCACTTCATCCGGCAGAAACGTTACTGGCCACCCTTGATCGACAAAGAGAGCGCCTCAATCCGGTATGTAATTCGCAACTGACGACCTCGGTCTCTCTCGCTTTGTCGGGGTGGAGCAAAGCCTCTGCCCTACCGCTCAGGCCACGTGGGGAAACGGCCCGGCGTGTGGGGAGCACCCGACAATTCCAGGGTTTGCTCAAGGCGGCTAAGTTCATCCGCCAGGCCGCGCAACTCGTTCAGTGCTTCCCGAAGACCGTCGGCCACAATCGCATACTGCGCTTCGTGCGTCTGTGTCGGCCGCGCCAGGGTACTGCTTCGCTCCGCGACGATCTCTGCCAGCCGCTCGGCCAAACCCGGGGGTGTGTTTTCGTTGCGCGCCTGAAGGGCCCGGTCGCCGCGCAGCCGCACCAGAAGGGCATTAAGCCGCCGGGTGAGCACTGTGGCGTCATCCAACAGCTTCACCTCGGTGTTCGGTGTCTCCACAATGGCTTTCTTGACCGCCGCCAGCCGCGTCTGAAGTTCTTGGGTTGTTTCGAGTGCACCGTGCATCGTTCGCTGGGCAGCCAGCAGCCGCCGGTGGAAATCCTCAAAGGCGCGCACGTCTGCTGCCGCACGTTCGTCCAGAAAACGCACCTGAAACGTTTGTGGCGCCCCAAGCTGGACCGTTGTACCGGCAACGCGCTGATAAAGCGTCATCGTGTAGGCTCCGGGCGAGACGAACCACCCCACCGGCTGCCGCGTGAAGGGATTGTCTTCGTCGCGAGTAGGCGGTGGCAGTTGTGGCGCCGGTGTCCGGAGGTCCCACGCCACACGGTTGAAGCCGGCCTCGTGCGGCGCGGTCAAGCGCCGCACAACGTTGCCCTGAGCATCTGTGACAACGACAAATGTCAGCGGCGCTTCTTCTTCGGCCTCAGCCCGCAGTTCGTCATGGCTTGGATAGGGCGCACCGCCCTGTTTCTCCGCTTCTTGACGGCGTTCCTTTTTCATTTTCGGCACTTCCTTCAGGTAGTAGGTCAAAACGGCTCCAAAGGGCGGATTCTCGGCGACATAGAACGCATCCCCCTGAAAGCCGCGCTTACCGCCGCCCAGCGGCTCGGTCTCGACATACAGCCAAGCATCACGCACCGGAAAGGTGCGCGCCGGCCCGGTGTGCGGCTCCTCAGCGATGAGGCGCAGGGCACGGTAGTCATCCAGCACGTAGAAGCCACGTCCGAATGTCGCAAGCACCAAATCGTGCTCGCGCTTCTGGATGGCAATGTCACGCACAGCAATCGTCGGCAGTCCACCCTTGAGCCGCACCCAGCGGCCGCCGCCATCCGGTGTGAAAAACAGGCCGAATTCCGTTCCGGCGAACAGCAAGTTCGGGTTGACCGGGTCTTCGGCCACAACCTTGACCGAACCACGTTCCGGCAGATTGCCGGCGCATGACACCCACGTGCGACCTAAGTCATTTGATTTGAGCACATAAGGCTTAAAGTCGCCGTTTTTGTGGTTATCGAAGGCGACATAGACCACATTGGCATCATGCTGCGACGGTACAATCCGACTCACAAAGGTTTGTTCAGGAACGCCGGGAAAGGCGTCAATCCGGCGCCAGGTGCCCCCACCATCTGCCGAAATCTGCACCAGACCGTCGTCCGTGCCAACAAAGAGCAGCCCCTCACGTTTCGGTGACTCGGCAAGGGTGGTGATGTTGCCGTAAAACGAGGTTGAAGCATGCTTGGCGACGGCATCGGGGCCCCACACTTTGCCGAAGACCGGCAACTTGTTGCGGTCGAGTTGCCGGGTTAGGTCACCGCTGACGGCCTGCCAGGAGTCCCCCCGGTCATCGCTGCGAAACAACCGGTTGGCGGCAAAGTAAAGCCGTTGAGGATTGTGGGGACTAATGATAAAGGGTGAATCCCAGTTCCAGCGCAGCGGCGGCTCGTCCTTCCCGATTTTGGGCTGGATACCCACCCGCTCGCCCGTGCGCCGGTCAAAGCGGAACAAATTGCCGTACTGATACTCGCAATAGACGGTGTTTGGGTCGGTTGGATCGACGCGAACGTGAAAGCCGTCGCCGCCGACGGTTACAAACCAGTCGGCGTTGGTCACCCCGTGGGCATTGCGTGTGCGCGACGGGCCACCGAGCGTGTTGTTGTCCTGCGTCCCCCCGTAAACAAAATAAAACGGCTCGCTGTCATCTACCGTCACGTCGTAGAACTGCGTCACCGGCAAGTTGGCATGGAAGCGCCAGGACCGACCACGGTCGCAGCTTTCATAGACGCCGCCGTCGCAACCAACGAGGTAGTAGTCAGGGTCTGATGGATCAATCCACATCGCGTGGTGGTCAACATGGACATGACGCATCCCCGGCATCGGCGACAATGTTTTGCCTCCATCGGTCGAGAGCATCAGGGACACATTCAACACGTACACCCGGTCCACGTCGCGCGGATCGGCCACAATCGTACTGAAGTACATCGCCGTCTGGTCAAAGGGGTTGCGTCGCTCCCAGGTCTCACCTCCATCCAGTGAACGAAACACGCCTCCCTTGCCGTCGGCAGCCTCAATGCTGGCATAGACGAGATCGGGATTTGCCGGCGATATGGCCAGACCAATCCGCCCCAGGTCAACATTGGGCAGGCCGGCCGTGACTTTACGCCAACTTTTTCCGCCGTCGGTCGTCTTGTAGATGGCGCTTTCAGGACCGCCGTTGATCAGCGTCCACACATGGCGCCGCCGCTGATACGCTGCCGCCAACATGACCTCCGGGTTGCGCGGATCCATGACGACTTCCGTCACGCCGGTGTCGGGGCTAATGTTGAGAATGCACTGCCAGGTCTGGCCGCCGTCCGTCGTCTTGTAGAGGCCGCGGTCACCGCCTGACCGCCACAGCGGACCCTGGGCAGCAACATAGACGGTGTCGGAGTCGCGTGGGTCAATGAGGATGCGGGCAATGTGTTCGGAGTCCTTCAAACCGACTTGACGCCACGTTCGCCCATCGTCGTCTGAGCGATACACGCCGTCACCGTAGGCAACACTGCGCTGCGAGTTGTTTTCACCGGTCCCAACCCAGATGCGGAAGGGGTTTTTGGGGTCAAGGGCGACCGCACCGATGGAAAAGGAGGGCTGGTCGTCGAAGACGGGCGTCCAAGTTGTTCCGGCATTGGTGGTTTTCCAGACACCACCCGAGGCGACGCCGACGAAGTACCGCCGTCGGTTGCGCGGATCGACGGCCAGAGAGGAAATCCGGCCGGATGCAACTGCCGGCCCTAACGAACGGAACTTCAAGCCGGCAAAGGTGCTTTCCCTCAACAGAAATTCTTCTGGCTTCGTGGCTTCGGGCGCAGACGCGCCGGTTTGTGGTTGGGTGGGTGCGGTTTTTGGGCGCGCCGTTTGCGCCGGCGCACTGCACACCGACACGATCACAAGCGTCAGCGCAGGCATCAACCGCCGCGCCGGAAGTAAGCAAAGCAACATACACAGCATGGGTGAGTCAATCGGTCACGTTGGGCTATGGTGTTGGGCCGTGGTGTTGGGCGGCAGTGTCTTGGACAACGGTCAGACACAACTTCATTCCATCAGCCAGAGCCACCTGGGCAGCGCAACCTGACTCCGGGAAAGGACTTTGCAGTGTCGGCAAAGCCGTTCGTCCCACACAGCGCCCAGGGGAGCTATATAGACTTGCCGCCCATTTCGGCGTCAATCAGGCGTTGCAGGTCGGCAGCCGAAAGCCGATAGACCGCATTACAGTAGTGGCAGATCAGTTCGGCTTGTCCCTGTTCGGCCAGAATAGTTCGCATCTCATCGACGCCCAATGCCATCAACAACCGCTCCGTCCGCTCCAAAGAGCAGGTACAGACAAACTGCAGGGCCCGTTCCGCCAGCGGACGCCAATCTAAATCTCCCAGCGCCTGCCGGAGCAGGTCTTCCGGGGCGGCACCAGCGCGGACCATCTCAGTAATCGGCGGCGCGGCGGCGACGGTTTGTTCAAGGTGCCGGACGGTGGTTGCATCGGCATCCGGGAGAACCTGTACCAGAAAGCCGCCGGCGGCTCCGACCACGCCATCGCCGGCTTCCATATAGACGCCTAAACTCATGGCGGAGGGGATTTGCTCGGAATAGGACAGGTAGTAGGTCAAATCCTCGGCAATTTCACCCGACACAAGCGGGACGGAGCCGCGGTACGCCTCCATCAGCCCGATCTCAAAACCACCTTCACGGATGACATGGAGGACGCCCTTGCCGACAGCCGTACCGATGTCCAGCTTGCCGTCAGGGCGCAGTGGCACATCCGTCTTAGGATGCCGCACGTAGCCACGGACATCACCCTGGGCATTGGCCTCTGCCGTGATCGTTCCAACCGGGCCGCGCCCCTCGACGTGAATCGTCACCCGTTCACCGGTTTTCAGGGAACTGGCTAGCAAAGCAGCGCCGGTCAGAGTGCGGCCCAGCGCCACGGTCGCCGTTTTCCACGAACCATGCCGACGGCAGGCTTCCTGCACCAGATGGGTGGTTGTGGCGGCAACGGCACGTACGGTGTCGCCGGCAGCGACCGCCTGCACTAAACGGTCGGGCATCAAAGCAGTTGTGGGATAGCTCATAAATCGTGGTGTCCGAAACGAAGGGCGCGCCTAGCCCAAAGCCGTCCGGCGTTCCCGTGAACCGGGAATATGCATCTGATCGCGATATTTCGCCACCGTCCGCCGCGAAAGCTTCTGACCCTCCTGCGCCAGGATACGGGCGATTTCGTCGTCGGTCAGTGGCTCGCGGGGGTCTTCGTCGGCAATGAGTCTCTTGATGCGTTGTTTGATGACGTCGGTGGACACGGCTTCGCCGTCATTGTTGATCATGCCTTCGGTGAAGAAACGCCGCAGCTCAATGATGCCCAACGGCGTCTGGGCGTACTTACCGTTGACCACGCGGCTGACCGTCGAAAGGTGAAGACCGACCTGCTCGGCAATGTCTTTGAGCATCATCGGCTTGATGTACGCCGGGCCGCGGTCGAGGAACTCCCGCTGCCGAGCAACAATTGCCTCGCAAATCCGGTAGATCGTCCGGCGGCGGTAGTCAATATTGCGCATCAGGTCAATGGCAGCGCGCAATCGGTCGCGGACAAATTCGCGTTCCTCCCGCGAAGCATCCGGGGCTTCCAAAATCCGGCGGTATTTGGCGTTGATGCGCAGTTGCGGCAGCCCATCTTCGTTGAAGCGGATCACATATTCGTTGCCGACTTTCTCGATGAAAATCTCCGGTTGGATAAACTGGGCGTCATGGAAAATGCCCTGTCCGGCGCGGGCAAAACGGCGCCCGGGAAAGGGATCGAGCTGGCGAATCAAGGCAGCTTCTTCGGCAATCACCTCACACGGCACGCCGAGCAATTTGGCCAGCTCAGGCCACCGAAACGGTGCGAGACGCTCGAAGTGGTCACGCACGAGCTGCGCCGCCAAACGCTCATGCCACCCCTGTTGCTCAAGCTGGACGAGAAAACACTCGCGCACGTCGTAGGAAGCACAGCCCACCGGATCAAGGCGCTGCACTGCCTGGCGGGCGGCCTCCACGACCTCCGGCGGCCAGCCACCGATGGCGGCAATTTCTTCACAGGTATCGGCCAGAAACCCTCGTTCGTCAAGGCTGGCCGCGATGGCTTCGGCGGCAGCGCGTACCTCGTCCGGCAAGTGTAAGAGGGCAATTTGTGACTGGAGGTGCTCATGCAGTGTCGGCTGGTGCTTGAGGCGATTTTCCAGCGTGTACTCTTCCCGCTCTTCATACTCGCCTAGCGTGCGGTAACCTGGGTCCAGGTAATGCTCAAACGTCGTACCGAAGTCAATCTCATCAAATGGATCGGCCGCCACCGCCGGCTCGGCAACGTCTTCGGCGGACGCATCGGCCGGCGAATCAGCGTCACCGGACAGGACGTTCCCGGCCGGGGCTAACTCAGGACTGCTGTCGCCGCCGGTGGTCTCCCCGCCCGTACCGTCATCACTGCCGGCTTCCGGTGGGAGGTCATCGGCCAGGGACAGCGGCATATCATCTGTGACGGTAAGCGCTTCGGCGGGATCATAGGGATCGATCTCTTCCAAGATGGGATTTTCGGCGA
Source organism: uncultured Blastocatellia bacterium (assembly GCA_937934745.1). GTDB lineage: Bacteria > Acidobacteriota > Blastocatellia > Chloracidobacteriales > Chloracidobacteriaceae > Chloracidobacterium. The sequence continues at coordinate 21,542 of CALGZC010000058.1, forward strand.
TCTTCTGTGCGGTCAACTCAGCCAGCTCGGTCAGCGTCATGCTGAGCATCTCGATGCGCTGCCGCATTTGAGGCGTGAGCGCAAGGCCGAGACGCTGCTCCGTCCGGGGTGTAAGTTGTGGACGCAAGTTCATCATTCCAAGTACACAGCAACCCTAAAGCCGAAAGTGTTCACCCAGATATACCCGCCGCACCTCCTGATCGGAAGTGAGTTCGGCCGGCCGGCCGGCGCGAAAAAGGCGCCCCTCGCTGATGATGTAGGCCCGATCCACAATCGCAAGGGTTTCCCGGACGTTGTGGTCGGTGATGAGCACACCGATACCTTTTTTCCGCAATCGCGCCACAATGCCTTGGATTTCGATCACCGCCTTTGGGTCGATCCCGGCAAAGGGTTCGTCAAGCAGAATGAATTTTGGCTCAATAGCCAAGCAGCGGGCGATTTCCGTTCGCCGCCGTTCGCCGCCCGAAACGGCATAGCCCATTGTACGGCGCACATGGGCAATGTCCAGCTCGGCTAAGAGCGCCTCCAATCGCGTCCGGCGCTCGGCAGATGACAGAGGCAGTGTTTCAAGGATGGCAAGAATGTTGTTTTCAACCGTCAGCTTCCGAAAGATCGAGGCTTCCTGTGGCAGATAGCCGATGCCCAAACGCGCCCGCCGGTAAATCGGCAGTGAGGTCACATCAGCTCCGTTGAGCAGGATGATCCCGGCGTCAGGTGTTTCCAAACCGACGATCATCGCAAAAGTGGTTGTTTTCCCGGCTCCGTTCGGACCGAGCAAGCCGACGACCTCGCCACGTCGGATAAACAAGCTCACATCAGAGACAACCTCGCGTCCCCGGTATGTCTTGCGTAACCGGTGCGCACTCAACGTCTCCACGGATTCGTCCGGCAGATCAGACGCATTGTCCTCGCCGACGACCTGCAAACGAGGGGATTTCTTCGTTACCATTCAGGATTGCAAACGGCAATGATGCGAGCAGCGCCGCGGCGGAGTTCGATGCTGCTCTGACTTGTCTTTTCCGCCATGTCCCTGCGGAATGTAGTGAGAAAGCCGTTCAAGCGTCAATAGACCGAACAGGAGATTGGCCGACGGCAACCGCTCAGTGTTGGATTAACCAAACGGCAACCAACAAGAGCGCGGCACCGAGCAACCGCAACCACGTCAGTGGCTGCTGCGGGACACCCAACCACCCATAGTGATCGAGCACAAGCGCCCCAATCAGTTGGCCGGTGATGATCGCCACCGAATACCCGGCCGTCCCGATCTGTGGAACGGACAAAATCGCCATCGTCACGAACATCGCGCCGAGTGCACCACCGATCCAGGTCCACCACGGAGCTGATGTCGCAGCGCGCAGATCACCGGCCTGTCCGGCCCATGCCATTGTCGAAGCCAAGGCGGCCAACAAGCTTGTGCCGACGGTAAAACTAATTAAGGCGCTGTAAATCGGGTTGATCACAAACGTCCGTAGTTTGGCGTTAACCGCTGCCTGCACCGGCAACATCATCCCGGTCATCAACACGACCGTCACCCACCCAAGCTTCATCGTCTTTCGCCCTCACAGCCGTGAATCATTCCAGGAATCATTCCAGATGCCGACCTGAGTTTGCCGGAGACGACTGAAGCCGACCGGTGGCCCACTGCGCGACCAGTACCGCAAACAACACAGCCCCCCCCATGGCCAGCCCCACCAAGCCGTCGCCGATGGGCATGACCAACCAACTCAGTAGATGTCCAACCCACGGGATGGTCTCCACGGCATGTTCGACGGTTTCCACCCAGTGCTGAACTGGCTGCAGGCCGTGAACGATGATGCCGCCGCCGACCAAAAACATGGCCGCCGTGCCGGCGACGGACAAAAAACGCATTAGATAGGGTGCCAGCCCAACGATTCCCCGCCCGATTGAGCCGAGAACACCGGTGTGACGGCGACTCAAATACAACCCAACGTCGTCGAGCTTCACAATCCCAGCCACCAAACCGTACACGCCGACGGTCATCAGCACGGCAACCAAGATCAACACGCCAACCTGCGTCAGCAACGGTTTCGCAGCAACAGTACCAAGGGCAATGACAATGATTTCTGCCGACAGAATGAAATCCGTCTGAATTGCTCCGGCAATCTTGCTTGCTTCATGCTCACCCCCGTCCTGCTTACCCGCGTCATGCTTGGCATTCGGTTTGACAGTGCCTGCCGGGGTAGCCGTTTCGGCGGCCGTTTCATCTAATACACCGTCCGGGCCTGCCGCGTGTGAAGCCAGGAATTTGTGAACCAGCTTCTCAACGCCTTCAAAACACAAAAACGCGCCTCCTACCATCAGCAACGGTCTGACCAGCCAGGGGAGAAACACACTAATCGCCAGTGCGCCGGGCACAAGAATAGCTTTATTGAGCGCCGAGCCGCGCGCCACGGCCCACACAACGGCTAGCTCACGGTCGGTACGAACGCTGGTCAACTGCTGTGCATTGAGGGCCAGGTCATCACCGATGACGCCAGCCGTCTTCTTCGCAGCGGCCTTGGTCAAGGTGGCGACATCATCTAAAACAGAAGCAATGTCATCCAGTAAGAGCAATAAACTACCGCCTGGCATGTCAGAAACCTCAGGCGCTATTGGGTCTGACGTTTGTTCTCAACAATAACTTTTCACCGGTGGAAAGGCTATGTTCGGGGAGCGAAACGTCAGGAATGACGCACCCGCGCCGCGGCTCGCTACTGTTCCACAATACCTATGCAGGCCTAGTCATGACCAACGCCATCTGCCACTTGCCGCCTGCTCCACCACAAACGGTTTCACCGCTGCCGCAAGGCAGCAACCCGGCACCGGACGCGCCACAGCCCTGCCTTCCGCCAGAACCCCACCCTCAAACCCGACCCCC
>CALGZC010000059.1 GCA_937934745.1 uncultured Blastocatellia bacterium
CGCTCCCAGAAGCCCAATCTGCTACTTTGGATACCCTGAGCCGGTTGGTGACCGGCCTGCCCGTCGCTCAACTCTGCCTGCCTAACTGCTTTACTCGGCTACAGGATGTTTGTGCCTATTTGTTTGCGTGCCATGGCTAACCCTTTTCTGCTGCAGTAATTTGGGGACAACGTTCTACTCGGTGGTCACGTCGGCCGTGCTGCAACGGCTGTTGCCGTGGTTGATGGGAAACGAGGCGCGCCGTTCTGAGCTGTTCTTCAGCCGTTTCGCTGCCGTCCCTCAGATCGGCCCTTCAAGCTTGTTGGTGTAGCACTCCGAGTCCATCTGCATCGGCTACGATGGCAAAGCCGTGGATGAAAAGGCTGGTGTTGCACCGTTTGGCGTCCGTGCCGTCTGCCGTGCTGACCCAGTTCAAGCAGGGGTTTGCCAAAGTCATCGCCGAGGAATTTCCGAGGCATTGAGGAAACGGGCGACTTGTCCGCACGACGCCTTGAGCTTTCCACTGCATTGGTTTTCCTCCAGCAGCCGGTCTTTCTTTTTGGCGAGATTGTCGTAGAACTTCCCAACCTGTTTTTATCGCCGGTGCCGACGGTGCAGCGTAAACCCTCAGCGTAAAGCCTCGAGCAGATTCATCGGCGGCTTCTTTCCGGCAAACGGCCACGTTGATTGTGGGGCTTGGCTTGTGGTTTGGCGGCGCGTTGCAGCTCATCTGGCGTCGGAAATCTGAAGGCAATGTTCCGTTCGTTTGCCGAAGCGACAATCAACGTCAGCCGGTCGCCGGGCTGTTTGTCGCCGGGGACATCGTTCGTGTTCTGAATCGGACCGACCAAACCGGACACCTCATGCTTTGCCTTCCAGCCGCCCTTTTTGGTCTTTTCCTCCGGTAGAACCGCTTCGACGCGCTCCCCGCTGCGGGGAAGGTTGGTCGGTGTAGGTTGAGTTAAAGGAATGCCGGGGGACGTTGAGCGGCCGGACTTCAGTGGTTTCAGATGGGCGCGCCGCCGAAGCTCTTCTCCAAACGTTCCAAGGAACTCGGTGAGAAAGTCTCGGCTTGCCTTGAGGTTCGGCAACTTAGCGGCCGGGAAAGCTGCCACCCGGACAAGCCATTCCCCATTGGAGTTGTTCAGATGAATGTGCACCGGCGAGGCATGGCGGTTGGTGACTGGTTCGGACGCTTTGAAGCTACCTTTTACCGGCTTCCCGATGGCGCGCGGCAAACCCAGCGCCTTCTTCTCCACCTGGTGCGCATACTGCTTGGCAACCGTCTGATAGGCAAAGCCGATCTGATCCAGCACCTGCCACACATCAGGCCAGTTGAAGTTCACTTCGGTGACCGGCAACATTTGCTCTAACGCCAAAGACGCCGCCTGCGCCTCATCAAACTGTGTTGGCAGTGCTAGCTTTGTCCGTAAGTCCTTCGCTTTCTGCCGGTAGTTTTCAAGGCAATCGCCGGCCCAGTTGGGTGTCGCCAGGGATCCGAACCCTTTGCGTGCTTTCGCGCCGACGCCTCCGAAACGGCACAGAAGCCACAGCGCCGCTTGCGCTTGCTCCATGACCTCCGCTGCTGAAATGGACATCTCCACGTTTTGTCCTGCGGCAGGCAGTCGTTTTCGGTCAGCATGAAGGGCTGTCGGTCGGGCCTTCAGCCGCAGTCGCCACGTTGCACCAGGCTCAAGGTAGAAACGGCGTCCCTTCGCCTCATCCATTCCGTAAGAGAGATACCACAACCCCTGCGTGATCGTTTTCAGATTGCCCCGGCTGGGAATCCCGTATTCGCCCGTCTTTTGTTGATCACTGAAATTCGCCTTGCTCCTTTTGTCGTAACGTTGGGGAAGCATTCGACCATCCGGCTCGATGACCACCTGGACGGCGCTGCCGGCGGCCGTATCGCCCCACAGCGCAGCTTCTAGATCACGTAGCTGGTTGGTACTCAGAAAGCCGGCATGGAGCGTCCGCCACCACCACCGTAACTGCCCGCGCAGTGTCGCCGCGCGCAAGTGGCAGTCTGCTTGCTGCTGTTGCGCGCCAGCCAGAAAAGCCGGCGTCCTCAGTGTCAGCACAGTTTCAAACACCACCATAGTTGGCGCAGCCGTTACCATAGTCGGCCCAGCCATCGCCGGCACATCCGGTTGGTCTTCAACCGCTTTGAAAACACCATACCCGGCGTTGGTTTTCGCTCCGGCACCCAACGCACACAAACCGCCCACAAGCCACTGCCGTGCTTGTGTCACCAGCGTGTCGGAGACAGTGGCGCGACGCTTGGCAACGGCAAAGAGAAATGTCGTCTGTGGCGCGACCGCCAGAAAATAAACCGGCGTCGGGTTTTCCCAGTCGCCGGGCGGGTGCAGTGTGTCTATGCCGGATAGACGGTAGTAGTTTGGGTGGTGATTGTTGGTGATGTCCAACAGGAGCTGCGGGCAGGCAGTCGGCCAAGCATCGAAAAGATGATGCTGCCAATCTGCGCCGTAATGTCATCGTGAATTTCGGCGTGGTTGCCGGTGCGCTGCGGCCGGGCGGCAGGCAGTTGGTCTTGAAGATTTTCGTACCGTTGGTCGGAGTTGGAGACCCGGCCGAATGCTTCCGTGATTATCCGACGGGCTTCTACACAGTTGCTTTGGATGGGCAGCCAGATGGTTTCCGCATAGGTGCGTGCCAAGCCCTTGAGGCCGCTGCCCAGAAGGTATGGAAATCCATACACCGGATGAAGACACAATCCGACGTTTTCCAAGGCTATGGCCCGCGACAGATGGAGCGTGAGTGGCGTGCCGGCCGCAGCTTGAAATGTCTGTGCGCCAGCCGATGCAAGCGTCTGCTCCCACCGGTGATAGAGCTGCCGGTAAAGCTCGCGCCCCTGCGTCTGTGCGCCCTGGCTTGTCCTGATGACCTGTTCCAAAGCTTGCCTCTGATCAACCTGTGTGTTCGCGAAGCTCAATTTGTCCAGTTGGAGGCCAGGATGACGTTCTTCGATGGGAGTCTTTTTGACGAGGGCCCAAAGTGCATTCGGGAGCATCCTGACGCTTGTTCATCGTCGGACAGGCCCTCCGCTTCGGCAAAGTGATTGAGCCATTCCAGGTAAGCCAGTGCCTCATCGGTGGCGCGGCGCAGAAAGTTGCTGTCGCCTTTCACAATGCGTTCGAGCAGGTCAGACGGTTCGCACTGCCTTGGCGGTATGCGGCTGGCCATCCAATCAGACAGGTTGTCAACCAGTGCTGGAGCCTGACCTTTCGCTTTGAGGAAGGCCAGCGCCGGCCCTAGCCCGGCGGTCAGGATGCGGATGGGTAGCTTTTTGGCCTGGCCGCCGTACTTTTGGGCTTTGCCCGACAGGGTTTTGCCCGACAGGGTTTTTCACGCTCTGGATGGCGTGCCACGCATGCGCGGCGCGGTGCTGGTCGAGCGTCTGCGATTTGGAAATGACCGGCGACATCTGTCCAAATCCTCCTTACACTATGTCAGTAAGCCGGACTGCGCAGAGACCCTTGCCGATGGTTTCAGGGCCTCCGATTTGGAGAACCCGTGGTAGATGATCGCGCACATAAGCCAGGATTGCCTGCGCCGTCAGTTGACATCCTTCCTGCCGACTTGTGCCGGCCAACGCCACGGCGTAGAAGATTGTCTCCGGGGGCAAAAACTCCTCTCGCCGGAGGCGGTGCAGAACGGCGGCACAGGTCACCCAGGCGAAAAACACCTTTGAGCGATCGCACCGGAAAGGCCAGGACTCACGCATCTGTCAGGCTCAGTGCGCCGGCATGGTCGGCGGCATGGTTCTTTTCCGGGCCGAACACCGCCTGAAGTTGTTCGCTGTTGCCATCTTGGCGGGAGCAGGCATCGCGCAGGATACCCTTGAGCGTTGAACCCGGGATCACCGGCCACTGTGTGTGGCGCTCACGCTGGACGGGCAAATCTACAACGCCCAGCGCCACGCCCGATCCCGGATGCAGACTGGTCTGGGCATGAATAAACAGCAGCGCTGCCTCCTGGGTAGCGATAGCGCCTCCGTTGATCGCGGGCGGTTCAGACATCCTCCCACACTCCTTTCAGGTAGCAGCCCCAGCCGAGGGCATCGTCGTCGTCGCTTTCGGCGAGTGACGCCGGCCAGGTTTCTGGAGCTGCCTTGAGGCAATACACGCTTCCGGCGGTGACGGCAAAGCGCGTCGGCTTCGGGCCGCCGCGCGCCAGGTCCCACCCGGAAAACGCCGTCGCACCGGGAACAGCTGCTCGGACAAGCTTGCTCGCCAGAGCTTTTGGCTTCCAGCGCGCAGCGAAAGGCCCGGGCGTAATGAGCAGCACCAGCGGTCTCTCCGTTGGCTTGCTGGGTAACCGGTGCGGCCACACACAGGGTTGTTCCAAACGCGCAACAGCAACGTGCCGACCTTCGCCGCCAAACGGCATCAACATCACGGCGTCCATCAACCTTTCGGCGGCCTGACGCGCTTCAGCAGGAACATCTACTTCGCCGTAGAGCGTCACGCCTGGCTTGAGGGCCAGAAAGCCACGCCCGAACATCTGCCTGCTTCCGATGTCAAACGATCAGGCGCAATGCTAATGCCGGTGCGGTAGTCCAAAGCAAAGAGCGCATGGGGTGCCACAACCTCGTCGCCGCTCGGTACACCGCCCTCTAGGAACGTCCTCAGTCCGGCTTGCGGCAAATAGCCTGCAATCGGCTCTGTCGGCGCAAGCTGTTTGAGCCACGGCGGGCGCAGGCCTGAGTAGTCGGATGGCAGTTTCCAACCAGGTAGGGTGCCGGAAGGCAGAAGCGCGAGACGGTATATCTTCCCCAGATGCTCCCTGTTCCGGTGCAAAATGGCCGGCACAGGCGTCAAAACGTCCACCTGACCATCGGTCAACCGGCGGGCCGGATAAACGCCGCGTGCGGTAAGTCGTCCAACAACTCATCCCCACCGCTTTCGCGAAGGATTGTCCCTGACTCACCGCTTCCCCAAGTTTGGCACAGTTACAGCCGGCTGCTCTGAGGAGTGTCGTTCCGAACAGCGCCGGCAAAGGTTTAGGGCAGTGGCAAGCCGCTCAGGCTGTATTCGTTTCCAAAGGGACGCCCGTCGCGGAAGAACAGAACGTCAAGCGGCTCGAGCTTGAGACCGATAGTGACGTTGTATCCGACGCTGCTCATGCGTCCCTCCCGCGCGCCAGAAACGCCGCCGTATGGCACAACGTCAGAAACGGCTCCAGCGCCGCGCTTGTGTCCTGAAAACGCTACCCATTGCCGGGAAGTGGCAGGGCTTGAAAGGTGGCAAATGCCGCAGCAAAAGCCTCCGGTGCGATCAGGTTCGGCGTTGGCGCATCGGCGCGGCGGAGTTGGCGTTGGAACTCGGCCTCGATTGCTTTCGGCGGCAACTCGGCGAGCGTCGCCCGGAGACCGTACAAGCGATAAACCCAACGGTCGGAGGCGCCTTGCCGGAAACTCTCTGTCCAGCAAATGACCGTTTGTATGAACTCCCGGGGACAGACCGCCGCCGTATGCTCACCGGAACGCCACCGAACCGTGATCCCTAGCGCATCCTTGCGGCGGCTTTGGCCCGCTCCTCACCGGCGCGGGCATCCTGCAGCGCCAGTCGTAGGTCATCCTTGGCATGCACGATGACCAGCCCGCCAGAAATTGTCGCCCGTACGCCCATCAGGAACAACTCGCGCCCGTCAACCTTGACCCAGTCGTTCCGGTAGGCGCGCACCAGCGCCAAAGCACAGGGCAGGGCAGTTTCAACCGGCAGCAGCGCAAGGAGGTCATCGCCGCCGGCATAGATAACCGTGCCGTGATGCTGCCGGATGATGTTGGGGGCGATATGCAGTGCAAAGTTAGCCAGCGCTGCGCTAATGGACGCATGAAGCGCCGGGCCGACCGGTCGCCGTGCGTTGAGTCGCTCTGAATTCTCTGGATTCAGACATTCAAAGTATTTGACCAGCTTCGGATGCATGACTTCGCGTGCGTTGGGCGAGTTTTCACCACGCAGCCAACGGCCCAAGTCGTCGCCGTCCAGTTTGAGGATGGCGTAATACGTTGGCGGCAGGCCAAGTCGGTTTCAGGAGGACTGAATCTGTCGCCAAACCTCCGGTGGGCAGTTGCCGCCCGCTTCCAAGTCCTGGTCGGGCTGTGACCAGTGCAGCCACTGACCGTTCCACTCGCCGTATTTGCAACGAACCTCGTCGGGGCAGATGTTGGCTCTGGATAACCAGACGGCAGCAACGGTCCAGGTGTCAGGAAAACGTAGGGATTCGGGAGGGATGCCGAGGTGCTCGGCGAAGAAGGCCGGACCCGAAAACCGCTTAGTCAGGGCAATCGCGCAAAGGGCCTCGCCGGGGCGGAGACGCACATTCAGGCTGCCTTTGAGTTGCACCATGGCGTTCCAAAAGCGGCTTGAATCGCTCAGTTGGGGCGGGCCCCATCTGGCTGAAGCTCCCAAAGAGGGTACGCTTCTGCGGCCAGGGCCCGTTCTCGCCGTCGCCAACTGGAATGTGCCGAATACTTCGTGCTGCCGCCAGCGCCCGTTCGACGAGTTCGATCTGGTACTGCCACTGTCCGGCCTGTTCCTGCGCGTAGTTCGGGCGCGCGTCATTTGGAATTGACCGCGCCAAGTTACGAATCTTTTCTGCTTCAGAAAACACTTCAGCAAAGCTTCCGCTGTCGGCAAGCAAACGGGTCAGTTGGCCGTCAATCTCATCGCTTGATCCACTGAGGGGCAGGACGGCGGTTGTCCCACTGAAGTAGTGGGCAATTTGAGCATCCCAGTGGTCATCCCAGGCTGGCCAGTCCTGGTCAAGCTGCGGCTTGAGGCGTTCCCAGACGCTGTTGGCGATGTCTTGCCAAGCGTTAACGCAGGCCTGGCGACAGCAGTCGGCCAACTTGTGGGCGGCTGTGCCGTCCGGGCCCCAAGGCACGAGCGCCAGAAAGCGATGCGGAAGCGATGGGGTGGTTTTCTGTTGATCGCTTGGGCGTGGCGCACGATTGCCCAATTGCCTGTCTTCTGCTAACCACAAATCGAGCTGGGGATTCCAGCGCAGCGCCGGGTACAATAGCGCCGTCGGGCCGAGCTCAACGACCGGTAATAGCGACCGGAACGCCAGCCAAGAGAGCACCATGCCTCCTGACCACAGGTCGCGCACCGAACGGGCTGCCTCGATAAACGGCTGTACCGGACCTGAAGCAAAGGCTAGGAGCGCTAGGCCCCCACTTTCGGCGCGCGCCGCCTCAAAGGCCGCTGCTGTGTCAAGATGATGCCAAATGGTGTGATCGGGCGTCCGCGTGTCGGCCGGAAGCAAGGAAGCACAAGGGTACTTCTCGGCTATCTTTTGCCTCCCACGCACGCCAAGTCGCCAGCCAGCGCTTATACGTTGTCGGGTCTTCACGATCGGCCCAGCCGGTCAGGATGCCCTCCAGAGCTTCCTTTTGTGTTGTGCTCACATCGGCAAGCAGCGGCAGATGAAGCGTCCGTTGCTGTGCCGACAAGCGGATGAACGATCTGCAGCGTCTGGTTTTCGGGCCTAACGGCGCGTTCGCCTTGCCTACCGGCCGTCGGCATCGGGAATCGTTCGACCATAGAAGCCAAGGTATCTGCCACACGCGCCGCGTCCTAAGCGCCTTCCCGTCCAACCTTCCTTAGAACCAAACGCAAGGTGGGCAAGATCGGCCGCACGTGATCTGTGATCGCGAATGTCAAAGGCTTTGTCCGGTGGGTCATGGACATAGACCTGCAGCAGTTGCTTCCAATCAACCGGCATAAGCAGCGCCCTGTGCCGTGGAGATAAATTGCAAATCAATGCGGTTAGAAAACACAATAATTGCCGTCTGTCTAGCAAGTTTTTTTAAGTTGCAATATCTCTACTGTGGGGTACCCGCCGGACAGAACCGGATGAAGATTCTTCTGATGAAAATTCTCCTGCCTTGCACCGGTCGGTGAAAGCAACGGGGTTGTCTGATCAGCTTCAGTAGGGGCAAAAAAGCTTAATTCTGTCTTGGGAGCAGATGTCATCTCTGACCCGGTGCGCGCTGGGCCGCCGCCGTTCAGGGCAGGCAAGGCGCGGACCAGGATTTATGGAGTCGAGCCGTCCTATGGGGTTTGGCTGCGCCGAAACTCCCCCTGCGGCTCGTTTTCAGTGTGGCGTCTGCTGTTGCTTGATGTACTGGCGCACGATGGCAAGCGGCGCGCCGCCGGAGCTTACAGCCAAGTCGGACGGCGACCACAGCGCCCCGTTCCGGTCATGCTTCTGGATGTCGGACCACTCCTTGCGCAGCAAGCGACCGGACACACCTTCTCAGACTGTTGACGGGGTTGGAGACGGCGACGTTCGGCGGCTATGCCACGCGCCGGTGGACGTGCCGGGCATCAGCGGCTCACATCGTCTTCGCCGTCCATCTCGGTCAGTTGCGTCTCGACGTCGGCACAGACCTTGACCAAGATCGCGCGTTGCCGGTGGCTGGCGTCGCCATCAACCCCC
>CALGZC010000060.1 GCA_937934745.1 uncultured Blastocatellia bacterium
GGAGATGGTGATGCCTGGAGACAATGTGTCGCTGACGGTGGAACTGATTACGCCGATTGCGATGGAGAAGGGGCTGCGGTTTGCGATTCGGGAAGGTGGGCGGACGGTGGGCGCCGGGACGATTTCTGAAATCATCGAGTAGGCTGTGAATTTTCTTTGAGAAAGTAACTGAGAGAGTAACGATGACGAGTGACAAAATACGCATCAGGCTAGAAGCCTACGATCATCGAATTCTTGATCAATCTGCCCAGGAGATTGTCGAAACGGCACGGCGTACCGGCTCAAAGGTAGCTGGGCCGATCCCTCTGCCGACTGCCAAGACTCGCTTTACGGTGCTTCGATCACCACATGTCGACAAGAAATCACGTGAGCAATTTGAAATTCGCACCCATAAACGTCTTGTAGACATCTTGATGTCAACACCTCAGACGGTGGACGCTCTGATGAAACTTGATCTGCCTGCTGGTGTTGATGTTCAGATCAAGACCTTTTTCAAGGAAAAACGATAATCACCTAAGAGAGCCATGGCTAATGGGATTCTAGGCATAAAAGTCGGCATGACACAAATCTTCCAGGATAACGGAGCCGTAGTTCCGGTAACTGTTATCAAGGCCGGCCCCTGTGTCGTTACACAGCATAAAACACAAGCAAAGGATGGATATAATGCCATCCAAGTTGGCTTAGTTGAGTCTAAGCCGCCAAAAAAGGTGACGAAGCCAGTTCGTGGTCACTTTGAGAAGACAGCAAAGGGAATGCCGCCGACGCGACTGCTCAAAGAGTTTAAGGTTGAAGAAGTAGATAAGTATCCGATAGGCTCTTTGGTTTTAGCAAATATCTTCACTCCAAACGAACGAGTAACGATTACCGGTAAATCGAAGGGGCGAGGTTTTGCTGGTTTTATTAAACGTCACGGCTTTGGTGGTGGTCGAGCTACGCACGGTTCGATGTTTCATCGCGCACCAGGATCAATTGGAGCTTCAGCCTTCCCTTCACGAGTTTTCAAAGGTAGCCGAATGGCTGGTCACATGGGAAATACCAATTGCACCGTAAAGAATTTACAGATTGTAAAAGTAGACGAAGAGTTAGGAGTTATACTAGTTAAGGGTGCTGTGCCAGGGGCAAACGGGAATTATTTAGTGATTAGAAAAGCTTTCTAACTCTGTCAGCATAACTAAGAGGATCTCAATAATGCTTTCCGTCACGGTGCGCAATCTAAACAATGAGCCGGTATCGAATTTAGAGATAGACAGCGTTTTATCTGAACCCCCACTAAACACGACGCTGATATGGGAAGCCATCAATGAATACCGGGCAAGAGGTCGGGCTGGAACAGTGGCTACAAAAACCAGAGGCAATGTCTCTGGATCCGGCAAGAAACTGTGGAGGCAGAAAGGAACAGGAAGAGCACGTATTTCAAGTATTCGATCCCCATTGTGGAAGGGAGGTGGAAATGTTCATGGCCCGCAGCCGAGAGATTGGTCCTACGTTCTCCCGAAAAAGAAAAGATGGAAGGCAATAGCTTCGGTATTTGCGGAACGTCTACGGGAAAATGGTGTGACAGTAATTGACAGTCTATCACTTCCCGACCATAAGACAAAATCACTAAACTCCAAATTGGCTGCTTTAGGGCTATCTAAGTGCAAAACACTTATTATTGACTCTCGTGAAAACAGAAATTTAGTTCTTTCCTCTAGAAACCTTGCAGGAGTTAAGGCTCTAGATCCACTTGGTATTAACATTTATGACCTACTTTTTCATGAAAAAATACTAATTAGCCAGTCAGCTCTGACAGCATTCACATCTACCGTTAAGCGTATACTTGGTAAGAAGTAGGAATACTATGGACATTATCAGGGTTATTAAGTCTCCCCTAGTAAGTGAGAAAGCCTTGACTTTGAAAGAGCAAAGTTCTAAGTCAGGACAAGTTTTGGTATTTCGGGTTAATAAAAAGTCAAACAAGAATGACATCAAGAGGGCAGTTGAGTTCTTCTTCAAAGTGAAGGTGGACTCTGTTAATACGCTAAGTTACAGAGGTAAGACAGTACGTCGTGGCCGTTCTGTTGGGAAAAGAGAGGATTGGAAAAAAGCATATGTTACTTTAGCACCCGGATACGTTGTTGAGGATTACTTAGACTCTATATAATCAAGTGAAGTCTGCTTTCTATGCCTATCAAAAGTGTAAAGCCAACATCTCCTGCGCGGCGTTTTCAAACATTTATCGTTGACCCTGATCTGTCTAGGGAGCGTCCAATTAAGTCTCTAACTGAAAAAAAGAAGAAGATATCAGGTAGGAATAATGACGGAAGAATAACAACTCGTCACCGCGGAGGCGGACACAAACGTCTCTACAGGATTATAGACTTTAAACGAGACAAGTTGGGTATACCAGGCAAAGTAGCAAGAATTGAATACGATCCTAATCGTTCAGCAAGAATTGCTCTGATCAACTATTTTGATGGTGAAAAGCGTTATATACTTGCCCCAGTTGGACTTCAGGTAGGACAAATAGTCATTGCTGGGCCAGAATCTGACATTGTACCGGGAAATGCTCTACCTATACAAAAGATTCCTCTTGGAACAGAACTTCACAACGTTGAGCTACGGCCGGGCAAAGGAGGGCAGATAGCACGTGCTGCTGGAGCTAAGGTACAGCTTATTGCCAAGGATGAAAAAATGGCACAGTTGCGTATGCCTTCTGGAGAAGTGCGAAAAATACCTGTCACTTGTTATGCGACAGTAGGGCAAGTTGGAAACCTAGATCATGAGAATGTTTCAATAGGCAAAGCTGGTCGGGCCCGTTGGCGTGGTTTGCGTCCCGAAGTTCGTGGGGTAGCTATGAATCCTGTTGATCATCCTCTTGGTGGTGGTGAAGGGAAAACATCGGGAGGTAGGCACCCAGTAACACCCTGGGGGCAACCAACACGTGGCTACAAGACAAGGCGAAATAAACGGACAGACAAATACATTGTACGTCGTCGGAAGTAGTTACGAAGTAGTTACTAGGAGAATGAAATGCCTCGCTCAATCAAGAAAGGTCCCTTCGTAGACAATTCGATACGTGATATAGTTGCTCGTCTCAACGAAGCAAATGAGCGCAGAGTTATTAAAACTTGGTCAAGGCGTTCAACTATAATACCTGACATGGTAGGTCACACATTTGCAGTACACAACGGTAGAAAATTTGTTCCAGTTTTTATATCTGAAAATATGGTCGGTCATAAGCTCGGTGAATTTGTACCGACACGAACATTCAAAGGGCATGCCGGTGACAAAAGTGAAAAATCGGCCAAACGAAGATAGACGGAGAAAGTAGTAATGCAATCTATTGCAGTACTTCGATCCTCAAAAGGATCACCTCAAAAAGCAAGACTAATAGTAGATCAAGTTAGGGGTCGTAATGTAACAGAGGCCCTAGCGCTACTAAGCCTAAATAAGAAAAGGCTAGCTAGAATTGTAAAGAAGGTTCTGTGGTCAGCTATATCAAACGCAGAACACAATGCAGAGAAAAAAAATATACGCCTTAACTTGGACCAGCTTATCATTTCAGAATGTTACGTGAATACAGGTGTTACAAAATATCGTCGCCGAGTTCGACCGGCTCCTATGGGGAGAGCATACAGAGAACACAGACGTCTTTTTAGTATTAAGTTTGTACTTACCGATCAATCTGAACAAAGTTAGGGTTTGGTTACACGCTCATGGGACAAAAAGTTCATCCATACGGCTTCAGATTGGGAATCGTTAGGAATTGGCGATCTGTCTGGTATTCGAGTAAGGATACTGATTTTGCAAAATTAGTTGTAGAAGACTATTACTTACGCAAAGAACTGAAGCAAAGATTTTCTGGCGCTGGAGTAGCGTTCATAGATATAGAACGCGCTGTCAACAAGCTAAAGATCATTGTTCATACATCTCGTCCAGGGGTTATTATTGGTAGGAAAGGTTCGGAGATAGACAAACTGAAATCTGAGATTCAACAAAAAACAGGTCGTGATGTGATTATCAATATACAAGAAATACAAAAGCCTGAGTTGAATGCTCAACTACAAGCCGAACAAATCGCATCACAGATAGAAAAACGAGTTGCTTTCAGGCGCGCCATGCGCAAAGTGACTGAAAGTGCCCGTCGTTTTGGAGCGCAAGGCGTCCGGGTTATTGTATCGGGTAGGCTCAATGGAGCAGAAATTGCTCGAAGCGAACAGTATTTGGAAGGGCGAATGCCATTGCACACTCTAAGGTCAGATATAGATTACGGGTTTGCTGAAGCTCATACTACTTACGGGGTCATAGGTGTAAAGGTCTGGATATACAAGGGAGAAATATTTTCGATACGGAGGAATGTCCTTCAAGATAACTGGAAAAAGAAGTAACTAGGAATGAAACATGGCAGAATATAAATCTCCTAAAAAAACAAAGTACAGAAAGCAGCAACGAGGTCGCATGGCAGGGATTGCCACGTCTGGTGCGAGTATTGCTTTTGGGCAATATGGCCTAAAGGCTTTAGAAGCTGCTTGGGTAACAAGTCGTCAAATTGAGGCTGCAAGAATAGCTATATCGAGATCATTGAAAAGAGGTGGAAAGATATGGATAAGGATCTTTCCAGACAAACCCATAACCAGAAAACCTGCTGAAACTAGAATGGGCAAGGGTAAGGGAGCTCCTGATGGATGGGTAGCTGTCGTGAAACCAGGAAGAATACTTTTTGAGGTTGAGGGGGTAACGGAAGCACTTGCTCGAGAGGCAATGTACTTAGCCGCCCAGAAGTTACCAATAAAGGTTAAATTTGTCCATAGAGATTTAGAGAATGGAGCCATACAGTAATCATGAAGATTTATGAAATACGCTCTAAATCAATAAGTGAACTAATATCTATAGGTAAGGAGATGAGGCTGGAACTAGCTAAACTGACCATCAAAAAGAACGCGGGTATGCGTGAGGCAGGTGATAAAATTTCGTCAATTAAAAAGACAATAGCTAGAATAGAGACTGTAATATCAGAGAAAAAACGAGGTTCGTAACAACAATGAGTGGTAGGAAGTTAGAAAAAGTAGGTTTTGTTGTTAGTAACAAAATGCAGAAAACAGTTACAGTACAAATAGAGCGATTTGTCATGCATCCTTTATATAAAAAATTTGTACGTCGTCATTCTAAATTTCTTGCTCATGATGAACTATCTTGTCAGATCGGTGATAAGGTGAGAATCATAGAATCGCGCCCTCTTTCAGCGAGAAAGAGATGGATTGTGAAAGAAATTATTAACAGTAGGTAGCATCAGATAAATATAGTATTCGGTACACAATGTAGGAGAGTTGAGCTATGGTGCAGATGCGTACCATATTGGACGTAGCAGATAATTCAGGAGCTCGAAAGATATCCTGTATCCTTCCTCTTGGTGGTTCAGTCGGTAGTACGGCATCACTTGGTGATATTGTCACTGCAAACGTAAAAGAAGCCTCTTCAGATGGGGCAATAAAGAAAGGGCAAGTTGTCAAAGCTGTTATTGTGAGAACAAGAAAAGAAGTCCGACGCAAAGATGGTAGTTATATTCGCTTCGACCAAAATGCTGCAGTATTGGTAAAGCGAGGTAGCGAAGGCTGGGATCCAGTAGGGACAAGAATCTCCGGTCCAGTCGCACGAGAACTGAGAGATAAAAAGTTCATGAAGATAATATCACTCGCACCTGAGGTTGTATGAAAAGTAAAAAACTTATAAAAAATATAAAGGTGAACGATACAGTTTATATAACATCTGGTAAAGATAAAGGCAAAACGGGTTCTGTGAAAAAGATAGACCGTAAATCTATGAAAGTAATAGTGGAAAATATTAGAATTTGCACTAAGCATCAGAAAAGAATACCTAGCTCACAGGAACACGGAATTGTCAATGTAGAGTCATGGATTTCTCTCTCAAAAGTTAAAAGGTTATAGTAAAAACTAAAAGGTTTAGAGATATGCTAAGTATTGATCAGAAAGAAAAAATTATAAATAGGATGCGAGAGGTTTTTGGTTATAAGAACGTAATGTCAATTCCTAAGCTTGAGAAGATAGTAATTAACATGGGCCTAGGAAAAGATTACGTTACTTTAAAAAACATGAAGGTTATAGAAACAGGATTAACAGAACTAGCACTCATTACGGGCCAGAAGCCAGTGGTAACGCGTGCTAAACTATCGGTAGCATCATTCAAGCTGCGCGAGAATGATCCTGTGGGAGTGATGGTAACCTTGCGTGGCCGAAGGATGTATGAGTTCTTTGAACGCTTGGTTAAAATTGCTCTTCCTAGAGTAAGAGATTTCAAGGGAGTCTCACCGAAATCATTTGATGGTAGAGGAAACTACACGCTTGGTGTAAAGGAACAAATCATGTTCCCAGAGATAGATATAGCTAAAGTTGAGAAGTTGAGAGGAATGAATATTACTTTTGTTACAACCGCTAAAACTGACGAGGAAGCAAGAGAATTATTGGATTGCCTAGGAATGCCCTTTAGGAAGTAGTTTAAATACTAGTGAAAGATGACTGATAGCAGGTGATCTCTATGTCAGACCCGATAAGTGACTTGTTGACACGAATAAGGAATGCGATAAGAGCTGGTCATTCTAAGGTAGATGTCAGCTACTCTAAGATCAAGATGGAGATTGTAAGGCTTCTTAGAGAAGAAGGTTATATCAACAACTACAAAATTACAGGTGAAGGGTGTCGCCGGACCATACGCATATATCTTAGGTATGCTCAATCGTCTGAGTCTGTCATCCAAAACCTCGAGAGAGTATCTAAACCGGGAAGACGTGTGTATGTTGGAGTGAAGGAGATACCTCGACCTCTAAACGGTCTCGGAACGTGTATACTGAGTACGTCGAGAGGCATCCTAACGGGTAAGGAGGCCCGTCAAGCTCATGTTGGGGGTGAGCTGCTCTGTATTGTTTACTAAGGGAGTAAACAGAAATGTCAAGGATAGGTGATAAGCCGATACAATTTTCATCTTTAGATGTAGATACAGATAACGATTATATTTATCTGAGGAAAGATAAAACTACTATAAAGCTTAAAATTATCAATGGACTAAGAGTGAACGTAGAAAATAATCAAATAAGTATTAAGGCAGTAAATGAAGATAACCGATACATCCAAGGTATGTTTAGAACTTTGGTTAACAATGCTGTAGTTGGTCTATCATCATCTTTCTCTGTAGGTTTAGATTTAGTTGGAGTTGGTTACAAAGTAGAGCAGAAGGCAAATACACTAGTTTTTAGTCTTGGCTACTCACACCCAGTAGAGTATACCCTTCCAGAAGGGATAGTATGTACAATAGAAAAGTTATCAAAACAAATTCCACAGTATCAAACAACAATAATAGTAAGTGGATGGAATAAAGAGCAAGTAGGTCAGGTAGCTGCTGATTTAGTATCACTGAGAAGACCCGATGCTTACAAAGGAAAAGGATTACGCTATGCTGATCGTCCAATGACTTTGAAACCTGGTAAGTCTGGTGCAAAAGGTGGCAAAAAGTAAGGTAAGGGACAGCCTATTTCCATATCTGCAATGTCCTATAAGAGGGTAAGTGATGAAGAAGAGGCTCCGTCTTTGTGTATACAAAAGTTCTAAACATATCTATGCTCAAATAATAGACGATGCACAAGGTAGAACGATATGTTCTGCGAGTTCATTGAAACTGAATACTAAACAACTGGATGAAAATGGAGGACCTGACCTTGGTGCTAATCTGTCTAGAAAACTACGACAGGCAAGCCAAGTAGGTAAGGATATAGCAGCAAAGGCTAAGGGACTGGGCATTATTGATGTGTACTTTGACAGAAACGGATACAAGTACCACGGGAGGGTACGAGTACTGGCTGAGTCTGCACGACAAGGTGGACTTAACTTTTGATCTTCTTACTTCCCTTCGTATAAAAAAAGAAATAAGAGCATATGCATAGCAAGGTAATACTCGAAATAAATGATTCAGATCTGAAGGATGCAGTTATTTCTATAAGGCGAGTTACAAAGGTCGTAAAAGGCGGCAAAAATATGAGTTTTAGTGCCTTAGTTGTTGTTGGTAACGGGAATGGCATTATCGGTTTTGGAAATGGTAAAGCATCTGAAGTACCAATAGCTATAAAAAAAGGAATAGAATCAGCGAAGAAAAACCTAATCAGAGTACATATTACAGATGGAACACTACCACATGAGGTCCTTGGAGAGTTCGGCGCAGGCAAGGTCTTAATAAAACCAGCTAGAGAAGGCAAAGGTATCATAGCAGGAGCTACTCTTAGAGCCGTTTTGCAGGTTCTAGGCGTTCGGGATGCAGTAACAAAAGTACTTGGTTCTCACAATCACTACAACATAGTTCGTGCCGCATTTTTGGGACTGTCCCGAGTACGTTCCAAAGAGCAGGTGGCTTTCATGAGAGGTAAGAATCCATCTGATTTGTAAAGATACACTGAAATTGTCCTACTCAAGGTATTTCTTTTGCACAGTGGGAGGCTTACATGCTCGGACTTAGCAGTCTTTTGAGACCAAATCAAAAGAAGAGGAAGAGGATTGGTAGAGGTCCTGGGTCTGGTAACGGGAAAACTGCCGGACGCGGTACAAAAGGACAAAAATCTCGGTCTGGCTTTGTTATGAAAAAAGGATTTGAGGGAGGGCAAATGCCTCTTCACAGGAGGCTTCCAAAGAGAGGTTTTGCCCGTATAAAGAGAAAAATTCAACTAGTAGACATAGGTAAGTTGTTGAAGAACTTTGATACTGGTCAGCTAATTACAAAAGAATCCCTAGTCCTAAAACGAATACTACGTTCTGAAAAAAAAACATACAAAATAGTTGGCTTGGTAAATAATCAGAATAAGAATATTGTAGTTACAGATGATATAGTAATGTCTAAAAAATTGAGAGCATCTTTACCTGGAAAAAACAATGAAAAAAATTGAAGAATTAAGACACCTTGTATCAAGTATATTAGCATCAAGAGATGTAAGTAATCGTATTCTATTTACACTACTTATACTATTCTTGTATAGATTAGGCAGTCACGTACGTGTACCTGGTATAGATCAGGAAAGGTTACGACTTCTTTGGGAAAGTTTACAAGGCTCATTAGTTGGCGTACTCGATCTTTTCTCTGGTGGTAACTTAAAGGTTATATCAATATTTGCTTTAGGTATAACACCATACATCACCGCATCGATTGTAATACAGCTGCTTACAGTTGCTATAGTACAACTTAAGAAGCTACAAGAGGAAGGCGAATCAGGAAGACGGAAAATTAATCAGTATACAAGATACCTAACCATAGTATTATCCATTTTTCAGTCTACAGCTATCACCTTTTGGATTTCATCTCAACCTGGGTTAGTCAATATTTCATCAAGTATATTTCTCCCAATATCTGTAGTGACTTTGACTACAGGAACCGCAATTGTGATGTGGATGGGAGAGCAAATTTCCGAGAGAGGGTTGGGTAATGGTATAAGTTTGTTAATCTTTGCAGGGATTGTTGTTAGATTGCCATCTATATTTTTCCAGTTCACTGAGAAGTTAGGAAGTGATCCCGTCTCTGCACTTGAAGCGCTTGCGATAGCGGTTGTGCTTATTCTAATTGTTGCCTTGATAGTATTTGTAGAAAAAGCGTACCGACCTATACAGATAGAGTACACACGTCGAAAAGAAATACGCGGAGACATTCCAAAATCTTATCTACCAATGAAGATAAATATGTCTGGTGTAATACCTGTTATATTTGCATCTTCATTACTTGCTTTTCCTCTGACTATTACCCAATTTTTAGGAGGTGACTCTCAATTTTCTGAGTGGCTAACTTCTATTCTACGTTCCGGACATCCAGTATACGAACTAGTATTCATAGGCTGCATAATCTTTTTCTCATTTTTCTATGTCTCAGTGATTTTTGATGTACAAGATGTTTCAAATAACCTTAGAAAATTTGGAGGCTATGTACCAGGTATAAGGCCTGGTAGATCGACGGCTGAATACCTAGATTCAATAGTTACTAGATTAACTCTTGTAGGATCTGTTTACTTAGCTTTTGTTTGTTTCTTACCTCAGCTTATATCAAGCGGAATTGACCTTGCAGAGATACCCGTTATAGGGGACTGGTTGTATGCAAGTATCTCATCTAATCCTACTCTCTCTTGGATAGTAAAAGGTTTTGGTTATACATTTTACTTTGGCGGTACATCACTACTAATAGCGGTGGGAGTATCAATAGACACAGCTCAGCAGTTAGAATCACGCTTGATAACAAGGAAATATGAAATGTACGGGGGCAGTGGTAAGCTCAGAGGAAGGCGACAGATGAGAGAGGAAAGTCATGCGAGACGGTGAAGCCGTTATAGTTATTCTAATTGGGGCTCCAGGATCAGGTAAGGGAACTCAGTCGAGGAAGCTGAGCATGTCCCTTAGTATGCCGAAGATATCTACTGGCGATATACTTAGATCTTATACGCTCAGTAATCATCCACTTTCTGACAAGATAAACAGTATCATTGCCTCTGGCTCACTAGTACCTGATGACATCCTGTTTTCCGTAATCTCAGAAAGACTTTCTTCTCCAGATTGCGACAGGGGTTTTATATTAGACGGATACCCAAGAAACATACAACAAGCAACTTTTTTAGACAGTGTATTGTCACAGAGAAAACATAGACTTGTAGTTGTAGAAATTGTCGTTCCTGAAGATGTTCTTATAAAAAGAATAGCAGGGAGATTTTCTTGTAAATCCTGCGGTACAATATACAATCAGTATTTTTCAAAGCCAAAACAAGCAGGTATCTGTGATCAGTGTGGTAGTTCTGAGTTCTACTATCGTGTAGATGATAAAGAGTCAGTGGTAATGGAGCGATTACGCGCGTATCAACTTCAGACACTTCCTCTTATCGAATTTTATAATCAAAGGAACCTAGTCTGCAAAGTTAACGGTGATAAAAGTTCTGATGAAGTCCATGAAGATCTACTTTCTTGCATATTTGATAAGACTCCTAAGATTAGTTAAATGATTATATCGAAAACGAATAGTCAAATTGCGAAAATGCATACAGCCGGAAAATACTTAGCAGAATTGCTTGCTGTACTTAAAGAAAATGTTGTACCAGGTATCTCAACACTTGAGCTAAATAAGATTGCAGAGCAATGGCTTAATCGCAAAGGTCTCTACTCACCTTTCAAGGGCTATCGTGGTTACCCAGCAAGCATATGTGTATCAGTCAATGAGCAAGTTGTTCACGGTATTCCAACGAAAAGGGAAATTCAGTTAGGTGACGTAGTGAGTATAGACGCAGGCGTTGTATTTGACGGCTATGTAGCGGATGCTGCAACTACAGTAGCAGTTGGAGAAGTCTCAGAGGAACTACAGCAACTACTGAGTGTTGCTGAGAACTCCTTATACCAAGGCATAGATAAAATGAGAGAAGGGAATCGTTTATATGATATTACACATGCAATTCAATCTTATGTAGAACCCTATAACTATGGTTTAGTTAGGGAATTTTGTGGCCATGGTGTTGGAAGAAAGATGCACGAGGATCCTCAAGTTCCTAATTGTGGACATCGCCCGAACACTGGCCCACGTTTACGATGTGGTTGGGTGTTGGCGATAGAACCTATGGTTAACTTAGGTACGGCATCTGTTCACATAGAGAGTGATGGTTGGACTGTGGTGACCAATGATGGCAAGCCATCAGCTCACTTTGAACATACAGTCGCTATAACTGCAGATGGTCCACTGATACTAACCGAGTTTACATAAACACAAGACACTCTCTTCGAGTTTTTTACTTGTCTAAAAGTTGGAGGGACTGTGCCAAAGGATGATGTTATTGAGGCGCCAGCTTTTGTTATAGAAGCACTACCAAACGCAATGTTTCGAGTCGAGCTAGAGAATAAACATACAGTGCTAGCACGCATATCAGGTAAGATGCGAAAGAACTTCATAAAGATACTACCTGGTGACAAGGTTCTAGTAGAGCTGTCTCCCTATGATCTGACTAGAGGTAGGATTGTTTACCGTTATAAGTGATAAGTGGTGACCTATGAAAGTAAGAGCGTCTGTGAAGAAAATATGTAAATCCTGCAAGATTATCAATAGATTTGGTGTTGTTCGAGTGATCTGCATTAATCCTAAACATAAGCAGAGACAGGGATAAATTAACTCGTTGATTGGAGTAAGGAAGTCATGGTGCGTATTGCTGGTGTAGATCTTCCAGAAAACAAAAGAGTAGATATTGCTCTAACATATATTTATGGAATAGGTCGCTCTCTTGCCTCTAAAATACTCGATAAGGCTAATGTTGATCCAAGTCTAAAAATGCATAATCTTTCAGAAGACGAGCTAGGCAGGATAAGATCTGTTATTGACAACTCTGTCATCGTAGAAGGTGACCTAAGAAAGCAAGTACAATTAGACATAAAAAGATTGATAGAAATTCAATCCTATAGAGGATTGAGGCATCGTAAAAACCTACCAGTTCATGGACAGAGAACCCATACTAATGCAAGAACGCGTAAGGGACCAAGAAGAGCAACTGTAGCTAAAAAGAAGGCACCAGGTAAGAAATAATTCCAGTTTACTGACCAGAGTAATTAGGTATGGCAAAGAAAGTAGCACAAGCAAAACTGTCTGCAAAGAAAAAAAGCTACAAAAAGAAAGAAAAGAAAAATGTGCCCCAAGGTATTGTCTATATTCAAGCATCATTTAACAATACCCTCGTCAGTGTGACAGATCTGAATGGAAATCTCTTAACATCGAGTAGCTCTGGCGCGCTTGGGTTTAGAGGTTCAAGAAAAGGGACACCTTTTGCTGCGCAGCAGGCAGCTGCTAAAGCAGCTTCAACTGCACGAGAATTAGTTGGAATGCAATCTTGCGAAGTCAGAGTTAGTGGGCCTGGTTCTGGACGAGAGTCAGCAATTCGAGCAATTCAAGCAAGTGGCATAGAGGTAAAAGTTATCCGTGATGTTACCCCAATTCCGCATAATGGTTGTCGACCGCGCAAGCGACGCAGGGTTTAGTAAGAACTATCTGATAGTCTGGTAGAACGCTAAGTAGTTTTCTAGAAGTAGGAGGTTGTATTCGTGGCGCGTTATCGTGGTCCAGTCTGTCGCCTTTGTCGTAGGGAAGGTATCAAGCTTTTCTTGAAAGGAGATCGGTGTTACAAACCTTCTTGTCCAATTGAGAAGAGAGGTACATATCCTCCCGGGCAACATGGGAGGGACGCTAAGCGTGGGAAGTTAACGGGTTATGGCGAGCAGTTGAGGGAAAAACAAAAAGTGAAGCGCATGTACGGAATGCTTGAGGGGCAGTTTAAGAACTACTTTGAAAAAGCTTCCCGTCAGCGAGGGATAGTAGGCGAGAACTTACTCTTTCTTCTTGAGAGAAGACTAGATAATGTAGTTTACAGGATAGGTTTTGCTACCTCAAGAGCCCATGCGAGACAGTTAGTCAACCATGGTCATGTTAGAGTAAATAATAAAAAGGTGAATATTCCATCATTTCAAGTTAGAGTGGGTGATGTCATTTCAATAAAGGAAGAAAGTGCTTCCAATCCTATTATTCTACAATCCTTTGAAACGGCTGTTGGAAGAGGTCGTCCAAGTTGGCTAGAAGTTGAAAATAGAAATATCCTTGCTGCACGCGTTGTTGCTTTGCCAAAGAGGGAGGATATTACCCAACCAATCAATGAACAGATGATAGTTGAGCTTTACTCGAAATAATTTATTTTTTGAAGTCTCAAGGAAGAAGGCGATATGGTGATACCTTTTCAGCGTCCAAGAAAACTCGAATGTGATTTAGAGAGCCTGACGGATACGTATGGATGTTTCTATGCTCAGCCCTTTGAAAGGGGATTTGGAACGACAGTAGGTAACAGCATTCGCCGTGCCTTGTACTCTTCAATAGAAGGCGCTGCAATAACTGCTGTTAAGATAGAAGGGGTGCTTCATGAATTCTCTTCCATACCAGGAGTTGTGGAAGATGCCACAGATATCATACTGAACTTAAAGAGAATACCCTTCAGGATGGCACCCGGAAAAACGGTTTCGACGCTTCGTCTCAATTGTAATCATCCAGGTGAGGTTTATGCATCTCATATTGAAGTAGAAGAAGGTGTCGAAGTTTTGAATAAAAACCTATACATTGCTACAGTAAGTGAAGGAGGGAATCTCTCAATTGAAATGCGCCTCAAGATGGGTAGAGGCTATGTCTCAGCAGACAAGAACTTTGATGAGGACTTAGCAATAGGTTACATACCTATTGACTCAGTTCACTCACCAATCAAACGCGTACGTTGTAATGTTGAAGCTGCTCGCTTAGGACAAGATACAGACTTTGAGAAGCTAATCCTAGAAGTATGGACAAATGGTAGTATTAAGCCGGTTGACTCAATTGGCCTGGCTGCAAAACTAGTTAAGGATCACATGTCCATATTCATAAACTTTGAAGAAACGGAAGCTGAAACAGAGCCGGTCAAAGCTCCTGAGCGAAAACCTGTTCTCAACGAAAACCTAGACCGCTCTATAGAGGAGCTTGAGCTTAGTGTACGGTCATACAACTGTCTGAAGAATGCTGATATAAAGACAATTAGAGAGCTCATACAGAAAAATGAGCAAGAAATGCTAAAAACTAAAAACTTTGGACGTAAATCTCTGAATGAGATAAAGGAAATACTAGCTGCTATGGGTTTGGGTCTAGGTGCTATTTTTGATGAAGAAGGAAATATAGTCGGCTACAAAAATGACTAACTAACAAATACATCCAAGGGAACAATGAGGAGGTAAGAATGCGTCACCGGAATGCAGGTCGGAAACTGGGACGGACTTCATCCCACAGAAAATCAATGCTAAGGAATCTAGCAACTTCGCTTGTGCTTCACGAAAGAATTACGACGACGGTCCAGAAAGCAAAAGAATTACGTCCATTCATTGAGCGTGCAATTACACTTGGTAAGCGAGGTGACTTACAATCACGACGCTTAGCAGCATCATACTTCCATGCAGGCAATCAGAATTGGAATGAAGATCCAAGGCACTATAAGCACGGCTCTGAGAGGACTGCTGGAGTTGCGGCTTTGGCAAAGCTTTTTGATGTAATAGCAGCTCGCTATATGGACCGGAAAGGTGGCTACACACGGATACTCAAGTTGGGTTTTCGAAAGGGAGACGGGGCTGAAATGGCAATTATTGAATTTGTCGAACCAATGAGTAATAAAAACTGACTTTTACTCTAACTAGTCGAGTGAAATAATTTGCTATTGCTTATCTTTAGTTAGAGTTTCAGTGCAAGCTTGTATCAAAGCCCTAATTTTTCAGTTTGGAGACTAACTTGTGAACATAAAAGAGATAAAAGAACTGATAGAAATAGTTACAGAGAAGCAGATAGCAGAATTGGAAATTGACAAAGCTGGATTAAAGCTTCGTATTAAGACTGCTTATACTTTGGATCTCAAGCCTGCTTCTGCTTCACGATTACCTACAACCGAAATGCATGATGTGCAACCTCTTCAAGGAAAAAGACAAACGGATCAGACATTACTATCAGCAGATGAGAAAGAAAATGAAGAAAATTTACACATTATCTATTCACCAATAGTAGGGACATTTTATCGCGCACCTAGTCCAGATTCACCACCATTTGTTGAAGTCGGAAGTCAGGTTTCTCCTGGGACTGTCTTGTGTATTATTGAAGCAATGAAACTCATGAACGAGATCGAATCTGATATATCTGGAGAAGTTGTAAAGATTCATCAAGAGAATGGTAAGCCAGTTGAATTTGGGCAGCCTCTGTTCTCACTGAAGAGGAAGTAAGATCTCCTTGTTTAAGAAAGTACTCATTGCCAATCGTGGTGAAATAGCTTGCCGTGTTATATGGGCCTGCAAAGAGCTTGGTATGAAGACAGTCGCTGTATATTCCCAAGCTGATACTGATTCCTTGCACGTGCGCTTCGCCGATGAAGCAGTCTGTATTGGTCCACCTCCTTCGAGGCAAAGTTACCTAAATATTCCTGCCGTAATCAGTGCAGCAGAAGTAACTAATGCAGATGCAATCCATCCTGGCTACGGTTTCCTTTCAGAGAATGCTCGTTTTGCAGAAGTTTGTGAAGCTTGTAACATAGTATTCATTGGCCCATCATCGAGTGCGATTAGAGCCATGGGTGATAAGGCGATGGCAAAGGCGACGATGATGGCTGCTGGTGTCCCAACTGTGCCGGGAAGCAATGGAGTCGTTGAATCATTCGAACTGGCGCAGGCTATAGCCTCTGAAATAGGTTATCCACTGATTATCAAAGCAACTGCTGGTGGTGGCGGACGCGGTATGCGTATTGTCAAATCGCCTGAGGAACTACGTCTTAGCTTTGAATCTGCTCAATCAGAAGCTGCTGCAGCGTTTGGTAACCCAGGCGTGTACATAGAGAAATATATTGAGAATCCACGCCATGTAGAGATTCAAGTACTGGCCGACAAGTACGGTAATGTTGTTCACCTGGGCGAACGCGATTGTTCTATTCAACGTAAAAATCAAAAACTAGTCGAGGAAGCACCAAGTCCTATCGTTTCACCTGAGATGCGTCAACGCATGGGCGAGGCAGCACTAAATGCCTGCCATAGTGTAAACTATGCCAATGCTGGAACAGTAGAGTTTATTGTTGATGAATCACTAAATTTCTACTTTATGGAGATGAATACACGAATTCAAGTTGAGCATCCAGTTACTGAGTTTATTACTGGAGTTGATTTGGTGCGCGAGCAAATTCTTATAGCTGCTGGAGAGAAAATAAGTTTTTCCCAAACTGAGATAGATTTCAAAGGTCACGCAATAGAATGTCGTATCAATGCTGAAGATCCTGAAAAATTTATTCCTTCACCTGGTCAAATCACTTCTTTGAACATACCTAATGGTCCCGGAACTAGAGTGGATACCCACATATACACGGGTTACAAAGTACCTCCGTATTATGACTCCTTGATAGCTAAGCTCATAGTTCACGCACCTAATCGTGATCAAGCCATTGCACGCATGAGAAGATCTCTTGAAGCATTTATAGTTGAAGGTGTTAAGACAACTATTCCTTTACATCAAAAAATTATGGAAAGTCAGATCTTTAAATCTGGCCATTTCTCAACACGTTTTCTTGAGAACTTCTCATGACTTAATCTCAAGAGTATGGCTTGTGCTTCAGAAGGAGTTTTGATAATTCCCTCAATCTGAAGTTCTTCAAATTGTTGAAGAAGGCTTCTTACTTCAGGTCCCGGCTTAATGCCTACAGATAGGATGTCATTGCCATTGACTAGTCGCTTATATTCTTTCTTTATTGAATAATAATCTCTAATAGATTCTTCAAGCCACTGTAAAAATACATCCGAAGAGTTCAGATACAAGGATTTCAATAAGTAGCATAATAACTCTAAGCTGGTAACTCGTTCTAATCTCCTTAAGAAAGAAATTATAACTTCTTTCTTGAGATTCTGGCAAAATACTTTATATGGCAGTATATGTATTTTCCTTAATGTAAGAATTTGATGTCGCATTGGATATTTTTGGTAAGTTTGAATACCAAGAGCGTCAAGAAGTTTTATTAAGTTAGATAATGATAGTCTAATCCCTAATATTGAGAATAAAACTGAAAGTTTTTCAGGTTGGCTAAGATTTTTAGTTATTACTTTACCACGCCTAAGGGACTGCATTGTGTAATCCCAATTTGAATTTCGAGAGTACGGATTATCTATGATACTAGAGCTTACTAATTCCAGTAAACTTGGAAACAGTTTTTGGATAACATGAAGCCTTAACAAGTAATTAAATCCAACTGAAGGATCTGGAGATAGTAGTAATATCTTCTCGATTTCTTGATATACTCTTTCTTTAGGAAGATCTGTTAAATTAATCTCTCTACAGAGTTCCCTAGTTGTTTTTGTTATACTGAAGTTATACCGAGAGGCAAGTTGTGCAGCTCTGAGAGCGCGCAGAGGATCCTCAGTGAAGGTATTTAGGTTAGCATGGCGTAGTTTTTTGCTAACCAGATCGCTCAAGCCATTGAGAGGATCTATGATAGATTCGGTTAAGGGATCTTGCAGTATCGCATTAACAGTAAAATCTCGACGACTTACTGCCTCTTCAAATGTCATCCACGGATCGCCTTCGATGATGAAGCCACGATGTCCCTTTCCATATTTCGACTCACGTCGTGGGAGTGAAACGTCAACTTCTACTGATGGAGCTGCTTTAGGACGTAGCTTGTAAACAGCAAATTGCTCTCCAACTATGCTAACCTTTCCAAATTTTTCAAGCATTTCTTTCAGTAGAGCATTGGGCAAAGCGTAGACTTCAATGTCGTAATCCTTAGTAAGAAAGCCAAGTAACCGGTCTCTGACACAACCGCCAACAAGGAAACCCTTCCCACCAGTTTCTCTGATGGACTTGAAAAGCTCTATGAGCCAGTCTGGTAGAATTGAAAGCATTTTCTAATGTAAGAAGCCTTGAGAAGTAGTGGTTATAACTAGAGACTTAAATATCTGATGTTCTCTATGTCCAAATCAGTGATGTTATTGATAACGATGTTAGCTTCTCGTAATTGTTCCATAGGATATGAATTTGTGATGGCAACACAGGGCATGCCGGCAGCCCGTGCTGCTCGTATTCCAGCAATAGAGTCTTCAATAACCAAGCACTCTGATGCCCTGATTTCTACTTGATTACCTAGCTGCCTATTGAGATTTTGAAGAGTTTTTAGATAACCTTCTGGTGAAGGTTTACTTTCAATAAAATCCTCGGCGCTTGTAATAACTGTAAAATGCCTAAGAAGGTGATTAGATGAGAGAATGTCAACGATCTCTTTTCTTAATGCACCTGAGCAAATAGCTAACGTAAACTTTGTAGATGCCTCTTCTATCCATTCAACAATACCAGGGAAAAGTTTTATTTCCTGTAAGTAAGTTAGAAAAAGGTTAGACTTCTTACTAATCATCTCGTCAATCTTTGCTTCTGTAATTTCAATTTCGACTGAACTGAGTGCCTTTTTGAAGCAGGCTCTATCATCTAAGGCTAAGTAAAGTTCGTCATATATTTTTCGATCTAGGTTAATTTTTTTTTCCTCTGCGAGAACTGTTCTAAGGCAGGAGAAGTGAATTGTTTCGGTATCGGCGATAACACCATCAAAATCAAATATTACAACTCTGACCATAGAAAATATAGGAGACAATGGAGGAGAAGATGATACTACTCCTTCCTAAGGCTTTAATTTGTTTGTTAATTATTTCTCTTCTTTTATCTATTACTTCAAATTCCGTGTCAGGTCAAGGAAGTGTTGGGCTAGGGAGAGCACCACGTACGGCAAGTGAAATTAAGCGCAGCCTGAAAACGATTTTGATTGTTAAGTCTGTTGATCCAGAACTCTATACAATTGAGGCAATGGATGAAATCACGGGAGATGAGCTTACTTACCGTGTTTCCAGAAATGCTAAAATTGTAACCGAAAAAGGATTTCCACTGATTAGTCGTAGCAAAGAGATTCGATTATCTGATATTAAGCCAGGTCAAAGACTTGAAGTTGTATATCGCGAGTCTTTGCCGACGCAACTCACACGTATTACGCTCCTAAAGAACAAAGCAGATTCAGAGTAAACAGACGAATGCTTAGTCATCTGCAAGAATGGCAACGCCATGGCTTGTTCCGAGTCGTGTTGCACCGGCAGCAATAAGTTGTATAGCTTTTGCCCGATCTCGAATACCGCCAGAAGCCTTAATGCCAAGCGTCTTGCCTACGGTTTGTCGCAGAAGCCTTACGTCTGCTACGGTGGCACCGGCGGAGCTGAAACCAGATGAGGTTTTGACGAAATCTCCTCCGGCAGCTTGAATGACCTGGCAAGCCCTAACTTTTTCGCTGTCACTGAGTAGGGCTGTTTCGATAATCACCTTACAGATTGCCTGACAACGATGTACAGCGGTAACGACAGCGCGAATATCTGCTTCAACGAAGGCAAGGTCACCCTCTTTGAGTTTGCCAATGGCAATCACCATGTCGATTTCACGAGCACCGTTTTCCAGCGCTTGCTGAGCCTCAAAGACCTTGACTTCGGTGGTGGTAGCCCCGAGTGGAAAGCCCACAACGGTGCAGACGACCGGGGCCGTTTGGTGGGCAAGTTCCTGCACAGCCAATGATACCCAGATGGGGTTTACACATACGGCAGCAAAACCATGGGCTCTTGCTTCGGCACAGAGCTGCACCACGTCAGCCTGTGTTGCTTCTGGTTTCAAGCAAGTGTGGTCAATCAATGAGGCAAGGGCTTTAGTTTCCATACGTTTTCCTATGTTAGCTGCCTTGCATAACCTGGATAACGGTTTCACGGGCAAAGCGATCGTCACTTTGCATGAGCTGAAGCAAGGCCTTTTCTCCAGCATCTCCGAGTTTCTTCAGCGCCTGTGCCGCATTGTGACGAACCCACCAAGCCTGATCGCTCACCGCTTGCTGGAGTCCAGATAAACCTACCAACAGTTGCAAGTCACCGATGGAGCGGGCAGCAACGGCTCGGACTTCCCAAGCTGCGTCGTTCAATGCCCGGATAATCGCATCAACCTCCTGGGAGGACTCAACACCGAGCATTGTCAATGCACGTAACGCACGCGTGCGAAGATTTACCGACTGGCTGTCTAGTAAGCGAAGTGCCACCTGTCTGCCAGCAACAGGGTTAATGTATTGACGCGCTTGGGCACCAAAGTCAGTGATGAGGTCAAGTACTGCCGCCATAATCCGCTCACGGCGTTCACGCATGCCACCGGCTGAATCAAGCAACTCCATCAGTGGTAGGGTCAGGTCAAGCTGCATACCCATGAGCCGATTCGCCGCCTGCATAATTTGCCAGCCGTTAGCTTCGGAGAGAGCAATGACGACCGATTTAACTGCGCGCGCATCGGCTATTTCCGTCAGTGCCCAGATCGCTACCAACCGCAATTCGGTACAGCTATGCTTGCTGACACGTTCAAGTGTGCTCAGTGCCGGTAGGTGCCGTAACCACCCCAGGCGGAATGTTGCCTGTGAACGTTCCTCAAGTGTCCCATTGTGAATAATTTGAATGTCGTCAGCGACGAGCCCAAGCATTTCATACAGTGATACCAGCGACTTTTGCAGTGGGCCGGTCGCTTCACCATAAGCCTCAACAACAGCTTGTTTGAGCGCCGCGACTTCCTCGCGTGTCGTGGCCCGGAACAACTGGGCCAGGGGAGCAACTTCTTCGCTTCCATTTGCCTGTGCTAGGCTGCTGTGTATCTCTTGGAGTTTGGCGCGGTAATGTTCATAGTGGCGTTTCTGCCGTTGAACGCGCCGGGCTAACCTTGCTCGGTTCAGCAGAAGAAATCCGATTCCGCCGACCGGAAGGAGAACCAACACACCGGAAAGCAGTAATAACCAATTCGACATTGTGTTAGTGAGTTGGGATGTTTAACCAGGCGGCCCCTACAGGCTTGCACCAGGGGCTTGCACCGGGCGGCGGTGACACACCAAACGGTATGGGAAATCGCCGGGGTTCGCAATAACATTCGCAACAATCGTTTCACGGTCTGCACAAAAATGCAGGCGTAGGTGCCAGTGCCGGTCCTACGCCTTGCCTGTCATTGCCTACTGCGCAACAACCTTGTCCCTAAATGGAAAAAACCGGGTAGCCACGGACTTCAAATGCTCGCTCCGCGAGGTAACGGCGTAACTGAACTGTGTCCACCAAGTCATACTTGCTAAAGCGTTTGACGGCTGCAAGCTGGATGCGGAGGTTGTCGCCTTCCGACAGCGTGGGCAAAATCCGCCGGGCGGTTAGCTCGATCCGTCCAACCGCATCATTGATAAAGACCTGCGTCGCCGCCAGTGCATCGCGCGTCGTGATTTCGTGAAGGCGTCCCTGATGCAGCTTCAGTGCCCGTAAGTAGCTGCTCTCCATCGCAAAGACATCCATCGCAATGTCGCTGAAAGCTATGAGGACTTCCTGCTCTTCGCTCAGCTTTTGTCCGTATTTTTGAACGGCAGCGCCAGCAATAAGCAGCGCAATCTTTTTACAGTCCACAATGGCTTTGCGCTCTTTGGCAAGTGGAGTGTCCTCCACTTCATCAAAGGACGGGCCGGCTAGGAGTTCATCCAGAACGTTTTGAACCGCCTGCATAATTGGCAGCTCACCGCGCATGCCGCGCTTGAGCAGCATGCCTGGGATGAGCAAGCGGTTGATTTCATTCGTACCTTCAAAGATGCGATTGATGCGCGCATCACGGTACGCCCGCGCCACAGGATACTCTTCCGAGTATCCATAGCCACCAAATGTCTGCACGGCCTCATCCGCGACGTAGCCCAGCATTTCGCTGCCGTAGACTTTCATAATCGAGCATTCGATGGCGTATTCCTCGATCCCCTTTAGAATCCGTTCAGCATCATCAGCATCGACATCGGCCAGGATGTTATGGATCAGCCCAGCAGTGCGATACGACATGCTTTCGGTCGCATAAATTCGCGCCACCATTTCGCCGATCTTGTACTTAATTGCACCGAATGAACCAATTGGGCGGTCAAACTGTTTACGCTCCATGGCGTACTTAGCCGTGTGCTCCAGAATGGACTTTGCGCCTCCTACTACACCGCCACCTAGTTTGTAGCGGCCCAGATTGAGACAGTTGAAAGCAATCAGATGGCCTTTGCCGATCTCGCCAAGCAAGTTCTCTTTAGGGACAGGGACATTTTCAAGGATAAGCTGCCGGGTAGAAGAGCTGTGGATACCCATTTTGTTTTCTTCTTTACCCGTTGAGACACCAGGGTAGTCTCTGTGGACAATGAAGGCCGAAAACTTTTCGCCATCCACTTTACAAAAGACGATAAAAATATCGGCGAAACCAGCATTGGAGATCCACATTTTTGTGCCGTTGAGGATGTAGTGTGTCCCCTCTTCATTGAGAACGGCCTTTGTCCGTGCGCCAAGGGCATCTGAACCGCTGCCTGGCTCAGAGAGGGCATAGGCTGCCAACCACTCGCCGCTGCCGAGCTTAGGAAGGTAGTATGCTTTCTGTTCGGGTGTACCAAAGTAGGTAATCGGCCAGGTGCCGATACCCGTGTGGCCGCCAAGCGAGACCGAAAAGCCGCCAGAGCGGGAGATAAACTCTGATACTAACATCTGACAGACTTTGTCCAGCTCAAGACCACCATACTTGGCCGGAATGTCTCCCGATAACAGACCGATGTCTGCTGCTTTACGCAGTAAATTGACGGTCAGGCTGAAATCACCTGTCTTGTATTGTTCTTCGAGTTTTTCCATGTTCGGCAGGACTTCTTGATTGACAAAATCGGCTGTCGTTTTGGCAATCAGGCGCTGCTCATCATTGAAATCTTCGGGTGTAAAGACATCCTGTGGGGAAACCATTTCGAGCAGGAAGCTCCCACCCTTAGGATAGGCCGCTGTGGTTTTTGGAGCAGGTCTTGGAGCTGACATGGATCAAAGTCCTTTCTACGGGGCAAAGTTGCTACTGTCCCGCCTGTTATGCGCGGTGGTGTTGGAGCGTTGTGGGAGGAACAACGCCACTACTTACGTGAGGCAGACTTCAGAAATGTGAAGCTTTTGAAAGAACGTTCAAACAGAGATGCAGACTCGGGATTATCCCAGAAGGAAGTTGGAGCTGCTGCCTGGACAATGTAAAAATAATCCTGATGTGGGATTCCATACTCAACAGTGCGATAGGTTTTTTCACCGTCAATTTCGTAAACAAACAGCATTGCTTCCCTACCGGCTAGCATTGCTTTCTCAAACTTGAGAATACGCAGCTTACTCGCGGTAATGTCGGTGGTATCCTGCAGCTGAGCTTTTTGGCGGTTGTCGGCATAGCTAACCTTGACCTGTCGCAGGCGCGATTCCATCCCGTTAGGCATGACAATGCTTGGAATGGCTAGGACGGCAAAGCGCGGCGACCATTCGTCAGATTCTTCCGCCATACAAAACAGTTTTGGCAGCCCAGAATCTTCCTCGTTGATGACCGTCCAGAGGCGGTTGGGTTTGGCAAAACGAATCCCCATCAGGCTGCTAGCAACTTCTATGGTGTCTGCCGTGCGCGGGTTGACCTCGGCTTTGTCCGGAACCTGTGGACCGAGCACAGCTTGTGACAAATTAGCGGCCGGAACAGTCAGACCAAGAACAGCACCGACAATCCAGGACTGACAACGAGTGGTCATATATTGCTCCTGTATGTTTTGTGGTCCTCAGGTTTCATTGGGGAACACGTCAAACACACCGGCAGCTCCCATGCCGCCGCCGATACACATTGTCACCAACCCATAGCCACCGCCACGCCGGCGCAGTTCATACAGCAATGAAGCTGTCAGCTTCGCGCCGGTGCAGCCGAGCGGATGCCCCAGCGCAATAGCGCCGCCGTTGACATTGACGCGTTCTGAGTCCAGCTCCAGGGTTTTCATAACGGCCAGCGCCTGGGCGGCAAAAGCTTCGTTCAGCTCGATGAGCTTGATGTCATCAAGCGTCAGTCCGGCGCGCTTCAGGACCTTGGGGATCGCCTCGACTGGGCCGATACCCATGATTTCAGGTGCGACACCGCCAGTTGCAAAAGCGACAAAGCGGGCCAGGGGTTTCAGACCCAGTGCCTGCGCCGTGGCGTCCGACATAACCACAACCGCTGCCGCACCGTCGCTCATCTGGGACGCATTGCCGGCCGTTACTTGTCCTGCGACGTGAAAAGCCGGTTTGAGCTTGGCCAGGGCCTCAAGGGTGGTGTCAGGACGGGGCCCTTCATCCACCTCAAACGTCCGTTCGGTCGTAACCGTTTGACCTCGCGCGCCACGCTGTTTGTCAACCACTGGCACCGGTACGAGTTCATCACGAAACTTGCCTGCCCGCTGGGCAGCCACGGCACGTTGGTGACTGCGGTAGGCAAAGGCATCGGCTTCTTCGCGCGAAATGTTGTACCGGCGCGCCACCATTTCAGCCGTTAGACCCATGCTCAGGTACACGTCCGGGTACGTCTCTACCAGCGTCGGATTCGGTGACAACTTGTGGCCGGTCATCGGAATCAGCGACATGCTTTCTGTTCCACCGGCCACGATGACCTCTGCACCGCCGGCTCGGATGCGCTCAGCGGCAAAGGCAATGGCTTGCAGACCGGAAGCGCAGAAGCGGTTGACCGTAACAGCACTGACCGACACCGGCAATCCCGCCCGCAAAGCGGCAATCCGTGCGACATTCATCCCCTGTTCTGCTTCAGGCATGGCGCATCCGAAGATCACGTCGTCAATGGCAGCCGGATCTAACGGGGCAGCACGTTCAACGGCAGCGCGGATGGCGACCGCTCCGAGGTCGTCGGGGCGGACATGGGCCAGTGCGCCTTTCGTAGCTTTGCCGACCGGTGTACGGGCGGCGGAGACAATGACGGCTTCAGGCATATCAGAAAGGCCTCAGAGAAGTAATGGTCAGGCTTTTTCGCTCTCGCCTAAGATTTTGAGTGCCGTCCGGTACGGCTCTTCAAGGGCCGCAATTTCGCGAACGCGCTCCTCGTAGTACTGCGTGAACATCTCACGTTGTTCGTCGTCTTTGGCCAGACCGATTTGTTGTTTCCAGTGACGAAGCCAGATGTTGGCCTCCTTGTAACGTTTGACAATTTCTTCCGGGGTGCGAGCCATATGCCCTCCACAAGCTTGGGATCGATGCAAAAGGCTGCTTTAGTTGCGCAGCGGCTTACCGGTTTTAAGTGTGTGCTGGATTCGCTCCTGTGTTTTGCGCTCACCGAGCAGACTCAAAAAGCCCTCCCGCTCCAAGTCCAGCAGGTCTTGTTCGGAAACTGTGCTGGGATGGTTGAGGTCGCCGCCCGTTAGGACCTTGGCGACTTTGCTGCCGATGAGGACATCGTGTTCGGTGGCGTACCCGGCGCGGAGCATTTGGTGGAGCCCCAACTTGAGCAGCGCCAAGCCAGCTTCGCCTACCGCCGGGATATCGGTGCGCGGCAACGGTTGGCGATAGCCTTCCAATGCCAGCGCCAAAACAGTCTGCTTGGCATCGGCAATGAGCCGGTCGCGGTTCATGGTCACGCCGTCAGTCGGACGCAGATAACCCAGCTCACGTGCTTCCTCAGCACTGGTTGAGGTTTTGGCCAGCATAATATTCTGGAAGGCTTCCTTGATGAAGACCATCAGGTCGGCCTCAGTGCCACGGGCGCGGTCAGCACAGCGAACCAGCATCTCCTTGGTGCCACCGCCTGCCGGCAGCAGGCCTACGCCGACTTCAACCAGCCCAATGTAGCTTTCGGCTGCTGCCCGGACGCGGTCGGCATGGAGTGTCATCTCGCAGCCGCCGCCCAACGTCAACCCAAACGGTGCAACAACGGTCGGTTTGGGTGAGTAGCGCAGCGACATCACTGCGTTTTGGAACGTCCGTACGGCCTGGTCCAGCTCCTCCCATTCGCCCTCCTGGGCCCCCATTAGCATCATCATGAGGTTAGCACCGGCGCTGAAGTTTTCACCCTGATTGCCGACGACCAACCCAACGAAATTTTGCGCCACTTCCCGGACGGCAAACTGGATCATGCTGATGGTGTCCGCGCCGAGCGCGTTCATTTTGGTGTGGAACTCCAAGCACGCCACACCGTCACCAATGTCAATCAGCGACGCACCGGGATTTTTCTTGATGACGCCTGTACGTTCCTTGACCGATTTGAGCACGATCACCCCAACCCGTTCGGGAATCGGCACATGGGCCTTACGCGCTGGGACGAAAACGGTGGGTGTGCCGTCCTGCGCGGCATAGAAGCTTGTCTTTCCTGTTGTCAGTAGGTCGGTGACAAGGGGTGGGATTGGCTTACCGTCAGCTTCCAGGCGCTTGACCGTCTCAGTGACCCCCAGCGCATCCCATGTCTCAAACGGCCCCAGTTCCCAGTTGTACCCCCACTTCATAGCGCGGTCGACTTGTAGGAGATCGTCCGTGATTTCGGGAATGCGGTTGGCGGCGTACACCAGGGCGTCGCCGATGACCGCCCACAAGAAGCGGCCGACCTTGTCCTGACCGTTGACGAGAAAGCGCAGCCGCTCCCGTACGTCGCCAATGCGTTTGGCCTCTTCAAGTGAGGGGAAGTTGACCTTTGGCTGTGGGTGGTACTCCAGCGTTTGATAGTCGAGTTCGAGGATGTCACGGCCGGTTTCGGTCTGGACGCGCTTGTAAAAGCCCTGTCCGGCCTTGTCGCCGATCCACCGCCGCTCGACCATTTGCCGAATAAAGTCGGGTGGCACAAACAATGCCCGGCACTCGTCGTCGGGAACGGCCTCGTATAGGGTTTGCGCGACCGCCACTGTCGTGTCCAATCCTGAAAGATCGCCCGTGCGGAACGTGGCGCTGTTGGGGCGGCCGATGGCAGGGCCGGTCATTTTATCCACTTCGGTAATTGAAAGGCCCATTTCCATCATGACCTGGATGGTTCGCATGAAGCCGTAAATGCCGATGCGGTTGGCAATGAAGTTAGGGCGGTCATTGGCGTACACGATACCTTTGCCCAGAAGCTCATCGCAGAGCTTGGAAGCAAAACAAGCGGCTTCCGGATCGGTGTCGGGCGTCCGAATCAACTCGACGAGATACATGTAGCGTGGTGGGTTGAAAAAGTGTGTCCCCAGGAAATTGCGCCGGAAGTCATCTGAGCGGCCTTCCGCCAGTGATGCGATGGGAAGACCGGAGGTGTTGGATGTGATGAGACTGCCGGGTTTGCGAAATGGCTCGATTTTTTCGTAGAGGGCGCGCTTGATGGCCAGATTTTCCGTCACAGCTTCAATGATCCAGTCGGCATCGGTGAGCCAGTCCAAGTGATCCTCAAAGTTGCCGACGCGAATGCGTGCGATGTAACGGTTAAGGAACAACGGGGCGGGTTTTTGCCGTTGTAGGCGCTCAAGGGCTGCCAGAGCAAGGCGGTTGCGGACGTTGACATCCGCCTCCGGCGGCGCGTCAGGCGGGACAATATCAAGCAGAACAACCGGGATCCCGGCATTGGCCAGATGGGCGGCAATTTGTGCGCCCATCACCCCTGCACCAAGTACGGCCGCCTTTTCCATTTTACGAGCCATAGTGTGCTATCCCTTTCAAAGGTGAGTCATCTGTGGCCGGCACTGCGTCCGAGGCTGGCACGACCTAGCTTGTGGCCGCTGCCGCGTTCTCACTGTAGATCGAGTCAATTTCAGCTCGGTACTTTTCATCCACGACCCGCCGCTTGACCTTGAGCGTTGGCGTTAACTCGCCATTTTCAATGGTCAGTTCGTTCTCCAACAGGGCGATGTTTTTGATTTTCTCCCACTGTGCCAGATGTGGCGTCAGGCGTTCGACCTCTTGGCGGTAGAAGGCGAGGATTGCGGGATGCTTGAGCAACTCACGGTAACTGGTCGTCGTCAGTCCGGCTTCCCGCGCCAGTTCCTGCACCGTGGATGCCGCCGGGACGATGAGTGCGCCGGGAAACTTGCGTCCATTGCCGACTACCACGGCCTGGACGATGTGCGGCGACGTTACCAACGCATTTTCAATCGGCTGGGGCGCAATGTATTTACCGCCGGAGGTTTTGAAGAGGTCTTTCTTGCGGTCGGTGATGCGCAGAAAGCCGTCGGCATCAATTTCACCAATGTCGCCAGTGTGAAACCAACCGTCCGGGGTGATCACTTCGGCCGTTTTGTCCGGCTTGTTGTAATACCCACGCATGACGTGCCGGCCACGGGTGAGAATTTCGCCGTCCGGCGCAATTTTGATTTCGACGCCGCGCAATGGCTTCCCAACCGTACCGGGTCGGTTTTCATGTTTGGTGTTGGCGGTAATGACCGGCGAGGTCTCCGTCAGGCCGTAACCCTGGAGAATCGTCAATCCCATACCGGAGAACGCATGCAAAATATCCTCCGCCAGGGCTGCGCCGCCCGAAGAAAAGAATTTCACACGCGGCGCAATCTTATTCTTGATTTTGGACAGGACCAGCGCCCGGGCAATGTCATACTGGAGCGAGAGTAGGGGGGGCACTTCGCCCCGGCATTGGGCGCGGGAGTATTCGCGTCCGGTCTGGAGTGCCCAGGTCAACAACTTGGTTTTGAGGCCGCCAGCTTTGCGCCCCTCGTCTTCGATTTTAGCAAGAATTTTCTCGAAAATACGCGGCACACTCGTCATCACCGTCGGCTGGACCTCGACGAGGTTCTGGGCGACCGCTTCAATGCTTTCGGCAAAGTACACCGAGACGCCGGCATACACGAAGACGTTCATGACCGTCCGCTCATAGACGTGGGAAAGCGGCAGGTAAGAAAGCGCCACGTCATCCGGCCCCAGATCGGTCAGGCGCTCAATGTTGGCAAGGAGGTTGAAGGTGAGGTTGTCGTGGGTGAGCATGACGCCCTTCGGATCGCCGGTCGTGCCGGAGGTGTAAATCAGCGTCGCCAAATCATCAGGGGTGGCTGCGCGGGCCATGTCGTCTAGGAAGTCGCCGGCCGCGCCGCGGTCTCCAAGCTGCGCCAGTTCATCAAAGGTCAGGACTTTGACCCGCGCCGGTAGCGGGCCGGTAACTGTCACCGGGTCAAAGGTGATGATGAACTTGAGTTCAGGCATTTCGCCGATGGCGGCTGCAACCTTGTCAAACTGTCTCTGGTTGGACAGGACCAGTAGGGCGGCACCCGAATCGTTGATAATGTAGGCAATCTGGGCCGCGGTTGACGTGGCGTAGATCGGGACATCCACTGCGCCACAGCTCAGCAACGCGACATCGGTGATCGTCCACTCAAGACGGTTTTCGGACAGCAGTCCAACGCGGTCTCCGCGTTGGACGCCGAGGGAGAGAAATCCGGAGCGAATTCGGCGGACCCGTTCGGCAAAAGCAGTGTGGGATACCTTGACCCACTGTCCGGCGTGTTTGTAGGCAAAGGCATCCTCTTTGGCATGGGTGCGAATTGCTGCGACATATGCTTCGCACAAGGTCGTCGGTAACCGCGTGGCGGTAGAGGTCACTCCGTAAGCCATGGGCCTGCCTCACGCTGAGGAGGAAGAAGAAACGGTTTGCCTCGGCACGAAGCCATAAAGCAGCAGGTCGAGGACCGGCTCAGCGGCATCTGCAAGCGGCTTGCGCCGGCGGCTGAGGATCCAGTTCGTTGCCATTTCATCGAGCGCGCCAAAGAAGACTTTCGTGGCAATGCGCGGGTTGATTTCCGGGCGAAACTCACCGGCGTGCTGGCCGGCTTCAATGACCTGCTGAATCAGGTCGAGGTATTCACTGAGCTTTTTGGTTGAGAACTCTTCCATGAACTTTGTTGAGTGCCGAATTTCGACCTCAAAAACCACGGCTAAGTCGCGGTTGCGGCCCAGCATGTCAAGGTGCAAGCGCGCAATCTCGCGCAGTTGGGCAAGCGGACTGGTCAACGGCGCAATGGCTGCGCGAACCTGGGCAATAAACGAGTCCAGCATTGCCGTGATGATGGAAAACAGCAGGTCGTCTTTGTTTTTGAAGTAGAGGTACACTGTCCCGTCGGCGACACCTGCTTCCCGTGCTACATCCGACACCTTGGAGTTGAAGTAGCCATTGCGGGCGAAGACCGTTATAGCCGCGCGCAGAATGGTGTCGTGTTTGTTGCTGTCGCTTTTGAGCATCGCGGCAACTGGCTTATCGGTGGTGTGGGGCGTCGCCGGTCGCGCCATACAGCCCTCTGAACATCAAGCTCGGTTGTGCAGGTAAACAAGCGCAGCAGGAACCCGTGCGCTGAATGATGCCTCATTCACGTGTACTCTAGGCCGAAATCCGCTTGTCACGCAACGGAAAAATCAACTGCGGCCCGACTGCCATCCGCGCAGCGGGAGTTCACCGGTGCGTTTCGGGTAAGTTGAATTGCGCCGCCGCACCGGGAGAACAATGATGCGTCTAACCCTCCTTGCGCCATTCTGGTCGCCTGTACCTCACAGCTTTATGATGAACCAAGTGGCTTGGAAGACGGCGGGACGCGCCTACCAAGACTTTCGTCTCTGGAGTGGAATCAGTGCCATTGGGTGGAATCTCCTGTTTTTCACGGCGTTCGTCGCGGCTGACCTTCACGTTGCCCTGTTTCAGGCGCTGGGCGTGGACAGTCACCCGGCACTGTGGGCGGTGGCCCTTGGTCTTGGGGTGTTCTACGCCCTGCACGCTGCATTGAACTGCCCACTGGAGTTGTTGACCGGTTGGGCTGCCGAGCGGAGTTTCGGCCTGACGCACCGGACGCTGCGGCAATGGCTGACGGCGTACATCGTCGGCGTCAGTGGTCAGGGAATCATGTTTGTCGCCGGCCTGACTGTTCTCTGGCAAGTCCGCGAATGGCTGCCGAACGGCTGGGGGTGGGCCGGGGCCGGCCTGGTCGCAGGAGGAAGTGTGGTGTTGGTTTTCCTCCAGCCTTTTCTGCTGCCGCCTGTGATCCGTCTGCGGGCTTTGGAGGCTTCCGCGGCGGAGGGGATTTATGCGGCAATACCGACATCACTCCAGCGCTGCCTACCGAACGTCGCTGTGTTCACCGGCGATGGTGATGAGGCGGTCAACGGTGGGCTTGTTGGGTGGGGGCCAACGACGCGCTTGTGGGTCAGCCAAACCACTCTCGACAAGCTGCGGCCGGAGCAAATTGCCTGTCTCCTGATCCGCGAAATCGGCCACCTCAAAACCGGTCACCGTACGCTAGGGATTTTGGTCTCCAGCCTTTGGCTAGGCACGGGCCTCCTTGCCGCAGCCGTTCTAACGGACTGGGCGGCAACTGGCGGCGCGGCCGACATGCTTGTATTGGCCGTCGGTTTGACATGGTGGAGTTTCGCCGGGCTATTTGTCCTGCCGGCGATAGGGCGGCGGAGTACCCTGGCGGCAGACAAGTTCTACCTAGACAACGGCGGTGATCCACAAACACTGCGTGAAACTCTGGCCACGCTGGCCGAAATCAATCGCGCCCAGCCAGATATCGCCGGCGGCAAGCAGCAGGTGTTTCATCCACTGCCCAGCTTGCAGGCGCGCTTGGCACACATTGAACGCTATGTTGCAGGAGATCGGTAAGCCGTGTTACCGCTACCACGCCTGACATTTTGGCTTTCGATGCCCTGGGGCAACTTGATTGCGCGGGCGTTACACTGCCACGTCGGGAAACCGCATCTGTGGTTTCTGCCTCCCTCTTGGATCTAGGGGCCTGGCATAGGGAAAAGGAGTCCGGCCGCGCGAGGCGGTAGTGCCCATCTGCGGTGTATCCGCTGTGGGCGGTTTGCTCTGCCGGTGCGGATGCCGTCCTACAGGGAGGCGAGGCTACGTCACGCCTATTGCGCAACGTGTCCGTCGGTTAGTCCGCCGGACGTGGAAACTGGAGCTCGCCAATCGGAATGTCGCGTTTCCACTGTTCGACCCCTTCCTCATCAAAACACCGCATGGTCAGTAACCGCTGGGCGCGGGGACCGGAAAATTCCAGCAACCCAAAG
Organism: uncultured Blastocatellia bacterium; assembly: GCA_937934745.1. Lineage (GTDB taxonomy): Bacteria > Acidobacteriota > Blastocatellia > Chloracidobacteriales > Chloracidobacteriaceae > Chloracidobacterium. Next base: position 32,427 of record CALGZC010000060.1, read on the forward strand.
TTGTGTTTTTCGACGAGGGTGCCGCTGACGCGACAGGGATTATTTTGCTCAGCCTTGGCGAGTGTCGCCACGCCGGCCGTCAATGAACTCGACGTAAAGTCATACAGCGGATACAACCCCGGTTCGAGCCGTTGGTTCAGTTCTGCCAGATGCCGGTCACCGGAGATAAACACCACGCCGGGGATCTTGTGCGCACGGATAAAGTCAAAGACCCTGGCCTGTTCAACTTTGAAACGGCTGAAACATTCCCACGGTGAAACCGGGTTGAGCATCTGCCCACCGTTGGCAACCACCTTAAACGTGGCTTCGCTGGAACGCAGCGACTCTAGCAGCCACTGTAGTTGCCCTCGGCCGAGCATTGTTTTGTCTGGCGAATCGTCTGCCAGTGCGTTCGGAGTACGGTAGTAGCGGTCATCCAGCATGAAGAATTCAACATCGGCCCACTCAAAGCGGAAGAAACAGCCCGGGTGCTCCGGCGTCCCATAGGCTGGGTTGCCCCAGTAGTCGCGGAAGATGCGCAGGGCGATGTCGCGCCCACGAAAGGTTCGGTCGGCATCGTTCGGCCCGTAATCGTGGTCGTCCCAAATGGCGTAGTGGTGAACGGACGCCCATAGTGGTTGCAATTCGGTTTGCGCCCGCGTGTGGGCATAGCGGTACCGCATGCCAGATTCCGTCCGCCAATCTGCCTCGCGGTAGTAGCAATTGTCGCCTAACCACAGCATCACATCCGGTTTCTGGGCCAGGATCGCCGCAAAGATTTTCGGAGTCCCACCGTAGGGGCGTCCCGGGCGGTCGAAAGGTGGATCGTTGACGTAGTGGCAAGAACCAAACGCGACTTTGAATGCCGGTGGCTCGGTGCGCCACTTCCACATCGGCTGCGTCTGAAACGTCATGGCATAGGGGCGTTCAACCCGTACGCCGTCGAGATAGATTTCGTAGTCGTAGCGCGTACCGAACGACAGCCCGGACAGCACGAACTTGGCAATCAAGTCGCCGGCCAGGGTCGTGCGACATTCGTCGCTCAACCGTGCCGTCTCCGGTTGACCTTGTACCCAGTAGCGAACTTGCACCCGCGCCGGCCGCCGCGTTTGTAGCCAGATAAGCGTTTCTGTCATTTCGCCGTAGCCGACGAGCGGCCCCGAAAGCAAAGCATCCGTTTCCGTCCCTGTGGCGTGGAGTCGTAGCCGCGACCAGGCTATCGGTGACAAGAGCAGGTAGTTGAGAAATGAGCGTCGTCTCACAATAAGGCTTCCTCTGGGGAAAATTGGCTTGCCGTCCAGGGCAAGCAATGCGGCAGAGCAGGGACCTCTGCCCGATGGTTTTCACTTCACTGTCCGCGAATCTCGCTCCTACCGGTATCCCCTTGTCCCAGCGGCGTCTCATCATCAGTCACGACAAGGCATCGCCCGGCTTTTCGGCAACGGACTTGGTTGCAGGCCACACCACGCAAAAAAGCGCAGTATCCACGTTTGTCGAAGCTAGCTGCGCAGCGACCACCAGATGGCGCCTCCAATCAGGAGACAGGCAATGACAACAACAAGAGCCACCGTCCACCAGGTGGAGCGGCGACGTGTTTCTGCACGCGCCAGGACAGCTTGGGAAGCCATGACAAGGTCCACCGGCTTTTCTTCTAGAGGCGGCGCAGGGGGGAGGTCCGGTGTGGCACTGTGGCTCACCACTTCCGGGAGCGGGCGAAGTGACGGCAGCGACCGCTCCGCGTCACGTTTGCTCATCGTTGCCGCCAGGCGGACGGCCAGCTCTAACTCGCGGGCGAAGTCACTGCCTGATTGTGGTCGGCGCAGCGGGCTTTTCTCCAGGGCGCGCATAATAACCCGTTCAACATGCGCCGACAAATCCGGGCGAAACCGACGCGGTGACGGGGGAATCTCGTTGGCGTGCTTGTTCAGGATGACTTTCGACGGCCCACTGTAGAACGGCGTCTTACCGGTCAACATTTCATAAGTGATGATACCCAAACTGTAAATATCCGAACGGGCGTCGAGTTCCAACCCCTTAGCCTGTTCGGGGGACATGTATTGCGGCGTCCCCATGACCATATTCTGTGCCGTGAGTGGAGCGCTGTCGGTCGTATCTTCCTGCACTTTGGCAATCCCAAAGTCGAGTACCTTCACCCGTTCCCGTTCGGCCTCGTCCGTCGGCAACAACATGATGTTTTCCGGCTTGAGATCGCGGTGGATCACATTCTGGGCGTGGGCTGCGTCAAGGGCAGCGCCGATCTGCCGGACAATATGGACAGTGCGTTCCAAGCTGAACGGCCCGTCCGTCTGAATGGCCCGCTTAAGCGTCGAGCCTTCCAGATACTCCATCACCAAGTAGACATAGCCTTCTTCACTTATCCCAAAGTCTGTCACCTGGATGACATTCGCGTGGTCAATGCGGCTCGCCGCCTGAGCTTCCTTTTGAAACCGCTTCACAGCGCGGCGCTGAGCTGCCAGCTCGGCGTGCAGGATTTTGATGGCCCACAGCTTGCGCGTCAGGACATGCGTGCCACGGTAGACCGTGCACATCCCACCTTCACCGATGCGTGCCGTCAGGTGGTAGCGGTCAATAAACACCCGTCCCACCAGGGGGTCGTCACCTAGTTCTTCTTCGTCGGAGACTGTGGACAAAGCCTTGCCGTCGTAGGGGCAGAAGGCGATGTCGGCTGTGTAGGTGCGCCGACATTGCGGACAGGCTTTCATGACTCACGCAACGAACAAAAACCTGTTGAGCGGACGGGCGGCGCTCATTTCAAGTAAATTTCCTCCAAGTTCCACGTCGCCGCCGGATCAAATGCCGCAAGACGCACATTCAAAACGTTGGAGCGCGCACCGGCAATGGTGTGTTCCGAAACCAGATGGATGACCGGGGAGACTTCATTCCAACTGCGCTGAAAGTCGTTATAAAGTTTCTTGCGCTCCTCAATGGTTTTTTGCTGTAGGGCCTGATCGAAATCCCGCGCTATTTTCTTGAACCAGTCGTAGCCGCGCAAGTCCAATTGAGGATTCGTAATGATAGGCTCGGCAAAGTACGGCCGACTGCCGGTGACAAAGGGTTGAAGAAACACCGGGTCGGGGAACTCCGGCTGAATTTCAACCAAAATCATGTCGAAGACACCGCTTGTCAGGGCCTTCCACCATTTGTCCAGAGGTTGCTCGTCCAAAACAATGTCCAAGCCGGCTGCCGTCAAGTCCTGAGCGATGGATTGTCCCAGTGCTACCGCCGTCGGCTCTTTGGGAACGGTGAACTTAAAGCGCACCGGGGCTTTGATGCCGTCGTAGAGCCGGCCATCCCGATAGCTGTACCCCGCAGCTTGCAGGGCCGCCTTAGCGGTCTCGACATTGGGCTCGTAACGCGGTGCGTTTGGGTCGTACCACGTCGTGTTGCCGGGTGGGATCAGCCCGAAAGAAGGGTCTGCGTTGCCGCCCAGAACGTTGTTGGCCAACCGGTCACGGTTGATTAGCCGGGAGATAGCCTCCCGGAAATCATCCGAGAGAAAGTGTTTCGCACGGTTACGATCCACCTTGGTCTGGTCAATCCGTGTGTTGCCGACCAGAGTCCACACGCGCAGTGAACCACCGGCGTTGCGGATTTTGACCTGACCTTCGGCAGCCTTCGCCTGCGCCGGAAGCAAGTAGTCCACCATATCGTACTTGCCTTCTATGAAGCGTTCTGACTGTGTCTTCCGGTCAACGCCTAGCTCATAGACGACCTCGTTGAGATAGGGCAGCAAGGTGCCGGCGTTGTCCACTTTCCAGTACTTCGGATTGGCTGCCAGGCGAAGCTCCTTTGAAGAGAACGCTTTAACGGTAAAGGGCCCGGAACAGATGATCTTGGTTGGGTCATCCTTGATGGTGGGAAAGTTGGCTTTGGAGACAATGGGAATCCGCGCAAAGACAAACTTGGCTGCATCGGCTGAAATCGGGTGACCGAAGCGAATCTGTACCGTCTGCGCATCAATAATGCTGAACTGCGCCTCAGTGCGTTCGTTGCCGACACCGGTGCGGAGCAGATCACTCAACGCTGAATTGGCCCCCTGCGCCGTGGCATACGAAAACACAACATCATCCGGTAACAAAGGAGACCCGTCTGAGAAGAAGCACTTCCGAAGGGTGATCCGGTACGTTTTCCTATCCTCTTCCAGCGTGACGGCCGTTGCGAGACCGCTTTCCTCAACCACCTGCTTTTCAAAATCGTAGTCGAGGAGCGTGCCGTAGAGCTTGCGCAGGACGGCAAACGTGTCCGGCGTGGAGTCCACAAATGGATTAAAGGTGAGTGGGCCGAAGGCGAGTGCAAGCCGGAGCGTTCCACCTTGTTTACCGGGTTCGCACTTGGCCGGCTTGGCATCAACACCGGCCGCCAATTGCCGTTCAACAGTGCTACAGCCGGTGATCCAGGGAAGGGTGAAGGCAAAGACAAGTGAAAGCGACGTCGCCGCTTGTTTGATGAAATGCATGGGAACTCAGGAATCCGCCGATCGGTCTGGGAACGCAGTGGGGAAGTCCCCCACAGACCGCCCGTGTGGTGGCGGCTAAAGGCTGTGAAGTCTTAGGCGTTACAACACGGCCTTTTACCAGAGGACCATGAAAAATGCCACAACTTGCTTCAAAGACGACTGTACCCGGGGTGCCTGCACTTAGGCACCGTGGCAGTTTTTGTATTTCTTACCCGATCCACAGGGACAGGGGGCATTGCGCCCGATTTTGGGCGTGCGGCGGACAATGGTCGTCCCACCTTCTCCAGCGCGTCCTGCTCCAGCATTCGCCGCCGTGTAAACCTGTCCGGGCATTTGGCGTGGGGTCGGTGTTGGTGTTCTGAGCTTGGCAGGTATGGGTCGTGCCGTTGCCACCTGGGGCAGGGAAGGCGGCAGGTGTGCTTCGTCGGCGACCCCGAATGCCTCGTGTGTCTCCTCTGTCTCCTCTGTTTCGAGGTCGCCGTCCACGAAATCAAATGTGGCCGTCTCCGCCACTTCGACACGCATGTTGAGCAAGAGCCGGACGCACTCTTCATCCATCCGGTCGATCATGTCCTCAAACATTCGGGTGGACTCTTTTTTGTACTCAATCAGCGGGTCCTTCTGCCCGTACCCACGCAGGCCAACGCCCTCTTTGAGGTGGTCAAGAGCGGCTAAGTGCTTTTTCCAGTGCGCATCCACAATGTTAAGCATCACATGGCGCTCAAGCTGGCGTAAGTTTTCTGCCCCGACCTTGGCTTCGCGCGCTTTGTACCGTGTGAGAATGGTTTGCCAAACTCTCTCGCGGATTTCATCGCGGCTTAGATGTTCAAAGTCGAGTTTTTCCGCTTCGCAGTCGAAGGCGAAAATGTCGAGCAGCACGACACGCAATCCATCCGTGTCCCATTCTTCTGGTCGCCCATGCAGGTAACGGTGGATGACGTCTGTGAGAAGGTCTTCTGCCACGTGAATAAACTGCCGTCCGCCCTCGGCGCCTTCCATCAACTCACGCCGCAAGTTGTAGATGGTTTCGCGCTGGAGATTCATGACGTCATCGTACTCCAGCAAATGCTTGCGGATTGAAAAGTTGTGGGCTTCCACCGACTTCTGGGCAGCCTCGACGCGCCGCGACACCATGCGGCTTTCGATGGCAACACCTTCCTCCATACCCAGGGTGAGCATGATGCTCTTCAGGCGGTCGCCGCCGAAGATTCGCATCAGGTCATCCTCAAGTGAGAGGTAGAAGCGGGATGAGCCGGGATCGCCTTGCCGTCCGGCGCGACCGCGAAGTTGGTTGTCAATGCGCCGGGACTCATGACGTTCGCTGCCGATGATATGCAGCCCACCGAGCGCAACGACTTCCTCGTGCTCACGGTCGGTTTGCGCTTTCATTTGCTCAAAGAGGGCCTGGCGTTCTTCGGGTGGCACCTCGGCCGGATTACGTCCTTGCCGGCGCAGTTCGGCATCGGTGAGAAACTCTGGATTGCCACCGAGCAGAATGTCAGTCCCGCGCCCGGCCATATTGGTTGCAATCGTCACAGCGCCTTTCCGTCCGGCTTGGGCCACGATTTCGGCTTCGCGTTCGTGGTACTTGGCATTGAGAACATTGTGGGGAATCCCAAGGGCAGACAATTTGCGCGAGACGAGTTCGGAGTTGGCAACCGACGCTGTGCCGACCAAGATCGGTTGTCCGGTCTGATGGCGTTCTTTGACCTCTTCCACAATGGCATTCCACTTTTCTTCCGCCGTACGGTAGATGAGGTCGGGATAGTCTTCCCGGATCATGGGTCGGTGCGTTGGAATGACCGTCACTTCCAGGTTGTAGATCTTGGCGAATTCGGCGGCTTCAGTTTCCGCCGTTCCGGTCATTCCGGCCAACTTCTCATACATGCGGAAGTAGTTTTGAAGTGTCACCGTCGCCAGCGTCTGGGTCTCAGCTTCGATTTTGACCCCTTCCTTCGCTTCTACAGCCTGGTGCAACCCATCTGACCAGCGGCGGCCATCCATCGGGCGGCCGGTGTGTTCATCAACAATGATGACCTGCCCATCGCGTACCATGTATTCCTTGTCGCGGTGGTAGAGCGTATGGGCCTTGAGTGCTTGATTGACGCAGTGAAGTAACTCGAAATGCTCCGGATCGTAGAGGTTGTCCACACCGAGCAACTGCTCGACCCGGGTAATTCCGCTTTCGGTTAGCGCCGCCGTGTGGCTTTTCTCATCCACCAGATAATCGGTCGTGGGGTCGAGTTTCGGAATGACATCGTTGGCGAGGTAGTACTTCTCGCTGGATTCGTCAGACGGCCCGGCGATGATGAGTGGTGTCCGGGCTTCGTCAATCAGAATGGAATCTACTTCGTCGACAATCGCATAGAAGTGCCCGCGCTGGACACAGGACTTGACCGAGTACTTCATGTTGTCGCGCAAGTAGTCGAAGCCGAACTCGTTGTTCATGCCGTACGTGATGTCGCAGTGGTAGGCTTCCCGCCGCTCATCGTCGTACATATGATTCTGGATGACGCCGACGGAGAGTCCCAAGAAGCGGTAAATTTTGCCCATCCATTCTGCATCACGTTTGGCAAGGTAATCGTTCACGGTGACGACATGTACACCGCGTCCCAGCAGGGCATTCAGATAGACCGGCAGGGTGGCAACCAAGGTTTTACCTTCCCCGGTTCGCATCTCGGCGATTCGGCCGTGATGCAGGGCAATCCCCCCGATGAGCTGGACATCGAAGTGACGCATGCCGGTGGTCCGGCGCGAAGCTTCGCGGACGGTGGCAAACGCATCCGGCAACAGATCGTCCAGCGATTCACCCCGGTCGAGTCGTTCCTTAAAACGTGCTGTTTGAGCCTGTAGCTCCGCATCCGAGAGCGCCTGCAACTTGGCTTCGCGGTCATTAATCGCCGTTACGAGTGGGCGAATCCGCTTGAGGTAGCGGTCGTTGGCGCTACCGAAAACTTTGGCAAGAATTTTGTCAATCAGCATGGTGGGCGGAACTGGAGCGAGGCAATTCAGGGGCTATGAGTTGACGATATTGTTCGGCCGGCACATCACCTGCGCCATGGCAGAAAAAGACACCCCAGCAGGTGATAGTAGGGAATCACCGGCCGGGCGTCAAGGAAGCTGCGTTTTGGTCAGGACGTTTTGCCGGGACCGGCGGCCCGAAAGGACGCAGGGCGGGCCTGGCTTACCATCCCTGCCTCACAGTTCAGAGGTACGGCTCTTCCGAGTGCCGTTGTTTCGGCTGCGGAGCTACGGATTGCCCGGGTGGACTTGTGCGACATGACCGTGATGCACCTTGCGGTTGATGAGTGCGTCCAGGTAATCGGTCAGCGCTTCGATTTCATCCGGCGTCCCGACCAGCGGCGGCATGTAGCTTCGATATGGCGAGTCGGGCGCGTTCTCGTGAAGCGTTTTGAGGAATGCCGCAATGGATTGCCGGTCGCGGCCCTGCAGCAGGCGGGCGATGGGACGGTAGCCATCCACGGTGTGGCAAGCAAGGCACTGTCCGCGAAACATCAGCTCGCCGCGCGCGAGGTCGGCGGCGACAGCGGGTTCAACCGTGTCGCCGAAGGCGACGCGCCGCAGCGAGACCGGCGGCGCGGCGGCCTTCAGCCAGACTGAGTTGGCCAAATAGCCTTCGCGGTTGAATTTCTCCACTTCCTGCTTACGGATGCCGTTGGAGTACATGTGCTCGCCAACGACAAACGGCTTGCGCAGCATTTCCCGCGAGTGTTCCGCCGATGCCGTGGCGGCAAAGGCTAAGAACAGCACGCACAGCGCGCGCCCCAGGTTGAAATGCCGAGCGTTGCGCCAGGCCGAGAAATAGACAAACGCCAAAATCGTCGCCGAGGTCATGACAACCACTGTCGCGGCGCGCGTGACCTGCGTAAACGTTCCCTGCCCGATGGTCGAAATGCCCAGGTTGAGCAGGGCGCGCTGCGACTCCGGCACGCTGGCCAGATACCAGACGAAGCAAATCGGCACGAGGATGAACGATGGCACAAGCCACTTGGCCGACCAGCGCACCAGCTCATCCTTGAGCTGCGGTTCTGCCAGTGGGTCAAGGCGGCTGGCGGTAATCAAGGCGTAAACGCCTGCCATCGAGATACAGACCAGCGTCCGCAGCACGAGGCTGGGAAAGTAGGTTGGGTTGAAAAACGCCTGCCAGAAGTAGGCAGTTTCCTGACCCGTGCCAGCCGCGCTGAGCCAGCTTGCGCCCGGCGTGAGCATGAAGGTCAGAATGCCGTTGATGATGACCAGGCTCATCCACGCGCAGAAGGCGTAAATCCATCCGACGATAAGGTGGATGCGGCGCGGGAGCGTGTCCCAGCCGTAGTAATAGACCGCCGCCGCCGTTAGCTCGACGATGAAAAACACCCATTCAATCGCCCACCCGAACACAAAGTTGTGAATCAGGGTGCTGGTGGATTCCGGATGCGCCAGACCGATGGCGAACCAGATACCGACGCCCGACATCGCGCCAAAGACGCCGGTCAGAATGATGAAGAAGCGCGCATGATCGCGGATGGCGCGCAGCCAATCTTCGCGCCCTTCCCGGATCGCCTTCGCTTCCGCCATCGGTAGGTAAAAGCCGCCGCCGACAGCGAAGTGCGAAATCATGACGTGAAAAATCGCGATCAACCCGATGATCCAGCCACTGCCGATCAGCGGGACATCCCAAAACGGATAGTTCATAACACGTGTCTCCCTCGGCTACTTGAGGTCCAGGTAGCCCCAAATACTGAACACGATCATCCCCAGGAGGGCGAAATAGCCAAAGTAAGTCGCAATCTGCGCGCGCCGTCCGCCGGCCGAGCGCGTGTCGTAGAGCGGAATCAACGCCCAGACGACAATCGCCAGCGTAAAGAGCGAGATGCCCAGGGCCTCGCCCGCCGCGCCCGGAAACCACCGCCCGAAGACCTTGAGCACCTGAAACTGGCTCATGAAGTACCATTCGGGATGGATGCCAACCGGTGCAGGCGCCAGCGGATCCGCCTGCGGCCCTAACTGCCACGGGTACAGAGACGCCAAAATCGAGAGGACGTTGAGGGCAATGAGCCACATCCCCAGATCGAGCGAGAAGAAATCCGGGAAAAAGGGGATGCTGCGGCGCTCGCTTTCGGGCTTCGCTTCCTCACTGGGCGGCAGCGCGTTGCCGTGCTTTTGCACCAGCCACAGGTGGAAGGCGAGAATTGGGATGTAAATCAGCGGCAGAATCACGACGTGCAGCGCAAAGAAGCGCTGGATGGTGGTTTCGGTAACTTCCGGCCCCCCACGCACGATGTCGGTCATCAGCGTGCCGACCAAGGGTAACGCCGCCGGAATTTCTAATCCGACCTTCGTGGCAAAATAGGCCAGGTCGTCCATCGGCAGTAGGTAGCCGCTGAAGCCGAACAGCAGCGTCAGCGCCAGCAGCGCCATGCCGCTCCACCAGCCGAACTCGCGCGGCTTGCGGTAGGCTTTCATGAAGTACACCGAAAACATGTGGACGAAGACGGCCAGCACCATCAGATTCGCCGACCACGAGTGCGCCGAGCGAATGAGCCACCCAAAGCGGATGTCGTAAGTAATCTCCCGGACAGACTCGTATGCTTCCGCGCCGGGCCGGTAATACACGAGCAGCAAAACGCCGCTGAAGACCTGCACGAAGAAGAAAAACAGTGAAAGGCCGCCCCAGTAGTACCAGAACGAGTATTGGTGGTCGGGAACCGTTTTCTTGCGTGCCAGCGCCAGAAGCTCTTCTAATCCAAGGCGTTCGTCCACCCAGGTGTAAACCGCTGCGGTCAGTGAGCGAGGACGCCGGGCGTCAGGCTTTGGAGACCAGGACACGTCCATCTTGCACCTCTACATAGTAGCGGGTTAGCGGCTTGGGGGGCGGTCCGGCGACATTCGCGCCGGTTTTCGGGTCGTAAACCCCGCCGTGACAGGCACAGTAAATGCGCGACTGTTCCGGCTCGTAGTTCACCGTGCAGGCCAGGTGCGTACACACCGCACCGAACGCCACCCAGCTCCCATCCGTGTGGTGGATGAGCATGGCGGGCGCTGTGCCGAACTTAAACATCAGGGCCGAGCCGGCAGGAAGCTGGTCGGCCCCATCGAGCACTGCCTGTGTGACCGTGCCTGTCGCAGCCGCCTTGCGGGCCGGGGTGGCGAGGTATTGATAGACCGGATAGCCAATCAATCCGGCATAGCAAGCCCCAAGTGCGCCGACGCCAAGGGCAATGAAGGTGCGGCGCGTCGTATCGGTTGGGGTAGATGCTTGTTCGGCTAGAGGCGAGGTTGCAGGAGCGTTAGGCATGGCGCGCAATTCCTTTCACTTTGGCAAAGACATAGACCATCCATCCGATGACGCCCAATCCCGCCACAAATAACAGAAGGAAAATGATGACCACCTGCCAGTTTGCGGCAACGGGCTGCTGCCAAACGTCAAACCCCTTGGCCAGCAGCGTCAGATCGCGAATGCCATCGCGGGCAATAACCGCCATGGTCGTCGCCAGAAACCCTGCCCCGGCCGCACCAACAGCCGGTATCCAACCCGTAAGCTTGAGCGACAGAAAACCAAACAGCGACAGCAGGGCAGCACAGACCAGAAAGCCGGGCAAGCTCCACGCATAGAAGCCGTGGTTGGCCAGCGACGTTTTGACGATTGCCGGTTGCACGCTGTACACCCAAAAACCCAGCCCTATTGAAAGCAGTCCGCCGATGCCGGCCAGCCAACCGCCCCACCGGCCCATGAACAACCGACCGGCTGCCTCGACGCGGCTGAACTGGGCCACCATCAGCAGTCCGGCTCCGGTGACGGCAAATGAGGTCAGCATCATGAAAAAGAAGCGGGGGAAGGTCGTCGGGTCGTCGGTCGGCAGTTGCGCCCCAAGGGCATCCGCACGGTAAAGGTCAAGCCAAACTTCGGGACGGAGCATCAGCGTCAGATTCGTCGAGTAAATCCGCCCGACATAAGCAACGCCAACCAACGACAACAGGCTCAGCCACCAGAACGCGCGCCCATGCTCGGCGCGCCGCGCAGCGACGTAGAGCAAGTAGTAGGCGCCGGTCAACAGAAAAATCACCGACAGCCAGTAAACGCCGATCAAAATGCTGCTCGTGTAGAGCGCGCGTCCGTAGAGAACCTGGGCAAACAACAGCGGTGGGATACCGAGATTGACCAAGTAGGTCATGACGACGGGCAACCGGCGGGCAATGTCGGCAGAAGCACCGTACAGCGGCGTATTGGCATCCCGGCGAGTACAAAAATTCCACAGCGCCGCCAGCGTCAATCCCCCGACCATGAGGTAAACGGTGAGGAAATGCAGGGCGAGGGTCACAATGTGTAGGACTTTGAACAGCCACACCGGAGCCGGCAGAGGAATCGGATCAAGCGTTGGAAACGGCATACAGTGTCTCCCTGGAAGGCAGACGGAGAACGCTTGGGGACGTTCACCTATGAAGCTCAAGAGGCGAAAGGCAGCCGTGCATCCCGAGGAACCGGCAGGGGGGGGGAGTGTAACCTTCCGTACATGAAGCTACATCACCCGCCGCCTGCGTGCAAAAAAACTGTGTGCGAACAAACACTTGTCTAGCCGGGCGTTGCTGAAGGCAAGCCCGTGTTGGGTTGGGTGAGCGGGATATGCCCGCACGAGAACCCTTGTCGGTGGAGTAGAACCCACGACTTCAGCGCAGGGCTTGCGCCTGCCGTGGCCACTGAGAGTTAGGTGGCGGTGTGCCTATCCGGTTCGTGGTGGCATTGCCATGGTTGGCAACAGCCGGTGGGAAGTTGGTTATTCCTCGATGATTTTGATGTCGCCCTCAAATTTGCGGTAGTTCCGAAACTCGCTGATGTTACGGAACGCCTGCCGATACGTATCGCTAACCTGGATCGTCTCGGCCATTTTCGGCATCCAGTAGCGCTTACCGAGAATCGTGACCCAGTCGTAGTCCACTGCCGACTCGACCTGAGACATGGGAAATCCAGGGGGGATGTCGGTTGCCGTATGCTCGATACGGACAATGCGCTTGGTTTCTTCGTCAATCCACATACTGCCCTGGTAGCCGACTTGAATGCGCTGCGGGTGGCCGTCGGCAAGGCGCACCGTGAGCATGTAGCCGGAGGTCGCCTGTGGCACCGTAAAGTCATAGACCCGGCATAAGTGTCCCCGGTAGCGCTCCTGTTTGACCTCTCTGAAACGGGTCTGGGTCGCCGGAAGAAACGGCGCGGCCAGTTGACCGGAAAAGTCCCCGATGGAGGTTGCGCCGCCGACCTCCTCAAACCGCCGGTTGGTTGGGCGCCCGTCAATTGAACGGAGTTCAACACGTTCCCGACCACCTTCGACGCGCACCTCGGTTTCGAGTACATCACGCAGTTGCCAACGCCCGCTGCTGTCGCGTGTCAGGCGGCGGATGATTTGCGTCACAATAAAATCCGGGATGTCATCGGCGCTCTGGAGTGCATAGAACCGTGCTTGTTCAAGTAAAGGCAACCGATGCAGGTGCTCTGCATGGCCGCGGGGATTGTTGCCGTCCGGGGCAGGGGAAGGAGGCTTGTCTTCTGCCACGCGGGGAGACAGTAGAGGTGGTCCGGTGGGAATGGTGGCCTTGCGTGGCGGGCGAGCCGGGGCCCGCCGCGCCTCGGTGTGCTGGAGGTCCAACTCAATGAGGGCGGTCAGCAGTTCGCTCGGCGCACCGAGGTGACGTGCGCGCGCCAGCACTTCGTCCGTCACCTCAAAAGCAAGACCGCGGCGACGTAGCTCCTGAGTTGCGGCTGCGGCGGTTATCTGCTGCCGGCGCAGCCGCGAGATGAGCCGGTAAAAGTCCACTTCCGACAGCGGTGCCGCCTGGCCGGGGTCCGTTGCGGCATCTGACTGGGGGGGGAGTTGACCGGCGGCAGCAAGGGTGCTGAGCCCGAAGCTGACGAGGACGACGCCGAACACGTGAAAAAAACACTTGAGCAAAGTAGGTTGGGCTGCCATATCATCCACTTCCGGTATCGTCTGAGAACCGACCAAAATCTTGAAGCCCTGTGGACACGAGATGTGATCAAATCGGACAAATGGATTCTTCGCATGTGCGAAGAGTATCACCTGATTGCCCCGTTTGAACGGCGATTGATTCGACAGGTTGAAGACCGCCGCATTATTAGCTGCGGCCTGTCGAGCTACGGCTACGATTGTCGGCTGGCAAAGGATGAGTTCAAAGTCTTTTCGCCGATTCAGGGGACCGAAATCGATCCGAAGAACTTCAACCCCGATACCCTGCTCGACATCCCCTTGCGGACGGCTGCCGACGGCAGCCGGTACTGGTTGCTTCCACCCCATTCCTACGCGCTGGGCGTAACCATTGAGTACTTTCGGATGCCGCGCAACGTCACGGCAATTGCATTGGGGAAGAGCACTTATGCGCGGTGCGGCCTTATTCAGAACACGACGCCACTGGAAGCTGACTGGCAGGGACGGCTGGTGATTGAATTGTACAACGCTGCCAACTTACCGGTACGGCTCTATGCCGAAGAGGGTTTTGTCCAGATCATCTTTTTTGAGTCGGACGAACCCTGTGCCGTATCGTACAGCGACCGTGCCGGCAAGTACCAGCATCAGGCAGGGCTGACACCGGCAAAGCTCTGAGACGACGTATGGCGCTGATGATTCGGAACGGGCGCGTGTGTGATCCGTCCCAGAATTTGGACGCAGTCCTGGATGTTCTCGTTGTGGACGGACGGATTGCCGCTTTGGGAGCTGCCCTGGAAGAGCCGCCGGAAACTGACATCGTGGACGCGACGGGACTCGTTGTAGCGCCTGGGTTTATTGATGTTCACGTCCACCTGCGCGAGCCGGGTTTCACGGCGAAGGAAACGATTGCCACCGGCACGCGCGCGGCTGTTGCGGGTGGTTTTACGGCCGTGTGCTGTATGGCGAATACAGCACCGGTCAACGACTCGCCCCTGGTGACGCGCTACATTCTCGACCGAGCGCGCGAAACGGCCGCCTGCCGCGTGTACCCTATTGGGGCGGTCACAAAGGGGTTACAGGGAGAAGCGCTGGCCGACATCGGTGGGATGGCGGCGGCCGGGGCCGTAGCGCTGTCTGATGATGGTCATGGCATCGCCAATGCGAACTTGCTGCGGCGGGCGCTGGAGTATGCTCGCGATTTTGGTTTGCCGGTGGTTGACCACTGTGAGAATCGTGATCTGGCAGCGGGTGGCATCATCAACGAAGGGGTCGTCTCAACGTGGTTGGGGGTTCGTGGCCTGACTCGGGCCGCAGAGGAGGTGGATGTGGCGCGCGATGTCGTGTTAGCCGATCTAACTGGCGCGCACATCCACATTGCGCATTTGAGTACGGCCGGCTCGTTGGAGCTGGTGCGCCGCGCCCAAGCGGAAGGCTTGTCCGTGACCTGTGAGGTGACACCCCACCACCTCGCGCTGGATGAATCGGCCGTACTGAAACTGGGAGCGGTCGCCAAGATGAATCCGCCGCTGCGGACGCCGGCCGATGTGGATGCCCTCCTTGAGGGGGTTGCCGATGGAACGGTGACGTGTATTGCCACCGACCACGCTCCGCACACAACGCTTGAAAAAGACCAAGTGTTGTCTCATGCGCCCTTTGGCGTTGTTGGGCTGGAATGCGCCGTCAGCGTGGTTCTGGATCACCTGTATTGGCGGCATGGTCTTTCATTGATGCGCGTCATCGAACTGTTTTCAACCGGACCGGCGCGGGCTTTCAACCTGCCCGGTGGGACATTGCAAATTGGGCGTCCGGCGGATATGACAATACTGGACATCCACCGTGAAGTTGTCGTGGATGTGAGTCGGTGGGCGTCAAAAGCGCGGAACTGCCCGTTTGACGGTTGGCGACTCAAAGGGGCGCCGGTGATGACGCTTGTCGGCGGCGTACGGATGACAACTGAGACGGTGTTACAGACGGTGAGGGAGCACAAGGCCGAACCGAATCCGGAAATGGTTGCGACAGGTCCACAGACGGGGTAACGTGCGCCGGCTTTGTGGGCGGCGACCGGCCACAGCATGTTCGTTTTCGTTCAATTCACTTCAGAGACAGAAAGGATTTGTTCGCTCATGGCGGAGCAATCAATTGAAGAAAAAGTCAAAGCCATTATTGTCGAAGAGCTTGGTGTGGACGAAAGTGAAGTCACCCTGGAAGCGAAGTTTATTGAGGACCTGGGAGCGGATTCACTCGACACCGTGGAACTCGTGATGCGCTTTGAAGAAGACTTCGGTCTTGAGATTCCCGACGAAGACGCCGAGAAAATTCTGAGCGTCAAGGACGCGATCAACTACATTCAGTCCAAGCTGGGGTAAAGGTATTATCCACCGTGCGCCGTGGCGGTCGAGGCTACGTCTGATGAAGCGTCGTGTCGTTGTAACCGGCATCGGGATTGTCAGTCCGCTGGGACTCAGCGCCGCAGCAACGTGGGCGGCGCTGCTGTCCGGCACGAGTGGCATTGGCCCGATTACACGCTTTGATGCGTCGTCCTTTGCCGTCCGTATGGCCGGTGAGGTCCGCGGTTTTGACCCGGCGGTTTGGATTGAGAAAAAAGAAATCAAAAAGATGGACCCGTTTATCCACTATGCGTTGGCCGCGGCGCAGGAGGCTGTGGACGCAAGTGGTCTGTCCATTACCTCGGCCAACGCTACGCGGGTCGGTGTCCATATTGGGTCGGCGCTTGGTGGGCTGACAATCATCGAGCGTGAACACACGAAGTTACACCGTGAGGGGCCACAGCGGGTGTCACCGTTCTTTATTCCGGCGGCAATTATCAATCTTGCCAGCGGACAAGTTTCAATCCGCTTTGGCGCTAAAGGACCGAATTCTGCCCCGGCAACGGCCTGTGCTGCCGGGGCACAGGCCATTGGCGAGGCCTTTCGTATGATCCAGTTTGGCGACGCCGACGCCATGCTATGTGGCGGCGCGGAGGCCGCCGTGACGCCGACCGGTATTGGGGGCTTCGCCGCCATGCGGGCGCTTTCGACCCGCAACGATGAGCCGACGCGGGCCAGTCGCCCATTTGACAAACATCGGGATGGTTTCGTGATGGGGGAGGGCGCCGCAGTTTTGGTGTTGGAGGAGCGGGAACAGGCGCTGGCGCGCGGTGCATCTCCGCTGGCCGAAATTGTCGGCTTCGGGCAATCGGCAGATGCCTTCCATCTGGCACATCCGAGTGAAGTCGGCGACGGGGCTGCTCGTGCGATGGAACAGGCGTTGATCGACGGTGGGATTCCACCTGCCGAAGTTGGGTACCTCAATGCCCATGCGACGGGAACGCCGGCCGGCGATTTGGCGGAGGCCCTGGCGATTCGGCGCGTTTTTGGTGCGGTTGTTCCTCCGGTGAGTTCGACAAAGTCCATGACAGGACATCTCCTGGGGGCTGCCGGCGCGTTGGAAGCAGCCATCACCGTTCTGGTGCTGCGCGACGGGTGCTTGCCACCCACGATCAACGTGGACGAGCCGGACGTGGATTTTGACTGTGTGCCCCGTACTGCCCGCAAAGCATCGCTCAACTACGCAATGAGCAACGCCTTCGGCTTTGGCGGAATGAACGTCTCGCTGCTGTTCCGCCGTGCTGAAAGCTGAGTCTTGCCAGTGATAAGGAGGAACTTAGGTGTGAAGTGCGTCGAAGTTGCCGATAAGTTCAGTATTGATTCTCTTCGGGTTACGGAGCGGCCGCACCCGGAGTTGGGTCACGGCGAGGTTCTGGTACGGGTGCGGGCGACCTCGCTCAACTTCCGGGATTTGATGACTGTGACGGGCATCTATAACCCTAAGCAGCCACTTCCTCTGATTCCACTTTCAGATGGCGTGGGAGAAATTGTTGCCGTTGGCGATGGCGTCACACGTGTGGCAGTCGGTGACCGCGTTGCCGGTATCTTTGCGCAGGGGTGGATTGCCGGCGAGCCGGCCGTTGAGAAAGTGCGGACGACGACCCTCGGCGGCCCACTCGACGGTATGCTGACGGAGTATCGGGCGCTGTCCCAGGATGGTGTGGTCAAGGTTCCTGATTACCTCAACGATGAGGAAGCGGCAACGCTGCCGTGTGCTGCGCTGACGGCCTGGAGTGCGCTGATCACCCACGGACAGCTCAAGCCAGGCGATACCGTGCTGGTACAGGGTACGGGCGGTGTTTCCATCTTTGCCCTGCAGTTTGCCAAGGCGACCGGGGCGCGGGTGATCATCACTTCCAGCAGTGACGAAAAGCTGGAGCGTGCTAAGGCGCTTGGTGCGGACGAGATCATTAACTACAAGCAGTCTCCAGAATGGGACAAAGTCGTCCGCGAGATGACCGGCGGGCGCGGCGTCGATCACGTTGTCGAAGTCGGCGGAGCCGGGACCCTGGCCAAGGCCATTCGGTCGGTTCGGTTTGGGGGACAGATTAGTTTGATCGGTGTGCTGTCAGGCCGCACCGGTGAAGTGGACATTGCGCCGGTTCTCATGCAGAACATTCGTGTACAGGGCATCATTGTTGGTTCACGGGAAATGTTTGAGGCGATGAACCGCGCGCTGGAACA
>CALGZC010000061.1 GCA_937934745.1 uncultured Blastocatellia bacterium
AGGCGCAGCGGACACGGGGGCAGCGGGCTTGGTTTTCTCAGGGAAGTTTCGTGCGCCCTCTGCGGCGCTGCGGTGAATTTCCCGGACACAAGCTCGATTCGCCTGTATGGGGATGTAGCGGCGCGGACAACGCCGACAAGGTCGGCGCCGATCACCATTCTGTCTTACGGGATAGGCATCTGGTGCGAGAAGGGCGGGACACGCCTATGGGCGCTCGTTGAGCGGATGGTCTATGGAGCGAACCGCAGTGGGAAGCAGCGCCCGCGCCACAGTGACTCCGGGGTGGTGCAATGCCGCGTCTACGCGCCGTTTGGAGCATTGCCAAGAATCTCCGGCCTGAAGGCTGGGGAGGATGGCAAAACAGATGAGTAACAAACGAGTCTCAAACAACGGGACAGATTCACGAAAAATGGGGCCGCCCTTCGGGCCGCCCCATCGGTCAGCGCGAGACACAACATACCACGTACTCGTCGCCTTACTCGTCGCTGCCCAAAATGTTGAGAATATTGAGCAAGTGGATGAACAAGCCAAAGAAGTCGAGGAACAAACTCAATGCCCCAGCTACATACTCATCCGTCGGCAGGTTGCGCATGATGTTCGACGTGTCGTAGAGCACATATCCGGCAAACAGCAGTAGGGCGGCTGAAGAAATCGCCAGTGACAGAATGCTCGACCCAACAAAAATCCCGATCAGTGAAGCGAGCAGTACGACAATCAATCCGGTGAACAAAAAGCCGCTGAGAAAACTAAAGTCCTTGCGCGTGAGCAATGTGTAGGCCGTGAGGCTGCCGAATGTGGCTATCGTCAAGCCACCTGCTGCGGCTAGCGCCAGAGGGTTTTTCCCAAAGGCAAACAAGACCAGTGGCGAAATCAGTAGTCCTTCGAAAAAGGTGAAGGCAAACAGTGCCACCAAGTTGACCCCTTTGACGCGCCGCACGGCGCTAACGGCGAACACTGAACCAATGAGCAGAAGCAACGCCAGCCAGTAGTACTGCACAACGGCCAGGTACAGCCCGGTAGCGATGCTGGTGGCGACCCCGGCGATGGCACAGAATATACCGGCCAGGAACAAGGCATATACCTTACGGATGAACCCCACCCGCGCGGCCAGGGATGTATCGGCCACGGTGATCTCACCACCCCAGCCATACGCCGCGGGCGACTGACGATTGAGTTGCTCATAGCGATAGTCGTTCATTAGTCCCTCCTAGCGGATGCGCTGTGTTGGCTGTGTTGACTGCGGACGGTGCATCTTGTACAGCCAACGCCTTCCACAAGACACACACACTGACCGAGCCATGCTAACTGAGAAACGTCACCGCGCGCCAGAAGTTCCCGTGGACTCAGGTCCAATGCCGCAAAAGCACCGGCCGGGCTGTCAACTGCCTGCATTACAACTCCGTCCGGGGCGTGAGAAATCAGTTCTCCAGCGTCATCCGTGGATTTTTTCCGGAGCTATTGCGGCCTGGCCTGACCGATTGGACGACGGTGGACTTGCCGCCGTTGTCGCTGCCGATGGGCGTCACGTAGGATACGCTTACGTGAATCGCCGGTGCTCGATTGCCGCGCGGCTGGTGGCATTCGGCGACACGGACCCGCATACGGCAATACGGAATAGTCTCCAGCGCGCCGTGGCGCTGCGCCAAACGCTGTTTGACGCGAGGCGCACGACTGCCCTGCGGTTGGTCAACGGCGAGGGCGATGGTTTGCCGGGCCTCATCGTCGATCGGTACGCCGACGTACTCGTATGCCAAATCTCCACACTCGGCATGGAACGGCTTAAGTCCTTCCTTCTGGAGGTCCTAGTCGAGTTGGTGCAACCGCGCGCCGTCTATGAAAAATCTGATGTTGCGGCGCGTTATGAGGAGGGACTGACCGATGCCGCCGGTCTGCTCTACGGCCAGGACTTCGGCCCTTTGGTCATCCTCGAAAACGGGCTGCGCTTTCACGTGGATGTCAAACGCGGTCAAAAAACGGGCTTCTTTCTTGACCAGCGCGATATGCGCGCGTTGATGGAAACATTGGTCGGCGGACGACGTGTTCTCAACGGGTTTGCCTACACAGGCGGTTTTTCGGTGTATGCCCGACGCGGCGGCGCAGCACGGGTTGTCTCGGTGGACAGTTCCGGCGGTGCGCTCCGGCTGGCGCAAGGCAACCACGCCCTGAACGGTTTTCCGAGTGTGCCGGAGGATTTCGTTGAAGCCGACATGTTTGCCTATTTGCGTGAAATAGCGTCCGGTTTGTTTGATGTCATCATTCTCGATCCACCGTCGTTTGCGCGCAAAAAAGACGACGTGGTGCGCGCCGGGCGCGCCTACAAGGATCTCAATCGGCTGGCCCTGACCAAGGTCGCACCCGGAGGCTTGGTGCTGACCTGTTCGTGCTCCCACTTTGTTGATGACAAGCTCTTTGGGCAGATCGTGTTTCAAGCTGCCTACGAAGCCGGACGCAATGTCCGCATCCTCCACCGTCACCGGCAGGCGCTCGATCACCCGATCAGTGTTTTTCACCCGGAAGGCGGCTACTTGAAAAGTTTACTGCTCAGTGTGGATTGAGTGCGCCCCCGGAGTGCGGAAGGGGCGTGCGCGCTCAAGAGAGCCGGCCTCGGCCGTTAGGCCCGCATGGGCATCACGACGTAGCGGTAGTCATAGCCATCGCCATCCACAGGCCGCAGTTGGATTTGGGTAATCTCGTCCTTGAACTCGAAGCGCGTCTGTGAGCTGTGGACCACGGTCAGAAAGTCCATCAGGTAGCCGACGTTGAAGGTGATCGTCATCGTCGGTCCAGGATAGTCCACCGTGAGCGTCTCCACTGCCTCACCGGACTCAGGTGATTGCGCCGTAATCTCGACCCGTCCCTCGGTCGCGTGGAGCTTGACGGCATGGGTCGTTTCATCAGCAACGACGCTGACCCGCTTGAGCGCCGCCACCAAACGCTCGGTCTCGAAAGTGATCACCTTGTCGTTGCTTTTGGGCATGACCATTTCGTAGTTCGGAAATTGTCCGGCCAGCAACCGCGAAGCAAAGGTGCGTGCGCCGATGCGGAAAAACACGTGATTTTCGCCCTGCCCAAAAGTCATGTCGGCGTCGGTGGTGTCTGCCGCCAGCCGGGCAATTTCCGCCATGGTCTTTCTGGGAATCAGCAGGGTGAGCGGACAACTGCCGCGGCCGATGGTTACGCTGTCCGGTTTCTCAATCAAGGACAGGCGGTGTCCATCGGTCGCAACCAGACGGAGTGTCCCACGCTGGGCCGCATTCGGCGCTTGACCGCTGACCACCATCTGAACGCCGTTGAGTTGGTAACGCGATTCTTCCTGGGAGGTCGCAAAGAGTACACGCAGGATCATCGTTCGCACCGTACCGGCTGCAACCACAAACGGCATCTCCGGCGGTTCCGGCAGCGAAGGGTAGTGCTCCGGCGCAGGGCTAAACAGACGAAACCGTGACCGCTCGCAGGTCAGGTTCATATTGCCGCTGCCATCGCTTTTGAAATGGATGTCGGCGTCGGGCAAGTTGCGTGCGATGTCGAACAGCCGCCGGGCCGGCAACAGTGCTGTTCCGCCATGCTTGACCTGGGCGGCACACACGGTCGTGAGCGTTGCATCAAGGTCAGTGCCGGCCAGCGTCAGCACCCCACCAGCCTCGCCGCGCAGGAGGATGTTTGACAAAATGGGAATGGTTGTTTTCTTCTCAACGACATTGTTGAGGTAGGTCAGTTCCTTGAGTATATCGGCTTTGGTAACAGAGAATTCCACAGCGCCCAGCCCTTGATTGAGTTGGATTCCGGTATTAGGTGCGCCATTATGCGCGGCCGTCCCACAGCAAGGCAACCTCTCCTTCATTCGGTGAATGCTACTTCTTCTGACACGCAGGCTATTGACACGCAGGCTATGAGACTTGACCCCATTGCCATTGAGAACCTGATTTCACAGTTCCTTGCTGAAGACATCGGACGGGGTGATGTGACGACCGACGCGGTGTTGACCAGAGACATCCGCGCCCGGGGACGTTTCCTTGCCAAGCAGGAACTCGTCCTTGCCGGCCTTGAAGTCGCCGAAATGGTCTTTCAGTGGTTTGATCCCGAACTTCAGATTCAGACTTTCTATCTGGACGGTGACCTTGTGCCGGCCGGCAAAGAAATTGCTAGGGTGGTCGGTCCGGCCCACATGCTGCTGGCCGGCGAGCGGGTGGCGCTGAATCTGCTGCAACGGATGTCGGGGATTGCGACGCTGACCCATGCCTTTGTCCAGGCGATTGCAGGTACCGACACCGTGATTGCCGACACGCGCAAAACGGCCCCCGGTTTGCGCCTGCTGGACAAATACGCCGTTCACGTTGGTGGCGGCCACAACCACCGGTTTGGTCTCGATGACGGTGTACTCATCAAGGACAACCACGTGGCGCTGGTTGGCGGCATCGGGCCGGCGCTGCGGCTGGCGAAGAAAAACGCCTCGCACCTGCTCAAGATCGAGATCGAGGTCGGCAACCTGGAGCAGGCCAGGGAAGCCGTTACCGAAGGCGCAGACGTGATTTTGCTCGACAATATGACGCCCGACCAGGTGCGCGAATGCGTCACCCTGATTCGCGAATTAGAACCCCCAGGCCGGCAAACATTGGTCGAAGTGTCGGGCAACATCACGCTGGACAACGTCCGCGCGTATGCCGAAGCCGGCGCCAATCTCATTTCTATCGGCGCGCTGACCCACAGCGTCAAAGCGGCCGACATTAGTTTGAAACTGTCACCGTAGCTGGCACACGCCGCTGCTGTTCGGCGTCGCGCAGGGTCAGCATCAACGACTGGAAGAAGCGCAACCCGTCGCTACTGCCAAGTGCTTCTTCACAGGCACGCTCCGGGTGCGGCATCAGGCCGAGGACATTGCCTTCGGCGTTGAGGATGCCGGCAATATTGTGCAGCGAGCCGTTCGGATTGGCCACGGGAGTCGGTTGACCTGCGGCATCCACGTAACGAAACAGGATGCCGCCCGTGGCTTCGAGCCGACGGACATCCTCCGGCGTGCAGTAGTAGTTTCCCTCTCCGTGGGCGATTGGCAGGGTGATGACCTCACACGGCGCGTAGGCGCGTGTAAACGGCGTATCGGTGCGCTCTACCCGGATACGCACGAAGTCACAGCAAAAACGCAAACCCGTGTTGCGCAACAGGACGCCGGGCAACAAGCCGGCCTCGCATAAGATCTGAAAGCCATTGCAGATGCCGACGACGTAGCCGCCGTGGGCAGCATGGTCGCGGACGGCCCGCATCACCGGCGAACAACTCGCAATGGCCCCGCAGCGGAGGTAGTCGCCGTAGGAAAACCCGCCGGGGAGAATCACCACGTCACAGTCTGCGACCGATGTTTCGGCATGCCAGATAAAACGCACCGGTTGCCCGATGAGCTTGCTGATGACATGGTAGGTGTCATGGTCACAGTTTGAGCCGGGAAACACGACGACGCCAAACTTCATAGGGCCAAACTTCCGGGAAGTGTTGTCAAAAAGCTTACGTTACTGCGTTCCAGCAGCGTGCGGCAAACCGCTGCGGCAAACCCCGCTGCTGCGCCATCGGCATCACCAGTCGCGCAGAATACGGGCAGCACAACTGAGTCCCGAGGCGGCCACGGACGGGACACCCTGGCCCGGAAAACAGCTATCGCCGGCGCAGTACAGACCACCGATGAGCGAGCCACCCTGGGGTTTGAGTAAAATGTCTGCCCCGCGCCGCAGCAGCGGGCCGTAGGTGCCGCGCATGCGCGCCAGATACCGTTCGTTCGTCAGTGGTGTTCCTACCGACACCACCTTGACCGTCTCGGTAGCGTCGGGAATAACGCGCTCCAGCAGCCGGAGCATGTGCTGTGCGGCACGGTCCTTGGCGGCGCGGTAGTCGGGCGTCCGGCGCAGTCCGCCGGCGGCGCGCTGTGTCAGGGCTGCCCAGTCATCGTAACGATCCACCATAAACGCATGGACATTGTGGTAGCCAGGCGGTGCCAGGCTGGGGTCGTGCAGAGAGGGCAGGGAGACAAACAGCATCCCACGCGGCCGGTTGTAGGTTTCCCAGTCATTGACAACGATGTGGTGGACGACTGTCTCCGGCGGCAGGTGGTTGACGGCAACGCCGCCGAACAGACTCGTAAAACTGTCTGCCTGAATGTAGCGTAACGACTGTTCCCGAAAAGCGACACCGGCCAGCGGATGCTCACGGAACAACCGTCCGTAGGTGTCCCAGAGCGTCGCGTTTGAGACGACGGCACGTGCGGTCAGGACTTCTCCGGAATCGAGTTTGACGCCGCGCACACGCCCCCGCTCAAGCAGCCCTGCCGTGACCCGCTTGCCGTACCAGACCTGCCCGCCGTACCGCTCAATGCCAGCCGCCAGCTTCTCGGCAATCACACTGCACCCGCCGAGCGGATACCGAACGCCGTTCACATGGCGGTCGCCGAACACCAGCGCCGCATTGACAAGTGGGGTGGCATCGGCCCCGGTCAGCGCCCAGCAGAATGTCTCAATATCGATGAAACGCCGTAGGCGTGCGTCCTGGAGGTAACGCCGTGCCAGCGCACCGAGCGTGGTCAGTGCCGCTTGACTCATCCGCAGGGCGTCCCAGGGGGCGGTCGTCACCCCACGGACAAGACCGGTCACATCGTCTAAGGCGATAAGCGGTAC
Source organism: uncultured Blastocatellia bacterium (assembly GCA_937934745.1). Lineage (GTDB taxonomy): Bacteria > Acidobacteriota > Blastocatellia > Chloracidobacteriales > Chloracidobacteriaceae > Chloracidobacterium. The sequence goes on from CALGZC010000061.1 coordinate 6,657, forward strand.
GCGCGCCAAGACCCGGTAGGCTTCTTGTGCAGCATCGTAAAAGGCGCGGATACCGGCGCGCTCCTGCGGAAAGTAGCGTGTCAGTTCATCAAGGAATTGCTCCCGGTCATAGTGCGTTTGAATGTCAATGCCGTCCGGCAAGTGGTAGTGAATCTGGACGGCATCACGGCGCGTCTGGACGGTTTCGCCAACTTCGCCCAGCGCCGCGGCCACAAAATTGATCGTACCTTCTGTGCCAAGACCGTACAGCAGCGATGCGCCAACATCAAAGCGATACCCGGCGCGGGTAAAGTATGAGGCGCTGCCACCCGGCACGGTGTGTTGTTCGAGGACCAGCACGCGAACCCCATGCCGCACGAGACGGGCTGCCGTTGCCAGCCCCCCGATACCGGCCCCGATGACGATGACCTCCGGCTCTCGCCTGTCCGAGTGCGACGTGGTCATGGCTGGGCAAAGCGGAGTCCGTTGATGACGCAGAAAAAGTCGCGGACCTCACTTTCCGGCGTTTTGACCCCGGTGAGCGTCGGGCGGGCAGTGATGGACTGACCCGGCACGAGTTGTTTGAGGTTCTGCGCTGCAAGCGGGTAGGCAAACTTCTCTGCCACGGTTTTTTCTTCCATATCAATCAGGTAGATGCGCAACTCAATGCCGGTCAGCGTGCGGTCGCCCCGGTTCTCAAGGCGGCAAATGTACTCGTACCGGTCGCCGGCTTCGCCGTTGAGCACGAGGCGGTCAACGGTGATGAGGCGGACGCCCTCGCGCCGGAGGTAATCCTCGAACTCCGGGTCGCCGGCGCGCCGCATGCCTTCGGTCATCTGGATCGCCGCCCGTTCACGGCTGTATTTTTCCCACCACACGACCAGGCCAACGGCGGCCGAAACGATAACAAACGTCACCACCAGAATGATTACCAAGGTGCGGCGTGTGTCGGTCGGGGTGGTGGTGGACGGCGATTCAGTTTGAAGGTCAAACATACGTGTAACTGTAGCCCCCGGGCCGGCGCGTGAATTGCATCTGCCGTCAGCGTAGCGCGTAGTGTAGCTTGGCGAAAGGAGACGTTGTACCTCACCAAAGAAAGGACTTACTTGGCATGATAGCCACGGAGATGAAATCAAGTGAAGCCCCAATCCCAAGCGGTTCGACGATCCGGGAGCGCGCAGAAGCCTTTTTCAAGTCGCTTCAGGATGAGATTTGCGCCGCACTTGAACAGCTCGATGGTGCTGCCACGTTTCGGGAGGACCTCTGGGAGCGTGAGGGGGGCGGCGGCGGCCGGACACGCATCATTGCTGACGGGCGCATTTTCGAGAAAGGGGGTGTGAATTTCTCATCTGTCCACGGTGTGATGTCGGAAAAGCTGGCCGCGCGCATGATGCCCGGTGAGGATCGGACGTTTTACGCCACCGGTGTTTCGTTAGTCATTCACCCGCGTAATCCGATGGTGCCGACCGTGCACGCCAACTTTCGTTACCTTGAACAGGGCAACAGCGCCTGGTTCGGCGGCGGCGCAGACTTGACGCCCTACTACCCGTACCGTGAGGACGCCGTGCATTTTCACCGAACACTCAAGGATGCCTGTGACCGGCATCATCCCGACTACTACCCACGTTTCAAGCAGTGGTGCGACGAATACTTCTTTTTGCCGCACCGCAACGAGACGCGCGGCGTCAGTGGCATTTTCTTCGACTACCTCAAGGGGGACGAACACACCGATCTGGAAGCCATTTTCGCCTTTGTGCAGACTGCCGGGCGCGCGTTTTTGCCGGCTTACCTGCCGATTGTTGAGCGCCGGTGGAACGAACCCTATGGTGAGACCGAGCGTGAGTTTCAACTGATTCGGCGCGGGCGGTATGTGGAGTTCAACCTGGTGTACGACCGGGGGACGGTGTTTGGGCTGGAGACGCGTGGGCGAACGGAATCCATCCTCATGTCGCTTCCACCGCTGGCGAAGTGGGTGTACGACTACCGACCGGTGCCGGGGACGCGCGAAGCCGAGGCGATGACGTTTTTTACGCCGCAAGATTGGTTAGGGGAGGCGCAAACGACCTAAAGCAGTGGCAGTACCGGCTTGGCGGGCGACGTTGCGGCTGTATCTGGAGGCTTCCAGCCTGCGCATGTTGGCGCTAGGCTTTGCCGCCGGCCTGCCGTTGCTCTTGGCACTGAGCACGTTGGGCTTTCGCCTGCGTGAGGCGGGTGTGGCGTTAACTGCCGTCGGCTATGCCAGTTGGGTCGGATTGGTTTACGGCTTCAAGTGGTGTTGGGCGCCACTGGTGGATCGGCTTCCGCTGCCGGGGCTGACAACCACGCTCGGACGGCGGCGGAGCTGGCTTTTGGCAGCGCAGGTAGCCGTGGCTGCCGGTCTGGTCGGCCTGGCATTCGTGGAGCCACACCAGGCGCTGGGATGGACGGTTGGATTGGCACTCTGCGTCGCCTTTGCTTCCGCCACGCAGGACATCGCCCTGGATGCCTACCGAATTGAGTCCTCCGATGCGGCGCGCCAGGGTGTTTTGGCTGCGGCGTATCAGACGGGCTACCGGTTGGCCATGCTGTGGAGCGGCGGAGGGACACTCTGGATTGCCGCCCGCGTTGGCGGACAGGGGTATCAGCCTGTGGGATGGCGGGCGGCGTACCTGGTGATGGCGGCTTCCATGGCTGTCGGCATCGTCACAGTGTTGTTTGCGCCGGAGCCGACGGTTAGGTATCCGCTGCCAGAGCGACGGTTGTCGTTGTGGCTGCGGACGGCATTCGTCGAGCCGCTGGCCGATTTTGTCCGTCGCTACCGGTGGCGGGCCGCGCTGACACTGGCGCTCATTGCCACCTACCGCCTGAGCGATACAGTGATGGCCGTGATGGTCAATCCGTTTTACGTGGATGTCGGGTACAGCAAAGAGCAGATTGCGACCGTCAGCAACATCTACGGCGTCCTGATGACGTTGGTCGGCGCGTGGTGGGGTGGCATCCTCGTTGTCCGGCAGGGCCTGCTCCCGACGTTGCTGCTTGGCGCACTGCTGAGCGCCGGAACGAACTTGCTTTTCGCCGCCCTGAGTGTGGCCGGGCCGCAGGTGCTGGTATTGGTGCTTGTCGTTTCCGCCGAGTACCTGGCAACGGGCGTCGCTTCGGCGGCCTTTGTGGCGTACTTGTCGTCGCTGACCAATGTTGGGTATTCGGCAACGCAGTACGCCTTGTTGAGTTCGGCCATGTTGCTGTTGCCGAAATGGGCCGCAGGTCTGGCCGGGACGGCGGCAGCGGCGCTCGGCTACACCAACTTCTTCATCGGGACGGCGTTGCTCGGCCTGCCTGCCGTCGGATTGGCGCTGTGGGCCGTGCGCCGGGAAAAGCATCTGGCCGACGGCCTACCGGGCGCTCCTGGATATGGGCCGGGGACACCTGCGGGCTAGGGTCACGCCGGACCGGTGTGGAGGCCATCGCACGCGGCGTTCGTCGGGGTGGCTGTTTTGTGCCGCCGACCTGGCTTGCGCACGCTGCCCTTGCCGTTGAATGGGTAAAGCCGCCGGAGAATTGTCCCGATCCGTTTGCCCCAATCTCCCTCCGTATGCTTACCGCCACGCACTTCGCGGTAGAACAAATCCACGTCGAGCTTCCAGCCGTACTCCAGCAAAATGTCGCGCATGCGGCGGAGGTGCGTGACGCCCGCACCCATTTCGCGCGTTCCCATGTCCAGCCAGATGCGTACGTCCGGCTTATGCTTCAAGCGGCGCACAAGCTGGAACGCCACGCCGTGGTCCCACCATAGCGAAGGCGATAACGCGGCAATCCGCCCGAAATACTCGGCATAGTGCAGTCCCAGCAGCAGGGCAGCCAGCCCACCCAGCGACGAGCCGCCGATGCCGGTGCGGTCGCGGGTCGGATCGGTCTGGTAGGTGGCATCTATGAAGGGTTTGAGTTCCTCGACGATGAAGCGTCCGTAAAGGGGGAGCAATCCACCCTGTTTGACGCCCGGATCGCGGGTTGGTGTATATTCGTCAATCCGGTGGATACCCGTGTTCCACACACCAACAATGATGAGCGGCTCGATTTTCTGTTCGAGAATGAGCCGTTCTGCCGTCCGCGCCATTTTCCAGTCGTGGCCGCGAATGTACGCTGTATCACCGTCGAACAGGTTTTGCCCGTCGTGCATGTACAGCACAGGATAGCGAACGGCCGGGTTGTCCCCGTGACCTGGCGGTAGATAAACGATGATGTGTCGTTTATGCGTCAGATGGCGTGAGGCGACGTGAGGGTGCAGGTGAAACCGCCCGGTGTAACTGTCCGCATCCTTGGGGATTGAGGGTACAAACGCCGCCTGGCTCGGCGAAGGGCGCTGTGACATGACAGGCGAGCGGTGGGCCGGACGCCGCCAAGCGCGGGCCGTTCCAACGACAGTGAGATGTTGTTGGTGCAGACTATGCTGATTGTCCAATGGCGGCGCAAGCCGTCCCGGACGGGTGAACCGCCGAGCTGCAACCTCGGTTGTGCCAGGGGCCGAACGTTACGCCTTTTCCGGGCTTAGTTGCTGCGCTTGGACGGACATCATTACCGACTTGCGGCAATGTCGGTTTCGGTCATAATCACGCCCTAATGGTGCATTGATCGACGGGAGAAACACGACCTGATGAAGTGTAAGACCGGAGTACTTTTGGCAGTCGCCTGCCTGCTGCTGGTGGGCTTAGCGTCATTGACCGGCTGTCAAGATGGCTCGGCGGCTGGCGACGCCGACAAGGCCGCTGCCACAGCCATGTCGCCGGAGTTTGCCCAGCTCCTCGGACGGGACGACGGCTTTGCTCTGGCGTTGCTGTTTGGAGGCGATGTGCAGGGCAATCTCAAGGATTGCGGTTGTCCAAAGCACCCGCAAGGTGGGTTGGCGTGGCGGATGGGCTATACCGACGGCTTGAAGAAGCTGGCGCCGGATGCCGCCATTCTTCAACTGGATGCCGGACGACTGTTCGCCACCTCAATCGGCTACGTCCAGCCATATGACCGGGTGCGCAATGAGTGGATGTTGCGCGCCTATCATGAAGCCGGCTTTACGGCGGCGAACATCAGTTATTTCGACCTGCAAATGCTGGCCGAACTGCTGCACAAGTCCGAGGTAGAGCGCAAGCGCCAGCAGTTTCCCTTTGTAGGGCGCCTGGTGTCGGCCAACGTTCGTCCGGCGAAGCCCGATCTGACGACCCCGCCACCGTACATTATTGAAACCGTCACCGGCAAGCGGTTGCCCAAGCCGCTCCGCTTTGGGATTACCGGCGTTACGATGGCGAATCCCAATCCCGGTGCGGAGACACTGAACTTCACCATTGAAGACCCGGCCGAGGCGCTCAAGCGCATCCTGCCGGAGCTGCGCGCCAAGGCAGACTTTGTTGTTGTGATGTCGTACGGGCCTGAAGCCCAAACCGACAAGGTGACAAAAGTACCGGGCATTGACCTTGTCGTGGTGGCCAACAACCTTGGCGCGATGATCCTCCAGGTGCAAAAAGTCAACGATGTGTCGGTAGTTCAGGCATTTTCCCAGACGAAGTTGCTCGGGGATTTGCGCTTCTACTACGGAGCGGACGGCCAGCTAAACCAGATGCGGCTGGCAATGCCCAGCTTGGACAAAGTGATTCCGACCGACCGCCGCTGGGAGCAGATGGTGATGGAGGCCCAGAAGGCAATTGACGACGCCATGAAAGCGGCGGTGGATACCCCGCCGGCAGAGTCGGCCGGCCCCCCGAGCCGCAGTGCGCCACCGAGCACACCGTAGCGCGTCCCAGGTGCGCCGGGCCGAACAATCAGCCGGTGTCAGCGCGCCCCGTCGCCTAACGCAATGCCACCTTTCGCTTCAGGAACGACCAGGCCCAGCCCGTAGAAGATGGCTGCGGCAAGCAAGGCAACCGGCATCAGCAGCAGGGCCACAGAAAGCGTTTGTGTGGTGGGCGAGATGTGGCACAGCTCGGCAAGGAAGGTCACCGGCGCCGGCGGTGGAAAGCCGGCTTCGGCCAGCCTCCGCAGGTACGTCGAAATCCAGCCGACGAGCGACAGCGAAATGCCATCGCCGAAGACATGGATGGCAACGACCAGAAACCCGGTCGCCGTCGTGCGCAGGTTTGGGGCGACGAGATTGACCACTAACGTATTGGCCGGGCCGTTGCCGAGATAAACCAGAAACAGCGTGATAAAGGTGGATACTTGGTACACACGTGGCGACGTGGAAACGATCGCCACCAGCATGGGGATAGCCGCCAGGCCGCCGCTGACGGCGCAGATAAAAAAGTACCCGCGTACACCCCGCCACCGCCGATTCAGGGCATCGCCTAGAAAACCCCCGGCGAGGCTTCCGAGCGTGCCCCCGCCGATGGCGCAGATGCCTAGCACCAAGTTGGCCTCTTTTTCACTCAGCCCTTTATCGGTTTTCATCCATTCCGGTGCCCAGAACACCAGCGCCCCCAGGGCAAAGGTAATCGCGGCATAGCCGGCGCAGGTCAGCACATAGCCACGATTGACCAGTAGGCGGCGGTAACCTTCTATCCAGGTGGTAGCTGCGGCGGGAAGTCTTTCCGCCAGGGCATCCATAACCCCGCGCTGCGGTTCCCGGATCGCCGCCATGGCGGCGGCGGCCAGCAGCCCCGGTACGCCGACGATCAGCAGGGCGTTCCGCCAACCGAATGCTTCCGGGTCGCCGAGGTAGCCTCCCAGCACAAAGCCGGCCGCCGCTCCAATTGGGATGGTGGACTGGAAGATGCTCATCACCATCCCGCGCCGGTTTTTGGGGAAGTAATCTGCCAGCAGGCTGGGCGCAATGGTGGCGTAGTTGGCTTCCCCGACGCCGACGGCCGACCGGGCAACAAGCAGTTGATCAAGGCTGCGCGCAAAGCCGGCTGCGGCCGTTGCCAAACTCCAGATGAAGATACCGACTGCAATCAACTGCCCGCGATGGTACCGGTCGCCGAAGTAGCCAAACAGAGGTGAGCAGAGCGTATAGACCCACGTAAAGGCGCTGCCCACCAGACCAAGCTGTGCGTCGGTGTAGCCGGTGTCAGCTTTGATGTACGGCACGAGCGCCGAAAAAATATAGCGGTCAATGTAGTTGAGCAGATTCAGCAGCGTCAGCGTCCCCAACACAAAGTAGGCATACGTCGTCGTCCGCTCCGCAGACGCAGCAGTGGTGGCAGCCATAGATGGGATATTTCTGTTCCTTGTGGGTTGCACCGTGAGAGCTTAGCGGTTGCGCCGACGCTTGGCTAGGGGTGTACTCGACAAGGCCGGGCCGACCCCTAAAAGGCCTGACCGTTGACGGGGTGCGCCGGCAGGAAGTCTCACCTGCACGGCAAAGGCGCGGCCGCAGGCAAGATGCCGTGCCTTGGTGCACCCCACCCCCGGACAAGCCTCTGTGACCGCCGCGCTTTACCGGTCGGCCAGGACAACGCGCGCCGTGTTGTAGCCGCTTGCCCCAAACACACCGCCGCCCGGATGCGTGCTGGCGCCTGTGAGGTACAGGCCCGGAATCGGCGTTTTGTAGGAGGCGAGTTCCGGCAGCGGACGAAAGAAAAACATCTGATCGAGCGACATCTCAACGTGCATGACATTGCCGCGCAGCAGCCCCAGCTTGCGCTCAAGCTCCACCGGCGTCTGAATGTAGCGCCCGATGATCTTGCCTTTCATATTCGGCGCGTAGCGGCACACGACATCGTAGATTTTGTCGGCTTCGCGTTCAGCAATATCGTCCCAGTTTTCACCGTTGGAAAGCTCGTAGGGGTGATACTGCGCCCACGTAAACAGCGTGTGCTTACCGGGCGGGGCCAGTGTGGGATCGATTGCCGAAAACGTCATGGCGACCACACTGGGCTGCGCAGGCGGTCTCCCTAGGTGAAAGTCCCGTAGGCTGCTTTCCAGGTAAGTCGCCGACGGGCACAGGAGTTGTAGGGCGCTGTGACAGGGGGCAACACCGCGCGCATCGGCTGCAATGCCTGTATATTGCGGCAGTTCCTCAACGGCATGCCGGACGATCATGCCAAACCCGTTGCCGACGCGAATGTTCGCGACACGCCGGCGCAGTTCGCCGGGACAGTCTTCCAGTAGTTTGAGAAACGTCGTCTGGACATGACAGGCGCTCACCACTCGGCGGGCGTGAAACGCCTCGCCGCTGACCAGCCTGATCTTGAACGTACCGTCGGTCAGCCGGGCAATGGCGGAGACTTCGGCGTTGAGATGCAGTGTGCCACCGTGCGCTTGAAAGCACTTGGCCAGCGCCTGCGTCAGCGCCCCCGACCCACCTTTAGCGCGCTTGGCGCCGGTTTGATGGATTCTGGCGTTCCACCCGAACATATCCCCACTGGCGACTTCATTCGGGGCCGGCCCTGACTGTGCCGCGAGCCACAGCATGGCGGTGCGCAAGTGCTCGTTTTCGAAGGTCTCGCGAATGACCTGTCCATAAGGGGCCATCAACTGGCGGGCCGTTTCGAGCGACCCCCAGGCCTTACGTGACCGAAAGCTGGTTACGCTGCGCTTGAGCGCCGTCCAGAGAATGTTCTGCGGGTCCGGCGCATTGAGAAAAACCTCGAAAATGGCATCGTTGAGTTCGCCCCAGTGTGCGACGAACTTGCGGTACCGCTCGGCGTCGGCGGGCGACAACTGCGCAATGCTGGCGCAGGTTTTGTCAATGTCCCGGTAAAAGGCAATCCCGTGGGGGCTTCCCAGCACCGGGTAAAACGCCCACGGATCCATCTCAATGTATTCGAGACCGTATTTTGCCAGTTCAAGGTCTGTAATCACCGGCGTACCGTGGATCATAATGTGCGCCGACGAGCCGACATCAAACTTGTAGCCCGGAATAATTTCCTCGGTGCACACTGCGCCGCCCACAACCGGACGCCGCTCCAAAACCAATACGGAACGCCCCGCCTTCGCCAGGTAGGCCGCGCAAATCAAGCCGTTGTGCCCTGCGCCGACCACCGCGACATCGTAACAAGCTGCTACATCCGACATATGCTCAACTGCGCCGCACTGTGCTCAGGGGATGCGACATTGCACAACATATCTGACCAAGCCGGCAATAGGGCCGGGCCGTCAGCCGGCCCTCGGTTCCCTGCGCCATCGCTTTACGACACTTCTGCCGATGCTGCACGCGGCACCGTGGCATCGTCCGGCGTGTGGGCAGCAATGGCTTCGGTGACACTCCGAAAGGTTTCCGGCGTCGCCGCCCCGTTAACGGCCTGCACAATGGTGCCGTCCGGCGCCACAACGACGATGCGGCACCGGCCAAACGTTAGGCCGTAAGCACGTGCAACCGCGCCATCCCAGTCAATGAGGACTTCCTTGGGGGACAACTTTTCAATACTCGTGCGAACCAACTCCCGAAAGATACTCGGTACGCCCTGAAAGGCTGCAATGCCCACAATGTCAATGCGGTCACGGAACCTCACATACAACGGCTCGATCCAACTCGCCAACTGGAAAGCGCTGACCATGTCGCCAAAGCACAGCACCGTCACCATCGGGCGCGGGAAACGGTACACGTGCGCCTTGCCATGGTGATCGTCAAGTGAGAACGGTGGTGCTATAGACATGCGCTCGGCGGGTAGCTCCGTAAGGGAAGCTTCACAGACCAGTGGACGGGCTAACGATAGAGCCGTTTCATCGTCTGTTTGATTAAGTGACTCAAATCCCGACTGGTTTCCTCGGCAAACGTTTGGGCAACCGCCCGCTCAACCAGGGATGACGCCCAACCGAAGTTGACAAGCGCTGAAATGACATCCTGCTTGAGCAGCGCGTCGCCGTCAGTCACCGTCGGCGACGTTGGCGGTGGGGGGGGAATCGCGGGGAGTTTGTCACGCAGTTCGACAATAATACGCTCGGCCGTTTTCTTTCCGATACCCGGCACACCGGACAATCGCCGACTGTCGCCCGCGACAATCGTCTGCGCCAAATCCGACGGACTAAAGCTTGACAGGAGCGCCAGCGCCGTCCGCGCACCAACACCCGACACCGACAGGAGGCGGATGAAAAACGCCCGCTCGGCCTGATCGTGAAAACCGTACAGCGCCAGCGCATCTTCCCGAACGAGCAGGTAGGTGTGTAAGGTGACGCTGTGTCCGACTTCCGGCAGCCGGTCATAGGTGGCGAGGGAGACGCCGACTTCAAAGCCGACGCCGCCGACACCGACCACTGCCGCTGCCGTCGCCTTTTCCAACAAAATTCCGGTCAGTTGAGTGATCACGCTGGTGGTGTCCTCAAAGCTCAAGCTCGGGCAGACCACTGCTACCGTACCATACTACCGCCGTAAACGGTTGATATACGGAAAGACGACGGCCGTCCCGGTTGCGAAATGGGTTTCGATGAACGAACTTGGGTGCAAGGCGACTTGTGTGCGCGGCCTGCGCAGTTGGTTGCCTTCTGATGAGCCAAACCACTTCCTCTGGAGATCCCCCTATGGCGTCTTTGAATGTCATCCGCGAGGCAAGCTGTGCAGAAGGCTTTTGCTCGCTTGGCTGTATTGCTTGGCTGTACCGCAAAATTCGCGGGTCGTTTTTCCTGATTGTCGGCAGCCACACCTGCCAGTACTTCATGCAGTCCGCGCTGAGCGTGATGATTTTTTCCGAGCCACGTTTTGCTACGGCCATCATTGAAGAAAGTGATTTGGCGGCCAAGACCGCCGATTTCGCCCACCTCGAACTCGACCGCATCGTGGGCGACATTGTTCGGGAATACAATCCGACGATAATTTTCCTCGTTGGGACCTGCCCGGCCGAGATCATCAAGATTGACCTGCAAAACATCGGCGAGATGCTGACGCAGAAGTACGCTCGCCCGATTATGTTTGCGCCGGTTTCAGGCCTGGAGCATACCTTCACCCAGGGCGAAGACGGTGTCCTCCAAGCGCTGCTGGCGGTTTCCCCCGCGGAACCCCCCGGTGCCGCGCGTGAACTGTTGCTGGTCGGTGCCGTCGGTGATCTTGTTGAGGATGAAATCCTGGAGCAACTGGCCGAGCTTGAGATCCCGGTGCGCGGCATTCTCCCGGCGCGTGATCCGCGCCGCCTGCCGGCTATTGGCCCAAACACCGTTGCCGTGGCGCTGCAACCGTACCTGTCAATGACGATAAATGCGCTCAGACGGCGTGGCGTCGAAGTGATCTCCTGCCGGACACCCATCGGCCCGACGGCCACACGCCAGTTTTACGAAGCCATCTGCCGTGCCTTCGGCAAAGAACCGCCTGCCAAGCTCGCGGCACTCGAGGCCGAAGCCTGGGAACGCATCGGGCCAGAACGCGAACTGCTCATCGGCAAGCGGATTGCCATCATCGGCGACAACCTCCTCGAACTGCCGATTGCCAATTTGTTGTACGAGATGGGGGCGGAAATCGTGGAGCTGTCCACGCCGTACTTCAACCGCAAAGCGATGGCAGCCGATGTGGCCTGCCTGCCGGAGGGCCTGACGCTGTACGAAAAACCGGACGTGATCGCCCAAGCCGAACGTGTCATTGCCCTGAAACCCGATTTGACAATCTGTGGGCTGGGCTTAGCAAACCCATTTGAATCGCGCGGCTTGCCAACCAAGTGGTCCATCGAGTTTACCTTTACGCCGATTCACGGCTTCAAGCACGCTAAGGATTTGGCAGAAATCATTGCTCGTCCTGTTCGGCGGGGACAGCTCATGGCCCAGCGTGGATGGTATGTTGATCAGCCCGTCAACACTCGTGCGGCTGTGTAGTTGTGTACGGCCGGTTGGTGCGGGTACCGGATCCCGCAGCTCACCCGGCGGCAACCGGCCTCCAACAGCCATAGGCGCTGCATTTTGTTTCAGGAGTAAAGCACATGCGACTGCATTATTGGACGTATGAGGGGCCGGCTCACGTCGGCGCGTGCCGGGTAGGAAGCTCCATCCCCGGTGTACACACCGTGCTACACGCCCCCGGTGGGGATTCCTACACCAGCGTGTTGTTCACGATGATCGACCGGCAGTGTGGCTTTCCGGCGGTGACAAACGTCAGCTACGGGCGGAAAGAGGTGTCTACCACCGGCATAGATCGGATGATCACGGTGGTAGAGCAGGTTGAACGAACGCATCAGCCACGTGTCATTCAGGTTATTCCCACCTGCACCTCCAATTTGCTCAAGGAAGACGTGGGTGGTGCGCTCAATCGGTTGCAGGCGCAGTGCAACGCCCGCCTGCTCTTCCTTCAACTCAACGCCTTCTGTGAAAAAGAGGATCAGGGCGCGGACATGACCTTCGCCGGTTTGGTGGAGGCATTAGCTACGGGAACCGGCGAGCGGACGCCAGAACCCAGTGTCAACATCTTGGGCTTGACGAGCCTTGGCTTTCGTCACCGCGACGATCTGCGGGAAATCACCCTCCTGCTCAACCAGTGTGGCGTACAGGTCAATGCTGCCCTGCCGCTTGGAGGGACGGCGGCCGACTTTGACCGGTTGGGTCGCGCTTGGTTCAACGTTGTGCCCTACGCCGAAATCGGGCTCCGGGCGGCCAAGGTCCTGGAAAGCCGCTTTGGGCAACCCTATCTTGTCCATGCTCCCATCGGCATTCAGGCAACCCAGGAGTTCATCGAACTGGTACAGTCCAAGGTCGAAGAACTTGGCGGGCGCCCGGCTAATTTCCATCCCCGCCCAGAAAGCCTGAGTCGTGTCCCGTGGTACTCGCGTTCCGCCGACAGTCACTACCTGACGCCCAAACGGTCCTTCGTGTTCGGCGTGGCGTCGCATGCCCTGGCCGTTGCCCGCATGATGGAAGAAGAAATCGGCATGCGCCCGTTGGCCGTGGGAACGTTTTCCTACGAGCATTCAGCCGCGTTCCTTGATACCTGCGCCCAGCGAGGTTGGCAGGGCTTCTATTCGGATGATTTCAAGGAGGTCGAGCGGCGGATCGCCGAGCTGATGCCGGACATTGTCATGGGGACGCAAATGGAGCGTCACTCGGCGCGGCGGCATGACCTCCCGGCAACTGTCATTAGTTGTCCAGCCCATGTTACTGACTTTCCAGCCCGCTATTCTCCATTTGCAGGTTGGGAGGGCGCTAATGTAATCTTTGACGCGGTCACGCACACACTCACGCTTGGTTTGGAATCGCACTTGATTGATATGTTCCGCGAGTTGCCGGGCGTTGAACACGATTCGGTTCTTGGTGCCGTCAGATTACCCGACCTGCCGGATACCCCCTCACAGCCCACGCAGGCGGCTGCGCCGGCGGTAGTCGCAGGGACGACCACCACGTCTGTGGCAACGGCGTCAGCGGGTGGTACTGCTTCCGGGGTACTGTCCGGTGAGTTGCGGTGGACGGATGAAGCCTTGGCGGAGTTGAAGAAAATCCCCTTTTTCATCCGCAAGAAAGCGATGCACAACACCGAAAAGTACGCCCGTGAACATGGCATCCGCGAAATCCTTCCCCAGACGATCCATGCCACGCGCGATGAACTATCACGTAAGTAGGTTGCCACCAAGATGATGTGTGCCGTACCAACCGAAAGACATCCCTAAGGAGCCTGTTCGGTAATGGCTTACATTGTGATTGGTGTGGTGGTCGTTGTTGTTATCGGCGTCGCCGCCTTTTTCTTCCTCAAAAGCAAGAAAAACCAGGACGTCGGCCTGGGGTTGACGGTTGGTTCATCCTCGCTAGTAGAGTCGTCTGGTGCTGCTCAAGAAACGGCGCGCGTGGCGGAAGCTCAACAGCAGGCGATGGAAGAACAGCGTCGTCTTGAAGAGCAACGGCGGGCAGAGGAGGAAGCGCGCCGGGCAGCGGAAGAGGCCCGGCGCGCTGAGGAGCAGCGCCGACTAGAAGAACAGCGCCGTGCGCAGGAAGAAGCGGCGCGCCGGGCGGCGGAAGAGGCCCGGCGGGCTGAGGAGCAGCGCCGACTGGAGGAACAGCGGCGCGCCGAAGAAGCTGCCCGTCTCGCGGCAGAAGAGGCCCGGCGCGCGGAAGAAGCCCGCCGTGCCATGGAGGCGCAGCTTCAGGCGCAGCCGCTGCCGGAGTTTGATGTCAGCCAAGCGGCCGATCCGCCGGCCGCAACACCGGCAACCAGCGAAACGGAAATTCCGGCCTACTTTGTCCCACCGGGCAACCAGCCGGCCGCAGCAGCTCCCACGGCTACCCAGCCGACCCAGTTCAAAGCCAGTGAAGAGTTGCACAAGGTGGCGCAGCGGGTGGCGCGCACGATCGTCAGCGACATCAAGATCTACAACCCGCAGAAAATTGAGCAGGGGATTGCTCAAAAGAACCTCTATGACCTGCTCAAGAAGGAGTTTGACAGCAGCATTAAAACGTATGAAGACCGCGCCGATCCGCAGGTGCGGGCCGAGTCCAACTATCTTTACGAATATATTGTCAAGTCGCTGTGCAACGGTGATCCATCTGTTCTCGGCGTGAACTTCCCGATGGAAAAGTTCCGTCAATCATCATCCCAGTCATCCTGAACCGATGGTTCATCCAGGTTTGGCGTCTGCGCCCTGCCCGGCCAGCTGGGAGGGCGCTTTTTGTGCATGGTTTTGTGCCTGGCATGTTGTTCGTGATCACAAGCCGTGTGGGCCGCGCCTCCCTGGTGCAGCCGGGGTGATCGCAAGCCAGACTGGCGCTCACAACCACAGGGAGGCCGCCTCTACCGTGAGCGCACTTCGCTGACAACCTGCCAAACGCTGTGGCTGCGTCGAATCCAGTGGCGCAGCAAATCGATCCGGTAGACAAAAGTTTCGTCGCCAGTTTTGCCAAGCACTTCACGGCGGAACAATTCTTCCAGCGTCAGGCGGATGGTTGTCTCAGAAAGCGTCACCGGATAGTGCGCTTCCACAATGCGCACAGCTAAACGCTTTGCCGTCGCAGCGTCGCCTTCGTTCAGTAGAACGTCGGCCATCAGTGCCAGCACTAACTTTTCGTCGTCGCTCAGTCCCTCCCAGAAGTACATCATTTGCGGAAGTGGGTGGTTGACGACTTCTTCCACAATGGCGACAACGTCACTGCGGAGAACATAGTGCCGTTTTTGTTCGTTGAGGAAGTCCACGATGTTTTGACACAGGACTTGCGTGTAAAACGGCTGTCCTGCCGTCAATCGCACCAGTGCCTCCACGACGCCCCGCCCGTACACAACGCAGTCCTTGACAGGCTCGGTAATCAACCGCCGCGTGTCGTTAGGGGTGAGGTAGGACACTTTCCGAAACAGTGACCGCCGCAACAACTCGCGCCAGAAACGCCGGTCGCGGTCTTCAAGTCGCCGTGACCCGGTGAAGATAAACGAGAGCCGTGCATAGCGATCCAGTAAACTTGCCAGAAACGGGAGTAGGTCGCGTGATAGCTTACCGTCCTCAACTTTGCTCTCGAAGATTTCGTACTCATCCACCAGCCAGACCATCTGCCGGTCGCCAATGTAATCGAGCACGATACCGAGAAACTCTCGGAAGCGGTCGTATGGATTGGGTTCAGCCTGGAAATCTATTGCCGTCCAGGGGAGGGGGGCAGGCATTTGCTTGAGCACTGCTTCGCCGATAAGACGGGCAATGCGGTTGAACAGCTCGCCATCGCTACGGACAAGCATCTCCTGCATGTCAATGAAAACCGGCGTAAAGGCTGCACCTAAGCGACCGTTTGCCATTTGGTAGAGGATAGAGCTTTTGCCCGTCCGGCGCTCGCCGCAAAAGACGATGACCAGGCCCTGGGGGGTACCTTCGAGTTTGCGCACAACGTACTGGAAGTCATCTTCACGCCCGAAGAACATTGCTTGGGAGCGGATCGGGTTGCCGACGATGTAGGGGTTGCGTCCGATGGGAGTGAACTTCCGCAGGTTGGGCGGCAACACATACTCCCGGTTGCGCGCACGCTGTACAAACCACACCCCTGTCCCCCCACCTGTGAGAACCAGCGCGCAGGTGATCCAAAACCAATGGCGGCGGTAAAAAGGGGCGTCAATACGCACGACATACCGGCGGACGGGGGAAGTCCGCCCGTAGAGGTCGCGACTCAGGGCACGGACTTCAAAGATGTGCTCCCCCGGTGCGAGTCCACTGACGGCATATTCGGTCGGCGTCGTCAGGCTGCGCTCCGGCGCGAGGCGGCGCCAGTCGGCGTCGCGCCCGACCAAGCGGTAAAAGTACGTTACCGGGCCGACCTGACTGATGGCCGTAAAGCGAAATTTCAGCCGATGAAAACCGGCGCGCAGAGCGACTTCAGAGGACGCCGGCACCTCTGCTCCGTCTGCCTCCAGGCGGATATCCACCAAGGGTGGGCGGAGATTCGGTCGGTGGCGCACCAACCCGGCGTCAGTGGCCAGCCAGAGCATCCCGTCCGGCGTTTTGAGCATACTCCGCACCCGGAGTCCACCCAGGTCGTACCGGTCACGCCGATAGGTTTGCACAACACCTTCGTCATCCAGCAGGAATTTGCGCAGGGTTCCGTCGCCTACGCCCACCCATAGGAAGGCCTCAGAGGTGTTTTGTTCAACATACAGCAGTTGTACGTCACTGCCCTGCACCGCCGTGCGCAAGCTGTCGGGAACGAAATGCGCGCCGTCGAAGGTCTCAATCCCCCGTCCGGTCGCCAGCCAGAAACGTCCTCCCTGTGGTTGTTCGACAACGGCGCGCACGTCACGGCTTTCCAGCCCGCGTGCGTCGCCGATGACCACCAGCTCAGCCGTATTGGGGTCGTAGCGGTAGGCACCGGCATTGGTGGCCAGCCACACGGCTCCAGATTGCGCGAGGATGGCCGTGCGCACTTCGCCGTCGAGCGGAATGGGTTCGCCATCCAGTTTGCGGGTCTCGGCGTCTAGCTTGAGCAGTGTGTTGGCCGTGACCACCCAGAGCGTTCGGCGTACAGCATCGAACAGCAACGACCGGATCTTCGTCAACGGACGATTGTCGGGCAGCAGGGTACGCACTGCAACGCCGTCCCACAGCCAGAGGCCGTTTTCGGCTCCAATCCACAACTGTGTGTTCACAGGCAACAGAGACCGCACGGTCAGTCCGTCCAGTGCCCGATGTAGACGCTGAAAGCGAATCCCATCAAACGTGTAGACGCCGCGTGCCGTCCCAACCCAGAGTTGCCCTGGTTCAGTTGCCGGCACAACGGCGTACACGTCGCTGTCCGGCAAACCGCGGCTCGTGTCAAAAACGACAAAGCTATAGAGGTCCTGCCGAAGCGCACCCTGGCGCGTCGCCAACCACAGATTGTGATCGAGGTCGTACGTGATGCCCGTCACGACCACATCGGTCAGCAGTTCGGCCGCTTCCTGACGGCGTGGGTCATAGACGATAACCCCTGGCCCGGTGCCGACGGCACACCACACCCGCCCTTCGTCATCCAGGCGGCAGGCACCCAACGGACGCTGGAGGAGCGTGCCCGGCACCGCAACCAGTTTGCCGTCCGGGGTTGTCATCCACAGCCCGACCGAAGTCGTACACCACAGCGTTGGCGAATGTGGATCGGCAGCGACGCTGTGCACGGCGTTGTCGGCAGGTGCCGGAGATGGTTGTATCCGTTCCCAGGGCTGACCAGAACGCCATCGAAAAAGCCCACGTGCGGTTGCCGCCGCCACACCACCATCGGGCAACAGATGGAGGTCGGCAATGCGGGTTGCGCCGATCTCCGTCACAAGCTGCCACCGGGGAGGTGACGGACGGTAACAGTGTAAGCCATTTGACGTTCCAACCCAAAGTTCGCCGGCGCTGCCCGCCAGCAAGCAGGTCACATCAACAACCGGCGCTTCTACGCGGGAGACGGACGGTGTGGCCGGCGATAGGGCCGCCAGTCCCGCAGGGGTTCCAAACCACAATGTGCCGTCCGTTGTTCGTGTCAGTGCTGTGATGGTCTGTCCGGCCAGTGAACTCAGCGGCGAGTCCGAGGTTTCTGACGATTGGAAAAGCTGTCCGTCAAACCGGCAGACGCCGGCAGTCGTCCCAAACCAGATACTCCCATCTGTATCGCAGAAAATGGCTCGCACGTCGTTGGTGGGTAGACGTGGTGTGGTAAACGAGCGATCTAAGCTCCGTAGTCCGATGGGAATCGTGGACACGCGACTCAACAGCAGCGTGACTTCTAGGGTTGTTCGCTCGCCGGTGATGACGACTTCGGCCGTTTTGGCTTCATAGCCGGTGACAACGGCCGTGACTTCATACGCCCCAGGCTCCATACGCCCGAAGAAGTACTCACCCGATCGGCCTTCAAGCGCCCGAAGAGCACCGGCCTCGCGCTGCACCGCTTCTTTGACGCGCGCTGTGACGACGACCCCATTGAGGTTGGCGTTAGTACGCGCATCGCGGGCAACGACGCGCAGTGAACTGGGTGACATCCGAAGTTTGAGATCGCCGATGATTTCATCTGGACGACTCAGCATCACCGCCTGCGTTTGTGTCCGGTAGCCGTTCGCGGTTGCCGTGATGGTGTACTGACCGATCCGCGGAACGGTGAAGGTGAACCGGCCGTCTGCCCCTGTTAGCAGCGAAATCGCCGGAGTACTTGCACTCAGACAGACGACTTTTGCTTCTGCCAGCGGTGCGCCGGCATCCCCAACCACTACGCCGCTAATGGTCAGTCCCGTTGTCGCCGGTGGCGATTGGGCGATCGAGCTTCCGTGCAGCAACAGAACAAGAAGCTCCAGAACGAGCAACCCCGGCCGGAGGACATTCTGCCGGACCGAGCTGCCTTGCCGGGCGTGACCACGGTTGCCGACTACCGTTGCTTGTTTCCGATTCATCCCCCGCCACATGCGTCGCCGTCCGACCTACCTGCTTGGTGGATGCGCCACCGTCCCGAGCCGTCGACCGAGGAGTGAAGCCCCACCGAATTGCGTTTCCCCACTGGTCCACTCTGTTCCGGCTTGGTTACGGCACAGTATAATTGGTCTGGGTGCGGCTGACCCGCCACGTATCACCTTTGCTGTGCCGTTGTGACAAGCCACCATGCCCAGAAAAGCCTCTGCGAAATCCACCGTCAACCTTGCTCTCAAACGCGAGCTTCAGGACTTTCAGGTCAAGCAGCTCAAGCGTAACTTCAACGACCTCTATACCTCACAAGAGTACGGCCCGCTGTGTGAGTTTTTTGCCCAGGACATCTACGCCCCACGCGACTTTGAAGAACGCAACCGCAGTTTTGAACAAATCTCCAGCTATTTCCGCAACGCCCTGGGCGAACGGTTCTTTCAAGGGTTAATTCGGTTGCTGGATTTGTATGAGTTGTCCGATACGTTGGACAACCTCATGGTGATCACCCTGGAGAAAATGGGCGTTAGGAAGAACATCTTGCAGGAGCAGTACGATGAGGCTTACTACCGGTGCAACAACTACGATGCCCGCATTGAGCAGTTGGAGCTGATCGTCGAATGCTTTCACTTCACGCACACGTTGTGTCAGTCCCGGTTCATCGGTCTGATTCTCAAAACGGCGCGCATGACGGCGCATATGTTTACCTCGTCGCGGGATAACATTGTGGATATCCTGGAACGAGGGTATAACGCCCTGCGTCCCGTTAAAGACATTCAGCCGTTTACTGACACGATTTACGACCGCGAACTCAAACGCCTGAACCGGATTTATGATTTCTACGGTCAGCGGATTGCGCTCTCCTGAGCCGGGTGCCGCGAGCCACACCTTGTTCGGTAGGGGGTGCCTTTCCACAATCAATGCAGTCCGACAACCGGCAGCCGGTCGGTTCGTCCCCGATTGCTCACCACATAGACTATGCCCAAGTCCAAACGGCGGGCGAACCGCAGCAAAACAGCACTCATTCTGGCAGGCGGGGGGATTACCGGCGTCGTCTATGAAATCGGCGCGCTGCATGCACTCGACCAATATCTCGGTGATGCATTTACCATTGCCGATTTTGACATGATCATCGGCCTATCGGCCGGAGCGTTTGTGGGGTCTTTTCTGGCCAATGGTGTAACGCCGGAAGCATTATTCAGTGCATTGCGCGAGGACCGGGACGCACCCGTTGCACCGTTCCCTAAGTGGGATGTGTTCCGACCCAATTGGGGAGAATTCCTTGAGCGGGCGCTCAGGCTGCCGCGAACCCTGTTCCTCAACGCCCTCAAGCAGTTACGGAAAGCGACGGTGGGTGGCAATCCGTATGTGAGCATGTTGGATGAAATTTTGCCGTCCGGGTTGTTTGTCAACGATCGCGTGGAAAGCTATCTCCGTCACAGTTTCCACCAACTGGGTCGGACAAATGATTTTCGGCAGTTGCGGCGGACGCTGTACGTGATTGCGACTGAACTTGACACCGGCGAGCGCGTGGTCTTTGGCGACGAAGGCCATGACCACATCCCGATTTCCAAGGCTGTACAGGCGTCAACGGCCATTCCGCTGTTTTACCGTCCGGTTCGGATCGGGCGGCGCGACTATGTGGACGGCGCAATGCGTAAGACGTTGCACATTGATATTGCTATCGCCAAAGGGGCAAAGCTGATTGTGTGTATCAATCCGGTTGTCCCGCTGCGCAACGATATTGAGCGGGAAGCCGTCCCATTATTTGAAGGCAAGGGGCGCTACTTGCGCGAAAAGGGCTTTGGGTACATTGCGTGGCAAATGCTGCGCGTTCTGCTGCATTCACGCATTGAGTTGGGCATCGAGCGTTACAAGCGGCTGCACCCAGAGGTGGACATTATCATTATTGAGCCACGGACGGACGACTACCGGATGTTTTTCCACAACATCATGGATTACGAGGCGCGCGTTCCGATTGCCAAGCATGGTAATGACACGGTGATGGCCCACTTAGCCGAACATTTTGAAGCATACGCGCCGATCTTTGCGCGGCATGGCGTCGAACTGATTCGTCCGGGGCGGCGCATCCCGCTGTCCATCCCCGTCCACAAACCACCCGCGCCGCATGCGCCGGCGTTTCGGTCTGACGCCACGCTCTTCCGTCTGCAAGCGTCACTTGACGCTCTCAACGCCCGTCTGACGGGTTGACCTGCGCCGTGCTCAAGGCATCCAGTCGGCAATAAAGATGTTCGTTTCGCCCGCCGCACGTCCGTTGCGATTCGACGCAAAGACCAGCTTTTTGCCGTCCGGTGAGAACATCGGAAACCCGTCAAAGGTTTCGTTGTAGGTGACGCGCTCCAGGCCCGTGCCGTCCAAATTAATCAGGTACAGGTCGAAATTGCGCCCACGGGGATCGTCCAGGTTAGAAGAAAAGATCACCTTTTGGTCATCAGGTGTGAAAAACGGTGCAAAGTTGGCCTTGCCGTTGTCGGTCAGACGGCGAACATTCGAGCCGTCTACATCCATGACGTAAATATCCAGCTGCGAGGGGCGAATGAGATGTTCCTTCAACAGCGCCCGGTATTCCTCAAGTTCCGCGCCGGTGGGACGGCTCGCCCGCCAGACGATTTTCTTACCGTCGTGTGAGAAAAATGCGCCCCCGTCGTAGCCGGGGGTATTCGTCAACTGACGGACGTTTTTCCCATCGGCATCCATGATGTACAACTCCAGATCGCCGGAGCGGTCAGACGTGAACACAATGTGCTTGCCATCAGGTGAGACAGTGGCTTCGGCATCATAGCCGGGCGTCTCCGTGAGCCGCACCAGGCGTTTACCGTCTAAGCTGGCCTTGAAGATGTCATAGGTCGGGTAGAGCGCCCAGACATAGCCGCGCGAGAAATCCGGCCGCGGTGGGCACTCCCGCTGCGCCAGATGGGTTGAGGAGTAAATGATGTGTTTGCCGTCACGGAGGAAGTAGGCGCAGGTTGTCCGCCCCAGTCCTGTGCTGACCATCCGCTGGCGGCCACCGGTCACGTCCATCACATAGATCTGGTCGCAGGCACGGCCGTCGCGGGTGGACTGAAAGACTAAGCGCCGGCCGTCGAATGAAAAGTAAGCTTCGGCGTTCTCGCCGCCAAAGGTGAGCTGGCGCAGGTTGGCTAAATGTGTTTCGCGCGGATCAAGCTGGGGCGGCGGGTACGTTTTGGCAGTGCCTTGTGCGCCGAGCCGAGGCTGTTGTGCAGCAATCGGAAAGCTAAAACAAAAGCTAAAACAAAGGAGTAGACCGGCAAGAAAGAAACAGAGTCGGTTGTTCATCGTGTCCTTGACATCCTTCTCGACGGAGGATGCCTTACGCGCTCAAGGCACGCTTGGGTGGCTCCTGAGTCACGCCCTACGGAGCCGTTTGCGAAAGTGGCTATTGCTCGCACCACTCGCCGTTTGTAGCTCGCCCTTCGCCGTTTGACGGATACTGACCTACGAATTTGCCTGCCAGCCACCGTGCGTCCTGCCGTCGCGCTGGGCTTTACCTGGCACCGGGCTCAGGCGCACCGTTCGGCGCGTAGTGCGAGAAAGTATGGCGGAGTCCAAGGCAGGATGCAACGCGGCCACAAGCGCGTTTGACTTTAGAAGGGATGCCGTGGTGCAGGGAAATGCGTTGCAGATACCCGCTTTGCTTCTCATCTATTCAGACTATGATTTCAAGCCATAGAGCCAAACGTTTGGAACGCTATCCCGGTTAGAACCATATTCACCGTTGTTCAAGAGAAGGTGGCTGATGCTGCGTCACACGCGTTGTCAAGGCTGTGGGTGCCATACTGTCAAGGTGATTCTTGGGCTGTGGTGTGGATTGTGGCTTCTGCTTCCGACAAGCGCCGGACAGAAGGCCACGCCAAAAGGTGCAACAGGGCGCTCGCTGGTAGACTACTTTCTTGCCATCCCCGACGAGTACCTTCCCGATCCATCTCGCACACGCCGCCGGGCGCTGCTTCGCCCTGAACACCTGACCGTCCGCGATGAGCGCAACGGCTACCTGCAAGTCGCCGGCGATGGCGCACGCCCAACCGTCACCATTGCCAAGTTTCGGAAAACCGATGGCACCTATCTCGTGGTCTTGACGGCTGACTATGAGATGGGGTCTCGCTGCTATGCGCTCGATGAGCGAAACGGGCGACTCACGGATGTATCGCACGTCGTCATTCCCGACTACGCCAACTGTCAGGACTTTGAGGATGGCGATTGCCAGACGTACGAACTGCCCCGCTACGGGACCACCGTTCTTGTCAAAGACGGTCGTGGGCGGCGGCGCTATGCGCTCCGCTGGCGTGGTGACCGCTTTGAGCGCACCCCGTAACGCCTTTTGAGCGCACTGCCGTTGGGATAGGCGCGTTTCTGCGTCAAAACATGTGAAACCATGTGCCAAGCCAAAAAAGGCGAGGGAGAAGTTGTCTGCGCGGAAGGTATCCACGGAAACACGCCTCTCCAAAGTTTGAGGGCCTGACACCGGCAGCTCAAGTGCGTGGTGCTCTGCCCTCGTTTCCAAGCTGGCGTAGCCGCGCCAGCCAGTCGCGCCACCGGCGGCGCCAGCGCCCGCGCCAGCCCTGCCGCCGCTTGTATTCGGCTTTGTACTCAAGCTTTCTGGCAAAGACGCGGGCGGCCAGCTCTAGCCCGGTCAGGTCAATCGCCGCCAGCGCGGCGCGCTCGTCTGGCGCGAGGCCAAAGGCTTCAGCCACGGCTTCCGGCGCGGCGAGAAACCGCTCCCGAAACGCCTCATCGGCATAGAGCCGCGCTAAGAAAGCCTCAAATCGGGGCGATGACATGGGTTTCCGCCAGCCGCGCCGCGCGTCCCCGCGCCAGCGCGGCCCGCGCCGCGTCCAGCTCGGCGAGCAGCTCGTCAAAGGCCGGGTAGTCGCCGTCGCGCTCCAGAATGACGACCAGCGGCTGCGGCGCGCGGCGAGCGACTTCCTCCAGCAGGTCAAACACCGGCAGCGGCGTGGCGTGCCGGTGGTCGTCGAGCAGGCGCCGCCCCGGAAAGCGCGTTGCCTGAACCCACTTGCCGCCGGCAAGATGAATGTAGCCGACCCGCTCGAGGGGGAGGCCGGCGATGACCTCGCGCGGGTCGAAGTCGAAGTTACAGCCGTTGGCGTACAGGTTGTGCAGGTCGAGCAGCAGGCCGTTCTCCGTCGCCGCCAACACGCCCTGCAACCAGGCGGCTTCGCTCATCTGACTGCCGGGCGGCTCGATGATGGTTGAAATGTTTTCGACCAGCGGCGCGCTGCCCACAATCGCCCGCGCGCGCGCCAGATTGCGCGCCGCCCCCTCAATGGTCGCTTCGGTGCGCGGCGGGGCGGCCAGATGGCCGATTTCCACCCCGCCGCCGCGTACAAAGGCAAGGTGCTCCGACCAAAGCCACGGCGCGACATCCGCGACGAGGCGCGCCATGTGGTCAAGCCGGACAACATCCGCCGGCGCAGTTGAGGCCAGCCCCAACGATACGCCGTGGAGCGCGAGCGGCACCTGCCGCCCAAGCCACCGGAGCGCCTGGCGGTCGCGCGCCGGAGCGTCGAAGTAATCATCGGCAATCACCTCGACCGCATCAATGCGGTCAAGGTTCGCCAGGATGTCAGCTGCCAGCGGCGCGCGCCATCCCAGTCCGACCCGGTCGCGCAGGGAGTCAGGCAGGGGCAGCGTCATGGGCGAGGGGGAGCGAGGCATACGCTAACTACAGCCGCCGCCACAGCCGCCGCCACAGCCGCCGCCGTCGCCGCCGCCGCTACAGCTACTGCCACAGTCGCTGCCACAATCCGAAGACCCGACGGACACGCGGAAGGTCTCGCGCACTTCAGGGAAAGCGTCTGTCGGCAAGACGCCCACGCCATACAGGGCGACCAGCAGGGAGAGTTGACTGGTCGCGCCGCAGAGCTTGAGGTTGGCAGCGTTGGCGCGCAATCCGTCAAAAAGCGACTGCAGCGATTGCAGCGCCCGTTCGCCAAGGCGGGTTCGGCGACTAAAGATGATTGACAACGCCCGGATGGACACGAGCATGGCCACGGGCAGGGCCACTAATGCGAATCCCCAGGAGACCAGGGCGGCGGTTTCGCCAGACATGTCATCCGTCACGAAGCTGATGAAAAGAACGCTGCCGGCGCACAGCAGAAAGTGGATAAGGAGAAGAAGGATAAGGAGAAGAACTCGGTATGCGCTTGCCCGATCCGAGGGGAAAAAGCCGCGCGCGACCATATCCTTCCGGTACAGGTCATCGATGCGCAGCTTGAGGCTCTCGTCTTTGAACATTTCCTTTAGCGGACGCGACCTTGTGAAAAATTCCAGCACCGCTCGCTCGACCGGCGA
>CALGZC010000062.1 GCA_937934745.1 uncultured Blastocatellia bacterium
CGTCGGCAAAAAAGCAAAAAACCGGCGCGTTCGACCGGACTTGTTTCTGGGCGTCACCAATCGGTGTGTTTCGGTCGCTTGGGTTTGCCGGCTGTGGTAGCTCCCTTCCGGCTCGTATCCGAACTCCTGCCCGAACCTCAGATGTAAGGACTTGACAGAAACCTACCCGGCAGCGTTTGCGCGCCGGTCGGTGAAGTACCGTCCTGGTCTTTCCGGTGTGGCAACAACGAGTGCCGTGCAGGTGATCAAAACCGTGTTGCCTATCGAGCCAATTCGAGCCGACTTTGTGACCTTCATCCACGCGGCCGACCGGCTATTCCGCATTGGTTCCACGTTGACCCAACTCCGAACTGCTGTCGGCCACCGTGGATGTGGATGACGGGGCGCGCATGCACCGGCTCTCGGTGACGCAGGTGATACTCGTGCTGCGAGGGCGCGGGCGGTGGTGCAGGCCGGTCAGGTCTGAGGTCAAGCAGACATGGCACGAGTTTTGGATATTGCGGCTGTGGGAGGTCAAGGTGGAAGAGTTGCTGGCGGAGCTCCGGCAGACGGCGGAGCGGATCAAAACCCCGACAGACGCGACAAGACGCGCTATGGCTTCGGCCTGTGCGCAGGTCCGGCAAGACTACAGGATGCCTCGCAGGCTGATACAGGCCTGTTCCGGGAGGCAATGTAATGCAGGAGGATACACGCCCCGGACCCATCCCGCGTCACTACGGCTTGCGAGGCCCACCACACTCAGCCGTGGCGTGGCCGGAACTAATGGTTTTCTCTCTGTTATCCGTAGGCAGGGAAGATAGAGATTCAGAGCTTGTTTCACCGACTTGACCGGCCCAAACGGGCAAGGTCACGGTGAAAGCACTGCCGACGCCAACTTGGCTTTTGACCGCGATGTTGCCCTCGTGCGCGGCCAAAATGCGCTTTGCAATAGAAAGTCCGAGGCCGAAGCCAACTTTCTGCTTCCCTTGTCTGCCTTGCCGGTACGGGTCAAACAAAAACGGTAGTTCCGCAGTTGGAATCCCGGGGCCGGTGTCGGTAACGGTGACTTCCACAAAGGACAAGCCAGACTCAACACCTTGCCCGGCGACTGCGCAGGCGGTCACAGTCACCGTCCCGCCCGGTGGTGTAAACTTTGCCGCGTTTGTCAGGAGGTTCATGAAAACTCGTTCCAGCTTCCGGGCGTCGCCGGCAACAGCGGGTAAGGCAGGTGGTAAATCAACGACGAAGTCAAGGTCGTGAACCGTTCCCAGCCGCGTATTTTCCACACACTGCCGCAGCATCGGGACGAGATCGAGGAGCTTAAGATCGAGTGTCAGTGACTGCGACTCACTCCGGGACAACTCCAGCAGGTCGGTGATCAGATCCAGTGTGCGACGGACGTTCTCTTGAGAAGCGCGCACAAGCGTAAGAAGATCGGGGTCGGCATCGGTGAGCGTACCTTCAATGATTTCCAACGTGCCGCTGACGGCTGCCAGCGGAGAGCGCAGATCATGGACGAGCATCGCCGTGAAGTCCGACTTGATACGGTCCAGCTCCATCAACCGGGCATTGGCGGCTTCTGCTTCTGCCCGCTGCCGTTCGGCCTCGCGCTGCGCCTCTTCGCGCGCTCGCAAGGCTTCGCTTAGCTCCTGATTGGCTCGTTTGAGCTGTTCATTGAAACTGACCGAAATCGCCATTTCAACGGCGCGGCGGTCTGCTTCGGCGCGGGCAGCGTCCTTTTCTTGCTTGAGCAGCATCAGTCGCGCGAGCAAGCCGACCGACAAGAGGATCCCCTGAGCTGCCGTACCCAAGTGCAGTACCGATGACCACCCGATGCTTGGCGGCAGGATGCCGGCCGTGCGCAGCGCATTGAGGATAACGGCTAGAATGACCACCGACCAGGACAGGAAGAAGTACAGCGCCGGGCGATATCCCTGTTGCAGCGGTATGAAAAACAACAGGAACGCGGGCACCCCACACAACAACATTGAAAAATTGGAGATTTTGGCCGTCAGTTGACTTGGCCACACGACGGCCAGCACTGCCAGTAGGGAAAAGTAGCCAGCCATCAGCCGCATCCAGCGATTGGCACGTGGACTATACTTTTCCAAAAGCAAGTATGTCCCGGTCAGCAGTGCTGCCGCGCCTGATGTGAGATTCCCGAAGGCCAGGCGCAGCGCAAGTCCATCCACGACGAATCCACCCAGCAGCCACGCCTGAAGTTGGGAAGCAAAGCCGTCCACACAGGCTTGAAACAGCCCGAGACACAGTAGGTAAATGGAAAAATAAACATTCGCCCAGTCGCGCATCCCCAAGAAAAAGACCGCGTTGTAAATGACCAAAACGAGCAGCAAACCGTAGTAAACGCCAAGGGAAAAACTGTAGATGCGATCCTTGCGAGCATGGGCGAACGGCTCCCACAACATGGCCGAAAATGTCAGCGAGCCGTTGGTTTCCACCCGAAGATACATTGTCTGCTCGGTGCGTGCCGGAATGGTGACAGGAAATACCGGCAGCCGGTGCGGCACAACACGCACGTCAAAGGGCAAGGCGTCACCTGCCATCAAACAGACAAAGCCTGCGTGGGCGTGTCGTCCACGCGGCAGGTAAGCTTCTACACGGCCCAGGTACGGTTGCTCAATTTCAAGTAAACGTTCCACTGCATGATTCGCGTCATTGCGCAGTTGCAAGCGGAACCAGTAGGCAGACGCTGTATAGCCAAGGTTGAGCCTGTCGGTCTTGACGGGAACAAAATTGATTGTTCCGCTGGCCACTTGTTCAATGGTGATGTGACGCGTGCGATCCTCAAACTGTTCCAGGGCTGTTGTCAGCGGTTGTGCGGACAGTGCCTCACCAACGACGAGTGGGGTGGCAGTGGCTGCCTCTCCTGCCAAAAGTTCAATCGCAAGAACAAGCAGTAGTGCCAGATAGACGAGCACTCGCTGCTGACTCTTTCTAGGTCGCATACACTGACAAGACTACATTGAGCTCAGGGTTGACCAGTGTAGTGCAAAAGCAGCGTCTTTACTAGCAACCGTGCGGCGCACTTAAACGCGCTGCAACGCAAGCGGCTCCGAACGCAAGCTGTGTTGCAAGTGACGGCGGGGAATCCTTTTTCCTGGGTCGCTGCTTGCTGGCAGATGGTGGTTCGACGTTTGATCTGAAGCCATCCGCCGTTTGGGTTCTCCATCTGCGGAAGCAAGGCCCACCTAGTCAGCGCGGAGTGCCTGAATCGGATCCAGTTGTGCCGCTTTGTTGGCCGGATAAATTCCGAAGAACAGCCCAACGCTGCCTGAAACCACCACGGCCAAAGCAACTGCCCAGAACGGCAGCGCCACCGGCAAACCTGAAAAGTGTGACACAATCAACATCGTCACATATGCAAGCCCCAGGCCGATGATGCCTCCGATCAATGACAACAGCGCCGATTCAGCCAAAAACTGCCGCAGGATATCGCGCCGCCGCGCCCCGAGGCTTTTGCGAATGCCGATCTCGCGCGTTCGCTCGGTCACCGAAACCAGCATGATGTTCATAATGACAATCCCACCAACGACTAACGAAATACCGGTGATGGGCAACACGACGGCGCTGACCGTCGCCAGCAGCGTTGTGAAAATGCCCTGTGTTGCCGGATCGCTCGTAATGCTGAAGTCGTCTTCTTGACTTGGCGCTAAACGGTGGCGGGTGCGGAGAATCGCCCGGATTTCATCCTCAACCAGTTCGTTGGGAATGCCGCGCCGCGGCCGCACATACAACGTCAACGATCGCTGATCACCATAGATTTTGTGAAACGTACTGAGTGGAATCTGCACATAGTTATCTTGGGATTGCCCCAGGAACGTTCCAAGCGGTTTAGCAATGCCGATAACTTCGTAAGGGTCACGTCCGATTTTGACCGTCTGGCCAATCCCGCCTCCGCGTGGGAACAGCTCCTTGGCAATGTCTGCCCCGAGGACACACACCATGCGCCGGTTTTCCTCATCAAACAGACTGATGACGCGCCCTTCTGCCAACTCAACCGTTGAGAGGTCGTTGAAGTTCGCCGTCACACCCTGCACACCGACCGTCGGCACAACCACATTGCCGTAGCGCACATCTGCCGCCGAACCGTCCTGGGCCGCCACCGCATCGGCCAGTGTCAATTGCTCACGTAATGCCAGCAGGTCGTCCACCTTGAGGTCAGGGTTTCGCTGCAAGGCACGCAGGAACTTTTCAAAGTCGGCAAATCCCTGAAAAGCAGCCTTTTCTACCGTGAGCGCTCCGACGCCATAAACGGCGACTTTTTCGCTGACATACTCGCTAAAGCCTTCAATGACCGTCGCAACAGCGGTGATGCTTGCCACGCCGATAATCACGCCGAGTAGTGTCAGAAATGACCGCAACTTGTGTGCCCAGATCGCATCAAAAGCCAGGCGGAACACTTCAAACCAACTCATAGCCACCACTGTAGCAGCACAGCACCGCCCGCCTATCCCGTTGCCGGCAGCAATCAGTGCTTTGGTCAAGTGCTTTAGTCAGACAAGCCACCACGGTGAACGCTCAACGACGGCCGAGCTGACGCCACCTACTGGACAAAGGCCGGGGTGCGCAGCGACGGCTTGAGGTTGCAGATAATCCCTTTGGGCTTGCCGGACGCACCGGTGGACGAGGGAAGTGGGCGGCGCGCCGGAGGCGTTGTCACGCGCGCCTTCTTGGGCTTGCCGTTGAGCGGAACAATTTCCACCTCAAGCGTATTCTCACCATACCCAACAACTGGCGCCTTGAACTTCGCACCACCGGCTTCAAACGTCTGGTCGTTGAAGAAGTTGTACAGGTCGAGCACGTCCATTGTGGTTTCCACTGCCATCCGGTCGCCGACCGCCCCGACACCCAACGTCACATAGGCATTCTGCGCTTGGAGCGCCTTGATGATCGCCTGCGTTTGCTGAGGTGAAGTCTTGAAGAAAACCGTCAGTGTAATGTTGTTCTTGAGTTGCTTCTGGTCGTAAATCACATCGCTGTCGGCAAAGATGGACTGGTAAAGCTGCCCGACGGCGCGTGTTATGAGCAGGGGTGCCGCTTCATCCATCGCCTTCCCAAAGGCAACCATCGCAGAGTTGGCACTGCCACGTGTGGTGATAACCCCCTCCCCTAGGATGCGATTGTCGTTCGGACGCATGACCGTGTAGATAAAATTTGCGTCGCAGATGTAACCGCCAATGCTCGCCGGCCGGTTGTCGGTTTCCGGGTCAATGTAGATGAGGTAATCCGCACCGTACTGAAGCGCCTGCTTGGCCAACAGGCTTAGGCCCTTGGGCGACTGCTTGAGCTGGACGGACGTGATTTCCGTGACCCCTTCAAAGGCGACCGATTGGAGTCCCGCCTGGCGCATTGGCTCATAAACCAGTGCGCGCAATGTCTTGGCCGCCTTAGGATCTTCAAACCGGCTGGATGGCAGAAACATTACACGCGGCGGCCGCTCCCCAAAACTCAGCACCTTGTTTTGGACCAGCGCCGACACCATGGCCGGTAGGTTTACATCGCCCTCTACGGTGAGAATGATCTTGGTTTCGTCTTCGTTATAGCGCGTATTTGTGATCTTGAAGTCAGTGAGAAATTCATCCGGCGGGTCGAGGGCGACGTCAATTTCCTCTGTAAGACTCTCAATCAGCGACCGCGAGAACTTTGATTCTAAAAAATCCACCAGAAACTGCTTACGAGCTTTGGATCTCGCCCGTGTTTCCGATGCCGTGCGGGTCGCTGCGTTGTAATCAAACGTGTAGCGTTTCTTGAGTGTCTCACCGTACGCGGTCGGTATTGTCACAAGGCAGCATCCGCAAATGATTGCAGAAAGGTATCGTGAGAAGTGCAACGTTGACCTCCTAAAAACTAAGCGAGAAAAAACAACCCGGCGAGCACGTCGCCGGGCTTCAACTCGAAAACAGGCTCACTGCCGACGTGGCGGTGGCGTTGTGATTCGGGCCACTTGCCGAACGGTCATATCCGTCTGGATGCGTGCAAGATTTGGTGCCGGGTCAGCCATCTTGGTGTTGGGGTCGTAAGTCTGCATCACATCGCAGTACGTGATACGCTCACTTACCTTCACCGCGCGCAGCGTCGCCACACGATTAAAGATGCGATCAAGAATCGTGCCGTCGGCATCGCGAATGGGTTCGCCTTCGATAATGACATCAAACTGGATGCCTTCCTTAACACCGTCGCCCGATCCACTCCGAATGATCACCTGTCCGTCGCGCACCATAGCCACCGTTGTTTCAAACGGCACCTCGAGGCTCATGACTTCGGCAAAGCGCTCGGCAAAGGTTTTCATCATCTTGGTGAACGACTCCTGCCCCGGTGCATCGCTGGTGTTGCCACCCAAGCTGCCAAGCTGGGTTGACGCCGTCGAATCACTCGCATCGTAGTTTTCCGACTTAATGACCGAACCGGTTTCAGCGTTGATCAGCTGGATGTTGATCTTAGCGGTCATCTTCTTTTCGCGCCGTCCAAAACGACCAATGTTGATTCCACCTTCTTTCACATCCACCGAGACACACTTGGCGACGATGATGTACTGTGCCGATCCGAGCCGCCCAACTTTGATGGCATTGTTCGGATTGGCTAAGTCGGAGTTGGCCAGCTTTTGCTCGGCAATGATCGAGTCGAGTGAGTCGCGGGACAAAACTTCAAACCGTCCGCCGGCGAGCGCCGTTTCCAGTTCGGCTACCATAATGTCTTTTGTCCAACTGCGCTGGTTATCCTGCGGAATAATAGCAACCTTGATTTTATCTTTCTTAGGTTTGTTCTCATGCAGGCTACTTGACGGTGAGTTACCGGTCTGACGCTGCGCCAACATCGTTGTGCTTGCAAAGGCAAGGAACAATAAACTACCTACGATGAGTGCCGATAGCAATGTACGGTTTCGCATGGTGAAAAATAGCCTCTCCTGCCAGTAGGGTACCATGTTAGGAACTAGGCTGGTTTTCCAGCCGACAACAGCTCGGTAAGCCAGAGCACCACGACGCACTGTTTAAAGTGTGGTAGAGTCTAAGCCTTGCTTCAGCGTGATGCCAAAGAATTTTGGCGCCCACAGTGCCGGTGTTACCATGGTTGCCGAAACAATCCTTGCCGAATATCGCCGCCTCATTGATGAAACTGATGCCCAACTTGTTGCCTTGTTGAACCGACGGGCAGAGCTGGTCATTGCTGTGGCGCACATTAAGCAGGCCGGGGGACTGCCGGTTCACATTCCGGCACGCGAAGCAGAAGTCCTGACGCGCGTAACGGCGCACAACTCCGGGCCGCTGGAGAACGCCGCCATTCAACGACTGTTTGAACATATTATCGCCGAGTCACGCCGGCTTGAACATATCGTCTTGGGGATGTCTGAAGGGACATCCTCTTGTTGAGGCAAAATCCGTACAGGGACCGGCTGGGCCAGCCGGCGCACGGTGGAGCGTTTTTGCATTTTGGGTTCGTTGCTTCGCAAAAGCTTATGGTACAAACAAATTTCACTTCTTGTTCAGACCGAGCAAACGATGAGGTCTTGAGAAGTGGCCTGCCGATGGCAGCGGCCGTACCGCGATTCATAGACCAACTGATGAACGGAACGACTTGATGAAGCACAATGTCGGGCGCTTGGTGAAACCTCCCAAAGCCTATCGCAACCACGAATTTCTCGAAAGCCGGGCAGCACGCATTATCCGTATTCAAAGTGAGTATCTTGAACCGGCCGTCCGGCTGCGCGAGCATAATATCCACGACACGATTGTGTTCTTTGGCTCGGCGCGCATCCATCCCAACCAAAACAGCAAGTACCCGCCGGAGTATGAGGTCGAACCCAATCGGGAGACGGTAACCGATCCCGCATTGGTGCGCTTTTACGACGACGCCGTTGACCTGGCGCGCATGTTGACCACCTGGGCCATGAGCTTACCGACTACACAGCGCCGGTTCTTGATTTGCTCTGGCGGTGGCCCAGGCATCATGGAAGCCGCCAATCGCGGAGCTGCCATTGCTGGCGGTAAGTCGGTCGGCTTCAATATCAGTCTCCCGTTTGAGCAGTATCCCAACCCATACATCTCGCCCGAGCTGTGCTTTGAGTTTCACTACTTTTTCATGCGCAAGTTCTGGTTGGTGTATCCGGCCAAGGCGCTGGTCATCTTTCCCGGCGGCTTTGGGACGCTGGACGAACTTTTGGAAGTGCTGACGTTGCTCCAGACGCGCAAGCTCAACCGGCGCATACCGATTGTCATCTACGGCGAAGCCTACTGGCGTGAGGTCATGAACTTTGAGGCCCTGGTCAAGTGGGGTACGATTTCAGCTACCGATTTGGACTTCTTCCGCTACGCCGACACACCAGAGGAGGCGTTTACCTATCTGCGCGATTGCCTGCTTGAAATCTACGGGCAACCGGAGGAAGGACCGGCATTTAGCGACTGAGTGAGCCTGTTGCGGTAGCCAGGCGTTATGGTGGGCGAGCATCGCATGTCATCGGCGATGACCGTGTTGGCGACAAAATCTACAACGGTGCGCTTCGGAGGGCTGGTGGCCGTCAAAGACCTTGACTTGGCAGTGCAAGCCGGTCAAGTCCTCGGCCTCATCGGACCAAACGGTGCCGGTAAAACAACGATTTTCAATGTCCTCACGGGCGTGTATCGGCCGACATCCGGCGATGTTGAACTAGAGGGCAAAAGCATTGTCGGGCTGCCGCCACATGAAATTGCGCGGCGCGGCGTCGCACGAACATTTCAGAACATTCGGCTGTTCGGCGAGCTTTCCGCCCTTGAAAACGTCATGACGGCCTGTCATCTGCGCAGTCGCGCCGGTTTATTGGCCACGATGCTGCGGACAGCCCGTCATCGGGCCGAGGAAAAGGAACAGCGCGACCTCGCCCTGGCCCTGCTCGAACGCTTCGACTTGGCGGCGCATCGCCACGCTCCGGCCAAATCACTCTCCTACGGCAATCAACGGCGGCTTGAAATTGCGCGCGCCCTGGCAATGCGGCCTAAGGTCTTGTTACTCGATGAACCTGCTGCCGGACTCAATCCACAGGAATCGCTGGTATTGATGCGCCAAATTCAACAGCTGCGTGACGACTTCAAACTGACCATAGTCTTGGTTGAACACAACATGCGCGTTGTGATGGGTGCATGCGAACGAATCCACGTTGTGGAACAGGGACAAACCATTGCCGTTGGTTCGCCGGACGATATCCAACGTAATCCCCGTGTCATTACAGCGTACCTTGGAAACCTCTAAGCATGGTCAGAACCGACGCAGAAGTTTCTGATACAAGCCAGAACACGAATCACGATACAACTCAGCCCGCTCCGAAACCCTTTCCCCTCGACACAATTCTCTGCGGAGACAGCCGCGACATCCTTCGAAGTTTGCCGGCAGCAGCCGTTGATCTTGTCCTCACATCACCACCTTACTTTCACCAACGCGACTACGGGCGCGGTATCGGCAATGAAGCCAAACTGAACGACTACATAGCGGCCTTGCTGTCAGTCTTTCAGGAATGTCTGCGCGTGATTAAGCCAACCGGGAGCGTGGTATTCAACGTCGGCGACAAATATGCTCACCAAAGCTTGCTGCTCATTCCATACCGCTTTGCAATTGCCGCGCTGGAGCAGTTTCAGGTTCGGCTTGTCAACAACATCACCTGGGTCAAGCGCAACCCAACACCGCGTCATTTCCAGCGCCGTTTGGTCTCGAGCACGGAGCCGTTTTTCCACTTTGTTGTCTCGGATGCCTATCAGTACTTTCCCCAGAACTTTCTCCAGCGTGAGACCCGACCGGAGCAAAGGCAGCAGAAACGGCGCGTCGGAAGGCGTTATTTTCAGCTCATCGAGGCTTCTACCTTGACGCCCGAGCAAAAAGCACGGGCGCGGGCCGCGCTCGAAGTTGCAGTCAGTGAAGTTGAGGAGGGAGTCATCCGGGACTTTCGCATGAAAATTCGCGGGATGCACTCGGTACCCTTTGGCGGCCGGGAAGGGGGGCGCAACCTACACCTTGAACGCGATGGCTTCACCATTATTCGCATGCACGGGGAGCGCCTCAAGCGAGACGTGATCGAGACCGCCGTGGAATCGCTCAGAGGCTGCCTCCACCGGGCTGTTTTTCCCGAAGCTCTGGTTACAGAGCTGATTCAGCTGTTGACGCGCCCTGGGGATGTCGTCCTCGATCCGTTTCTCGGCTCGGGGACGACTGCCGTTGCTGCCAAAAAGCTGGGCCGGCGGTACATAGGCATTGATCTCAACCCAGACTACTGTGCCTATGCGCAGCAGCGCGTCGCCAGCGTAATGTACCAAACCTCCTTTCTCGATGTGACCGCGCCGTGATTGTGGTCAGAAAGCAACCGTCTGATGTCTGAAGCCGGGCACCGAGTTGTGGACGCACCTTCGCTGTTGACCGCTGAAAACCTCGTTGTCACTTACGGCGCCATTGAGGCCCTGCATGGCGTGTCGTTGACGGTTCGGAAAGGCGAGGTTGTGACACTGATCGGCGCCAACGGTGCGGGGAAAACGACCACCCTGAAGACCATCGTCGGGCTGTTGCGCCCAAAGTATGGGCGCGTCATCTTCGATGGCGTGGACGTGACCGGCCGCCCAACTCACGAAATTGTCGGGCGTGGCGTCGCCCTTGCACCTGAAGGACGCGGTATTTTTCCTGATATGACCGTGTTAGAAAATCTCGAACTCGGCGCCT
The DNA here is from genome assembly GCA_937934745.1 of uncultured Blastocatellia bacterium. Lineage (GTDB taxonomy): Bacteria > Acidobacteriota > Blastocatellia > Chloracidobacteriales > Chloracidobacteriaceae > Chloracidobacterium. The sequence goes on from CALGZC010000062.1 coordinate 10,672, forward strand.
ATCGGCAGCCCGACCGCATCCAGTTTCGGCGCGACCTTGAGCAGGTGTGTACCCTGTTTCCGCGCGTCAAAGAACGACTCAAGCAACGCGCCGGAACGCTTTCCGGCGGTGAGCAGCAAATGGTGGCGATTGGGCGGGCGTTGATGAGCCGTCCCAGCTTGTTACTGTTAGATGAACCATCACTGGGGTTGGCTCCGTTAGTGACGCAAACGATTTTTGATGCCCTGAGTGAGCTGAACCGCGCCGGGTTGACGATTCTGCTGGTCGAGCAAAACGCGCACCTGGCTTTGGCTCGGTCACATCGCGGCTATGTACTGGAAACAGGCCGGCTGGTGATGAGTGGTGACGCCAACGCTTTGGCGCAGGATGCCCGTGTGCGGGAAGCCTACTTAGGACAGTGAACGCTCGGTACACCGGCGATCAGGCCGATTTGGTGGGTTGGTGCCGTGCTCGGTGGCGGATCACACCTGCCTCCGGCTCGCCGGCGCGGCCCCGCACGTCAGGGGGCTGACATCGGATTCGGGGCTGTTGCCACAGATACCGTTGGCTACTGGTGACAGATACTGTTGGCTGCTAGTGTCGGAAATGACGCACCCCGGTCAACACCATCGCCATATCGTGTTCGTCGGCGGCGGCAATGACCTCTTCATCGCGCACCGAGCCGCCTGGTTGAATCACCGCGCAGATACCGTGACCGGCGGCTTCGTCTAATCCGTCACGGAACGGAAAAAAGGCATCCGAGGCCGCTACTGCGCCTGCCAGTGGAACGCGGGCCTTCATAGCGGCCACCTTGACAGCATCCACCCGGCTCATTTGCCCCGCGCCAACACCGATCAGCCGCCCGTGTTTGGCATAGACGATGGCGTTGGACTTGACATGCTTGCAGACCGTCCACGCGAACAGCAAATCGCGCCACTCTGCCTCCGACGGCGTACGCCGTGTGACGACGCGCATTTCGGCCGGCGTCGCCAGCCGATTGTCGGGGGACTGCAACAACAGTCCCCCGGCAATCGTCCGCAGGATGATGTTGTCACCGGCATCATCGGTCACGACCAGCAAGCGTAGGTTTTTTTTCGTCTCCAGCACCCTGCGGGCCGGATCGTCAAAACCGGGCGCAATGACAACCTCAAGGAAGATTTCGGACAGCTCAACCGCTGTTCCCGCATCAACCATCCGATTGAACGCCACAATCCCGCCAAATGCTGCCATCGGATCGGTCTCCCGCGCCAGCCGGAAAGCCTCCAGGGGAACGGCCGCCACGCCGACCCCACAGGGATTCGTGTGCTTGACGATGACACAGGCAGCGGCTTCGCGGAATTCCCGCACCAGACCCCAAGCCGCGTCAGCATCCAATAAATTGTTGAACGACAGCGCCTTGCCCTGTAACTGGTGCGCGTTGGCAATCCCCCCTCCGCGCTCGGCCGCCGTGTATAATGCCGCCGCCTGATGTGGATTTTCGCCGTACCGGAGCACCTGTCGCCGTCTGAGTACCGGCGATAAGCGTGGCGGGAAAGGTTCAACCGGATATAGACTGACCTGCTCGGTTGCCGTCTCCACGGCAGTCCGGTTGGCGAAGAAGTCCGCGATCATGGCATCGTAGCGCGCCGTATGGTCGAAGGCCTTGCACGCCAACCGATGCCGCGTCGTCAGCGACACCGTGCCGGTTTGGTTGAGTTCTGTCACGACGGGAACATAGTCCGCCGGATCGGTCAGAACGACGACGTACTGGAAATTCTTTGCCGCTGCCCGAATCAGGGTTGGACCGCCAACATCGATATTTTCGATAATTTCCTCAAAGGTTGCTGTCGGGCGCGCGATGGCATCGGCAAACGGATATAGATTGACAACAACGAAGTCAAAGCAGTCGAGGTCATGCAGCGCAAGCTGCTCCCTGTGCCCCGGGAGGTCACGCCGCGCCAGAATCCCCGCATGAATTCGTGGGTGTAGGGTCTTGACACGCCCGTCTAGCATTTCTGGGAAACCCGTCACCGAAGCAACATCGCGAACAGGCAGGCCAGCAGCAGCGAGCGCTTGCGCGGTGCCACCGGTTGAAACAAGTTCGAGGCCATGGGCGTGGAGCACACGTGCCAAATCAAGCACCCCGCTTTTGTCTGAAACACTCAGCAACGCACGGGAAAGAGTGAGCTTTGTCATATCCTTGAGAAGGCCGGCCCGGAGTCCGGCGACGCCAAAATCACGCTTCTGAGTGAAACTTCACGTTTTTGAAGTCCGTCGGCACACCATAGCAAAACCGCACCTACTTGTCTTTGCTCTGTTATTCGGCGTAAAAGCCAACCATCTGTCAGCCTACCGAGGCATCGTTTGCCGGAGCCATGTCACGCATGTTCATCTCCATCGTCGAATTGCAGGAGAGTGTCCCTCTTTGGTTTTGGGCAATCTGGGCTTTTCTCGTCGGAAGTTGCATTGGTAGTTTCCTCAATGTGGTGATTTACCGTCTGCCGCGTGGTGGTTCGGTCAACACGCCAGCACGTTCCTACTGTCCGAGCTGCAAGGCAAGCATCGCGTGGTATGACAACTTGCCGATTATCAGTTTTCTTGTCCTGCGGGGACGCTGCCGTGCCTGCCGGGCGAAGATCTCCTGGCAATATCCGCTCGTTGAACTGGCAACCGGACTCCTCTTCTTGACGACACTGCTGGCTTTTGGGCCGACGTTACGGTGTTTTCTCAACTGCGTTTTTGAGGCTGCCGTTGTTGCGCTCATCGTCATTGACTTCAACGACCAAATTCTACCCGACGCTATTACTTTGCCCGGTCTCGGCTTTGCCCTACTCGCCCGGATGCTCGATCACCATCTTGTCGGGTTACCCTGGATGAACCTCTTTGTTGAGGGCCTGGTGGGGCGGCCGCTGCCGATGACCGGACTGACCGGCTCATTAGTCAACGCCGTGCTGGGGATGGCCATTGGCGCTGGGACACTGTGGATGCTCGGCGTTGGCTACTTCCGGCTGCGGGCCTTTCCGATTCGGACGCCCGAGGATCTGACAGATTTTCTCAAACGGCGCTGTGTGGTCGGGACACTCGCGCGGCTTAAGGTGCGGCGGGCAAGCGGGCAACGCAGCGCCGTGTATGTCATTGGCGGAGACTTCAGCGAGCTTTCCCCAGAGGAACTGGCAGAGGCAGAGTTTGCTCCATCTAATGCCGGCTCGCGGGAACTGAGTATGACCGCACTCGACGGGGCACAGGTTGAAGCCGGTGAACGTGGTGTGCGAATTACCAGCATTCCCGATGACCTCGAACAAACCGTCGAGGGACGTTTAGAGCCTGGCGATACCATCATCTCCGGCAACTTGGAAGGTATGGGTCTCGGCGATGTCAAAATGATGTTGTTTGTCGGGGCCTTTCTGGGTGGCAGCCTTACATTTTTCGTTCTGTTAGTTGCCTCCCTGCTCGGCGTCCTCGTCGCCGTTCCCCGGATCCTCTTGCGTGGGCAGGTCGCCATGCAGCATGCCCTGCCGTTCGGTGTCATGCTCGGCATTGCTGCGCTGCTGGCACTTTTCTTGGGCGAACCGGGGTTGACAATCTACCTTGACTTTCTCTCTAGTTTTCTGACCTAACTCACCAGCATGACTGACGCATCATCGCTGCATACGGCCATTGCTCAGGGATACCAACATCTTGTGACGGCCTTCTGCGAACGCTTTCCAGAGTGGCCGCTCCCACCTTTCACCGTTGACACGACGACTTCACCGCGCCGCCATTGGCAGGCACTGAACGACTACTGGCTGGCACGCAAGCAGGGGGTCTTAGCCCTCAAGCTCAAGGAAGTTGGGACGCTGCCGCCCGAGGTCCGTCGAGTCTGTGGCGCGGCACTCAACGCCTTCAAAACAGAAGTTGAGGCCCTACTGGCGGAACTCGAGCAGCGTGTGCGTGCCTTCGAAGAAGCGGAAATCGTCCGGCGCGAGACCGTGGATGTTACACTGCCGGGACTGGTCCGGCGGCGTGGACGCGCCCACCCACTGACGCAGATTCGCGAACGGATTGAAGACATCTTCGTAGCCATGGGCTATGCCGTCGAGGATGGCCCGGAAGTAGACACCGTTTTTTATAATTTCGACGCGCTCAACATTCCGCCTGAGCACCCGGCGCGTGACCTGACGGACACGTTCTACATTAACGACGCATTGGCCCTGCGTTCACAAACCTCGAATGTCCAGATTCACGCCATGCAGCGGCGACGGCCACCGCTGCGGGTGATTGCGCCGGGACGTGTCTTTCGCCGCGATGAACCGGATGCCACCCACAACCCGATGTTCTTCCAGGTCGAGGGCCTCAATGTCGCCCGTGGGATTACGATGGCCGACCTCAAAGGCACGCTTCAGGTGTTTTTGACGCAGCTGTTTGAGCGTCCCGTCACGCTGCGCTTCCGCCCCAGTTACTTCCCCTTTGTCGAACCGGGGGCAGAAACCGATTTTCAGTGCATTTTCTGCGGCGGCGAGGGCTGTCGCATCTGCAAGTACAGCGGATGGATTGAGCTAGGTGGGTCGGGCATGGTGCATCCCAACGTCCTGCGCGCCTGCCAAATTGACCCGGCGGAATTTTCCGGCTTTGCCTTCGGCTTCGGCCTTGATCGCATGGCAGCGTTACTGTACGGCATTGATGACATCCGGCTGTACTTTGAAAACGATCTGCGCTTCCTGAGTCAGTTCTAGGTGCAAACCAAGACCACAACGGCGCAGAGGATGACCAATCAAGTTCCTGCTTTCCGTTGTAGTTGTCCTGCACTCACGCCTGAAGCGCTATCCAGCAGTAGGCCGGAGCCCGCACGGTGACAATGGGGACGATCCCGTGGTGATTCGGAACGACGCCCCGGTATCGGGTGGCAGTTTCGTCGAGTCGTCCCGCGGTGTCGCCACAGGCACGGAGAGTCAGCCTGACCGCTCATCTTTTCAGCCGCCAGCACGTTGGGATGCCCGATGCAGTGCACAATGCCAACCGAACGAATTCCCTGTGACCCCCGCCACCCTAGCCCGGAAGCCCTGGCCAAGGCAGCATCGCTGCTGCGCAGTGGCCAGTTGGTGGCGTTTCCGACGGAAACCGTTTACGGGCTTGGTGCACCGGCATTTGATGCAACCGCCGTTGCCCGGATTTTCACCGCCAAGCGTCGCCCGCCAAACAATCCACTTATTGTCCACATTGCCGAAACTGACTGGATCGAGCGGGTTGCCGTGGACATTCCACCGATGGCGTACCGGTTGGTGGAGGCTTTTTTCCCGGGACCGCTGACCTTGATTTTGCGCAAACACCCTCAGGTACCGGCAAACGTCACCGCTGGCGGCACAACGGTCGGTGTGCGGTTGCCGGCCCATCCGATTGCGCAGGGGCTGATCCAAGCCGTTGGTGTACCGCTTGCTGCCCCCAGCGCCAATCGGTTTACGGAAGTCTCACCGACGACTGCCGACCATGTGCTCAAAAGTCTTGGCGGCCGCATTGCAGCCGTCCTGGACGGCGGTCCGTGCTCGGTCGGCATTGAGTCGGCCGTGCTGGATATGACAACGACCCCTCCGACGCTGTGGCGGGCCGGTATTTTAGCGCAAACCACGCTCGAGGCCGTTGCTGGCTGCCGCTTTCAGTCTCCCTCAGGGGCAGCCACGGCCCCAAGCCCGGGCCAGTTTCCGCGCCACTATGCCCCACGCGCCCGGATTGAACTGCTGCCGTTTGGTGACCGGGTGCGTATTGAAGAGCGGCTGGCAGTGTACCAGGCCCAGGGATGTCGCCCCGGTGCCATGGTTCTCTCAGATGTGACGGCCGGAGTCGGTACGGTGATCATTTACTTACCGCAAGACGTTGCAGCCTATGCCCGGCGGCTTTATGCAGCGTTTCATGAGCTGGACGCACAGTTGGTTGATGTGATTGTGGTCGAACAGGTTCCAGAGGGCACCGCCTGGGACGGGCTACGTGACCGGCTTCGGCGCGCCGCCGCGCCGCCACCAGTGGACATCTCGGAAGAAACCCCGTGAGACTCTGTCACTTCTACGCTCCGCATCCAAACCGGCAGTGGTATCATGCTCCCGCACAGTCATCTCGCTCCACGCCGGCCTGGTCGCCTGCATGAACATTTTTCACGATTGGCGGTCGCCTTATCTTCAGACGCCCACCGTCCTCACGATGGGGGTTTTTGATGGTCTGCATCTCGGCCACCAAACCATTCTGCGTCGCGTTGTGGAGCGGGCGTCGGCCCTGGCGTGCGCTGCAACTGTTGTGACCTTTGACCCGCACCCACGCGCCGTCCTGCACCCGGAGACGGCACCGCCATTATTGCAGACGCTCGGACAACGGTTGGAAGCGCTGCGCATTCTGGGCATTCAGCAAACGCTTGTCCTTCGGTTTGAACTGGAACTGGCAGCTCTGACAGCAGAGGAATTTGCGCGCACCATTTTGTTTACTGCCCTGCGACCACGTGAAATCTATCTGGGTGAGAATTTCGTCTTCGGCCACGGCCGGCAGGGCAACATTGCGACGCTACGCGATCTTGGTCGGGATTATGACTGCACAGCATACGAGGTGGAAGCTGTGCTGTTGCGCGGCCGGCGTGTCAGCTCGACACGGCTGCGTGCAGCCATTCAGTCAGGACAGATCAACCTTGCACGGCGCATGCTGATGCGGCCATACGGCGTCGAGGGCGAAGTTGTCGCCGGACGCCGCTTAGGACGCACCATCCACTTCCCGACGGCCAACATTGCGGTCATCAACCGTGTGCTGCCGGCCGACGGGGTGTATGTCACGGCAACCCTTGTCCACGGCGTCTGGCGGCGGAGTGTGACCAACATCGGTGTTCGCCCAACGGTTGGGGGTGACCTCCAACGCGTTGTCGAGACACACCTTTTGGATTTTGACGGCGACCTGTATGGCGCGTGTCTGCGCACGCGCTTTCTGCACCGGCTACGCCCGGAACAAAAGTTTGCCAGCCTCGACGAACTTCGCGCACAGATTGCACGCGACGTGGCGCGCGCACGGGCCTACTTTCGGCGCGCCGGCGTCCGCCGCTCGCTGACCGTGACCTGACCCCGAAAACTGTGCAGGGCCCCTGCACGCCCGGCCGCACCGCTGGCTTTCACCCTCTGCCTTGCACCCTCTTTCCTGAGGCTATGCCTTTTGGAGGGGTGTACGCAGCGGCTCAACATCCACTAACACATCATAAAATGTGGCTCCTGCACCAAGGTCGGTCAGCGCCTGTCCGGTGACGGCGTTGACGTTCCGCCCATCGGGACTCAGCTTGGCCCACCAAATCCCGGGAGCGTAGGCGACCCCTCTCCGAATCCGGTCTGAAACCTGTGCGCGCACACAAAATGCCCCGCGATCATTGAAGACCCGCACCAGACAGCCGTCTGTAATGGCGCGCGGCGCAGCATCGGCCGGATGCAGCACGACCAGGGGTTCTTTCTCAACCCGACGGAGTGAATCCTGGTTGACAAAGGTGGAGTTGAGAAAGTTGTGCGCCGGCGGCGAAATCAGCGCCAGTGGGTAGCGCGCTGCCAGCGCCTGATTGCTCAGGACGTTCTCGCGCGGGGGGATGTAGGTCGGGAGTGGATCAATGCCCTGCCGCGCCAGTGTTTCAGAGTAAAATTCACATTTGCCGGAGGGAGTGAAAAATCCACCTTCGGCAAACGGGGCAAACGGCGTTGGAACATTCAGTCGGACGTACCCCTCTGCCCGCAGTCGCTCAAAGGTGATGCCTTCCATCCACGGATGACGCACGTCGAGGATAGCTCGAATCAAGTCCTCGTCGCTTGCCTGCAACTCCGGGTCGGTGTAGCCCATGGCCTGGGCCAGCTGCCGGAACACTTCAGAGTTTGACCTGGACTCACCGAGCGGCGGAATGGCCGGTTCGTTGAACATCAGCGAGAGATGGCCGTAGGGCTTGACGACATCCATGTGCTCAAGCTGCGTCGTCGCAGGCAGCACAATGTCGGCGTAGTCGGTTGTGTCGGTCAAAAACTGCTCGTGGACCACCGTGAATAGGTCCTCACGCCGTAACCCGGCCAGAACCTGACACTGATCGGGCGCAATCGCCGCCGGATTGGAGTTGTAGACGTACAGCGCCATCACCGGAGGGTCAAGCCCGGCCGGGCGACCTTGTTCATCTCGGTTGGTCAGCGCCTCACCGAGCCGCGTCATGTTGATCGTGCGGGTGCCGGGCGGAATCCAGTCCGGGCGCTCAAGGGCTGCGTAGTTGAGTGGGAAGGTTCCCGAAGTTGAGAGCAAAATACCACCCGCTGGATGCCGCCAGGCCCCGACCAACGCCGGCAGGCAGGCAATCGTGCGCACCGCCATGCCGCCTCCGGCATGCCGCTGCAAACCGTAGTTAATGCGAATCGCAGCCGGTTGCGTCTGCGCATACATGCGCGCCAAACGAACAATCGTCTCGACATCGAGGCCGACTACGGGTGCAACTTCGGCCGGTGGATAGGCTTGCAGCCGCTCCCGCAGTGCCTCAAAACCAAGGGTGTAGCGCGCAACATAATCACTGTCGTACAGGCCTTCATCCACGATGACACGCATCAGGCCCAGTGCTAACGCCGCGTCGGTTCCCGGTATCACCGCCAGATGTTCGTCCGAAGCCGCAGCCGTCCGCGTACGATAGGGGTCAATTGTAATGACGCGTGCGCCGCGCCTTTTGGCTTCCAAGATATAGCGCCAAAGATGCACGTTCGAGGTGACCGGATTACTACCCCAGATCAGAATCAACTTCGCTTCGGCAAAGTGACGCGCTTCAATGCCAATGCTTGCGCCGATAGTCGCCTTGTAACCCGCAGCACCTGCCGTCGCACAGATTGTTCGGGCAAGTAGGGACGCCCCCATGCGATGGAAAAACCGCCGGTCCAGGCCCTGCCCCTGCACCAGGCCCATCGTCCCGGCATAACTGTACGGCAGAATGCACTGGGGGCCGTACTTGGCAATCAACGCTTTCCACCGGTCGGCGATCTCGGCTATGGCTTCGTCCCAGCTAATTCGGGCAAAGCGCCCTGCGCCTTTTTCCCCAACACGGCGCATAGGGTATTGAAGGCGCTTGGGGTCATAAACCCGTTCGAGATACTTTGAAACCTTCGCGCATAGAAAACCTGCCGTGTCCATGTGGCCGGCATCTCCCTCAACCTTGATAGCGCGCCGGTTGGGACCGGCGCCATCCACGGTGACGGCAATGGCGCAGGTGTCCGGGCAGTCATGGGGACAGGCAGCGTGAACGACTTCTAAGGCGGGCATGGCAAGACCTCATCCGGTCATCGGGGGGCCTTCCGATACGAAGCTGCGGCCCCACACAGCAACCTTTTGCTATAGTGCAAGTATATTCTCTCGACAACTCGCCTTCACGCTCAAGCCGCCATGAAGCATAAAGCCGTCTTTACCAAAGTCCGCAAACTCATCAATGAACGTGAACTGGCCGACGACCATCTCGATCAAGCCGAGGACGCCTTGACTGCCCTCCTGGAAACAGATCGCCGGTGCGACTGGGCCTATGGTCTGCTGGCGGAAATTCAGTACTGGCGCGGTGAATTGGCTGCACCCAAGGACAAGCTCGCCTTGTTTGAACAGGGCGTCGAGTACGGTGAAGAAGCTGTTGCCATTAACGAGAACTCGCTGGAAGGCAACTTCTGGCTGGCCGTCAACTATGGCATGTACGGCAATGAAAAGGGTATTCTAAAGAGTCTGTCGCTTATCAAGCCGATTCAGCGGTGCGCCGAGCGTGTCATTCAAATTGATGAGTCCTATTTTTACGGCGGCCCGTGGCGGGTCTTAGGGCGCGTCTATGACAAAGTTCCCGGTTGGCCGATCTCCATTGGCGACAAGCGTAAAGCGTTGGAGTGCTTTGAAGCAGCGCTGGAGTTCGGGCCGAAGTTTTACCTCAACCACCTCTACATGGCGGAATGCTGCTTGTCCATTGGAGACAAGAAAAAGGCCAAGCATCACCTTCAATGGTTGGTGGATGCGCCGCTATCCAAACACCACGAACGCGAGGACGAAGGCTATAAACGCGAGGCCCGTGCATTACTGAAGAAGCTGGGCGACTGAGTGAGGCTTGACACTACAGGTCAATGACCGTTCCCGGTACCAGTAGTTTTTGCGCAATCAGTTCCTGCACCAGCAACAGCGTCTCTAGGTCGCCCCGCAGTTCCTGACAACATTGATCGAGGGTGCGCGTCCCATCAAAGAGCCGGCGAACTTGCTCAAGGTTGGCGGCAAACTCCCCGGCCTGCGTGATCTGCTCGGCAATTTCTGGGGCGCGCTCAAAGCCATCCCCGCAGATGAAGGTCTGCGTCCGGTCGGGCAGTTCGGCAATAATGTGTTCGACTTCATCAAAACGCCGAAATGCCTCCATCAGCAACTGCTGAGGGTTGAGCTTGACGGCTGCCTCCCGGGTCACCGGCACCGAGTGGAACGTAAAAGTTCCACTGACCCAGCCCACCAACCGGAAGAACGCCTGCTCGGCCCGCGCCGTGCCGTATTCCACATCAACAATACTGCCTTCCCGAAAGTAAAGCTTGGCTTTTTCGTCCTGCTGGGTCAGCAATAACAAGCCCGTCCGACGACCTGTTTCAAGCATTTGAACGATTTCCGCCAAGCTGACCTGTGCCAGCTTGCCCTGCAAGTCCACCGGCGGACGGATACGCTTCAGCAAGCGCTTGACACGGTGGCGGATTTCCATCGGGCGAAAGGGTTTTGACCAATAATCCTCAACGCCCATTTCAAAGGCAGCCATCCGCTCGGCTTCACTATCTGCCGAAGACAAACAGACAAAGGGCACGTGCGCCTGGTCCGGCTGTGCGCGCAGCCACTCAAACAACTGGCTTCCATCCATCTCCGGCATGTTGAGGTCGCTAATGATGAGCGACGGCTGGTGAGCCTTAATCAACTCACAGGCAACGCGGCCGTTCGGTGCCGACAGTACAGGCGTCCCCAGTCCGCGCAGGCTGTTTTCAAGCACTGCCAAAATCCCCGGCTCATCATCCACAATGAGCACGGTTAGTTCGGGAAAGTATTCTTCGGGATCACGCACAGCCGCCTGTTTACGTTGCCAGGTTCCGCGCACCCCCCCAACCGTTGTTACATTATCCGCCTCAAGGCCGGCCAACAACTTCAGTTCACGCCGGTACAGAATGTCTTTCGGTCCGAGCTCGGGTAGCAGGTTCACAAAGTCTGCCACGCGAGCCTGGTCGCCGAGTTCCATCAAGTATTCGACAATCTGCTTGGCACGCCCGAAGGCATCGTCGAACCGTCGCAGGCGTAGGTTGGTGTCAAACAATCTGCGCCAGATGTCAAGCCGCGTTTCCCCGGCGGACAACCGCTCGGCTTTGCGAAAGTACATCATGGCTTGCTCGAAATCCTGCCGTTCAAGGTAGATTGCCCCCGTACGCATCAAAACCTCGCAGGCTTTTTGGGGTTCGCCGCGTTCCTGATACAACACACCCAGTTCCCGGAGTGCAGACAGGTTGCGTGCATCGCGCACCAGTTCGCGTTCGTGGCGCTCAATCGCGCTGTTGAGTTTGGCGTTATCCAGCGCATCGGCGACTCGTGCGCGGGCGCTGAGAATGCGATCAAACAAACCCATAGCAACCTCGCTGTGCTGCTCACTGACTTGGGGACGGATCGCCGGCAAGCGACGGATTATCGTCCACGAGAAGCCTTGTCTCTTCCGGGCAGAACCTACTCACGTGCAGCACATCATGCCTCAACCGCACATCGGATGCCTAGTGTCACACTCTATCGCACCGACAGTGCCAAATCTCAGGTCCGCGCCTTGAAGCCGTTGGGTCGGTCACAAAGCACAGCCACGGGAAACAAAATACCGGGGTCGTGGCGGCCGGTTTTGCAAAGACCGCCCGGAAATCACGGGGCAATGACGGCGCGCTTCCCGAAGTATCCCTGCCTCAGAGGTTGTGCCGCCCCGGTGTGGGTAGCCAGACCCCTATATTTTTTTCGGTGTGAGGAGCTTGTGGTCGAGCAGTGCGCGCACCAAAAGCAGCGTCTCCAGATCATCGCGCAACGCCTGACAGCACGCTTCCAAGGTCCGCGTCCCATCAAAGAGCCGCCGGATGGTTTCGAGGTTGGGAGCAAATTCCCCACCCTGCGCCATCTGTTCGGCAACTTCCGGAGCTTCGGCAAAGTCCGGTTTGCACACGAACACCTCTTGCCGCCAGGGCAGGCTGTTCAGAATTCGTTCAACCTCATCAAACCGTCGGAAGGCTTCCATTAACAACTGCTGTGGCGAGAGTTGAATGACCCGCTCGCGCAGCATTGGCATCGTACAGAAGGCGAAATCGCCGTTTGTCCAGCCGACCAAGCGGAAAACCGCTCGTTCGGCAGATAAGTCACCGCACTCGGCGTTGAGAATCATCCCCTCCCGAAAGTACAAGTAAGCCTGTTCGCCACCGGACTCAATGGTTAGCATGCCCGTCCGACGGCCGGACTCCAAGATTTGAATAATTTCCGCCAAGTTGACCTGGGACAACTTCCCCTGAAAATCCACAGGACGCCGAATCCGGCGCAGAAGATGTTTGACCCGGTAGCGAATCTCTGTTGGATGAAAGGGCTTTGTCCAGTAATCCTCAACGCCCATCTCAAAGGCGGCGACCCGCTCAGCTTCCGATCCGATGGCAGAAAGACACACAAAGGGCACGCGCGCATACTCCGGCTGTGACTTCACCCACTCAAAAAATTGGCTCCCATCCATGCCCGGCATGGCCAGATCGCTAATGATGAGCGAAGGTGTGTAACGCTTGACCTTTTCACAGGCCAGATGGCCATTTCCGGCCGTTACGATACGCGCACCAAGCGTCCGCAGAGAGGTCTCAAGCAGCTCCAAAATCTGTGGTTCATCATCCACGATCAGAATCGTCTGCCCTGGAAAATACTCATCGGCGCTGCGCAAATGTCCAGACGCCCGGCGCCACGTCCCGGCAGACAGACCGTTGCCGAGACTTTGCCGTTGGGTGACACCGGCTAAGCTTTCTAAAATCTGGCGGTACTCGGCGTCCTTGGGGCCTAGGTCGGGGAGCGCGGCGAGAAAGTTGCTCACGCGCTTCAGATTACCACGCTCAACCAACGCTTCTACAATCTGCTTGGCGCGCTCAAACGCCTCATCGTTGCGGCGTAGCTTGTAACTGAGATGAAATAGCTTGTGCCAGAGGTCGAGACGGAAATCGCCAGAAGCAAGCCGTTCTGCCTTCCGGTAGTTCAGCAAGGCTTGCTCCGCATCGCCGCGTTCGGCTGCGTATTCACCTGCCCGGTAGAAGACATCACAAGCTTTTTGATTTTGTCCTTGCTCCTGATATAACCGTCCAAGTTCCTGAAGTGTAGGAAGGTGTTTGGGATCAGACTGGAGAATTTTTTCACACTGCTCAATCGCCACTGCCAGCACCGTGGCGTCTTGGACAGTCGCCATTTGGCCGCGTGCGTTTCGGATGTCATCAAACAATCCCATGGCGTTGATACCGCAGTTTTGCAGATTCAGTCGTCGCCCACTTATCCCAACACCGACAGGCGCACTGCCTGACTTCGCTTGACCTCTCCGAGGCGCGGTTAGCGTTTGGCGCGCACCACGCGAAAACCACCGTTGAACCAATAGTTCAAGGTTGGGTCGAAGCGAAAGCGCGCCGTTGGGCGGCAAGGCACTGTACTGAAGTACCATGAACAACCGCGCAAAACCTTATGTGTTCCGCGTGGTAGGCCTTTCGGGTTGGTTTGTGGTTCGGAGGGATAGGGTCCATACCAATCCGCACACCACTCCCAGACATTCCCCATCAAGTCATAAATCCCCAGCTCATTCGGCGGACTTGTCCCGACTTCATGCGGCGCACCGCCGCTGTTGTAACTATCCCATCCAATCGGGCTGTTGCGGGCGACATATTCCCACTCGGCCTCGGTCGGCAGGCGGTACAGGTCACCGGTGCGCTCGCTGAGCCAGATACAGTACGCGTTGGCGTCGTCCCAACTGACGCGCACTACCGGATGGTTTGGGTAATCCAGGAAATAGTTCCGCAATCTGGCAAAATTTGGCTCTTCAGGATAGGGACGGCGTGTCGCGTCGCAGAACGCTTTGTACTGTGCGTTGGTGACTTCGTACTTACCGATTTCAAAGTCAGAAAGCGTCACGCGCCGCACCGGTTGTTCGTCCGGCTGGCCGTCCAGACTCCCCATCTCGAAGGTCCCTCCTTTGACAGCGACGAGGGGTGGAAAAAGTGCTGCGTTGTCTGCCGGCGGGCTGAGTGGCGTCAGCTTAGGACGACTCGCCGTGGCCGACTCCTGGCGCAGTGCCTCAATGTTCGGCCGGCTTGCCGTGCTCTGTCCCCCGCCGAGCAGAAACTTGGTTGCAAGGCGGTACGTTGCCAAACTGACAACCAGGAGCAGCAAACTGCTCATCCCGGCCAGAAAGATTCTAAACCCCTTCCCGGTGGGTTTTTCCCCGGTGCCGCTCAGGTCGGCAAAAGCCTGCGCCAGACCGTCAATGAAGCCGGTTGGCGCAGTTGGTTCAGGCGGCGGCGCAGCCCGTTTGAGCGCGGCTTCGTTGACAACGAAACCGGTGCGTTCGGAGATCACCGGCAGCGTCCGCCGCGCTGCGGTCGCCCGCGTTTCACGTCGGACCGGCGCTGCCCCGGTTGTCTCGGCCGGCGTCGCAGGTTCAGTGGCGGCCACTGGCGCCGAAAGGAAAGGCAGCGCAACCGGTTCAGAGGGCGCTTCCAGGAGCGCCAACAAATCACTCACTCGCTTCGCCCGGCTTTGTTCGTCGCGGGCGGTAGCCAGCGCAATCAGGCGTGCGATCTCGACCGACACGGACGGACGGACGGCACGCGGATCCGGCACAGGTGGTAGTTCGGCGGCGTCATCAAAATCCGTGCGAAAATTGTAGGTCGAGCGGTGTTCCGGTGCCGGTCGCCCCGTAGCCAGTTGATAGAGCAAAACGCCCAACCGGTGAATGTCCTGCCGAATGCCCTGTGCAACTTCCTCCGGCGTCGGCGACTTCGCCGCCAACCGTGACTGCGGGATACCACAATCGAGAACGCGGGGCGGCCGGTCGGCACTGAGGATGATGTTTTCCACGCGCAGCTCACGGCCGTAAAAGGCGCATTGGTCATGCATGCCGCCGACAATCCGCACGATCCCTAAAAACAATTCCAGGGCTTCTTCGTTCGGTAACGGTGCGCCGTAAGCTTTGAGGTAGTCACCTAGGTTTCGGTTCATGGCCGCAGTCTCAAGCGTGTCCGGCGGGGGATCAAGTGCAGTCGGCATGGAGCAGCTCACCGTTGGAAAAAACTTTGGGGCAGATGTAATTCAAGTCTACGTTTCTGGCAAAACGTACTCAAGCCTATAATCAGCCCCTGCCGGCAGGAGAGTGCCAACTGACAGACGCGGTAGGCATTGCCTCCATACAGGGGGGGCGGTGTGCTTGCCACCCAACGCTTGTGGTGAAAAAAGAACGGTGGAAAAAGCATACGGTGTCGCTGGCCGGCAAGAGACCGTTCCGCGCGCTGCATGGCAGAGAAGTGCGCCACGTTTCCCTCCGGTCGGCCCTAACCGTTTTTCTCGGCGGCTTCTGCGGCTTCGGCAGCTTCAGCCTTTTCGGCTTCGATCAGCGCATTGCGATACGGATCTGCCAGCCGGATTAGTGCCTTGGCCCGCAGGTCGCGCAGATACGCCTTGACCTTGGCATCTGTACGTTGTTGGGCAATCAGGCGTTTGACCAGGTCGCGCACCTCTGAAAATGGCTTGACCGAGGGCGGTCGGCGTGCCTCCAGCCGCAGGATTTGGTACGCCTTTTCGAGCTTTAGAATCGGCGTTATCTCACCTGGCTTGAGTTTCTCAAGTTCGGCCTTGAAGGCCTCGGCTAGTTGGTCTTCCTGGTAGGGCGGTAGTTTGCCGCCCGTAGCGCGCGAGGCACGTTTTTCATCGGAAAACTTCTGGGCAACCTCGGCAAACGGCTTGCCTGCCTTGAGTTCACTGTAGGCTTGGCGCGCACGCAACTCGGCGGTGGCCTGGGTCTCCGGTGTAAAGGCGATGTAGATTTCACTGATTTCCAGTTCGCCGGGCTTTGTGAACTCGGCTGTGTGTGTGCGGTAGTAGTCCTCCGCTTCGCGGCTGGTCACCTGTTCAATCAAGACGCTGTACACATCTTGGCTGTAAACGGCTTGGCGCATGAACTGCCCGCGGTAGCTGGCGCGGATGTCTTCTAGGGACAAACCCTGCTGCTCAATGGCGTGGCGGCAGGCGTCGAGGTTCTCAAGGTTATTTTGCTTACAAAGTTCCAGCACCGTTGCGTTAATCTGTGCCTCGATTTCCGGCAGGACACCCATTTCTTCCGCCCGTTGGGCAATGAGGCGCTCGTCAATCAGACTGACGAGCAAGCGTGGTTGCAAACGGGCAAACACTTCTTCCTGTTTAGCCGGATCGTTTGGGAACTGCTCCTGAAGGTCACGTCGCAAAGCTCGTTCTGCCCGCTGCAACATTGAGCGGGTAATCAGGTCCTTGTTGACGCTGGCCAGCGTTTCATCAATGACGATAGCCTCTTGCGCAACCGCTACCGTTCGGCTGAGCATTGGACAAGCAGCAGCCAGGAGCCACCCGCAGCTCACCGCCAACCACAGAGTGTGCATCTTGACATTCACCTTACCAAACTCCCATCCCAACAAGGTTTTTTCACGCATGCCGGCTACATCTGTCGCTCTGCACCGGCTGCGTATCCTACGTCAGACACCGGCGGGAATGAAACTCTACCACTAGGGGGGTAAGCCCAGGGAGGAGTCCCTCGTCGGGGCCGAGCGCGGCCCCAATGCCAGCCCCAACACAAACCACAGCGCCATTGCCACTTCACCATCACCAAGATTGAAGTGGGCTATGCCGCCGATGGCAAAACCGGCCAGGGCACCAATTGCCCCCAACGCCACACCGTTGCCAACACGTTCCAGCAGCCGCCCGAAGTAAGTCAACAGCAGCCAGAAGTAGGCTGCCAGGGCCGGCAGGCCATACCACACGGCGATTTGCAGATACGTGTTGTGGAAGTGGCCTGGCGGTAGGTCGCCGGCGGCATACAATCCCCATTCGGCAGCATGTAGCTTGTCGCTCTGCCGTCCGACACCGAACCATGGGTGGGCCGATACCAGTCGCACACCTTCGTGCCACACCACCAGCCGCCAAAACAAGCTCCCCTCGCGCGCATCTGTCACGGCCATCCGGCGCATTGCGTAGGCGTAAGCTAACACACCGGAGAACAACATCCCGGCCAGCACGACGCTGACCACCATCCGCTGTGTGCGGAGTGTTCCTTCACGCCAAAGCAGATACAGCATCACACACAAGCTCACAACAAGGCTTCCGGTTGGTCCCCGCGAGAGGGTCAGCCACAGCGCCAGGAGGAGGAGTCCAGACGCCGCCCACAGCCACCGCCGCGCCGCTCGTGGGGCACGCCATGCCATGCCAATTGCGAGAGAAATCAAAATCTGAAGCACCTCGGCGTAGGTGACATAGTGTGAGAAAAAGCCGCTGGCGCGAAAATCACGCGCCGGCTCACTCGCCTGAATCCCTAACCCCGAAGTGCCTGCGCTTTCCAGTCGCTGCCGCAGTGCGCGCCGGTCAAGCTCTACCCTGAGCGGCAGTTCGACGCGGCGGCCGGTGAAGAGAACAGGTTGGTCGGCCGGTGCCGTGTGCCGGCCGAGCATCTGGGCAATCTCCTCCGGTGTGTGCAACGAATGCCCATCGACTTGCAACAACACATCCCCCGGCTGAAAGTACGGGCGCAGTGGAGAATCAGGTGCCAGCTCGACAAGACGCACCCCGACGCCGACCACCAGTTGGTAACCCGTGTAGAGGAGTCCAATCTGTGCCGACGCCAAGACGACACAGGCCAGCCGCCAGGCTTGAGCCTGCGTCGCAACCCAGCGGGCGACGACGCCGCACGACCCCATAAAGGCCACACTGCGGAGGCCGTCTAAACTCACCCGTGGTTCATATGAGCCAAGGGCAGAAACCGTACACAATGTGAAAAAGACACTAAGCGGTAGCCATACATCGGCCGTTTGTTCTGCTTCCGGTGGCAGAGCCTGCGTGTCGGGCGGGCGGAGGAAGTAGTCCAGTAACCAGAGCAACGCCAGGGCCAGCGCACTTCCCTGCGCAACTGCAATAGAGTGGGGGACTGCCACAGCAAACAGAAACAGCAGACCCATTGAAAGCGACCGAATCATTCGCCGGAGCAGGTTGTGCACCCTCAGCAACATAACCCATCCACTGTTGGTCTTCTCTGGCGGCCCCCACGGCACGACACCACAAGATGTATTCCCGGAGCCGCCGTTGCATCGGCAGCGGACGGATACTATGTTGCCATTCGCTTAAAAAACACCCCCTACCGTCCTGTCCCGTGTTGGACTTCGTTTTTACAGCTCGTTTTTTCTTGCTGTTTGCCGTCGGCTTCGGTGTGTTGTCGCTGGGCTGGATCAACCCGGCGTTTCTCTGGGCAGGTCTGTGTCTCGATGTGGCACTACTTGGTGCGGCGCTCCTGGATGCTGCCCGCACACCTTGGCGTGAGGGCTTTTCGGCAGCTCGCCTGTGCCCCGACCGCTTCGCTATCGGGAGCGGTAACCGGGTGACCATCGAAGTACACAACCGCTGCCCGCAACCACTGACACTATGGGTCAAAGACGAACATCCACCGGAGATGCAGGCGCCGGCGCGTGAAGGCCTGTTGACGCTACCAGGGCGCGGCGTTGCCACCTTGCAGTACGAACTCACGGCACCGGCGCGCGGCCGTTTCTACTTCGGGGACATTGCCGTGCGGATGCTAAGCCCATGGGGACTCGTTTGGCGGCAAACAGCCGTGCCGGCAGCGGAGGCTGTCAAAGTGTATCCTGACTTCCGTGCTGCCCGTCGGCAGGTCATCGAGGCTTACCGGATGGGTTGGTTAGGTGACCGGCGGCGGCGAGTGCACGGCCAAGGGCGAGAGTTTGAGTCACTGCGGGAGTTCGTTGTTGGAGATGAACTGCGCCAAGTCGCCTGGGCAGCCTCGGCGCGACGTGGCAAACTGGTCACACGCCAGTACCAGATTGAGCGTAGCCAGAGCATTATGCTGATGCTCGACTGCGGCCGTCTGATGACAGGACGCATCGGGGACTGGACCAAACTCGATTACGCCGTCAACGCTGCGCTGGCGCTCGCGTATGTCGCCGTCAGCGGTGGCGATCAGGTTGGGATCCTCACGTTTACGCGGCGCGTTGACGGCTTCTTGCCGCCCAGGGCCGGCGCCAAACAGCTCAGTAGCATCCTGGAACTCCTGCATGCCGTACAACCCCGCTTAATAGAACCGTCGTATGCACGGGCTTTTTCCTACCTCAACCAATACTGCCGGCGACGGTCGTTGGTTATCCTGCTGACAGATGTTGTGGACGCAGACGCTTCGGCCGACCTTTTGGCGCACACAGCCACTTTGATTCAACGCCACCTGCCGCTCATTGTCACGATTGGTGATCGTGATCTGGTAGCTTTTGCTAAGACCACGCCGGCTTCACTCGATGAGGTCTACATGCAGTCCGTGACCGAAGAGCTGCTGACCCAGCGCGAACAGGCGCTCAACCGCATCGTTGAACTCGGCGGACTGGCGTTGGATGTTCCCGCCGGACGGCTGTCGATTGCCCTTGTCAACCGTTACCTCGATGTCAAAATGCGCGGATTGCTCTGACTGAAAACGTGACTTAGAACAGCACCACTCGGTGGTTTTCCGACACGCCCTTACGGCTTGAGCCGGTATGTCGTGCGAACGCGCTGCATGGTTGAGCCGCCGGAGGCGCGGACAATGCCCTCTGATTTGGAAAAGGCTATTTCCGGCGCCGTCGCCGTGCCCTGTGCAACGTCTTCGACCCGCGCCAGACGGCCGGCCATCAGGTAGCGGTCATCCGCTGCGGTATAGCGCGCGACATCGCCCACTGCACGGCGGCCCGGCTGGACAATGACCACCTCCCCCGTCGCCGTCAGGCGCTCAAGGCGGTTTTCACGGGCGGCTAACTCGACCTCCACCATGTTGGCTGTCAGAACTGTATCGCCCTGTACCAACTTAACTTGTTCGGCGTAACGGGCCCGCCGCTCAACATCACTGTAGGTAAATGTTTCCGCCTTACCAAACAGCGGGTCATCGTGGCGTGGCGGGTTGCCCGTCGCCGGACGCGCAGGGCGATAAAAGGCTGTTGCAACCTGTCCGGTTGCTGTTAGACGACGGTCGGCTTTGAACAGTTCCAATCGGTCGCCGCGTACAAAACTGTCGCCTTGCCAGCACCGTGCGTCACCAATAAAGACCGCCTGCTCCGGCTCAGCATAGGCTTCATTCGAGGTGATAAACACCGGCGCATCCGGCTCCCTGAAAACGCCGGCCGTCCCGGTCCGGTGGGCGTCGTAGTAGGTTGTGCGTATGCCCCCACGCGCAACATGCCGGCGACCACTGACCGCAATGTCAAGCTCTTGCGCCTCCATACGCGCCACATCGTCCCAGATCGTCGGGCGCTGACGTGTGCCGCGCAGTTCAATGACTTCCCGAACTTTGATAAACGTGGCGCGTTCAGCTCTGGCGTGACGCAGGCCTTCCTCAAAGGTCACATTGCCGGTTTGAATAACGTGCGTCAGCTCGCCATGCACGGCGTCAAACACAACCTCGGCGTGATCACTGGTTGTTTTTCGTGGTGGACGATTCCCGTTCGGAAGGGCCGGTTCACCCACCAGCTCAACACCGCCGGTCGCAACGCAAGCGTGTATTTTGCCGTCGGGGTAAAAACTGGCCTCAAAGCGCGAAGCACGAACGGTTCTTTGCTCGCCATGCGGCGTTGGCGTCAGCGGCGTTACTGAGAGCACAGCCCTACCATCAGCAGTGGCAGTCTGCAGGACACGGCCGCCGGGAGCAAAGGCGACCCGTAGAGTGTCGGCCATGATCCGCTTCTGCTCTGACGCGGACGACGTCGCGCTCGGTACGAGGAAAAGCCGGGCGTTGCCTGTCACCTGCGCGGATGTGATGTCGCTGCCGCCAACACCACGGGTAAATTCGGCCTCTAGACGGTCACCGGAGACTTCGCGCCGTTCAGTTTCAGTTTGGTGGCAGAGTGTCGCCTGCCCTATGCCCACCGCGCGGGTCAATCCGCCCGGCGGATCAAAGTCAAATGTCAATGTTTGCGCCGTCAACAACAATGCTTTTTCTGAGCTTTGGAGCGCAGCAGCTGTTTGCGCGTCCACCCGCCGTAGGCGTTGGGCTTCATCAAGCTGCACCGTCAAGGTTTGGGCAGAGAGCATATCGCCGCGTTGTGTGACCTGCGCACGTCCCCCTAACACCAGGCGTTTTTCTGGCACCAGGTACTCACCATAGCCGGCCGTGATGACGGTCGTCGGTTGGTCGGGCTTTTCAGGAGCAACGGTAGCCCGCACGGCCCTTTCAAGTTTCAGTCGCCCAACCTTGCCATCGAAGTGGGCGCCGGTGGCTTCTCCATCAACACGCCCACGCCCAAACTCCACCCGGTCAGATGTGGCGGCAGTCTCTGCTTCACGGTCGTAGCGAAGTGTTTCTGTTCTGATGGAGAGGCCGTCCGTTGTCATGATCACTACGCGGCCTTTGAAATCAGAAACTCGCGCTGTCGGGTCATAGTCACAGGTAGCGGCCGTGAGCTTGCCAGTGAACCGCCCTTGGGCGTCAAAGATCTGCAACTCCACGCCCTCCAGTGTGTGCCGCCCATCCACAAAGGCAGTGTCCCGCTCGGCGCGCAAAATGAGCCGTGTGACATCACCTTCCTTGTGCAGGTACTGCAAGTCCTTCGAGATGACTTCAATATCCGGCGTAAGATCACGGCGTCCTTCCTGGACGGGCTTCGATGGTACGCGGCGGATGACAAGGTATGACACCAAGTAAGCAGTCAGGACCAGGACGCCGGCCAGCGCCAGAAATCGAAGCTGACGGTGCGCCATAGGCGTCATGACACACTTTCTTGCAGTGCCGAGGCCTCGACCACTGCGCGGTAGATGGCGGCCAACCGTTCCGTCGCCCGCCGAAATGCCTCTGCACTGTACGGCTGTGGGGCCATGACCATCGCCTTGACTTTGGCAATGCGGTCAATGGAAGTTTCTAAGCGCGGGCGGGTAATCCGCCCAAACTCTACAGCGCGGATGAGGGCAGCTTGCGCCTCGTACATCAACTCCTGGCGACTGCATATCAAGAGCATGTCGTTTCCAGCTTCCACCGCCCGGATAACAGCCTCAGAAAACTCAATGGTTTTATTGATGGCGCCCATCTCCAAGTCGTCGCAAATGGCAACGCCGGAAAACTCCATACGCTTGCGAAGCAAGTCGGTCACAATGTTCCAGGACAGGGATGCCGGAATACCGGCGTGACCGTCAAAGGCCGGATAGCTGGCGTGGGCAATCATCACGGCCGGGACACGGGTGTAGAGCGTCCCAAAAAGGTCGGCATAGACCCGCAAGTCCTCAGCCCACAGGTGCTTTTCGGAGCGGTTCACTGTCGGCAGGGTGTGATGTGCATCAACGCTGGTATCGCCAAGCCCGGGGAAGTGTTTACCGCAGCCGAGAATGCCGTGGTTTTGCAGACCCTCAAGATAGGTCCCGGCAAAGCGGATCACCGTCATCGCCTGGCTTCCCCAACAACGCTCTTCTAGCCCATTTGGACCGGCACCGGGTGACTCAATGTCGAGGACGGGGGCAAAGTTCATATTCAGGCCAAGCAGGCGCAGGAGGTCAGCGGTTACAACACCCAGCTCAAAAGCCAGCTTCGCATCATCGGCGCGCACAATCTGCTTCGCTGAGGGCATCGGGCCGGCCACTTTGCGCAGCCGATCAACCCGTCCACCTTCTTGATCAATCGAGATGAGCGGTGTGACACGGCTGAAGCGCCGAATATCGGTCGTCAGTTCGGCGATCTGCTGCGGTGACTCAAGGTTGCGGGTAAAAAGGATGACCCCGCCCGGCTGGAGCGTTTTGATGAGCTGCTGGGTGTCAGCATCCAAGCTTGGTCCCGGCAGACCGATGAACAACAACTGCCCAATTTTCTGTTCTAGCGAGAACATGTGGCGTGTCCGAACAACGAAGATCAGGCGTCAGCCGCCAATCGGCGCAGCGTTGCCGTAAAGGGAGGATAGGCAATGCCGCGTTCCGTAATGATCGCCGTAATGAGTTCATGCGGGGTAACATCAAAGGCCGGATTGGCGACACTGACTTCCGGCGGCGCAATTCGGCGCGGCCCAATATATGTTACTTCTTGCGGCGCACGGTCTTCAATTGGGATGCCGTCACCCGTTTCGAGCGTCAGATCGAGGGTTGAAGTCGGTGCAGCTACATAAAACGGAATTCGGTGCCGGTGAGCAAGGGCAGCAACCATGTAAGTGCCGATTTTGTTAGCGGTGTCGCCGTTGGCGGCAATCCGATCGGCGCCGACGACAACGCAGGTAATGCGGCCCAGCTTCATAAAGTGGCCTGCCATGCTATCGCAAATCAACGTCACCGGTATCCTGTCCCGCAGCAACTCCCAAGCCGTGAGGCGCGCCCCCTGTAAAAAGGGTCGCGTCTCGTCGGCGTAAACTGTGATCCGCTTGCCCTGCTCCACCGCAGCGCGAATAATGCCCAGTGCCGTCCCGTAGCCGGCCGTCGCCAACGCTCCGGCGTTACAGTGCGTCAGCACTGTTGCTCCATCAGGGACCAGCTCCGCTCCGTAGCGACCGATTTGGCGGCAGGTGGCAATGTCTTCGGCATGAATTGCCTGGGCCTCGTCAATCAGTGCTTGGGCCAGTTCATTCCCGGCCACACCTGCCGCGCGCACTTGTTCAAATCGGCGACGCATGCGGTCAATCGCCCAGAACAGGTTGACGGCCGTGGGGCGTGTCGCGGCCATCGTTTGACAAATATGCTCAAATGCCGTCGCGAGGTCTTCGCCGGCAGCGACGCTTGCTCGTAGTCCAAGGGCAATGCCAAAGGCAGCGGCAACACCGATGGCGGGTGCGCCGCGCACCGCCATCGTTCGAATCGCTTCCGCCACCTCTTCATAAGTCGTGCACATGCGATAGACTTCTTCTGTCGGGAGAACGCGCTGATCTATCAAGCGCACGCCCGCCGAAGTCCACTCCACTGTGTTCATCAACCGACCGCTAACCATTTGCTAACCCTTGGCTCCAGATACTAAGCAAGTCACCGAAGCTTGGCAAACCAGCCCTGGGAGCAGTGGGACAGACGTCCTTGACTCGGAACCGGCCGCAAGCCGCCCCAGGCTCATTCTAACCGTTGTAACCGTAACAATTCGCTGACTACCCACCAGAGCTGCGTTGCATTCGCACTAGGCCTACATTGCAGCCCACCAGGTATCGTAGATTTGAGGTATTCTTCGATCGCGTGCGATAACAAACCCTGCTTCTGACTCCTCACTTCGGCTCTTCACGGAGCGAAGACAGGCATCAGGGGTTCGAGGCTGCCGAGGACGACAGGGCAGGCCGGCGATACCGCAGCAGTGCCAGGCCAAACTCCTCGCCCAACGGCGGCGCGCCGTAAATGCGAATAACCTCGTAATGTTCGACAATCCAGGTCGTCATCAGTCGCCCGCAGCGGTCATCGGCGCCAAAGCGCCCAAGCCCATACTCCGAAAAGTCGCGTTGTGTAAAGACAATATAATCGGGAGGCCGCGCGGCTAGTCGCTCAATCACGCGCGCCTCGCCGCCATACGCCGCCAGCAGCAGCGGATCAAACACCACGTATGGGGTCGGATTCACGCGCCGTAGCCAGTAGTTGATTACCATCCCGTCGGGCACCACGAGCAGCGTCGCGTCGCTCGGCACAAGGCGCGCTATATCTTCGAGCGCCGGAGCGACCGTGACGGCCTTATCGTCCAGCGGCGGCGCAAAGCAGAGCATCCGGTCGCGCCCGTCGCCCAGCGGCGTCGTTCTGGCGGCGTAGTGATAAGCGCTACTTTCCAAAGAGACGAGCCAAAGCGCGGCGATAAAGCCCGCCGCGCTGGAACGGAAGAGGTCGCCCCGCCCCCAGCCGCGCGCGGCCAGGGTTTCCGGAATCAAGCTCAGCGCGGTCGCCGCAAGTAATGCTGTCGCCGGCAACGCCAGCGTGAAGCTGTAACCCATCACGTGGACGCCTAGCCCCACCTTCCCTAAAAGGAGCAGCGCGAACACGCCCCAGGCCGCCAGCGGAATCCATCGCTCGGCAGCCGCCGTCGAGTCGCGACCGCGCAGCGCCTGCCACGTCAGCCAGGCCGCGGTCAGCGCCGCCAGCGCTGGGAGCGGTCGAAAGACATAGGCCCACAGCACAAGCTCGTATGACGCCAGGCAGGATGCGGCAAACACCAGGCCGCACAGGACAAGGCGTCCGCGGGCTAGACTGCGCGACTTAACTTCCAGCCACAACACGCCGGCCCCGCCACCGAGGAACATCCCGCCAAACAGTCCGATCCATTTCAAATTCTTTTGCCATTCGGTCAAACCCATCGCGCGCCAGTAGAACTCCTGGCCGAAGGCGTCCACGCGAATCACGGATCCCCAGTTCCCCAGCAATCCCGTGGCTGCAACCTCGAAGGGCATCTGCGCGCTCAGGCACAGGCCAAACCCAATCGGCAGGACCAGCGCCCCAGCAATGAAGCGGCCCGCATCGCGCTGCCACTCGGCGCGATGCGCCGCTAACCGGTTCAGGGCTAGGCCATAGCCGACCGCCAGCGCGGCGGCGAGCGCAACCGCGGGTTCCATTTTCGTCAAGCTGACGGCTCCACAGCACAGCCCAATCGCAAAAGCGCGCCAACTTCCCCCGCGCGCGAGATAGTCGCGCCAAACGACGAGCGCCAACATCGCCAGCCCTAGGCCGTGCACCGCTTCATGGCGATACGGAGCAATGTAACTCCAACTGCCCCTGGTCTCGTAGAGCTGAAAGGCGAACACAATCAACAACGTCAGCCCAACGACCAAGCCGGCCAATCGTCCGGCGACTTGCGCAAAGAAGCGGTACAGCAGCGCGGTCAAGCCGGCAAGCCAAGCGAGATTGACGGCGGCCAGCGTCAGGTAGGATACGCCAAACAGCCGAAACCACAGGGCATTGACGTACTGTGAGAGCGGTCCTCCCAGCCAGATGATGTCACGGTAGAGATGCTTCCCTTCGGCGAGCTGCCACGCTACGTACAGCTCGATGCCGAAGTCAACGAACGGATTCCCCCACTTGCGCCAGGTCATCCAGGTCAAGGAAGCAAACGTCAAGCTCAGAATGAGCGGACCGCCCCAGCGCGTCAGCGCATCGGCTCTGGGTAGCAAAGTGTCCATAAGGAGCGTGTTTCAGATGAGTGTATTAGAGGCATGCAAAGCCTGACCGTCAGCCGAGCGCCCACCGAACGGCTGCCAACACATCCTCGGCAATGTAGTCCGGCGGGCGCGGCCACTGGTCGCGCTGGTAGGCGTATTCGCCCAGACCATACCCAGTGAGCGTCAATACGCCGCGCGCGCCGACGCCATACGCCAGCCTCACGTCGCTGTAGCGATCGCCGATGACAACGCACTGCGTCAAATCCAGCCCAAAATCCCGCGCCGCCTGGAGCAACAAGCCCGGCTTGGGCTTTCGGCAGTCGCAGTCCATCCGATAGAGCGGCTCGCCGACGGTCGGGTGGTGCGGACAAACATAAACGGCATCCAGCTTCGCGCCGGCGGACGCCAAATCATCGTGCAACTTCTGGTTAACCGCCTCGATCAGCCAGCCGGGAAAGTAGCCGCGCGCCGCTCCGGCCTGGTTCGTGACGACAATTGCCCGCCATCCGGCGGCGTTGACGGCCCGCACCGCCGCTGCCGCCATCGGTAACAACCGGAAGCGCGATGGGTGGTTGATATAGCCGACTTCCTCGTTCAGCGTGCCGTCCCGGTCAAAGAAGATGGCGCGGGTCATCGCATCTGCCGTATTCAAGCTGCCACCGGCGCGGCGACCGGCTTGACATGCTTGAGAAAGTCTTCGGGGAACTTCTTCATGGCGCTCGTGATCGGCCACACCGCCGCATCTCCCAGGGGACAGTGCGACCGCCCCTCGATGTTCGGGCACAGACGCTTGATCGTCTCCAGGTCAGCCGTCGTGCCATCGCCGTGCGCAATTTTCTTGAACAGCTTGAGCAGCCAGTCCGTTCCTTCGCGGCAGGGCGTGCACCACCCGCAAGACTCATGATTGTAAAAGTGAATCAGGTTGTAGGTCGTCATGAAGATGTCGGTCGTGTCGTCCATGACAATCACCCCGCCCGACCCCAGCATTGAGCCGGCCTTCATCATCCCTTCGTAATCCAACGTGGCCTGCTCGACCTCTTCCGCCGTCATAATCGGCACGGACGACCCGCCCGGAATGACCGCCTTGAGCTTGCGCCCGCCGCGTACGCCACCGGCTTCCTCCTCGATCAGTTGCTTGAGCGGGTAGCCCAACCGCACCTCGTAGTTGCCGGGACGGTTGACATGGCCGCTGACAGAAAAGATTTTTGTCCCGCCGGATTTTTCCGTTCCCAGCGCGCGATACCAGTCGCCGCCGTTGACGATGATATGCGGCACGGCGCAGAAAGTCTCGACGTTGTTGACCACCGTCGGACAGCCATATAGCCCTGCTACGGCCGGAAATGGCGGCTTGATGCGCGGATGCCCGCGATAGCCCTCCAGCGAGTTGAGCAGTGCGGTTTCCTCGCCGCAAATGTAGGCCCCGGCGCCCGGATGCACGACAATCTCACAGGTAAAGTCCGTTCCGCAGATCCGCTCGCCGACAAAACCGTGCTCGCGCGCCTCGGCAATGGCGCGCTCGAGGATGTCAATCAGGTACCAGTACTCGCCGCGAATGTAGATAAACACCTGTCGGGACAGCAGAGCATAGGCGGCAATCAAAAGCCCCTCAATCAATTGGTGGGGGTCTTTTTGCATCAACTCACGGTCCTTGCACGTCCCCGGCTCGCTTTCATCGGCATTGCACACCACATATTTTGGCTTGGGCGAGTTGACCGGCACAAAGCCCCACTTCATGCCGGTCGGGAAGCCCGCGCCGCCGCGTCCGCGCAAGGCGGACTTTTTCACTTCCTCGATCACTTCCGCCGGTTGCATGGTCGTCAGGGCTTTTTTCAATCCGGCGTAGCCACCGTCGGCCAAATAAGAGCGGATGCTCTGCGAGTCTGGTGTGTCAAAGCGCTTGGTGAGAAGTTTTGTCTGCATCGGTTTACGCCTCGTCAACTTCGGTTTTTGCCGCCGTTCTTTGGGTACATTCTCTATCGAGTGCCTCCAACTCAGGCGTTCGTCCTTGCTCGCCTATGCATCGGACATCTCGGTACGGCAAGCTCGGTTGCTGCCTTCCGGTGTTTGCTCACTTTGTGTACGGCGCGCTCACTTGAGTCGCGCGCCGTTAGGCACGTCTTCGGTAAAAGTCGCAATGACAGGCCGCCCTTGTTCGCCGACCGATGCCGCCAGCAGCATCCCGTTCGACTCCAGACCGCGCAGCTTGCGCGGCGCGAGATTCGTCACCACGATGATTTTTCGTCCGATGAGCGTTTCCGGAGCGTAGTATTGGGCAATCCCGGCGAGGACCTGGCGGGGGGTCGCCTCGCCGACATCAACTTGTAAACGCAGCAGTTTATCCGCTTTCGGTACGCGCTCAGCTTCCAGCACCTGCCCCACCCGCAGCTCGACCTTGGCGAAGTCGTCAAGCGTGATGTAGCCGGTTTCCAACGCGGGCGGCGTAACGGCCGGGGCTGGGCTGGCGGGCGGCGCGGCGACCGGCTGAGTCGTCGCTTCGATGTCATTCATCATGGTCGTCTTATCCAGTCTTGGAAAAAGCGCCGGGCCGTCGCTGACAACGGTGCTTTCAAAATGCTGCCATGACAGGCTTTCCGGGGCAACCCGCGCCGGTTGTCCGGGCAGACCCAGCCGCGACCAAAGCGCGGTCGTCGCCTCCGGCAAAAAGGGGTACAGCCAAACGGTCAAATGCCGCAATCCTTCTGCCGCCGTATGGAGGATAGTTGCCAGCCGGGGCCGGGCTTCAGGGTTACCGGTCAGCTTCCAGGGCGCGGTGTCGCTCAGATACTTGTCGAGCAAGGCGATGAGTTCCCAGGCCGCCTCCAGCGCACGACTCAGCGCCAAACGTTCGATGTGCGCTAAAAATACCGCCCGTTGCACGGTAAATCGTTCGGCGATCGCCGCCGCTGCCTCACGGGCGTCCGGTGGCGCATCAGATGGAACATTTGGAACGACGCCATCAAAAGCTTTGCGAATCAGCATTAGTGTTCGGCTTGCCAAATTGCCGAAGCCGGAAGCAAGGTCGCCGTTGGCGCGATCAATGAGCGCCTCGTAGGTAAAGTCGCCATCCTGACCGTAGGCCATTTCGCGCAGGCAGAAGTAACGCACGACATCGTTTGGGAAATGGCGGCGCAACACGCTGAGATCAACGGCGTTTGAGCGTCCGCTGGCGTCCGGGGTCTTTGACATCTTGCGCCCACCCGACAGCCACATCCCATGCGAGAACACACGGCGCGGCGGCGGCAGGTCAGCCGCCATCAAAAACGCCGGCCAATACACGGCGTGGAAGCGCAGGATGTCTTTCCCGACCAGGTGCAAGACGTGCGGCCAGAACTTGTCGAACCCCGTCCGAGCGTTGTTACCGAAGCCAAGCGCCGTAATGTAGTTCGACAGCGCGTCAAACCAGACGTACATCGTGTGCGCCGGATCATCCGGCACGGGGATGCCCCACTTGACCGAAACGCGACTGATTGAGAGGTCACGCAGGCTGGCAGAAACAAAGCGAACAACTTCATTGCGGCGCGGTTCAGGCTGGATTGCCTCCGGCTGCGCCTCATAAAAGCTCAGCAAGCGGTCGCGAAAGGCTGACAGCTTGAAAAAGTAGCTTTCTTCCGCAACCCACTCGGTTGGGCGCAGGTGAATTTCACACACCGGGGCTTCCCCCGGAACGACTTCGTCTTTGAACTCATTACAGCTTGAGCAGTACCAGCCTTCGTAATAGCCCTTGTAAATGTAGCCCCGGTCGCGCACACGCCGCCAGAGCGTCTGCGCGCCCTGAATGTGTGCCGCATCCGTTGTGCGAATCCAGTCGTCCGGCTCTAAGCCGAAGGCGGCAAATGTGGTTTTGAATTCCGCCACAATCGCATCCACGTGTTCCTTGACCGGCCGCCCGGCGGCTGCGGCGGCACGCTCGATGTTGAGGCCATGCTCATCTGTACCAGTCAGGAAAAAGGTTTCAAAGCCACGCTGGCGGTAGTGTCGCGCAAGGGTGTCGGCCAATAGTGTCGTGTAGAGATGGCCGAGGTGTGGATGCGAATTGACGTAGTAAATCGGCGTTGTGACATAGAATCGGCGGCTAGTCATAGCTGCATGGATGACATAGCTAACGTCTGAGCGCAACGCCGAAGCGACCGGCGCTCACATCTAGAAACAAATCTGCCATGACGGATGTTCCCAATACCGAAGATGCTCTACACTTAATTTTCACTTACCAAGCCAGGAGGAAGTTCTTCCTTCTGCAAGTTGACCGTATTCCAACACCTTTCTGGATGACAGGCATGGCACGTACAGCTTCTCAACTTCCCAAAGTGTGTATCATCGGCGCCGGTTGTTCCGGCATTACAGCGGCAAAGGCGCTGTATGAACACGGCTTTGATTTCGACTGCTATGAGAAAAGTGACCGGGTTGGTGGCAACTGGGTTTTCGGTAACAAAAACGGGATGTCGTCCGCATACCGGCGACTTTTCATCAACACGTCCCGCGAACGGATGCAGTATTCCGACTTCCCGATGCCGAAGCATTATCCTACCTTTCCGCATCACTCGCAGATAGCGGAATACTTTGACGCCTATGTTGACCATTTCGGCTTTCGGTCGCGTATCCGGTTTGAAACCGGCGTCAAGCATGCTGAGTTGTTGGGCGACAGGACGTGGTTGATCACGCTGGACAACGGCCGCACCGAGCGCTACGACGCACTGATCGTCGCCAACGGACACCACTGGGATCCACGCTACCCCGAGCCACCGTTCCCCGGCGAATTTCACGGCCTGGCGATACATTCGCACTACTACGTGGATAACGACATCTTCCGCGACAAGAACGTCGTGGTCTTGGGCATGGGCAACAGCGCTATGGACATCGCCTGCGAAGCCTGCGAAGTTGCTCGCAAAACGTTCCTTGCTGCGCGACGCGGGGCATACATTATCCCAAAGTACATTTTTGGTCGTCCGCTTGACCAAATCGTGACGACAGCCAAGATTCCCTGGGCGGTGCGGCAGCGGATGTTTGAATGGACTTTGCGGCTGACCGTCGGGCGCATGGAAGACTATGGTCTGCCTAAGCCGGACCACCGTTTTGGGGAAGCGCATCCGACGATTTCCAGCCGTATTCTTGACCGCATCACACACGGACTCATCACACCGAAGCCTAATATCGCAGAGCTGTTGGGGAATCAGGTCCGTTTCACCGACGGCAGCGTGGAAGATGTGGATGTCATTGTGTACTGCACCGGTTACAAGGTGACATTCCCCTTTTTCGATGAAAACTTCATTTCTGCCCCGGACAACGACTTGCCGTTGTTTCGGCGAGTGTTCAAACCGGATATTCCGAACGTGTTTTTCATTGGCCTGCTGCAACCGCTGGGTGCGATCATGCCGCTTGCGGAAGCACAGGGGCAGTGGGTTGCCAGTTATCTGAAAGGAGAGTACGCCCTGCCCTCACGTGAAGACATGGAAGCAGACATGGCGCGTGAACGGGCGCGGATGTTTGCGCGCTACGTCAAATCCAAGCGCCACACGATGCAAGTCGATTTTGATGATTACCTGGCGGATTTGGGAAAGGAGCGCCGCCGCGGTGCAGCACGGGCGCGGCGGCGCGGCTATCCCTTGCCGATTCCCCGGCAGGTTCCATAGACGCACTACAGCTCACGCCGGTAGGCCAGTGCCTTGTGTAGCGTCACTTCGTCGGCGTATTCCAAATCGCCGCCAACCGGCAGCCCCAGGGCAAGGCGCGTCACACGTACTCCAATGGGCTTGAGCAAGCGCCCGATGTAGTTGGCTGTCGCCTCACCCTCCGTCGTCGGGTTGGTGGCCAGGATGACTTCCGTGATGTCGAGCGAGCGCAGGCGCTCCAGCAGTGAGCGGATGCGCAACTCATCTGGGCCGATACCCCGCAGCGGCGACAGCACGCCGTGCAGGACATGATACAGGCCGTGAAACTCGCCGGTGCGCTCGATGGCAATGACGTTGTGCGGTTCCTCGACGACGCACAGCAGGCGCCGGTCGCGGGCCGGGTTGACGCAGTAGGCGCAAGGATCGTGCTCGATGTCGGTCAGGTTATGGCACACCGAGCAAAATGTGATGCGCGCCTTGACCTCGGCAATGGCTGAGGCAAGGCGCGCAGCGTCCTCCGGCGTACTACGCAGGATATGAAATGCCAAGCGTTGGGCTGACTTGTGGCCGACGCCCGGCAGCCGCTTCAGCTCATCAATCAGTCGGGCGATGGGTTCGGCAAACTCCGCCATAGATGATACGGCGCAGCACAGGCGTCACGACATGCCGGGAATTTTCAAGTTGCCCAGCAAAGATGACATTTGTTGCTGCATCTGCTGTTGAGTCACTTCGTCGGCCCGGCGACCGGCCTCGTTGACAGCGGCGACAATCAAGGCCTCAAGCATTTCCTTGTCGGCCAGCGCCTCGGCTTCCAGTTTGACCGACAAAACTTGCTTGAGGCCATTGACCGTGACGCGCACCATCCCGCCACCCGAAACCCCTTCGCAGCGGGCGCTTTCCAGCGCCCGCTTCATTTCCTCTTGCTTCTGCTGCATTTGCTCCATCGCCCGCTCAAAGCCAGGCAGGCGATCCAAGCCGGGTAACTTCATAGGTCACTCCTTCGACAAAGCTTCAACTCGACTCGCAAGCTGAGCGGATCGCTAGCATAACGGGTTACCGGCCCGGAGTGGAATCGGCTTTTGCCGAAGCCGGGCGATACAAGACGAGATAGCCGCTCAGCTGCGCGACGGGCTGGTATTGCTTGACGAAAGCCTCGGGCGCGCCCTTGACTTCCTTCAGCAGGAATTGCCTCATCTGGGCGCGTTTTTTGAGCACGACCCAGG
The DNA here is from genome assembly GCA_937934745.1 of uncultured Blastocatellia bacterium. Lineage (GTDB taxonomy): Bacteria > Acidobacteriota > Blastocatellia > Chloracidobacteriales > Chloracidobacteriaceae > Chloracidobacterium. Next base: position 43,756 of record CALGZC010000062.1, read on the forward strand.
TCACTTGCTGGCGCAGCGCCTCCTCCACCAGCTCTTCCGGCGACAGCGGATTGGCCGTCCGATCAAAGACCACGACCCGTAGCGGGTTGCGGCGACCCGTCATCACGTAAAACGGCTCCTCCTGGGGAATGCAAGCCACGCGGTCCTCCGGCGGA
>CALGZC010000063.1 GCA_937934745.1 uncultured Blastocatellia bacterium
AGGGGTAGGATTTGGCAAGACACGGTTGCCGGGCGCGTCCGGCACGCCCGGATGGTCTGTGGAGCGCGCACAGCGGCGGTCGGAAGCGGGAAATCCACCGGGAGGCAGTGAGTCTGAGGTGAGCTTTTCAGCCGCCTGAGCTGTTTAGCGCGTCTCTGCGGCGGCGCGCTTGGCGCGCCGGATAGCGACTTTAGTCTTCTTCTAAGGAAAAAAGGCTCAGCCGTGGAATGCCGTACTGCTGCCGGAGCAGCCGGGTAACATAGTTCGCATGAGCCTGGGCATACACTGCCGCCGTCATCCGTTTACGGTGTGGTTTGAGGGTAGCGGTGGCTTCGGCCATAGCCATGGCTTTGACTTCGCTTGGAGCGTCCTGCTGAAGTGCCGTCAGCAGACTGTCTTCCATCTCAGATAACGCCGTTTCCAGGGCTTCCAAAGGCAAGATCGCTTCCGATTGAAGTCGTTCTATCCACGCTGTGAGCTGGGCGGCAACATCCGACAGACAGGCCCTAAGTTGCGCATGCGGCGCGTCCAAGCGGACCTGGGCAGCCAGGTTGCGGTGTGCCGTTTGGATGGTCTGCACTGCCGTTTTGAGAAAGCCAATGACCTGCGTGGGTGACGGGCTGCCGGTATCGGCAGCGGCATCCGTTTTACCGACCTGGCTTGCCCGGTAGGCCTGAAACGCTTCCTCAACGGCCTGCCGGCAGTATGCCAGTGAGCGAACCGGTCGAGGACGTCCCTGTGGATGGGAGGCAGCGTTTTGCGCGCGTGTGGCAAAGGTTTGAGTAATCGCACGCAGAACGACCGGTAACGGAATCCCGTCTTTGTGCCAACGTTCGATAAGCGCCCAGTCAAGGGGCGATAGACAGTAGGGTTCGCCCCGGTGCGCAGCAAAGGCGGACGCAATCTCACTAAAGTAGCTGGCGTCGTTGCCATGCTGCTCCGGCGGTGCGTCCGGCGGTGAGACCTGGGCCTCCTGTGAGGCCTGAGCCTCCCATTTGGATACCGGCTCAGTCGGCAGTTTCGGTAAGGGCGTGACCTCACTCGGCTCTGGGAAGGGCCAATCCAGCCTGGCGTCGGTGGGCTGGTCGAGGACAGGCTGCACGACCGGACGCGCGCGTAGAATCCATGCCAGCAGCAAAAACGGGGGGGGAGACGGCCCTAAAAAGAACAGTTCATCGAATTTGTCAGCACTTTTGTCATCGCCCATTGGTTACGCGCTGAGCCAAGGGTTCCACACTGTCTAGGCAAAACAGCTAAAGGTAGCGCCGGGTAAGCACGTTGCCCCCCGTATCAAGTTCGTAGTAGAGCGGTGCGCCTGTCGGAATGTTGAGTTCAAGGACTTCTTGCGGTGACAGCTGGTCAAGGTGCATCACCAGGGCCCGCAAGCTGTTACCATGGGCGACGACGAGCACGTTCTTCCCAGCCTTGAGCAACGGCAGGATATGGGCAGTATAGTAAGGTAAAACCCGCGCCGCCGTATCGGCCAGGCTCTCCCCGTTTGGCGGGCGCACATCATAGCTCCGCCGCCAGATTTTAACTTGCTCATCCCCGTACTGCCGGGCGACTTCTGCCTTGTTGAGGCCCTGCAAATCGCCGTAGTGGCGCTCGTTGAGTGCCTGATCGCGGGTGACAGGCAGGTGAGTGAAACCGGCCGTCGCACAGGCAATGTCGGCCGTCTGAATTGCCCGTTGCAGAACGGATGTAAACAGGTGGTCAAAGGTCAACGTCGCCAGTTTTGCACCGGCTGCGCGGGCTTCTTCCTCGCCCCGAGGTGATAGTGGAACGTCCACCCAACCGGTAAAGCGATTTTCAAGATTCCACTGGGATTCGCCGTGGCGCAGCAAAACGAGATAGGGCATAGGGCAGTCCCTGGCAGGTCGTTCGCCGTGCAGCGAAGTGTTCTACCGTCAGCGCCCAACGAAGTTGGGTTTGCGTTTTTCGAGGAAAGCGCGGACGCCTTCTTCCTTGTCCTCACTGGCAAAGCACAGCGAAAACAAGTCCACCTCACGGCGCAACCCTTCGTCAAGGCCGGCGCGGGCGGCCGTTTTGACAGCCTCTTTGGCCATGCGAAGTGCCACCGGGCTTTTTTCTGCGATCTTGGCGGCGAGCGCCAACGTTTTCGCCTGGAGTTCCTCCGGGGCAAAGACATGGTTGACCAACCCCAGGGCCTGCGCTTCTGCTGCCGTGATCATCTCCCCGGTGAGGATCAGTTCCATCGCCTTCCCCTCCCCGATAAGGCGGGTGAGTCGCTGTGTCCCGCCCCCACCGGGGATGACGCCCAGGTTGATTTCAGGCTGCCCGAACTGAGCCTTACTGCTTGCCACACGGATGTCACACGACAGGGCAAGTTCTAAACCGCCGCCCAAACAAAAGCCGTTGATCATTGCAATTACCGGCTTTGGAAACGATTCCATAGCGTCAAAGGCCCGCCGCTGGGTCATGATGTCGCGTTGCGAGAGGGCCGTTTGCCCGGCGAACTCACTAATGTCTGCCCCGGCGATAAAGGCCTTGTCGCCGGCACCGGTGATCACCAGGACGCGCACTTCCACATCAGCTTGCAGGGTGTCCAGCACCGCCAGGATTTCGTTGCGTGTGGCAATGTTGAGTGCATTGAGTTTCGCCGGCCGGTTGACCGTCAGCACCGCAATCCGGTCGTGCTTTTCAAGTAACAGATTGTCATACATTGTTGTGTGATCCCCGTTGACTGCGCGTCTTGGTGGCGCGCCGCCGTCTAGTGCGCTGCCGCCGTGTGCGCCTGTTCTTCTAGCCAGCGTTCGGCGTCAATGGCCGCCATGCAGCCCGTCCCGGCTGCCGTCACTGCTTGGCGATAAACGGCATCCTGCACGTCGCCGGCTGCAAAGACACCCGGCACGCTGGTGTAGGTCGAACCGGGCCGCGTCACAATATAACCCTGCGGTGTCAGATCTAGCTGACCGGCAAACAACGTCGTATTGGGCTGGTGTCCGATGGCGACAAACAGACCGTCACACTTGTAGTCAAAAACTTCGTCGGTAGTGCGGTTATGCAGGCGGAGACCGGTCACCCCTGTCTCCCGTGCGCCGTAAATATCCTCGACAACGGTATCCCAGAGAAAGGTGATCTTGGGATTGGCGAAAGCGCGCGCCTGCATGATTTTTGATGCCCGCAGTTCACGGCGGCGGTGAATCAGTGTGACTTTTTTGGCGTACTTCGTCAGAAAGATGGCTTCCTCGACTGCGGTATCCCCTCCGCCGACCACGGCAACCTCGCGGTCCTTGAAGAAAAAACCATCGCACGTCGCACAGGCTGAGACGCCATACCCCTTCAGATGCTCTTCAGAGGGCAGCCCCAGCCACTTGGCCGAAGCGCCGGAGGCAATGATCACAGCATCGGCCGTGTATTCGTCAGAGCCGGCCCAGACGCGGAATGGACGGGTTTTGAAATCGACTGCGGTGACATTGCGCGTCAGGATGTCGGTTTCAAAACGGACCGCCTGCGCCCGCATGTTCGCCATCAGCTCTGGCCCAAGAATGCCGTGGGCAAAGCCGGGGTAGTTGTCCACATCGGTTGTAATCATCAACTGTCCACCGGGGATGTTTTCCGGTCCCTCACCTTCAAAGAGCAGTGGTTTGAGATTGGCGCGTGCTGCGTAGATTGCTGCCGTAAAACCCGCCGGCCCGGCACCGATGATGATAAGCCGCCGATGATGATCTGTCACTAGGAACGCCTCCCGCAGAGCGACATTACCTTGACTAAGTGACCCTAAGGTCGAACGCATCTTATGTTCACCGTTTAGCGCGCTGCAAGCGACTGTACCAAACATAAGGCTGCGTTTGATTGCTCAGCGTTCCGCTTCTGATCCCCGCTGCCGGTTCAACTTGACAAGTCGTGATAGAGTTCGCGACTTGGTTGACGCCTGTGGGCTGGTGGCCGTACCGGAGGCTGCCTTGCCCCAGGTATCTTTTGTCATCGAGGAGAACGTCGCATGAGTTGTCGCATGCGCTTATGTGCTACGGGACATTCGGTGGACCGGGAGCGGCGCCGTACATTCCTGCTCCAGCCCTTGTTCACATTTGTTCTTATCCTGCTGACGATGGTTGGCAACTTTGCTGTCCACGCTCAGCAGGGCCGCCCGACCACGGATCGGTCCCCAAAGCCCCTAGAAACGACACACCATCTGTCCCAAGCCTCGGACCCCACAGAATGGACTCTCAACGGGCCGAGCAGAGCACCGGTGCTGGGGATCTTTCCCCTCCGCAATGCAGAACCTGCTTCCGACGCCGTCCCTTTCGTTGCGACGGCATACAGCCTGAAAGGCCGCACGGCGTCGGGCGAGTACGTCCGGCCCGGCATTGTGGCAGCCGATCCGCGTGTCTTGCCGTTAGGGTCGGTTGTCAAGGTTCACGCCGGTCCGTATTCAGGGGTGTATCACGTCAAAGACACAGGTGGTCACATCCGTGGCCGTCGGATTGACATCTATCTGCCGTCCACTCGTGAGGCCATCTGCTTTGGGCGACGTACGGTGCGGGTTGAGGTGCTGCGCGCCGGACGGCCGCAGCGCATCACGTTGCGTACGCCGTAATGGTTCGTCGTGTTTCTCCAGGGGCGAATGCTGGGCGCAGGTGGTGAGTCATCTGCGCCCGGTGGTTGTGTACACCGATGCAAACCGGGCTGGACCGCTGCTTCACCGATCATCTTGACCTGCTGCGCGGCCGGCGTGTGGGTTTGATTTGCAGCCCGGCGGCCGTGGACGTCACCTACCGGCATGCCGCCGACCTGTTTGCGGCTTGTCCGGCGTTTCGTCTGACGGCGCTGTTTGGCCCGCAGCATGGGCTGCGCGGTGAAACCCAGGACAATATGATCGAGTGGGAAGGGTGGCCACGCGACCCACGCTTGGGCATCCCGGTGTTCAGCCTCTATGGCTCGACGCGGCAGCCAACGCCGGAAATGCTGGCCGAAGTTGATGTCCTCGTGTTTGACGTTCCCGATGTCGGAACGCGCGTGTACACCTTTATCTGGACCATGGCGTTGGCAATGCAGGCAGCCCAGGCGCAGGGGATTCCATTTGTCGTTCTGGACCGGCCAAATCCCATCGGCGGTTTAGATATTGAGGGCGCGGTTTTAGAGCGTAAGTGGGCTTCGTTTGTCGGAATGTACCCGATCCCCATGCGCCATGCCATGACGGTGGGCGAGCTGGCGCGCCTGTTCAATGAAACCGAAGGTATTCACTGCGAGCTACACGTCGTCCCCATGGTAGGCTGGACGCGGGCGCAGTGGTTCGACACCACGTGGTTGCCCTGGGTTATGCCGTCACCGAACATGCCTACGCTGGATACGGCGACGGTCTATCCGGGAATGGTCCTGTTGGAAGGCACCACGCTCTCGGAAGGGCGTGGCACGACGCGCCCATTTGAGATTTGCGGAGCGCCGTTTATTGATCCGTATGCGCTGGCGGCAGCGCTTGAGCCACTTCGGTTGCCGGGCGTCCATTTGCGTCCGATGTGGTTTCAGCCGACGTTCAACAAGTTTGCCGGCCAGCTCTGCGGCGGGCTACAACTGCATGTGCAGAATCGGACGACGTTCCGTTCATACCGGACGGCAGTGGAAATTCTCAAAGCCGTGCGGCGTTTGTATCCGCAGGAGCCACTGTGGCGCGAGCCGCCGTATGAGTACGTTTTTGACCGGCGGCCCTTTGATGTCATTGCCGGGACAGATCGGTTGCGGGCCGCCATTGAGGCAGATGCAGCCTGGGAAGACATCGCGGCAGCGGATGAGCCGGCGCTGGAAGATTTTTACCGGCGCCGTGCGGCCTACTTGCTGTATAAGTAGGTGAAGCAAGCTCCAAGTCTGTTGCGCTGGCGCTGCTGACCATCTCCGGTCCGGGCGGGCGGTCTGCCGGATGGAGCCGGGCCGCTACTGCGTGACAGGGAGCGCTTGACGCCGCCGACAAAGCGCGAAATCATCGGCCGGTAGCAACAGGTGAAAAAAAACGTTTATGAAAGCTGGCTTGATCCCTTCGTTAGCTGTGTCAGCGGCGGTTGCCCGGCAACTGGTGATCACCGCCGGCTTAGGTTTTGTGCTGAGCGCAGGAGATAGCTTAGCCCAAGTCACCCGTCCCGCCACAAAGCGCCGTCCGGCCCGCACCTCTGCGCCGACAAATCAGGCGACGGTGCTGCCGGAGGCTGCCCCGCCGGTCCACAAAGACAAGTTTCCGCCACTGGAAGCGCGTATCGCTGCATATCGCGAGCAACTTGAAGCGAAAAAAATCAAGCGCGAAGACACCCAGCCCTATCTCACCCGTGGCGTTGAGGTGCTGGGGATTTCAGAAACGGCACGCGGTTACACAGCCTTCATTCGTGTCGAGGACAACACAACACTTGTGGTGCGCCCCGGTATGCGTTTTTACGATGGTGTCATTGAACGCATCGAACCCAACCGGATTGTCTTTCGCCTCCACAACCGGCAGCTTGTCGAAAAGCAGTATGGGCGTCCGATTGATGTGACATCCGATCAACCGGAGCCGGAGTAAGCAGGGCTATGGCCTGCCTTTGAGAGGCGCTCCGTGCCGGGGTGGCGACCGTGGGTGCGGCTGCTCTGGAACCGTCGGCGGTCTGCAGTCCCTGCATAAAAAACACCCGGCGCAGGGAGTCGGTTACGTCTGTCGGATTACGTTTGGCGGATGCAGACGCCGCGTGCGTGGAGGTACGCTTTTGCCTCGGCAATGGTGTACTGCCCGAAATGAAAAATCGAAGCTGCCAACGCGGCGCTTGCCCGACCGGCCGTCAACCCATCGTATAGGTGTTCCAACGTCCCAACCCCGCCGGAGGCAATGACCGGGATGGAAACGGCATCCGCAACCTGCGCCGTAAGTTCCAGATCGTAGCCATCCTGGGTGCCATCGCGATCCATGCTGGTCAGCAGAATCTCGCCTGCCCCCAGCCGCTCGGCGGCAATGGCCCAGGCGACGGCGTCCTGTCCCGTCGGGGTTCGTCCACCGTGCAAAAAGACTTCCCAGCGTGCCGGCCGGGACTGTGGTACGCGCCGTGCATCAATGGCGACGACAATGCACTGACTGCCGAACTTCTGTGCCCCTTCAGCAATGAGTTCCGGTCGCTCGAAGGCAGCCGTGTTGATGGCGACCTTGTCGGCACCGGCAAGCAGGATGGCGCGCATATCCTCAACTGTGCGGATGCCGCCGCCGACCGTGAAGGGAATGAACACTTCGTCTGCGACGGCGCGAACCATGCGCGTCACAATGGCACGTCGGTCGGATGACGCCGTGATGTCGAGAAAGACCAGCTCATCTGCGCCGGCTGCATCATAGCGTTGCGCCTGCGCCACCGGGTCACCGGCATCCACGAGGTTGAGGAACCGGACTCCCTTGACAACTCGCCCGGCATCCACGTCAAGGCAGGGCATGATGCGTTTGGCCAGCATAGTTCTTCACCCAAGTTGTGTATTCAGCCCGCAGGACGGACAAAAGACATCACTTTTCAGGATCGGGGCGTTGCAGTTGGGGCACCTCAGGCCTGATGTCGGTGGTGGCGTCTCTGACGTGGGGCGTGAAGCGAGCCGATCCAGCGCGTACCCACATCGGTAGCAAAACCGCGCCTGGGGATCGACTTGTCCGGTGCCACAGGCAGGGCATACCGGGAGCACAACCGGCTTCGGCGGCCCACCGGGTGGGCCACTGCGGGAGGACGGCGGCGCTTCCCAACCGAATCGTGGGTCGGGTGGCGACGGACGCACCCAGTAACTGCCGTCTAACAGCGCCCGGTAGTCGCCCGTTTCGGCCCACTGCTTGATTTCGCGCGCCCGGACTGCCGGGAAGGTGTGCGTCCGCCGATAGACTTGCAAAAACTTGTAAATCCAGCTCAGCAGGTCGCGGTCGAGTTCTTCATATTCCTCTGCCTGCCGCAGGAATTCCTCTGTGTTGAGTTGATCAAAGACCGCGCGACTACCGCCGGCCAGTTTCAGTAACAACGTCAGGTAGGTTTCTACATCCTGCACGACCAGCAGCCCTGCGCGGTCGCACGACAGCTCCGCTTTGCGGTCCCACTCATACAGTGCCAGGAGCAGTCCCGACCCGACCAATGTGCCGAGGCCCAACGTAGCCTCCCCAATCCGCTCAATGATGACCGAAAGAAAGGTCGCCATCATTTTGTAGAGAACGTGGCCGCATTTGATGTGCCCCAGTTCATGGGCAATCACCCCCAGCAGTTCGTCCTCCGAAAGGAAGTCCACCAGCCCAGACTGAAGGACAATAAACGGCCGTTCCGTCCCAAATGTGTAGGCGTTTACAATCGGGTCTTGATCGAGGTACAGCTCCGGCTCGGGAACGGCAAGGATTGCACACGCTTCGCGCAGGAGGTCATGAATGCGCTTGCACTGCCGTGGCGTGACACGCACGTTGTCGGCGACATTGGTCACGTGTAGCCAGCGTTCCCAGCCATACTCATTGAGTTTACGCACCAGGAAATCGAGTCCCCGCGCTTGCTTGACAGCATCGAGCGCCGCCACATCGAGCGGATGCTGAAAGTCTGCTGCCCGCAGTTGGGGCAACCGAATACGTTCCCGTCGTGGCGCTGTCATAGGTATGTCGCTGCTCCGAACGTGGACATCAAAACAAACAGGCCGCACTGAGCCAGGTGTGCGCCATACCCTAGCACACAACCTGCTGCCGGAAACGAAGAGGGTACTTGAGGAAGAGGCGCGTAAAGCGAGAAAGCGCCGCCTCACGACAAGACGGCGCTTCAGCACGACATGGTGCTGTTACTCTGGTGTAGCAAAGTGTGCGCTCACACAGTGGCGCTTGGCTGATGCCGGCGGAGAATTTCCTCCATGCGATCTTTGAGATAGAGTTTGCGGCGCTTGAGCAGCGCCGACTCTTCAAGTTCCTCCGGGCGCGGATGGGGCAACGCCAAGATTTCCTGTAAACGGGCTTCGGCGCGTTGGTGTTCGCGGACGAGGCTTCGATATTCTGGATGTGTTTGGAACAACTGTTGTTTGAGCGACTCCAAAGTAGCAAGGCTCATAGAGGTACTCTCCTTGGATGAGAAGGCCGCAACAGACCAGGCGGCCAGCGTCGAAACTAAGACGGAACACAAACTGGCGGGACGCTGAAACATTTCGTGAAACGGTAGAGTTTGACTGTATGACAGCCAGTTTTTCAAACGCAAGCCATTGCCTGTGACACGCTTGAGCGACTTGCGCCCCTACCTCATTGTACTTGGTACGGTTGCTTTTTTCATGGCCGTTATCGGCGGATGGTTTTGGTGGTCAACCTGGCGCATTGCGCAGGAAGTGCGATTGGCCGCCGAAGTTGCCGGGCGGGTCGAAGCGCGTTCGACACCGCTGGAGCCACCGGATATGGAAGGTGTGACGCTCTGGCTGGATACCAAACAGTTCACGGCACTGACCGCGTTTCGCGGCCAACTGTACGCAGCGACGGGGGGCGGCTTGGTTGTGCTATCCGACAACGGAACACCGCTGCGTCGCCTGACGACCGCCGATGGTTTACCGGACAACGATCTCACGGCCCTGGCGGTCTTCCGCGACCGGCTTTTTATTGGGACACGGACGGCCGGGTTGGTTGAGTATGATGGCGTGCATCTCATTCGGCATGAGTTTCGCAAGCCGCCTGCCGTACACGTCAGTAGCTTGCTGTCCACACCGGACCTGCTGGTGATCGGACTGCTTGACGGCGGGTTGTATGACTACGACGGTGTACAGTTCGCCCGGCGGTTTCAGCCACCCCGGGCGGCGCCCATCACCGGTGTCACGGCGCTTCACGCAGTCGGGAAGCGGTTGTTGATCGGCACGGTGGCGAACGGTCTGTTCATTTGGCGGGAAGGTGAACTAAAACACTTTCCGCTGGCCCAGGGGTTGCCCTCGCCGCACGTGACGGCTTTCGCCGGGCAGGAAGACAGGCTGTATGTGGCAACAGACGCCGGAGTTGTTCGGCTGACGAAGGATGAGCAACTGGAGCCTGTTTCCCGGCAGCCGAACGTGTGTTCACTTGTTGAGTACGGTGGCAAACTGTACGCCGGCTTGGTTGTCGGCGGTGTCGTAGAAGTGCAACCGCCGGGTCGCCCTGCCGGACGTGCGATGCGGCTGTTGTCTGCGTCGGCCGGTGTGGCTGCCCCCCAGCGTCAAGTGCGGCTGGCGGTTGTCGGAGATCGCCTGTTGGCATTGACGCAGGCCGGCCTGCACACGGTGCGTCCTAAAGGTGACGGTGGCTTTGAGTGGCGGCGTTTTGATCGTCCCAATCTGGTGGAAGGTAACCTGGCTTCGGGCCATGTGACGAGTTTGGCTTTTGATGCAACCGGTCGTTTGTGGGTCGGAACGTTCGAGCAGGGATTAGACATCCTTGATCCTGACACCGGCACTCTGCTGCGGCACGTCCAAGATGAGACGGTACGCGAAATTAACCACCTGTGTGCCACCTCGCGCTTGGCACCCATGCTGGCGGCGACTTCAGGCGGTCTTGTGGCATTCGATGTGGCGGGCAAGGTTGTGCGGCGCTACGATGCTAAGGCAGCCGCTTTGGTCGGCAACGCTGTTTCCCATGTCTGTCCATTAGGCAGCGGAGACGGACGAGCGCTGGCCGTCTCCACGTCCAAGGGGTTGACGATCTTCCAGGGAAGTATTGGACGGAGTCTGACTGCCTTTCACGGTTTACCGAGCAACTATCTGTACTGCTGTGAGACGCTTAACAGCAGGGTCTATGTCGGTACGCTTGGCGGCCTGGCTGAACTGGATGGCTTGCGCGTCGTGCGTACGTGGCGGACGGACAATAGTACTTTGCCGGTCAACTGGATCAACGCACTGTTGGCTGTCGAGGAGACCCTATATATTGGGACATACGGTGGTGGCGTTTGTGCGTTGCGTCCTACAGGTGACGTCGTGCGTTTCCCAGAGACCAAAGGTTGCGAGGTTAATCTAAATGCTTTGGCGACGGATGGTGACCGGCTTTATGTTGGAACCCTGGATCGGGGCTTACTGATCTATGACATTCGCCGTCGTCGCTGGCACACCTGGCGCGATGGCTTGCCGTCCACTAATGTGACGGCGCTGGCCGTGCGCCCGGACGCCATCTTTGTAGGGACAAGTGGCGGCATTGCACGGATTGCCAAGCGGCGCTTTGAGTAAGCAAGTGATTAGTTTGAGTGAGCAAGCAATCAGTTGGTGAGCAAGTTGACAGAACTTCCTGCCACCATACGTACGTTTTTGGCTCTCAACCCTGATGCGGAGGCGTGCGCGGCGCTGCGTCGTTACCGGCAGCGATTGCTCACGATGCCGTGGGCGCGTGATGTTAAGTGGACGGCAGAGGCTAATCTGCACTTGACAATTCGTTTTCTCGGTGAGATTGACACAGCAGCTTATGCCGCACTGGTGGCCTGGCTGGAAACTGCGTTGAGGCAGCCTGAGGCTCCGGGTTCGCTCGACCTAGAAATGACCGAGCCGCGCGTATTTCCGTCACCCCGGCAGCCGCGAGCAATTGCGTGTCTTGTGGCGGCGACGCCGGGCTTGACGGCGCTCGCTGCACTGGCTGAAGCCGGTGCGCAGCACCTTGGGCTGTCCCCCGCCGATAAGCCGTTTCGCGGTCACGTTACATTAGGACGCCTGCGGGCAAGCCGGACATCTGGTATCCGGTTGGAAATCACACCGGCGTTGACACGATGGCGAGCCGATACACTGGTGTTATACCGAAGTGATTTACAGCCTGATGGTCCGCGCTACACGGCGTTACAGCAATTTGCCTTGGCCGGCAGTTTTAGTCATTAGCCCCGCCACCGGAAAAGTTCCCAGGGTTACGCGCTGCGCGCTGCACCCTGGGCTGCATTCCGTGGCCTGCTTCTGTAGGCGATTGGTGTCGCCCACGGCGTGGGCTACGTTTCGTTCCTGCGGCCCTGAACCCAGGGTTACGCGCTGCGCGCTGCACCCTGGGCTGCATTCCGTGGCCTGCTTCTGCAGGCGATTGGTGTCGCCCACGGCGTGGGCTGCGTTTTGTTGCGACGGCCTAGTTCCCAGGGTTACGCGCTACGCGCTGCACCCTGGGCTGCATTGCGTGGCCTGTTTCCGCAGGCGATTGATGCCGCCCACCTGCGTTGTTCGCCAGCCCACGACCGTGGGCGACAACGTACAGCCCAGGGCAAGCGCCATCGGCGCGCCGCCCTGGGAAACCGTAGCCCCCGAAATCCCACAAGCCCGCAGCGCGGGCGACACCT
>CALGZC010000064.1 GCA_937934745.1 uncultured Blastocatellia bacterium
TGTACGTCTTGCGCGCCTCGGCCGGGCAGACGCTCTCCTTTGCCCTCAGTCGAACCAACCCGCAGGTTGGCGCGGTGGTGTGGGATGTCAATCCTGATGCAGTTGAAGGGGCAATGCCGATTGATGAAAGCGTCTATCAGCCGGTCCGAACCGCGTCGGTCACGCTGCCTTTCTCGGGTGACTATTTTGTCGAAGTTTCGTTAGCGGATCGTTCCAGGAAGCCGAAAAGTCCGGTCAAGTTCTCGCTGACCGTCGAGATTCGCTGACCGAAACACAGGCTTCGGTTATCTATCCACCACCGGCTAAGCCCTGCGACGCTCGGCAGGTGATGGCTCTGCAGGGCAGAGCCGATGCCTGACATGGTTGGGGAAGACGCGACTCCGATGCCGATGTACAATGGCCGGGAATGATGCGTTTCCGGGCAATTCACCTTGGCACACCGTTATCCCATCGTCATTGTTGGCGGTTTTTTACTGGATTGGACGGCCTATCAATCATTTGCGGACCTGCTTGAGACGACCTGCCGCGTCCCGGTCACCATCGTGCCCCTAACGCAGGGCAGTTGGCTCTACGCTTCGGCAACCGGAAGTTACCGCAATCTGCTTGAGCTAACACACACTGCCGTGGAGCAGGCACGGCAGACGCACCGAGCCAAGCGCATCAACTTGGTCACGCACAGTGCCGGCGGTGTGGTCGCACGGCTGTACCTGGGTGAGGAGCGTTACGACGGCCTGGCGTACGGTGCTTGGCAGTGGACGGCAACTCTGGTGACGCTTGGCTGTCCACACCATAGCTTGCTGTCTTGGACGCGTCGCACCATGGATTTTGTTAACCGGCACTATCCGGGAGCGTACTATGCGCCAGTGCGCTACGTGTCCCTGATCGGTCGGTCGGTCCGTGGCGCCTTTCCGGGAACACTCAGTGAAATGGCCGCCTATCAGAGCTACCAGCTTGTGTGCGGGAAGGGTGATGTTTGGGGTGATGGCGTTGTGCCGGTAGAGAGCGGACAGCTCGAAGGTGCGACCAATGAGGTGTGTGAAGGCGTCCAGCACGTCCCCGGCCGGCCGGCGTGGTACGATACAACGCTGCCGCGCTGGGTGGCGTACGTTCAGTGACGTGGAGGTTCAGGCCATGCGTCAACGGTGGCGCTTGTTTATTGCCGGAGCCTACTGTGACGGTGCAAGCAGCGAAACCTTTCCCGATGTCAATCCGGCGACCGGGGTCATCACGGCGGATGTTGCTTTGGCGACCCAAACGGATGTTGACCGCGCCGTAGTGGCGGCCAAAAACGCCTGGCCGGCCTGGCGGAAAACGCTGGTGACGGAACGCATACGTTTGCTGCGGTGTGTCGCCGATGGCATCGAAGCGCGATTTGAGGAATTTTTGCGCGCTGAAGTTGCCGACACCGGAAAGCCGTATGGACTAGCCCGTGTGCTGGATGTGCCACGTAGTGCTGCTAACTTCCGTATCTTTGCGGATTTAGCCGCCGGACTCGGTACCGAGTGCTTTGAAACGCAGACAGAGGACGGCGCCGGTGCGCTGAACTACAGCCTACGGCGGCCGCTCGGCGTCGTGGGGATTATTTGTCCATGGAATCTACCGCTGTTGCTCCTGACCTGGAAGGTGGCCCCGGCACTGGTGATGGGCAACACGGTGGTGGTCAAGCCGTCGGAGGAAACCCCGGCGACAGCGACGCTCCTGGGGGAAGTCATGGCGGCGGCGGGTGTTCCGCCGGGAGTGTACAACGTGGTGCACGGCTTTGGACCGGCAAGTGCTGGGGAGTGGCTTGTGGCTCATCCCGACGTGGCAGCCATTACCTTCACCGGTGAGACGCGCACCGGGCAAACCATTATGCGAACGGCGGCAGCCCGTACCAAGCGCCTGTCCTTTGAGCTGGGCGGTAAAAACGCAGCCATTGTTTTCGCCGATGCCGATATCGAGCGTGCGGTCGCCGGTGTGGCGCGGTCAAGCTTCCTCAATGGGGGACAGGTTTGCCTGTGCTCAGAGCGCGTCTATGTCGAGCGCCCGATATTTGAGCGTTTTGTCACGGCCTTGGCCGCGGAAGCACGCCGCCTGCGCCCCGGCCCCCCGGAAGATGACGCCACGACACTCGGGCCGCTCATTTCGGCAGCACACCGGGAGAAAGTGCTCGGCTACTACGCTGCGGCGCGCACGGCCGGGGCCGTTGTCCACGCAGGCGGTGGCGTTCCCGATCTCCCCCTGCCCTACTGCAACGGCTACTTTGTTGAACCGACCGTCTGGACAGGACTCCCGGAGGAGTCGGCTTGCGTGATGGAGGAAATTTTCGGTCCCGTCTGCCACGTCGCTCCCTTCGACGACGAGGAGGAAGTCATTGCCCTTGCGAATGCCGGAGACTATGGGTTGTGCGCAGCGCTGTGGACGAACAATCTATCGCGCGCTCACCGGGTGGCGCAGGCGCTCGAAGTCGGTGTGGTCTGGATCAATAGCTGGTTCTTGCGCGACTTGCGAACCCCGTTCGGCGGCATGAAGCTGAGCGGCATCGGACGTGAAGGCGGTCGCTATTCACTCGATTTTTACACCGAAGTCAAAAATGTTTGTGTCAAGCTCTGATGAGGAGGCTTAAACCGAGGTGAGTGACACGCCCAATGCTCCGCTTTGTGCCGCGGAGCTTAAGACGGAAGCGCAACGCGAGGCTTTTGCCCGGACCCAAAAGCGCCGTCGTAATGAGTGGAAACGATACTGGAAAGCCGGCATCAAGGCGTTTGAGGCCGGCGACTACGAAAAAGCACAGCTTCTTTTCTCAGACGCCGTGCGCGAAGCGCGTCGGTTCGGTGAAACCGATCCCCGTTTTGCGGCTTGTCTAAACAACTTGGCGATGACCTTTGACATGCTGGGTGAGACGGCGCAGGCCGAAGCCGTCTATCGGCGGGCGATTGAAGCCGACGCCAAAGCACTGGAAATCGGCTATGGCGGCTTCGTGACGAGCCTGACAAATCTGGCCCAGATGCTGGCCGATGATGACCGCATTGGGGAAGCGGTCAAGCTCTATGACCGAGCCATTGCCTTTCTTGAAGCACTCCATGGTCACGACACACTGCACATCGCACCACTCTTGAGTGAAATGGCGCGGATGTGTGACCAAGACGGCGACTACGCCCAGGCGGAGTCCGCCTTGCGGCGGGCGCTGGCGATTCGAGAACGGGCGCACGGCAGCGATGATCTGTCAGTCGCCGTCACACTCAACAATCTAGCGGTATCGTGCGAGTTACGCGGTAAATATGAGGAAGCACAGGCGCTCTTGGAACGCGCACTGGCGATTTTTGAGCGGCAGTTGGGAGAGCAACATCCTAAAGTCGCCGAGGCGCTGAAGAATCTGGGTGTGCTGCACGACCGGCAGGGCCACCGCTTGCAAGCAGAAACCTGTTTTGCCCGTGCGCGAACCATTCTTGAAGCCCAGGTAAAAGAGGCAAGGTAGTCTGCTTGACGGCCTGGGTGACGTGGCAGCACGTTAGGCGGTCGCAGAGCCGTCGCTCGTGCCGCACGCGCTCCGCAAAGGTCGCCATCGCCGGCGGTCTGGAGTGAGCGATCTGGGGCTTGAACAGCTCAGTATCGCCAAAGCTATGCCGTACTGTCCAATACAGGGAGATTCGTAAGCATCGGTGAAGCGGCTTCGGCGTTAGGCGTGTCGGTAACGACGCTGCGCTGTTGGGAGGCAGTGGGGAAGGTGACCGCCGAGCACACGGCGG
>CALGZC010000065.1 GCA_937934745.1 uncultured Blastocatellia bacterium
CGGACGCGCGACTTGGACGAAACGCTGGAACGCTGCGAGGCCGAGGATGATCGGTATCGTTACGCGGTATGCTGGATTGACTGTCTGGCGACGGGAAAGCGCCTGGGGCGGAGCGTGCTGATGCGCGGCGATCACCTGGCGGCGGCGGAGCTGCCGGCGCGACTGCGCGACCGTCCCCTAGCGCTCCCGCGCAAGCGGGAGGTCGCCGTGCCGTTTTCGTTTCCCAACGGCGTCATCAACCCGCTGACGGTCAAGGCGTTCAATACGGCGTTCTACCACAAGCATCCCAAGTCCAGGGTCGGCGTGGTCGTGGACTTCGACACATACTTTTACCCGCTGGACGCCGTGCTGGAGTGGAACCGTATCTACGGGCGGCGCGGCTTTGTTCAATACCAGCCTGTGCTGCCGCTGGAAACCAGCCGCGCAACGCTCATCAAGTTGCTGGAAGCGTTGAGTCGGGCGAAAATCGCCTCGTTTCTGGCCGTGCTCAAGCGATTTGGGCCGCAGGAAGGGCTGCTGTCGTTTCCGATGCCCGGATACACCCTGGCGCTCGACATCCCGATGACCGGCGCCCGGATGCTGGCCGTTCTCGATGAGCTGGATGACATCGTCGTCCAAGCGGGCGGGCGGATTTATCTTGGCAAGGACGCCCGCCTGAAGCCGCGGCACCTGGAGGCGATGTACCCGCGCCTCGCTCAATGGCGGCGCATCAAGCAGGCGGTTGATCCCGAAGGGGTCTTTTCATCGGACCTCGCACGCCGTGTCGGCCTGCTACCCCGATAGGCGGAGCTGCTGTCGCGTGTGCACAAACGTTGTTATGGGCCACCTCATGGGCCATCTCCCGTGCTCAGGATCGAGCGCCGTTAGGGCGCAGGTATCTGATGTTTTCGGCGCTGGCCTACCGCTTTGACAAAACAAACTGGTCGAGGCGCTCCACCATCCATCCGGTGCCGACGCGGCGGAGCGTCAGCAGCCCTGTCCCCGCTTGGGCTTCCTTGGTGGCCGAGACGATGGTGACGTTCACATCGAGCAAAACCCGGTGGGCATCAAGCTGTTCCATACGGAAGACCTGGGTTGTCCAGGCGTCCGGTTTGGACACGACAATTCCGAGGATGAACCTGGCTGTATCAGGGCGAATGAAGCAGGCTTCGAGTGCCCTGGAGGTCCCGGTGCGAATGGCTTTGTCCATCATGGCTATAAAGGCCTGGATGTCATCGCTTGGCGGCCAGACCCGGCCGGCGGCGCGCTCACTGGTCAGCAGCCCCCGCCGCGCCTGTTCGTCGAGCGCGGGGCCGGCTTCCATTTCAAAAGCGGTTTGGTAGGCAATTTGCGCCTTTTCGTTGTCTTTGCGGGCCGCCGCCAGGTCGCCTTCCGTCAATAGCGCCAGAGCCAGGGGGTACCGCGCCGGCAGGGGAACGCGCCGGACAGCGGCGACGGCTTCCTCTGCCGCCTCGAACTTATGTTGAGCCACACTAACCCGCGCCAAGTAGGCATGGGCTAGAGCAAAGCCGGGTTCGCGGGCGACGGCCTCACGCAGCAGCGTTTCGGCCGCAGCCTGCCGCTGGGCCTCGGTCTCGTCGGGCTTCAGGCGACGTGTCAGGATTGCTTCGGCGTCGAGAACAAGACCGAAGGCGTGCCGTCGTTCCGGCCGGGCATCGTTGTCAAACTGCTTTGAGTTGCGGTCATAGCCAAAACGTACCTGCGGGTACGTCTTTTCCGGGTCAAGCTCAACCTCAACAATGTTTGCCGAGGTTTCAAAAACGGCCGACCCGTAGCCTTTGGATGGCACTTCAACAATCGTGGTCAGCGTGTCTCCCTTGTCTGTGACGGCAACCACCGGCAGCACAGCATCGCCGGTCCCTAGGTTGCGCAGGGCACAATGCCAGCCGGGTCCGTCCTCGCGCTTGACGGGGGTGCCGATGACAAAGTCGGGTTCGCTGAGTTCTTCAAACCACTGCTTGAAAAAGTTTGCCCGGCGTTCATCAGGTGGTGTCCCAACGAGCCGTGCGCGGAATTCGTCATAGGTTGCCGTGCCACGCGCATCACCGACGGTCGCCTGAATCGCACCCAACAGCGCGTCACGCCCCACGAGCTTTTCCAGCAGCCGAAAGACCAGCGCGCCTCTGGTCGGCATGCTTGCCGCGTAGTCTGGAAAAGAGGGATGCTGTAAAACGGGAATCACATCAATCCCCCGTTCAAAGCCCTGTTGTGAAACCCGGATGTTCGCCAGTCGCCCATAGGCAAAACTGCGGCGCAGCCAGAAATCGCGTTCGGCTACCGCGCCGTAGTGCCGGGCGACGTACTGCGCCGTGAGGTAGGCTGGGAGTGCTCCGGCCAGAATGGCCCATCCGCGTCCACGCAGGCGCGTCTTGCCGCCGAGCCAGGTTTGGGCGACAGCGGCCGTGAGCCACTCCACAGTTTCAGCATCGAGGGCGGGACGCCGCAGGGCGGCAGCCTCCAAGACGACTGCACCGGGTGCGATGTGCCGAATGGCGCGGTCGGTGTCAAAATCACGCCCGCGCAGTTCGGGGCTGCGCCGATCGGCGACTAGGCGGCGCGGCGTTGTCAAAACCCGAAACTCACGCACCGGAATGTCGCCCCACAACGTTTGGTAAAACGTCAGGATGCGTTCGACTTCCTCGGCCAGGCGTGCGCCGTTTTGGGCGCTCCTATCGGGGAGTCCGCGTGCGCCGTACACGTTGATCACCAGCGGCTCACCGGCGGTCGTTGTGAAGCGGTGACTGAAGGGCGGGCCGAACGGCTGCACCACTAACCACGGTTCACCGGCCAATGCTGAAGTAAACACGACATTTCCGCCCACTTCCTGCCGCGCGCCACTCGACCACACATCACCGTCTGTCGGTTTTGTGACCGTAAGGACGTAGGGAGCGGTGTCAGGCCCGTGGCTGCTTTGCGGCAAGTGAATAAAGGGCGTCCACCCGGCCTCCGGCAGCAACAGCGTGTCACCGGGTGTGATGGCCGCGTAGTTGGTGCTTTCACGGTAAGTCAAACTGTAAACCAGTTGGACCGTCACCTTGCCACCGGCTGCCAACGGCGGGGATAGCTCCGCCACATACGTGGCTACAGATGTATCGCCGCCCGGCTGCTTTTTCTCCTCTGGTGGGAGGGAACGGTTATTGACCAGAAAGGATGTGACCTTCGCCGCCTTGGTCAGGCGCAAGGTGAGCGTACGGGCCTCGGCCTGCCGGGCGATGTTGGTCAATTCCAAAACAGCCGTTACGTCGGCGCTGTACTCCGCCGGCCGTAGCGTGACCATGATCGCAGAGTGGGTCAGTCCAAAGTCAGCGAATTCCTGCGCCTGTGTCGTCCTGGCGCCGAGGTGGAAGACAACGAACACAACCAACCACACCGGGACTACGCTTTGCCATCGTTTCATCATTGCAGATCAGGGAGCCCTAGCTGAGCGTGAAGAATGCCGTCCGCCTAGACGGTGCGGAATGCTGCGCCGGCTAGACGCAGGACAGCCAAACTTACTATGGTGGCCCTTGTCAACGACAGCACCGCCGAGTCGCTCCGGCACGACCGGCTGCCGTATCGGCTTTTTTGATGGATTTCACTACGTATGGCCTGGTTTCGACGCAAACGCAACATTACGGATGAAACACCGCCGACCGACCGCAAAGTGCGGACGGAAGGTTTGTTTGTCAAGTGTCCTGCCTGTGGAACAACCCATTTCAAGAAAGACCTTGAAGCTAATCTCAATGTCTGTTCCAACTGCGGCCACCACCTGAAATGGCCGACCCGGCAACGGCTGGCACACCTTTTTGACGAGGGCCGCTACGAGACCTTTGACGACAATATTGTTTCCACGGACATTCTGGGTTTTTTTGACACCAAGTCCTACGCTGACCGAATTGCCCAGGCGCGGCAGAGCACCGGCTTCAACGATGCCATTGTATGCGCTGAGGGACGCTTGGGCGGACGTCCCATCATCGGCTGTGTCATGGTGATGGAGTTCATCGGCGGTAGCATGGGATCGGTGGTCGGCGAAAAAGTCACGCGCGCCATCGAGCGGGCAATAGCGAAAAAGCGTCCGCTGATCATTGTCTCCGCCTCCGGCGGCGCGCGCATGATGGAAGGCACGTACAGCCTGATGCAGTTGGCGAAAATCTGCGGTGCTCTGGCCCGGCTCGACGCTGCACGCATCCCCTATATTTCCGTTCTGACCGATCCCACGACCGGTGGCGTCACCGCCAGCTTTGCCATGCTGGGCGACATCAACATTGCCGAACCGGGCGCACTCATCGGCTTTGCCGGCCCGCGCGTCATCGAGCAGACCATTCGCCAGAAACTGCCGCCCGGCTTTCAGCGGTCGGAGTTTTTGTTGGCGCATGGCATGCTCGATGCCGTGGTAGATCGGCGCCAAATGCGCAAGTTTCTCATTGACGCGCTGGATTTTATGGCGCGCTGACGCTGACTTCCAGGGCCACGTTGCCGCGCTTTGTCGCCTCACGTGCGGCAGCTCGACGAAAAGGAGAGGCGTATAGTATGTGGATTCTGCACACGTAGTATGTGGATTCTGTACACGGCAACTTGAATCGGTTGCCGGGGGCTTGTACTGAATGCACCCGGCCCGTTCATTGGCCTGCCCCGACGTGGCTGACCCGCTGCCGGCCGATGAGGCCGGTGGCAACTACGTTGGGATTCACGTGACAGGGAAAACGGCAGCGCAACGCATACCCATGGTGAGCTGCCGCCGGTCAATGAAAGGTCGTCCCGCAAAGGTCGTCTGGCGCGCCGGCGACAGCGGTGGCTTCTGCCGGATCTGCCGCATCAAGCGCAGTGGCGCGTCATCGGCGTCAATGCCAATGACGATATCGTGCAATATGGCGCCGTTCGTACAGCGCCAGCCTTTCAAGGCAGGTCAAGTGGATCAAATCCGTATTTCCGGGGGCGAAATGCATCGGCGGCTGCATCGCCGTCCGCTGGCGCGCGCAAGAGCTTGTGAACTTTGACGCATCGGTTAGCTATCTGTACGGGCTAGGCAATGAAGTCGCGGCGATGAAGCTTGGCCTAGATGCCATCACTGCTCTGCTGGATGCGCTCGGTCGCCCGGAGCGGGCGTTTCCTTCCCTCCATGTTGCCGGCACGAACGGGAAGGGCTCGACCTGCGCTTTTCTGGCGAACATTCTGCAACAGGCCGGGCTGCGCGTCGGGCTATACACCTCGCCGCACCTCATCAGCCCCGTCGAACGCATTCAGATCAACGGGGCAAACATTGCCGAAAGCGATTTTGCCCAGGTCGTCACGCAAGTGTACGAGACGGTTGAGCGGCTGCTACAGACCGGGCGGCTGCCCGGGCGTCCGACGTTCTTCGAGCACCTGACGGCAGCGGCCTTTGCATACTTTGCCGCGCAAAAGGTGGATGTGGTCGTCGCTGAGGTGGGGCTTGGCGGGCGATTAGATGCGACGAATGTACTCGTGCCGGCGGCGGCGATTATCACCAACATCGGCGAGGATCACCGTGAGTGGCTGGGGCCGACGCTGACCCACATCGCACGTGAGAAAGCCGGCATTATGAAGCCCGGCGTGCCGGTGTACATCGCCGATACACAGCCGGAAGAGGCGCGGGTGGCGCTCAGCCGGGTCGCGCTGGAAAAAGGTTTGTCGCCACGCTGGGTCCGGCCGCTGCCGGTCGTTGCTTGGGATACAACAGGGCACCCACAGGTCGCGCTTGATTCCCCGTCGTCAGACCACCGCAACGTGTTGTGCCGGCTGGCGCTCCGCGGCGCACACCAGGTGCAGAATGCCGCTTTGGCCGCTGCGGTGACAGGTGACTACCTCCGAGCGCTCGGGTACAGTGAACAAACCATCTGGCAGGCTCAGCACGATGGACTCGAACAGACCGTCTGGCCGGGACGGCTACAATGGATCGACGGAACGCCACCGATGTTGTTGGACGGTGCCCATAATCCACAGGGGGCTGTGGCGCTCGCCCATTTCCTCAGTGCGCTGTGCCCATCCCGTTCTGTCACAGCCATCTTTGCGACCATGCGCGACAAGCCCGCAGCCGATATGTTGTCACCAATGTCGGCCGTGGTGGACCGGGTAATCGTGACCCAAGTCAGTGGGCAGCCGCGCGCGATGCCGCGAGACAGTTTGGAAGTCATCGCGCTGGGCTACTGGCTGCCGTCAAGCGTTGTGCAGGCCGCCGATGTGGCAACGGCACTGGCGCAGGGGCGTCAGCTGACGCCTGCCGGAGGGCTACTGGTCGTTTTTGGTTCGATATACCTCATCGGCGAAGTGCTGAGCCTGTGCTGAGTATCTGTCTTTGGGTACGTCGGAGGCCCCGTGGTGGCAAGCGTCCGGTAGGGGACAGTCGCTGCGACTTGTTTCACCAGACCGCTGTTTCTAAGATGCCCGTGCTATGGCTGACCGTACCTTTACCCGTCGCGATCTTCGTCCAGAACGCAAACCCGACTGGCTCAAAATCCGACTCGATGCGCGTGAGAAGTTTCAGGAAGTCGCCCATATGGTGGACGACCTCGCGCTCAACACTGTCTGTCAGGAAGCACGTTGCCCCAACATTTGGGAATGTTTCTCGAATCGGACGGCGACGTTTATGTTGATGGGCGATGTTTGCACGCGCCACTGTGGTTTTTGTGCGGTCGCAAAGGGGGCACCCCGCCTGCTCGACCCGCAGGAACCGCGCCATGTAGCGGAAGCCGTGCGCAAGTTGGGTCTGCGGCACGCAGTGATTACCTCTGTCAACCGCGATGACCTCCCGGACGGTGGTGCGCAACACTTTGCGGCGACAATTGCCGCCGTGCGGCGCTTGAATCCCACCTGTCGTATTGAGGTACTTATCCCGGATTTTTGCGGCAACTGGGAGGCGCTGGCGGTCGTCATGGACGCACGACCTGATGTGCTCAACCACAACACGGAAACGGTCCGGGCCCTGTACAAGCGTGTCCGACCGGACGCCGTGTATGCCCGTTCGATGGAGCTGCTGCGGCGGGCAGCAGCGTACCGTTCCGCTGACTATCCGGTGCTGACGAAATCAGGGGTGATGGTAGGCTTGGGTGAGACGCGCGACGAGCTGCTGGAGACCATGCAGGATTTGCGCGCCAATGATTGCGATATCCTCACGCTTGGGCAGTATTTGCGCCCAAGTCTGCGACACTTGCCGGTCGAAAAATTCTACCATCCGGATGAATTTGCCGAACTCAAGCAAATCGGGTTGACAATGGGATTCAAGCATGTCGAAGCTGGCCCGTTGGTGAGGAGTTCGTATCACGCCCATGAGCAGGCGGCCGAAGCCGATTGGACACCGGCTACCGGCAATCCCGCGACGGAAAATGCCGTACCTTCGCGACCTTTGTTGGTGACTTTGACCCGTCGCCGGTCATCGACCCCAGGCGCTGACTGAGCCGGCGGGCTGCCGCCGGGCCCTGTGCAGTACGTATCATGGGTTTCTAAAGTCGTCCCATAGGTCCCCTCTGTAGGGGCTGTGCCCTCAAATGAGGCTTGTGAGGCTATGGCGGGTGAAGTGGCGCTTGCGGAATCGGCACTTGTGTGCTCACCGCTTCTCGCGCTGCACCGACTCCCGTCTGCGACCATAGGAAACCGGTAGCACGATGCCGTTGGAAGCGATATGGTCAAGGTCAGGAGAAGGGGACCGTTCTATGTCTACGTTTGCCGCCGATCCAAACTCCCCAGGGGCTGACACATCACCGGAAGCACTTTCTTTTGAAACAAAGTTCCGTCTTCTACTGGACATCACCCGTACCATCAGTCGTTCGCTTGACCTGGACGAAACGCTGTCGCTGATCATTGATTCAGTCAAGTCCTTTGTGCCTTACGATGCAGCCGCCATCTACGTCCTCGAAACAAACGGTCGGGACCGCCGCATCCGGGCGACGGTGCACCGTGGGTACGATGAGACATCCATGGAGCGGTTGCTCCGGCTGGGTGAAGGCTTTGTCGGCTGGGTTGTGCAGTCGGGTGGTGCCATCGTGATTCCAGATGTGCGCAATGACCGGCGCTATATCAGCTCTGATCCGCACACTATGTCAGAGATTGTGGTGCCGATTATCGCCAACAACCGCATCATCGGCGCGCTCAACCTCGAGAGCCGTACCTTGGATGCCTACAAGGCTGCCGATCTGGAAGTGCTCACCCTCTTTGCTTCGGCAGCAGCAATTTCGATCGAAAAGGCGATCTTGCATCAGGAACGACTCGAAAAGCGCCGTCTTGAAAGCGAGCTGGCGATTGCGCGCCAGGTGCAGCGCAGCCTCTTGCCTGACAAAGACCCTACAGTAGAGGGCTTCGATATTGCCGGACTGACCGTACCCAACGAAGCTGTTGGCGGCGATTACTATGACTTCATCCCCTTTCCCAACCACCAACTCGGCATTGCCATCGCCGATGTGTCCGGTAAAGGCATCCCGGCGGCGCTCATTATGGCGACGTTTCGGGCGTGCTTGCGCGCCCAGGTGCGGAACGACTTTTCCATTCGGGTCATCCTCCGCAAGGTGAATTACCTCCTCTGGGAAAGTCTGGATAGCTCACAGTACGTCACAGCCATTTACGGCGTCCTTGACCCGGTCAGTCGGCGATTCAGCTATGGCGACGCCGGCCACAATCCTGCACTGCTGATGCATGCCGACGGGACGTATGAGGAGCTTTCTTGTGGCAACACCGTGTTGGGCCTCTTTGAAGATCGCAAGTACATCGAGTGTTACTGCAACTTACAGCCTGGTGATCTGGTCGTTCTCTATACTGACGGCGTGACCGAAGCCGGCCACGATGGTGAAGAGTTTGGTCTGGCGCGTCTTGTGGATACCATACGGTGCCATCGGCAAGCTTCGGCACGTGACTTGGTTCAAACAATTTACCGGGAAGTGCAGGGTTTCGCCGGCCCAGGTTCGCTGGGCGACGACCTGACCGTCGTTGCGATCAAGGCATTGGAAATCGCGCAGGAAGCTGAATGAGAAATGAGAGAAAGTGTTACTTCTTGTAACACTTTCTGACGACCGGTGCAGTGCGCCACGCGATTCCTGCCTTTTAAAGTTGCTTAAACTAAGCATCTGGGGGACAAAGTGTGGATGGCACTGCCTTTGCATTAAGAGTGAATAGAACCTTTGATTTCGCTGGAGGGTGTCGGTGATGAAGGCGCGACCTGTCACAGTGCGAATGCGACGCGTGCGACCTCAGCGGGCACGACAGTCGGGGGTGACCCTGATCGAGCTGATTTTAGCGTTGATGATCCTATTTGTTGGGATGTTTGGGGCGCTGGCATTTATGTCCATTGCTCTAACCAACTCACTCAACGCGAATAAACTGTTGTTGGCCAGAAACTTGGCAGAGGAAACCCTCAACCAGATCATTATGATCCGTGAGATGAATGCGTTTGGCGGCATTCCCACGCCGGAAAACCG
>CALGZC010000066.1 GCA_937934745.1 uncultured Blastocatellia bacterium
CGGCGCTCTCTGGCGCGGGTCAGCGCGGGTATGGATGGCTTTGAGTTGGGCTGACCGGGGGCATCCGAGGCGATGATGGGCGCGGCGGGCGATTGGGAGGCTGATGCCTGTGGTGGTTGCGGATGGGTTGTTTGCTGGCAGCAAGACGTGCTCGGCGTGCAGGCGCCGGCTCGAAGCTTTGCCGCTGCCGGCGCGTGATGTGAACGCGGTGGTGAACCTCAAGAACAGGGCCGTGAGTTCCACGGCGTCAGCCTGTGGAAAGGAAAGTGCCGGCCGCCGTCGCAAGACGGCAGTGAAACCGGCTGCGGTGAAGCAGATAGCAGATTGAGCCAGTAATGGCTAGGTTTGCATAGGTATTGCGGAACGGATGGTGCTCCGAAGACCGAATTGTGCGATCAGACAGCTTGGCGCAGCACAAGCGGGCAGTGTAAGCTCGCGGTAAGGTCGTTTACTCTTCCCGGCATTAGGTGTTTCTTATGACGACAGCGAATCAGACGGCGGCGGCCACTACTCGCCAACAGCCTTCCCGCAGTGGTTTCGGTCTGCGCGCTGAGGTTTACAACGACATCAAAAACGACTTTGACAGCCAACTGGTGCAACACATTCGGGCTGCCGGCGGCACGTACCGCGTTGGACGGCTGACATTTCGCCTGGCGCAGGAGTTTGGGTTTTGCTACGGGGTCGACCATGCGCTGGACTTGGCCTATGAAACTCACGCGCGGTTTCCAAACCGGCGCATCTATCTGACTGGTGAGATCATCCACAATCCAATGGTCAACGAACAACTGTCCAAAATGGGGTACTGCTTCCTGCGTCCAGGGGATATGGTCACGGCCGACGACATTGTGTTGATCCCGGCCTTTGGTGCACCGACCCAGGAACTCGAACGTCTCAGAAAGATCGGCTGCCTTCTCGTAGATACTACCTGCGGTTCGGTCGTTCACGTGTGGAAGCGCGTTGAGAAATACGCCCGCGAAGGTTTCACGGCGATTATTCACGGGAAATACGATCACGAAGAGACCGAGGCGACGCGCTCCCGGACGACGCTGTACGAAGGGGGAAGATTTTTAGTCATCCGAGATCGCTCACAGGCGCAGGATATCTGCGACTACATTGAAGGGCGCGGCAATCGGGCAGCGTTCCTGGGGAAGTATGCGGCCGTGGCGACACCGGGCTTTGATCCCGACCGCGACCTGGAGCGCATTGGGCTGGCCAACCAAACAACCATGCTGTCCAGTGAATCGCTCGAAATTGCCGAAATGCTCCGGCAGGCGATGGTGCACCGCTACGGCCTTGAAGAACTCGACGTGCGCTTTCGGTCGTTTGACACCATTTGCAGCGCGACGCAAGAACGTCAGGACGCCATTCTGAGACTGATTGAGGAAGCGCTGGATTTAGTCATCGTCGTCGGCGGTTACAACAGTAGTAACACCGAGCACCTGTGTGAAATCGCCACAGAGCGTCTGCCAACGTACCACATCAACGCGCCGGAATGCCTGGTCTCGCCCCGCGAAATTCGGCACAAGCCTGCCTTTAGTAAACAGGAGACCACCTCGTGGAACTGGCTGCCGGAAGGGAACATCACCATCGGGATCACTGCCGGCGCATCTACGCCGAACAGGGTGGTTGGTGACTGTATTGAACGCATTTGCCATTTGGCAGGCGTTGGTTAGGTGTGTGTCACAGCTAGGTGTCTCAGGGAGGCAGGGTAAGATGCACGGTGGCATCGGAAAACAAGGCGAAGCGTTTTGGCCGACGGTGAACCGCCCACTGCTTGCACCAGCAGTGGTCAAGCAACTCTCGGCCCTGTCGCCGTGGCGTGCAACGGCGTCGTTGGTGCTCGATTGGAGTGTTATTTTCGGACTTGTGACGGTGACCCTGCGGACAAACCATCCTGCTCTATGGTGTCTGGCACCCTTTGGCATCGCAGCCGCGCAGCACGGTCTGGCGATTCTGGCGCATCAAGCGGCCCACTACCGGATGTTTCATACGCGATGGCTTAACGATACCGTCGGCGTGCTGTGCGCCGCGCCGCTGGGCGTCTCGATGCACACGTATCGCATTCTACACCGCCTCCACCATAACCATCTCTACACGCCGGCCGACCCAGATATGGCGCTAATGGCGGGCTATCCGCGCGGGCGGTGGAAACTGGCCAAAAAGTTCATCAAGGACCTGCTAGGGATCACGGCCGTCAAAAACTATCTGTATTTCTTCGGCAAGCCGCTCCGCAAAGTGACGCCGGATGGCCCGGCCGTTCACATGTCTTTGGTGGACGACACTTCAGAGGCACTGCGGCGCGCTGCACGCGCCGACCGGCGGTTTGTCGTTGCCTTCCACGTTATGCTGCTCGGCGTAACCGTGGCGACTGGATGGTGGGCAGCATACTTTGTCCTGTGGCTACTGCCGTTGGTGACACTCCTTCAGTTTGTCCTGCGGCTGCGGGCGCTGTGCGAGCACGGGGCGGTGACGGACACCGCGACGCCACTGCGGGCAGCGCGGACGAACCTCGTCCCCTGGTACATCCGGGCCTGGCTCTTCCCGCACCAGATGCACTACCACATTGAGCATCATCTGTACCCGAGTGTGCCGCACTACCGGTTGCCGGCATGCCATGCAGCCCTGCGCGCAGCCGGCGCGCTTGACGGGGCCGAAGTGTCGGGGTCGCTGCGCGCCACGTGGCGCAAGTTTTTCGCGCCGGCCAAGCAAACAGCGTCCGACGTGCCTACCACGTAGCCCACCGACCACCTGGGAACAGCATCGGGAACGATCCCGCGCCGGAAGCAAACCATCTACACTTGAGCCTGTAAACCACCTGATGCCTGCCTTGCGAAGGCAGACTGGCGGGGTCACCGGGTCACGGGTAGCCCGGTGCCTTCGTGGGGGCGCGCCGTTTCCGGCGTGGTTGCCGGAGACAGGCGCGCACCTCGAAGATAGACGCAATAAAGAGAAACACACCGCTTGTTATCGCAGGGCCTGTAAGTAGGCCTGCGCGTACGATGCGATCAAATCTGCCCGATCCGTCCCGTTCACCGTTCGCCGGGCATTGAAGAAATCCACCTGATTACCGTTGATGTAATCCGACAGCTTGCGGCCGGTAAACGTCCCGTCGCGCATGCCGATTAC
This sequence comes from uncultured Blastocatellia bacterium, assembly GCA_937934745.1. Classification (GTDB taxonomy): domain Bacteria; phylum Acidobacteriota; class Blastocatellia; order Chloracidobacteriales; family Chloracidobacteriaceae; genus Chloracidobacterium. The sequence goes on from CALGZC010000066.1 coordinate 3,127, forward strand.
CAGAATCCGTGCGGCGACTTCGGGACGTGTCGCCAACTCGGGTTGCCCGACCAAATCCATGCCTAAGCGCCGTGACCAGTCTGTGTAGTTGGCGCGGCCGGTGATCTGCACATAGCCACGTCCACGGTAGCGATAGCCATCGCCCGGCTGCGTATTGCCCAAGTCGCGGCGCCCTTCATAGCCGCGCTGCGCGGGTGTCGGACCCCAGATTTCGGTCATCCAGCGCCCAAGGCCGGATTCGTGCTGGGCCGTTGCCAGGACGTAGGCCGTCTGCTCCGGCGTCAGGCCGGCGCGCTGGGCCTCGGCCAAAATGCGCGGCACAGCATCCTGCGCGTAGCTGCGCAGCGACGCCGGGACGACGTTCAAAACCCGCTGCACGTCATAGGTGGTCTGCGGCGGTGTCCCGCCGGTAGGTGGTGGCGTTGGCGTCAGCGCGGTATTTCCGCCGAGCGCCCGTGTCAGGGCGGTGCGCGTCAACGGACCATAGTAACCGGTTGCCGGAACGCCGTTCGCACTTTGAAACGCCTTTAGGGCAGCCTCGGTGCGCGGGCCGAAGATACCGGGCCCGGTGTTCATATCAGCTTGGCTCATGTAGCCCAGCCGGACGAGCGCCGTTTGAAGCTGCCGGACGGCTTCGCCGCGCGCGCCGCGCTGCAAATCCACTTGCGGCACAGGCAAACCTGTTCGTGACGGCGGCGTGCCGGTTGCCGGAGGTTGAGTCGGGGTTGGTGCCGGCGTCGGGCTGCTGCCGACCGTCCCACGGTCATTGACGAAAAATTGCACGCCGCGCGCATTACCGAAACCGTCCTGAAGCTGCCCGTAGTTGAAGTTGCGCGCACCGGCTTGGGCAATGGCCGGCCCACGGCTGGTCATCTCGCCAGGGCGCACCATGGCGATGTGTCCGATACCGTTGGGGTTGCGCCACGACGCCACCACCGGGTGGCCCTGGTTTGCCAGTCGCTGCGCCTCTTCCGCGCTGACAGCGCGCCAGCCAAAGCGTCCGCCATGGGTATTGAGCCACTGGTTGGTGGCGTTGGCATCCAACTCGCGCCCACGCCCAACCGGCGCGTGATTGCCGTTGGCATCCACCCAGTGCGGAATTTCCGCACCCATGGCGCGGGTCGCATCCCACACGAAGATGTTGCAGTAAGTGTTCCCTTCCCGGGGCGTGTAGCGCGGATTGGCGCCGACGGCAAACTGGTTGAGCACGTTGTCGTAGGTCGCACGGTTGCGGTTTGCCGGACTGCCCTGTAGCGGCGCATTGACCGGCTCCCAGGCGCGAACGTTCGTTGTCCCCGGCGCAGGGCGCGTTCCATCATAAATCAGCGCACTCGGTGGCGTTGGCCGGGTTGGCTGCGTCGGCTGTGTCGGACGGGTTGCCGTTGGCGGTGGGGTCGGTGATGTGCCGCTGCCAGGAATGACAATTCGTTGGCCCGGGTAAATCAGGTTCGGATTGCTAATCCCCGGATTTGCTCGCAGGATGGCGTCAACACTGGTTCCGTACTGCCGGGCAATGCCTGACAACGTATCACCGATCCGCACCCGATGCTCCCGCCCGGCTGCCGGTGGTGCCGGCTGAGAAGGTGGAGCCGGCTGGGTCGTCGGTGGGGTTGTCACCGGCTGCCGGGAATTGCCGCTGCCAGGGAGGTTGATCACCTGCCCGGGGTAGATGAGGTTTGGATTGCGGATTTGCAGGTTCGCTTCAATCAACCGCCGCAGGTCAATACCGTTGCGGGCTGCAATCTCGGAAAGCGTGTCGCCACTGCGGACGACATACTGCTGGTTGCCCGTCGCAGCCGGCGGTGCAGAGGCAGCCTGGCGGGGAATGGTCAACGTCTGACCAGCATAGATAAGATTCGGATCGCGAATCTGGCGGTTTGCCTGGACAATTGCCTGTACCGTTGTGCCGTACTGCCGGGCAATACCGGAAAGGGTTTCGCCCCGCCGTACCACGTGCTGGACGCTATGAGACCGATTCGCTGCAACCGGACGGTGTGTTGCGTTGACTCGCATACTAGGCTGCCTCCACTTTCAGATAGTTCACCTGTGTTATCGGCAGCGGCGGCAACATGTTGCGCTTTAGCGACAACTATGCACGTTTTTCAGCACGTATTTTTAGTGCCTAGGCATTACGGATCACGGATAGCCGGCCGGGTCGTCGTCATATTTCCAAAACATCCGTCCATCCAACTTGATCCGCTGGCGGCCGGTTTCTTCATCCGGTGGCTGCCGTTCCACCTTGAGACAGCTTTTAATCGGAACGAAGAGCGATTCCACCCGGGCCTCGCCGTCCACAATCTCAGTTTCCGATCCGCAGGAACCGGTCGCCGGCGCCTCACGGCCGCCGACAATGACCTCACGTTCGATGGTCTCCAGAACCAGTTCCTGTCCCTCAAGCCGCCAGCTTCCCTCGCGACGCCGCTCGCGGGCGGCACAGTTCATTTGGCTGACATGAAAGCAAAAGCGTCCGTCAGAAAAAAATTGGTAGGCGTCGTTCCATCCTGCCCCCATGGACGGGGACGCTTGCCAGACTCCAACGAGTAGCGTTTCCAATCCTTTCTCCAAAGCGCGTTTCCCTCCTTGTGACCGGCCTTGTACCGACGATGTGCTCTGTGAAACGGCAACCCGGCAGCCCACCGCCACACCGCCGACCACCAGGGCTAGCATCGGCAGCAGAACAATCTGCCCCATGCGCTGCAACAAAGCACGATCACCCTTCCCAGTCCTGCGCCACCAACCAGCCATCCCTGGGTGGATAGGGATGTTCCCATGGCGCGCACGACAGATTGCGCTGCAGATCATGTTGTGTGGCATAGAAGCTGCTCCTCGGCAGGACACCAATCAACGATCATTTTTTTCCCCCAGATACCAATCCCCAATCAGTTGACGCAGAGAGAGTCGCTGGTTGCCGACCCGGCCTGTAATGTTCGGTAATCGTAGCGCCACGGGGCATCTGCCGTCCGTCATCTGAGTCAGGCGTGTCATCCTGGTCACGCAACGCGCTGACGTCAAGCGGTCCGGGAGCAATTTGAAGACAATCAAGCACGATATGGCTTGGCTTCTGTGCGTTTGCTCCGTGCGCGCCATCTCCGGCTGGCCAAGCGTTCTCCTGGCGATGGACTTGGTGTTCAGGGGCTGACCCGACGGCCTTCGGGGGCTGGCGAGTTTGTCGCAAGCAGCTCAACCGGATGGGCGTCAGACGGACTCGGCGCAGGTACAGGACAGGTACGGCTTGGGGGCTCAGCGGCGCCGGCCCAATCGCCCGCAGAAGGCCAACTTGTGGCTTACCCTTGTGCGGTGGCAGGCCGTCTCGCACCGTTTTGGGACGTGTCCGAGTCAGCTCCCCGACGTTACCAGTGGGCAAGGGGCAGGCGCCGTCCCTCTGTGGCGCGTCAGGCGCTTGTGGAGCATCGAGCATTCGCCGCGCAGCCTCGGTGAGACGCCGGCAACCGTGCCCATCAGGCAGCAGAACGCTACCTCCACCGTCAACACGATGGGGGTCAAGCCAATGGGGGTGACGGATCGGTGCCCTCCACCGCATTCTTGAGCATGGCTGTTGGGACAACCACGGCCGCCACGACAAACAGGCAGTAGCCAAGCGCCAGCAAGACCGCGCTGCGCTCGCCGTATTGACCGCGTGAGAGGAAAAACGTCCACAATGTTGCAATCGCAACTTCAACAACCGGGAGCAACAGCAGCTTACGGTTGGCAATGGGATCGAGTCCGATGAGGAGATATGCTGCCCCGATAACACACAATGCAATGCCGTACTGTTGTGTCATCGCCGGGTCTTTGATCTCCCAGTGGTAGAAATTGGCGGCGGCTTCCTGAAAAAACAGCGCCATCATCCCATTGGCCAACTCGACGCCTGCCAGGATGAAGAAAACGACCTGTAGCCAGTAGCGGACGTAGATCGCCGATTTTGAAAGCGTTGTTGGGTTCGCGCGTTCCATGCTTTCAAGCTACATTTGCCTGCAGGCCGGCGACAACCCACCCTACCGTCGGCTGATGCCTGTTACCTTAGTCAAATCGGAGTCCGTATCTATGCGTGAATCGCACACCATTGAGTCACACCAGCAGGAAACACGTCGTTTCCCCCCACCGGCTGATTTTGCACGACGCGCCAATGTTACGCCTGAACAGGCCGCCCAGATGTATGCCGCAGCCGAAGCCGATTTTGAAGCTTTCTGGGCAGCGCAGGCGGAGACGCTCGACTGGATGACACCGTGGACGCAGACGCTCGACTGGAACCCACCCCATGCCAAGTGGTTTGTCGGTGGCACGCTCAATATTGCCGCCAACTGTCTTGACCGACATCTTAGGACCTGGCGGCGCACCAAAGCTGCCATTGTGTGGGAAGGCGAGCCTGGTGACACGCGAACGCTGACCTACTGGGAGCTTTACCGCGAGGTGTGCCGGTTTGCGAATGTCCTCAAAAAGTTTGGCGTCCGCACGGGTGACCGCGTAGCGATCTACATGCCAATGACGCCTGAAATCGCCATTGCCATGCTCGCCTGTGCGCGCATTGGGGCGACGCATTCGGTCGTCTTCGGCGGGTTTTCGTCCGAGGCGCTGCGCGACCGCATTAACGACGCGGGCTGTAAGATGGTCATCACGGCCGATGGCTGTTGGCGGCGTGGGACAGAGGTCCGACTCAAACCGGCGGTGGATGCTGCCCTGGCGCAGGCTTCGACGGTGGAAACCTGCATCGTGTTCCGCCGCACCGGCTCGAAGGTGGATATGCAGCCGGGCCGCGATCACTGGTGGGACGACATGCTGGAGACCGTCGGCGATGAGTGTCCACCGGAGGCGCTCGATGCTGAACATCCACTGTTTATCCTGTACACCAGTGGCACGACCGGGAAGCCCAAGGGCATCCTCCATACGACGGGCGGCTATCTGACGCAGGTTGCTGCAACGGCTAAGTGGGTGCTTGACCTCAAGGACGACGACCTCTATTGGTGCACGGCTGACGTCGGCTGGGTGACGGGCCACAGTTACGTCGTTTATGGGCCGCTGGCCAACGGCGCGACAGTCATGATGTACGAGGGCGCGCCAAACCATCCCGAACCCGATCGGTTTTGGCGCATCATTGACCGGCACGGGGTAACGATTCTCTACACTGCGCCGACAGCCATCCGGGCTTTCATCCGATGGGGTGAGCGGTGGGTGCTCAAGCATCGGCTTGACACATTGCGCCTACTCGGTACGGTCGGTGAACCCATCAACCCGGAAGCCTGGATGTGGTATCGCAATGTCATCGGCAAGGGCCGCTGCCCGATTGTGGACACTTGGTGGCAAACCGAAACCGGTGGGATGATGATTGCCCCCCTGCCTGGGGTAACGACAACGATGCCGGGCACGGCGACACGTCCTCTGCCGGGTATCAGCGTGGATATTCGCGCCAAGGATGGCAGCAGCGTCAACCCGAACGAAGGCGGCTATCTGGTCATCACCCGGCCATGGCCGGCCATGCTGCGGACTATCTGGGGCGACGACGAGCGCTACCGGCGACAATACTGGAGCGAAATCGAGGGCGTCTATTTCGCCGGGGATGGTGCGCGCCGCGACGAGCAGGGCAACCATTGGATCATGGGGCGGGTGGACGATGTCATTAATGTCAGCGGCCATCGTTTGGGAACTGCCGAGATTGAAAGCGCGTTGGTATCACACGAAGCCGTCGCCGAAGCGGCAGTTGTCGGCCGGCCGGATGAGCTGAAAGGGTCGGCTATCGTGGCATTTGTCACGCTTGAAAGCGGACGTTCCGGCGATGATGGTCTGCGGGCGGCGCTGCGTGAGCATGTCGCCAAGGAAATCGGCCCACTCGCCAAACCGGACGAGATCCGGTTTACGGACGCGCTGCCTAAGACGCGCTCGGGCAAGATTATGCGGCGGTTGCTGCGCGAAATTGCCGCCAGCGGACAGATCGTGGGGGACGTCACGACGCTAGAGGATTTTTCGGTGCTTGAGAAGCTGCGCACCGACGAAGAATGAGGCAGAAGACAATGCGACAAAGATGGGTACCGATCGGTTGCTGGGCAGTGTTGCTCTGCACGACGTGGCTGGGTGGGTTGTGGTCTCGGTCATGGGCAATCCCCACAGACAGCCCGCATGTCAAAGCGGAACTCATCGCCGAGACGGCGGCGATTCGTCCCGGCATGCCATTCTGGGTAGCTATCCGTTTTGAGTTGGAAGAGCACTGGCACACGTATTGGCAGAATCCCGGCGATTCCGGGCAGCCGACTTCTGTCACGTGGGACCTTCCGCCGGGTTTTGTTGCCGACGCCATGCAATGGCCGATTCCCAAGCGAATTGCAGTCAGCGGGCTGGTCGGCTACGGCTACGAGACGGAGGTTCTGCACTTAGTCCGCCTGACGCCGCCCAGCGATCTGCCGGTCGGCAAGCCGGTTACGCTAGCCAGCAAGGTCAAATGGCTTGTCTGTAAGGAAGCGTGCATTCCGGGCGAGGCTGAGCTGAGCTTGACACTACCGGTCACGAGTGAAGCGCCGCCGCCGTCGGCGTGGGTCGAAGCCTTTGCGCGGACGCGCGCCCAACTTCCGTTGCCGACCTCCGACTGGAAACTGCGGGCGACGGTGGACGGCGATGCTGTGGTATTGCTGCTGACACCGCCGACCCCAGAGGCAGCACTGACGGAGGCGACGTTTTTCCCGTTTGAAGAACTCGTTATCGAGGGGGCGGAGGTGCAAACGCTGACGCGCGTCAAAGGCGGCTATGCGCTGCGCATGGTGCGTTCCAAAGTGGCAGAAGCCCCACCGGCCCGGTTGGCCGGCGTTGTGGTGACGCCGGAGGGGTGGCGTGGTCCCGGCACGGAGCCGGGACTGGCCGTAGATGTCGCCGTGGAGCCGCCGACCGCGTTGGGCGACGCGCTCGCGCCGGTCGCCGGCGCTACCCAGCCCACTGCCCCCGCCGCTCCGCCACTCGGCTGGGCGGCCCTGGTCGCCACGCTGGGCGGCGCGTTTCTGGGCGGCCTCATTCTGAATCTCATGCCCTGCGTCCTGCCGGTCCTTTCCATCAAGGTGCTGGGGTTCGTCGAGCAGGCCCGGGCCGGCCGCGGCAAGGCGTGGCAGCACGGCGTCGTGTTCGCGGCGGGCGTGGTCTTGTCGTTTTGGGCGCTGGCCGGGGCGCTGCTCGCCCTGCGCGCCGGCGGACAGCAATTGGGCTGGGGCTTCCAGTTACAAGAGCCGGCGTTCGTCGCCTTCCTCATAGCCGTGCTGTTCGTCTTCGGGTTGGTTTTGTTTGGCGTTTTCGAGGTCGGCGTTGGACTCGCGGCCGTTGGCCAGGAAGCCATGGGCCGGACTGGGCTGGCCGGGTCGTTTTTCACCGGCGCGCTGGCGACGGTTGTGGCCACGCCCTGCACCGCGCCGTTCATGGGGTCGGCGCTGGGCGTGGCGCTGGCGCAACCGGCCGCCGTGGCGCTGTTGATTTTCACGGCGCTGGCATTGGGCCTGGCGTCGCCTTACCTGCTGCTGGCGGCGGCGCCGCAGCTCCTCCGGTTCGTCCCGCGGCCGGGCGCGTGGATGGAAAGCTTCAAGCAATTGATGGGCTTTCTGCTGATGGGATCGGTCGTGTGGCTGCTGTGGGTGCTGGGCCTTGAAGTCGGCGTTGACGGTCTGGCCCTCATGCTGGGCGCCCTGGTGCTAATCGGGCTAGGGGGCTGGATCTGGGGACGCTGGGGCCGCTACGACCGGACGCCGCTGACGCGCCGCATCGCCTTAGCTGCGGCAACGGTCATCATCGTTGGAAGCACCGGAGCAGTTGTCAACGCCATTCGCCAATTCCCGCTGCCGGCCAACGCAGCCACCGGCACGTCATCCGACAAGGGTAGCACCGGTATTCAGTGGGAGGTTTTTACCCCGTCCCGCCTCGCGGAGCTGCGGCGGAACGGCAAGCCGGTCTTTGTAGATTTCACTGCCGCCTGGTGTCTGAGTTGTAAGGCGAATGAAAAGGTCGCCCTGGAAAACACTGAAGTGCGCGCCGAAATCGCACGGCGCGGCATCATCATGGTCAAGGCGGACTGGACGAACCGCGACGAAAACATCACCCGCGCGCTGGCCGAGTTCGGGCGCAGCGGCGTGCCGCTCTATGTGTTCTATCCGCCTAACGGGGGCGAACCAAAAGTGCTGCCGGAAGTGCTGACGCCGGGTCTCGTGTTGGAAACATTTCGGACTGCATCGTGACCTGAGTCGCCCACCGATGCAGAAGGGGTTGTGGAATGGTTCAACAACAACCTGCCATAACATGACCGGCTTCTGCTGTGCCGGCAGTGCGCCGAAGTTGTGACCGACAGTTGCTGTGAACGGCTGTGTTGTGGATTTTACAGCAACGAGTTAGCCCATGTTTATCTGATGCTCATGGAAATTTTTACTGACTTTTAGCAAGTTTGTTATCTAGTTAGCTGCTCTCCTTTCCGGTAACAGAAAACGCCCGGCAAACACCGGGCGCTTTGTTAATTTACTGAGCGTTTTGCCTTAGGGTAGTCGGTACCTGGTTTACTGATTTGGTGCGGCTTGTGCGCTTTCGACTGTAAAGCGGTCACGTGATCCGCTGAACTTGACACTCTTGAGAACGTTGGTGTCGCCACCCTGGATGAGGGCAATCTCGTCGCCGTTGGCTTTGCGCTCATCTGTCATGACTGTAACCTTTGTTTTTGCAATGACTTCCTTGCCATCAAGGATAGTCATCTCACCAGTTTCCCGGTTAATTCTCACCTTGTAGACACCCTTCTTGACGACCGTCCCATTGACAGAAACATCACGGTTGAGTGTCAGGGTTTTGGTTATTTCGCCTGCCAAAGCGGAGATGCCAAGCAGGGCAGTGAGTGTCAGAGCGAGGATGAAGGTCTTGCCGAGGAAATGCATAGGAACTCCTGTATAGATCTTCCAAAGATGACAGCAGAGCTAAGCCACACTGGACCTAGCCATACTGTTGTCTTTCGACGCTCTATATAACGAAGCTCGGCAAGTTAAGGTTCAAAAAAAATCCGAATCTTCACCGGTGGGTGGCCGTTTCCTCGTGGGTTGATGTCAAGCAAGGCACAGTTGGCTGCCGGCGGACTCGTCGCCTGCCGGAAACATCGCGATTTTGCAAACCGGTACGGCTGTGCAGCGTGGAAAGGCCTTTGTCGGGCACATCAGAACGGGGACCTACAACCGGACAAGAGGGCGAAACAAACGGTTGGGTGCGATGGCATCCGACGTAAGGCGGTGTTTCGCGTCCGAAACCCGGGGGGTGTTTTTTGTCACCCTGAACGCCCGAGGGCGTGCGCATTCTGCCGACCCGGGCCGTAGCGGCGTCGTATGGCTGATGGAGCGACCGCGATACAGGTTTACCGGCGACCTAGTCCAGGATGGTGATTTCCGGCGACACGACCGATTTGGGGATGAGCGCCGGGAAATAGGCGACGACTTCTTCCACCTTGGGACGCCCTGAGCCGAATCCCGTTACCGTCGGTGGCCCATTGAGGGCCAGCGGAGCTAACTCTTTCGTGAAGCGCTCAACGCTTGCCTGATCTGGTGACCGGACGGCAACGCGCAGCACGACTTCCGGGAGGTCCCGGGACGGTTCTCCCGCCAGCCGCGGCCCGTGGCAGGCCCCTGCTCCAACGTACTCCGTCCAAATTTCCTCAAAGGTAAGACCCAAGTCGGCTAACCGTTGCCGCAGCATCGCATCCGCCCGCTGCGCTTTGGCGTAGGCATCAGGCCACGCATAGATCAGGCCGCCCACGGCCTTGTAGCCGGCAAAGTAGCTCGCCGAGACCTTGTAGAAGTCAGTCGCCGGACGCCCCTCGATGCCCCAGACGCGCACCCGGTCGGCGGCGTCCTGCGCCAGTCGGATTGTCGTGAAATCGGCAATGCAGTCCGGGGTAATGTAGGTTTTGGGGTCGCCCATCTCGTACACCAGTTGCTCCTTGACCGAGGCGACAGTGACGCGCCCGCCTGTCCCGGGGTGTTTGGTGACGATGAAGCTTCCATCGTCGTTCATTTCAACCACCGGAAAGCCGATATTGGCGTAGTCAGGCATGGTCTCCCAATCCACGAGACAGTTCCCACCCGTACACTGTGCGCCACATTCAATGATATGTCCGGCGACTGTTCCGGCAGCGAGGCGATGCCAATCATCTGCCGCCCAGCCAAATTCGTGGATGCAAGGTGCCAGGGCCAGCCCCGTGTCGGTGCAGCGTCCGGTGATGACAACCTGGGCACCTTGCCGGAGCGCCTCGACAATTGGCTGTGCGCCAAAATAGACGTTGGCGCTTTGGACACGCTCCCGGACAGCTGCGAGCGGCTCACCGGTGTCAAGATTTTCAAATCGGTGGCCGGCGGCGATCAGTTCATCCAAACGTGGCAAAATATCGTCTCCGGTCACAACACCGATACGCAGCCGGTCAGCCAATCCGTGTTTAGCAGCGACCATCCGCACGGCCTCGGCGCAGGCTTGCGGGTTGACGCCACCGGCATTGGCAATCACCCGGACATTCTTGGCATGTACCTGTGGCAGAAGGCGATCCATCAGCGCCACAAAGTCGGTCGCAAAGCCTGCTTTCGGATTGCGTGACTTCTGCTTTTGCAGGATGGACATCGTGACCTCGGCTAGGTAATCGAGCACGAGGTAATCCACGGGGCCACCTTCAACCAGCCGGACCGGCGCTTCCAACCAGTCGCCCCAAAAACCTTGCCCACAGGCGATACGAATGGTTTTCATCGGCATAATCCTGTACAGATAACGAGTGGTCGGCATACGGTCGCCGCAAGCCGAACGATAAGCCGGACAATAGCTAAATGCCAATCTGAGGAAAAGCAGTGGTGTGGGGACGGACACAATGTCAACGCAAGGATGCTGCTTGACCTGAACGAACAACAGTATGCAATCGCTTGGTTACTTTGGCCCCTTTGGCGGGGTCTATGCGCCGGAAACGCTCATGCCGGCACTTGAGGAACTCGAAGCCGCGTTTCTGGCGGCACAGATGGATTCCACATTTCAGGACGACCTGCAACGGTTGTCGGCCGAATTTTCCGGTCGGCCGACGCCTTTGTTTCACGCCCAAAATCTGTCGCGCGAACTCGGTGTTGAGGTGTATTGCAAACGCGAAGACCTGCTGCACGGCGGCGCACACAAAACCAACAACGCGCTGGGGCAGGCGCTGCTGGCTAAACGCATGGGCAAACTGCGTCTTATTGCCGAAACCGGCGCCGGACAGCACGGCGTAGCGACGGCCATGGCCGGGGCGCTGCTCGGACTGAGCGTTGAGGTGTACATGGGCGAAGTTGATATGGCCCGCCAACAACCCAATGTCTTTCGGATGCAGTTGCTGGGCGCGAAGGTGCATCCGGTCAAAACCGGTGGACGCACACTCAAAGACGCCATCAATGCCGCCTTACGTGACTGGATGACCAACGTTCGTACAACCCATTATGTGTTGGGGACGGCCGCCGGGCCGCATCCGTTCCCAACGATGGTCAAGTATTTTCAGCGCATTATCGGTGATGAGGCGCGCGCACAAATACTCAAGAAACTGAACCAACTGCCGAGCAAGGTCGTCGCCTGCGTCGGCGGTGGATCAAATGCCATCGGCATCTTTACAGCGTTTCTTGACGATGCCGACGTTGAACTCATCGGCGTCGAACCGGGAGGGCAAGGCCTGGATACGGCAGCTCACGGTGCAGTGTTAGCACGTGGTACGGTTGGAACGCTCCACGGCATGCGCAGCTATGTCTTGCAGGACGAAGACGGGCAGATTCACGAAACACACAGCATCTCAGCCGGGCTGGATTATCCGTCCGTCGGGCCGGAACATGCCTATCTGAAAAGCATTGGGCGAGTCCGGTACGAATCCGCAACTGACGAGGAAGCCATTGCAGCCTTTCACCGTTTATCCCGGTGCGAGGGCATCATTCCGGCATTGGAGCCGGCGCACGCCATCGCCTACGTGTTGCGGATGGCACAGACGTGGCCGCGGGGAACGGTTGTGCTGCTCAACTTGTGTGGACGCGGCGACAAAGACCTCCAGACAGTACTGGAGTACACGCGATAGGGTTCTGTCGCCCGTGTTCTCTTAGCCGGCAGCGGCAACCCCAACACCTGCTCGGTACGTATCAACAGGGGTTGACAAATGGGACCGCATCGCCTGACGGACAGAACCCGCTGTTGCGGTCGTTTGCCCACCGCCGGATTGCAGACAATTGACCGACTCGCGTTGCTCTACTTGACGGCTACAAGGCCCGGTTTCCCTACCGTTTACCCTCGCTCCTGGGGTGCAAGGTTGCCGGAACCGGTGCCTGCGGCCCCGTGCTTCCTACTGCCGGACGAAGCGATATTTGATGTCCATCGTCGTTGTGATGGGACGGCCGTTTTCCTGCGCGGGCAGAAACTTAATGCTCTGCGCTGCGCGCAGTGCTTCCTGGTCAAGCCCCCCACCCAGGCCTGAAACCAGCTTGACCTCGCCAATGCGCCCATCGGCCCGGAACTCGACCCGGACGACGACAACGCCGGCGAGATGCTGGGCTGCTGCTTCCGGCGTGTACCGGGGTTTGGCCTGCGACACAATCACCACACCTGTTGACACCGCAGGCGGATTGGGCAAGTTGTTCGGTGGCTCTGTCTCCACGGGCTCCGGTGTCGGCCGCACCGGCAGTGTATCAAGTGGCTTCAGAACGGCGTCCACCGGCGGCACCGTTCCTATGTGTGGTTTTGTTGTGCGCGCCGCCAGTCGGTTCTGCACCGGCTGCGCCAATTCTCTCTCAATCCGCTCGACGGCCATGGCCGCCAGCGGGCGCAGTGCCGGATCACTGCCTACCGCCAGCGCCCGGAGCATCGGCAGCGCCGGCGCAGCAAAGCCTCCCAGGCGACCCAGCGCCGTCACCGCCGCCTGACGCACATCGCCATTCTGATCGCCGGTCAGACGCGCCAACGGCGTTACCCCCGGCAGCGCCGCGGCGCCCAACGCCCCCAGGGCCAGCGCCGCCGCTCGGCGCAGCTCGGCATCGCCGCTGCGGGTTGCTTCCACCAGGGCGGCGACTGCTTCAGCATCGGTTGCCTTGAGTAGCCCCAATACAGCCGCTGCCGTAACGCGATTAGGCTCGTCCACATCGCGCGTCATGGCAGTCAGCGTCGGCACCGCTGCTAGACCCGGCGCGCCGACAAAGGCCAGCGCCCACATGGCCTGTTCCGCCACGCGCGGGTCTTCATCCCGCAGCGCCTTGACTAGCTCGGCTGCGGCCGGCGCCGCGCCCCTGCCCAGCTTGCGCAGCATCAACGCGGCGCGCAGGCGTGTCTCCGTATCTGCGTCGGAAAGCTGCGCTGCTAACTCCTGAACCGTGACCTTGTCACCTCCGGTCTTCGCGTCCGGCGTCTGCGCCGGGACGCTTCCAGAAACCAATCCCATCCAGCCGGCCACGATTAGGCCGCCAAACCATGACTTGTGGGCAAATCCTCTCACGGCATCACCCCTGAAAATGCTTTGATAAAGCCTTTGAGCGCCGTCGGGTCGTTGGACTTGATGCGCCCGGCGAAAAAGTCGCCCGCACCCGGCTGATACTCACCCCGCCATATTTGTAGGAACAGATCGGCCGATGTTTTCAGCACGACATCCGCCTGATCCGTCACCTTGCCCTTGGTCACGCGGCAGGTCTTGGCATCAAGCGTGACCGTCCATTTTTCATCGTCGAGTGAAAAGTAAAACGTCGTCGGCCTGGCGAACGCTCCGGCGCGGTATTGTTTCTCCAACCCCTGAAAAATGGCGGCAATCGGCGAAGCTGGCTTTGGCGGCATAAGCAACACTCCTGTTGGACGGCGGCGCGTAAACGTCGGCGTAGCCTATCACCAAGCGTTTACCTGAACGTTTATCCGCCGATGCACGACATGGTTCGGCTCGGCAGGATGAAGTCCGGCTCGTTGATACGATGCCCCGCCTCCTTTTTGGCGACGGCGGCGATGATGCGGGCGGCCAATTCCTGCCGACCTGCTCCGGCGCGCAACGCATCGCGCAAATCATACTCGACGACCGAAAAAAGGCACGTCCGAAGTTTGCCGTCGGCCGTCAGCCGCAGGCGACTGCAGGCGCCGCAGAACGGCTCGGTCACGGGCGCAATAATGCCGATTTCGCCCGGCGCCCCGTCGGCAAAGCGATAGCGCCGTGCCGTTTCACTGGGTGACTGCCCGGCAACCGGCGTCAGCGGATGCCGCGCCTGAATGCGGGCGTACACTTCCCGGCCCGGCACGACCAGTTCACGTCGCCACTCGCCGGGGCCGTCCAGCGGCATGTACTCGATAAACCGCAGGCTCACATCCCAGGCCCGCGCAAAGTCGGCAAACGCCTCAATTTCATTGTCGTTGATGCCCCGCATCAGGACGCAGTTGACGCGCACCGGTGTCAGTCGGTAGCGGTGCGCAAGCTCGATGGCGCGCAGGACGCGCGCCAGCCCCCGAACGCGCGTCAGGCGATGGAACGTGTCGTCGCGCAGCGAGTCAAGACTGATGGTGATGCGCCGCAAGCCGGCGGCCGCCAACGCCGCCGCATACGTTTCAAACCGATAGCCGTTGGTCGTCAGGGCCAAATCCGTGATCCCCGGCAGTCGCGCCAACCGCTCGACCAGCGTCACCACATCGTCCCGCAGGAGCGCCTCACCGCCGGTTACGCGCAGCTTCTCTATGCCCAGCGCGACGAAAATCTGCGCCAACGTCACGATTTCATCGGTCGTCAACAGCGCTTCGACCGCCTTCCACGTCACGCTGCTTTCCGGCATGCAGTATGTACAGCGAAAGTTGCAGCGGTCGGTGATCGAAATCCGCAGATCGCGAATGACCCGCCCATGGGCATCCCGTAACACCGGGCGGAGGTATTCAGCGTTGGCGTGAGCGTAGGTCATCAGGCCACCCGCAAGCAGAAGGATTGCGTCGGCAGCCTAACGTTTTCGGAGCGCGGAGAAAATCGCTGCCGCCGTCAGCCATCCTCGCGGTAAATCCCGACAAACGCCTTTCCCGTCGGATTGATCGCGGCGCGGAACATGCCCTCCGAATTGAACGGCATGGCAATGTTGCCGGCGCAGTCAAGCGCAATCAGCCCGCCGCTGCCGCCAAAGGCGACGAGCTTGCGCATGACGACTTCTTGGGTCGCCTCCGCGAGCGAGAGGCCCTTGTAAGCCATCAGCGCCGCCACGTCGTGCGCAACGACCGACCGAATGAAGTACTCGCCGTGGCCCGTACACGAAACAGCACAGGTGGCGTTGTCGGCATAGGTTCCTGCGCCAATGATGGGCGCGTCGCCAACCCGCCCGAAGCGCTTGTTGGTCATGCCTCCGGTTGACGTGCCGGCCGCAAGATTGCCCTGCGCGTCGAGCGCCACCGCGCCCACCGTGCCGAACTTCCGTGGCCACTCCGTTGACGATGGTTCGCCCTGCGCGACCTTTTTCCGCTTCGCTTCTTCAGCCTTGATGCGCTCCAGCTCGCGACGCCCCTCTTCGGTCCCAAAATACTTCGGTGAAACCAGCGGCAGCCCCTGCTCGGCAGCGAAGGCTTCCGCGCCGGCGCCGGTCAGCAACACATGCGGCGAGCGCTCCATGACGGCGCGCGCAGCGCGAATGGGGTTTTTGATGCGCTTGACCCCCGCTACGGCGCCGGCAGCGCGCGTGGCGCCGTCCATAATCGAGGCGTCCAACTCACAGGTTCCGGTGTTGGTAAACACTGCTCCCTTGCCCGCATTGAAGATACCGGAGTCTTCCATCAGCACAATGGCTGCGACCACGGCATCCAGCGCCGAGCCGCCTTGCCGCAGCACATTATGTCCGGCCGTGACGACGGCGAGCAGCTTGGCCCGGTAGAGCGCCTCCCGTTCGGGCGATAGGCTACCTTTCTTGAGCACACCTGCCCCGCCGTGAATGGCGAAGGCGATTGGCTTGGCTTCCGCACCGCCAATGGCGGTGAAGCCCGTCAGCGTTACGGTCGTGGCAAGGAAAGCGCGCCGCGACAGGGGGCGGGTAGAAAGCATCGTTGTCATGAGTTATGGGATAAGGCTCTGCGTTCCAAGATAATGCGCGTTCAAAGATAAGACGCCATGTCTGGCGGCAGCTCGGCGCTCAGGGTGAGCGCCTGACCGGTCGCCGGGTGCGTCAGGGTCACTTCGGCCGCGTGCAGCAGGTGGCGTGACGGACGGATGCCGGTTTCGGCGAGCAGGCGCTCGTTGGCGCGCCGACCATACACCATGTCGCCGGCCACTGGCCAGCCCGCATGCGCGGCGTGGATGCGAATTTGGTGCGTCCGGCCGGTGATGGGCTGCAATCGCGCCAGCGTCAGCCAATCCATCTTCCGCTCGATCTGGAAGCGCGTTTGCGCCGGCTTGCCATCGGGCAGAACGCGCCAGCGCGGCCACAGAAACGGCGCGCGCCCGATGGGCGCGTCAATGAGGCCGGCCGCCGTTTCCGGCGCGCCGATCACGAGCGCCAGATACGTTTTACGCACCGCTCCGGCCTGAAACAGCGGCGCGAACGCCTGCGTCCCCCGGTCGTTCTTGGCGATCAGGACAATACCCGATGTATCCCGGTCGAGTCGGTGGAGGAGCATTGGGCGGTTGCCGCGGCCAAAGGCCGGATGGGCCAGCAAGGCGTTGATGAGCGTCCCCGTCCGCTCCTTGGGCGTTGGGTGCGAGAGCATGCCCGGCGGCTTGGCGACGGCCAGAACGAATTCATCCTCATACAGCGTCGGTAGCGCCACCGCTTCCGGCGGCACAGCGACCTCTCGCGTAGCGGTCAAGCGCCACGCCACGCGGTCGCCGGCGCGCAACCGCCAGCCGGCCGTCCGCGCGCGGGCATTGACCAGGATTTGCCCTTCGGCGACGGCGCGGCGAATGGCCGCCACGGGCCAGTCGCCGACCTGCGCGCGGACAAACTCATCCAGCCGTTGCCCGCGCGCCGTTTCCGGGACAATCGCCTCCGCCTGTAGCGTCATGCCCTAGCGTCGCCACCGTCCGACAATTGGAATATCGCCGGGATTGCCGTAGTTGACGCGCAAGTCGGCAAAGCCGGCGCTGTTGGTGTGGCGCAGGAGAAAGGCGCCGTTGCGGTAAATGCCAATGCTGTCAAAGCCCTTGCCCGTCCAGTCACCGGCCACCGGGACATCGCCCGCTTGCCCGTAAAAGAAACTGCTCTCGGCAAAGCCCGGCGTGTTACTGTTGCGAATGTAGCAAAAGCCGTTCGATGGACGGAAACAGCCGACGGTCGTCGTCCCGTTGCCGTCCCAATCACCGACCAGCGGCACATCACCCGGATCGCCGTAGTTGACGATGATGTCCGGGTTGCCAGGACTGTTTGCATTGCGCAGGAAAAAGGTTCCGTTGTGATATACGCCGATGGTGTCCACCCCGTTGCCGTCCCAGTCGCCGGCCAGCGGAATATCGCCCGGCGAGCCATAGGCGAACGACAGATCGGCAAAGCCCGGCGCGTTGTTGTTCTTGAGGAAAAACACGCCGTTGCGGAAGATGCCGACCGTATCTACGCCGTCGCCGTCCCAGTCGCCGGCAATTGGACGGTCGCCTGCTTGGCCGTAGAAGAAGCTATTGTCAGCGAAGCCGGGCGTATTGCTGAACCGCTGATAGACAAAGCCATCGGTCGGGCGAAAACAGGCGACGGTATCGGCCGGGGGCGGCGCGGCGCCGCCGGCGACGTTGATGGCCATCTGATAGGTATTGCGCGTGTCGTTATCCAGATAGACGCGCAGGAAAAACACGTTGGCATTGCCTGGATTTGTAAAATCAATGGTCTCGCTGTTGCCGACGCCGCGCGAGGCCGCTACCGGCGTCAGCTCTTGATTGCGGTACAGCTCGATGTCTATGTCGCCAAAGGCATGCGTGAAGTTGACCGTCGCCGCGATTCGCGCCCCGGCGGTCGCCTGGATGGCGTACCAATCCTCGGAGACTTGCTTGACGACCAGGTTGCCGGCGTTTATAGGCAGCGTGATAAAGCGTGCGCCGGCGCGGTTGTCGTTCGGCTCAAAAGTGTCGTCCGAGCCGCCGTCGAGAAAGCCGTTGATGCTCGGCGCAAAGGCGGAAAACTTGCCGTAGTTGTCAAAGAGTTGGCTAGGCGGAACGCCACAGGCGGCCGGGCCGCAGCTCAACACGCCGATCAGAAAACGGCCCTGCCCGGCCGTGTACCAGATGCCCGAGCCGCTCGATCCCGGCTCGGTCACGCCCTGGTTCCAGTTGATCCGGTATCCCCCCTGCAAGCCTGTGCTGCCGCCGCAGTTGGCATTCTGCCCGGCCACCGTGCCGAGCGAGCGGCGCAGAAACGAGAGCTGGGGATTGGAAATGGGCGTTCCGGCGTCAGGATGGTGGAGCGCAAAGACATTCGTTCCGTCGGGGCGCGGATTGGTGTCCCATCCGGCATGGAACAAATTGCGCGGAATCACGCCGAGAATTTCCAGGAGCGTGTGGTCGCTCGGCGCATTGGTTTGCAGCAGCATCGCCCCGGTCGGCGAGCGGAAGAAATCGCTGCGCACCACACCGCTGTTGCACCCCGTCGTGCGGTAGAACCAAAATGCCTGCACGCTCTGGGCCTCAGACGGCGTGCTGATGCAGTGGTTCGCCGTCAGAAGAAACGGTGCGAAGTCGCCGCTGCGCGTGTTCAGGATCGTCCCCGTACAAACCGACGTGCCGCCGCTTGTCTGAAACACCAGGCGCGCCACACTGTCCTTTTCCGGTTCTGGGCCGCACATGGCGTCCAGGTTGCAGGGTCCCGCTTCCGGCCCCGTGCCGGATTTCATCTTGTTGCCGTCCCTGATTGTCGGCGGCAGCGGACTGTCCCAAATGTGCGCCAGTTCAGCGACGCGGAAAGCCGGCGGCGCGCCCTCGGGCGACAGCCATTCCACGACGGCCGTATCGCCGGCAAGCACGTCCGACCAAAACTCGCCGCTTTCGAACGGCCCGCGGCCGGCGTAGGGACCTGAAATCACATTGTCCTGCGCGCCATAGACGTACAGCTCGGCATCCGGCGGCAAAGCCACGCCGTCAAAGTGCAACCGCAGCGCGGCGGCGCCAGGCGACCGGACAGCGGCCGCATGCGCAACCAACGCGCGCCCGGAGGACTTGGCGCGCGTGACGCCGAGCCGGACGGCGCTTTTCATCCACGTCGGCTCGAGCGCCCGATTCGCGCCGATCTGGTTCGGCGCGATGACCAGCCCCTTCGCCGTGAAGGGCGGCAGTTCATAGGCCATCGTGGCGCAAGATTCCGCCGACAGCCGTGCGCCGCGCGTCCGTAGGCTCGGCGCGGCCGGGGGGCGGTACAACGCTTCACCGTGGTTGGCGGCAGGCAGTTGCATGGTGTGCGGCAAAGCCCGCTTCGCGCTGCTAGACAGGTCGCTTTGCGAGGTCGCCGGATGCGACCACCACAGACACAGCACCAGCAGCCCGACGGCTAAGCTCAGCACCTTTCGGTGACCAGGGAATGACGGCATGACACAACTCCTTTCAAACAGCGGGAGAAGCGGATTGTCATCTTCAGTGCGGCGCTTCATTCAACCGGCAGCCGCTCCTACCAAGCGCGCGGCAATCGCCTCGGTGAACTCCGTCGTCGTCGCCGAGCCTCCAAGATCAGGTGTCTTGATCCCATCCTCGCCCAAAACGGCAAAGAGCGCCGCTTCAATGCGGTCGGCAGCTCCCTGTTCCTCAATGTAGCGCAGCATCATGGTGGCGCTCAAAATCAGCGCCGTTGGGTTAGCTAACCCGCGCCCGGCAATGTCAGGCGCGCTGCCGTGTACGGCCTCAAAAACTGCCATGCCGTCGCCGATATTCGCGCCGGGGACAACGCCCAGTCCGCCAACCAAGCCGGTGGCTAAATCGGAGAGTATGTCGCCGTAGAGGTTTTCCATCAGGAGCACATCGTAGCGCTCGGGCTGCATGACGAGCTGCATACACATGTTGTCCACGATTTTTTCCTCCGGCTGTACCTCCGGATAGTGCTGGACGACCTTGCGGAAGCAATCCAGAAACAGTCCGTCGGAAAGCTTCATGATGTTGGCCTTGTGAACGACCGTCACTTTCTTGCGCCTATGTTTGCGCGCGTAATCACAGGCGAAGCGGGCAATGCGCGTTGAGGCGCGTTCGGTAATCACCTTGAGGCTTTCTACCACGCCCGGCACGACCACGTGCTCCAAGCCCGAATAGAGGTCTTCGGTGTTTTCGCGGACGATCACCAGGTCAATGTTTTCATAGCGGGTCTTGACCCCCGGAATCGTTTTGACGGGACGTACATTGGCATACAGGTCAAGCGCCTTGCGCAGCCCGACGTTGACGCTCGTAAAACCGCCGCCGACCGGTGTCGTGACCGGGCCCTTGAGCGCCACGCGCGTCCGGCGGATCGAGGCCAGCAGTGCATCGGGAATGGTTGTCCCGTGCTCGGCGAGTGCCTGCGCGCCGGCCGGAAAGCGTTCCCACGTGATGTCCACGCCGGCTGCGCTCAGGACGCGCAGCGTGGCAGCAGTGACTTCCGGGCCGATACCGTCGCCCGGAATCAGCGTAACGATGTGTTTCATCGGATGATCCGTCCTCTAGCTGGATTGGCAAGCACGTGGGCGACTCTGGCGCAGATTTGCTCCTGAGACAACGGTGAACATTGAAGAATGCCTCGAAGACTGCCCCGCCGGGGTTCATCTGCTCCGTGCCACAGCGTTCGGCGCGTGAACTCCGGGTCAGGGCGCAGGGCAGACAGCCGGACAGCGGGAGCTTCTGCGTGCAGCCTCAGGCAGCAGGCGGCGACTTAAGCACGTAGCGCTCCGGGCCGAGCCGCTCAAGTCGCCCGGCGGCCACCTGCTCTTCCAGCCACCGGCGCGTTTGCGCGGCGCTGAGCGGCGTCCGGTCTTCGAGCATTTGCACGGTAATCACGCCATATTCGGCAGCCAGCCGCGGCAGCCACTGCGCCGCTTCCGCTTCGCCGCGCCGGCGGCGGCGGGCGTTGGCTATTTCAATGACTGCCGTGCCGCCCAGAAAAGCGACCGCGCCGCCGAAGAACATGCCGGCAACAAGACTCCAGTTGCGGTCGGGCTGAAAGGCGTCATAAACGGCGAGAAAAGCCACCACCAGCCCACCAAGAACCAGAAAGGTGGAACATCCGTAGCGCAGAAAGTTCATAGACCGACAGGCGGCACGCCGGAATCCGGCACTGACATGGCGGCTGGACGGCGCAAGAGGCGCCACCGGATCAGGCAGTACACCCCCAGCATAGCCACGATGACGGCGACACCGAGAAAGAACCAGCTGGTATTTTGCTGGATGATGCTCAGGGCCTCGCCGCCGTAGCGCATGCTCAGGTAGGCCAGCGTCCCGTATCGAATGGCGCGGCCGGTGAACAGCCCGACAAAGAGTCGCCCCTGATGAAACTCCAGCAGCCCGGCGCAAATGACAAAGGGCTTGAAGGGAAAGGGCGGCGGCATCACCGCCGCCGCCGCCAGCGTCAACACGTCATAGCGCCGAATGAGGTCTTCGATGCGCGCGCGCCGCTCCGGCGACAGTCGGCGCGCCAGAAGGCTTCGTCCTAAAAAGCGTTGCCGCAACCGCCGGACAAGCCAGTACACCGTTATGCAACCCAGCGACGAGCCAAGCGCTGCCATAGCCGCCGCCCACCACCACACACTACCTTGCGCGCACAACAGCACCAGGGTTGCATCCGGGATCGGCGTTAGCGGAATAACCGAATCAACATAGGCCAGCAGCAGCAAGCCAACCAGTCCGAAGCCGGCCAGCCACGCCCCGAAAAGTTGGAGCTTGCCCAGGAGGGCTTTCCAAAATGGCGCGGAAACGCTAACCGGAATCATCTGGTAAGCTTTCAAGCCGAGGCAGTCCGGAGCGAGGTGACCCGGGATCGAAGGTGGTCGGGGCGGCAAGATTTGAACTTGCGACCCTTCGCTCCCAAAGCGAATGCTCTACCAGGCTGAGCCACGCCCCGACAGCCCTACAGTTAGTAAACGACCTGCGCGGTGAAAGTCAAGCTAGGCATGGGCGGGAGACGACGACCTCTGCGCTTCAGGTGGGATGCCACTGATGGACAGCCACACGGCCAAAAACCAGTGGACACCTTCCAGCCAGAGCGGTTGAATAGCTGTTGAATAGCTTTAGCTACGTTGAAGCCGCTCGCCCTGCCCCGGCACGACCCCTGCCGGCGCAGGTTTGACGGTGACTACATCTATGGACTGGACAACCGCTCCTGAAGCCTTTATTGAACGCTGTATCCTTGCCATCGGCGGCCGCACGGCGCTGTACGGTGCGCGCACCGTGTTGATGCACGTCCGCCGCACGTACGTTCAGCCGCCGGAGACAGTTGACCTCGAAATTCTGCGTGCCTTTGGCGGACGCGTACGGATTACAGAGCGACACGCAAGCGGCAAAACCAACATCACCATCATCAACGGTTTCGCCGGTTGCCTCCTCCAAAACGGCCACAGGATGCCGCTCCCGGCGCTGCACCTGGAAGCCATCAAGCGCCGCATCCGGCTGTATCCACGCAACTTTCTGGCGCACGCAGAAGAGTACGACTGCGCCGCACCGGTTCCCGACCACGACATCAACGGCGATCCGCTCTGGCGGTTAGAGGTTGTCTCCGAGCAGGTTAGCTACAGTTTTGATGCGGCGCACTTTCAGTGTCGTGTGCTCGATGACCGACAAACCGGTGAGTCTATTCGCTACAGTGACTATGCGGCCACAGATGGCATCCTGACTGCTCGGCGGGAGCAGTGTTCACGCAACGGACAGCCGGTTTACGAAGATGCCGTGCTGTATCTGGCGTTCAACGTTCCCTTCGACGATGCGGATTTTCTCGTTCCTTGAAGGTGCCACAAACCTATGCTCTGTCGTTTGCTTCGCGCTACGTTGCCAATGCAGTATTTGGCTTGGGCGAGCCTGACATGCCTTCTGGCCGGCGCCCTCCTGCCGGCCGAGCCGGCAGCCGCCCAGCGGCGGCGCACGCCGCGGCGTCCGCCATCCGTACCGGTCAGCCCGATGGTCGGCAAGGACATCCGCATTACTCGCACCGACGGTTTGGAAATTGTCGGCAAGCTCGTCAAACTGGATTTGCAGGGTGTGACCTATCTCAATGCAGGCGGAGAAGAGGCAACCATTGCCCTGGAAAGCATTGCCATCCTGACGTTCGGCGAACCTGTCAAGCGAATTGACGCACGGTTTGTCAACGATGCCCGCCAGGTGGTGGATGCCTTTGCCCGCATCAACACGCTGGTCAACGGCAATCCGACCTTTAGCCAGTACGACGGGCTGGTCTTAGATGCACGGGTGGCGGTTGAGGCCTTTCTTGTCAAGTACAACGACTATCAGGAACAGGCCGAATTTTTTGATAATCTCCGCGCTGTGCTGCGCAGCTACGAACTGGTGCGCCCGCTGTGGATGACCATGCAGGGAGCCGACCGGCGTATCTCGCTCACCGAGTCAGCACCGGAACTGGCAGCGATTCTGCGGATGTACCCTGCGTTGCGGGCGACCGAGTACAACCAAAACGGCCGCTACCCAACGGACAAAGTCATTGCCTACGTGTGGAACCAAACCGCACAGCGGTTGCGGCAGGTACGCGCCGAACTCGACCAACTGGCAGCAAAAGCCATGTAGCGCCCGGAGCTCCCCTGCTCTTGCGAACGCCGATTTTCGCCGCGCGGATTTTCAGCGGCGGTCAAGCTCACGCCACCCCTGGGGGGGGTAAGTTTTCGGGGGACAAACCGCGCCAACGGGCTGCGGAACACAACAGCCTGCGGCAGGGCGCCTTTGCGCCTCCCACGCTCCCAATTGTGGCCGGCAGCGGGTCGGTTTGTCGCAGCTCACCGGCGCATACGCTGTCAACGATGCGGTCGCCGTGCCGGTCAAAACGCTTCGTCAAACGTGACTTCACCTGTGACCCCCACCTGATAGGCAGCCACACGCCGCTCGAAGAAGTTGGTCAGCTCCTGCACGTCCTGAAGTTCCATGAATGGAAACGGGTTTTTGGCGTAATAGCGCCGCTCGAAGCCCAAAAGCGCCAGCCGCTGGTCGGCGATGAACTCCAGGTACTGGCGCATGTCCGCCAGCGACAGACCCGCGATGCCGCCGGAGAGCAAGTCTTCGGCGAACTGCATTTCGCAATCCACGGCTTCCTCCAGCATGCGGGTCGCGGCTGATTCGAGTTCCTGGTCAAACAGCTCCGGCTCTTCCTTGCGCGTTTGCTCGACAACGGCGAAAGCGAAGTTCATGTGCAGGCTTTCGTCGCGGAACACCCAATTCGTGCCCGACGCCAGACCGTGCAGCAGCCCCTTGGAGCGCAGGAAATAGACGTAGGCGAACGCCGCGAAGAAAAACAGCCCCTCGATACAGCTCGCGAAGCAAATCAGGTTGAGCAGGAACTTCCGGCGGTCGTCGCGGGTGTGCAGCTCGTCCAGCATGAAAATCGAGTCAATCCACTGCTGGCAGAACTTGGCTTTGCGGGCGATGGAGGGAATGTTGTGAACCGCCGCGAAGGCCTTTTCGCGCTCGACGAGGTCGGGAATATAGGTGTCCAGCAGCGTGAGGTAGAACTGCACGTGCAGGGCTTCTTCAAAAAGCTGCCGCGAAAGATACATGCGCGCTTCCGGCGCGTTGATGTGCTTGTAGAGATTGAGCACCAGGTTATTGCCGACAATCGAGTCGCCCGTGGCGAAAAACGCCACCAGACGGTGAATCAGGTGGCGCTCGGCTGTGGTCAGCCGATTGTGCAGATCGGCGACGTCGGTTGAAAAATCCACTTCCTCGACCGTCCAGGTGTTTTTGATGGCGTTGCGATACATTTCGTAAAAGAGCGGGTATTTCATCGGTCGCAACGTCAGATCAAATCCGGGATCAAGCAGCATAAGGCATCCTTTTCTCGCGCTTTCGACGGCTGCGCGCGCCGACGGTTTCCCTTGGCAGAGCGACGACGATTGCCAGCTTTTCAATCCCCGCCTTCGCTCGGGCGGGCGCGATGCCTACTGGCAGGCCTCGCAGCTTTCGGGGCTTTCCAGCGCGCAAGCGACGGCTTCCGCGTCGGCGGAGGGAGTCCGGGACGCTTCCGCCGCCACCGGCACGGTCGCCTTGGCAATGCTCGTCGCCGGCCGCGAGCGCAGGTAGTAGGTGGTTTTCAGACCTTGCTTCCAGGCGTACATGTACATCGAGGATAGCTTCCCGATGCTGGGCGATTCCATGAAGAGATTGAGCGACTGGGATTGGTCAATGTACGCGCCGCGCGCCGCCGCCATGTCAATCAGGGCGCGCATGGGCAGCTCCCACGCCGTTCGGTAGAGTTGCCGAACCTCCGCCGGAATCTCCTCGATGCCCTGAATCGAGCCGTCCGCCAGCTTGATCTTGGCGCGGATGTCCTCGTTCCACAGCCCGAGCCGCTTGAGGTCGGCCACCAGGTAGCGGTTGATTTGCAGAAAGTCGCCGGAGAGCGTCTCGCGCTTGAACAGGTTGGAAACCTGCGGCTCGATGGCTTCATAGCAGCCGCAAATCGAGGCGATGGTCGCGGTTGGCGCGATGGCGATGAGCAGGCTGTTGCGCAGACCCTTTTCCCTGATGCGTCGCTTGAGCGCCTCCCAGCGTTCCGCATCCGGCGGCGTAACGCCCCACAAGTCGAACTGTAAAACGCCGGCTTCCGCGCGTGTTTCGTGGAACGCCGGATGCGGGCCAAGCTCCTCCGCCAGATCGCAGGACGCCGCCAGCGCGTGGTAGTAAATCTCTTCCTGAATGCGCGTCGAAAGCGCCAGCGCCTCCGGGCTGTCGAAGGGCAGCCTGAGCTGGAAAAGCGCGTCCTGAAGCCCCATGACGCCGAGGCCGACCGGACGCCACTTGCGGTTGGAGTCCGCCGTCGAGGGAATCGGGTAAAAGTTGATGTCAATGACCCGGTCGAGCTGGCGCACCGCCGCGCCGACGTTGCGCGCCAGCTTCGCGAAGTCAAACGCCCCATCGCGCACATGGCGCGCCAGGTTCAGCGAGCCAAGGTTGCACACGGCCGTTTCCGCCGCGGAAGTCACCTCGATAATTTCCGTGCAGAGGTTCGACGAGTGGACGACGCGGCCGGGCTGCGCCGTCTGGTTGCACTTGCGGTTGCTAGCGTCCTTGAAGGTCATCCAGCCGTTGCCGGTTTGCGCCAGCGTTCGCATCATCCGCTGGTAGAGGTCGCGCGCCCGAACCTGCCGCGCGTACAGCTTCGCTTCCTCGGCGGCGACATAGGCTTGTTCAAAGTCCGCGCCGTAGCGATCCGGGAGGTCGGGGACGAGCTTCGGGTCAAAAAGCGACCACCAGCCGTCTTCCTCGACGCGCCGCATGAAGAGGTCGGGAATCCAGTTGGCAAGGTTGAGGTTGTGCGCGCGGCGCGCTTCGTCGCCGGTGTTGTCGCGCAGCTCGAGGAAGTCCTCGATGTCGGCGTGCCACGGCTCAAGATAGACGCAGCAGGCGCCGCGCCGTTTCCCCCCTTGGTTCACCGCCGCGACCGAGGAATCAAGCGTCTTCAGCCACGGAACAATCCCGTTGGAGCGGCCGTTCGTGCCCCGGATGAGCGACCCCTTGGCGCGGACGCGGTGGTACGCCAGCCCGATGCCGCCGGAGAACTTCGACAGCAGAGCCACGTCGGTGTATTTCTGATAAATCGCCGCCAGGTCATCTTCCGGCGAGTCCAGCAGGAAGCAGGAAGAAAGCTGCTCGTGTTTGGTGCCGGCGTTGAAGAGTGTCGGCGTGCTCGCCATGTATTCAAGCGACGACAGCAACCGGTACAGCTCGATGGCCTCGGCGACCGTCCGCGCGAGGCTGCACGCCACGCGCAGAAAGAAGCGCTGCGGCGTCTCGATGACGGTTCGCGCCGTCGGGTGCTTGAGCAAGTAGCGGTCATAGACCGTCCGCAGCCCGAAGTACTCAAACTCGTGATCGCGCTCATCGGCGATGGCCTCGTTGAGCTTGCGCTGGTTCTCGCCAACAAACGCTTGCAGGCGGTCGGCAATCAAACCCAGCGCGTGACCGGCGGCGATGGATTGCGAGAACGAGTGAATGTTCTGGTTCTGGACTTCCTTGTGGATGTACGTCGCCAGCAAGCGCGCCGCAAGGCGCGAATACTCCGGCTCTTCAACGATGAGCGCGGCCGCCGTGTTGATCGAAAGCTGGTCAAGCTCCGCGGTGGTCGCGCCATCGTAAAGCCCGCCAATGGTTTTGGTGGCGACGCGAATGGCATCCACATTGGCCAACCCTCTGCAGCAACGGGCAATGGCGCGCACAATCTTGTCAAGGTTGACCGGTTCGAGCGTTCCGTTGCGCTTTCTAACGCGCATGGTCGAGGGAGCGCAATCGGTCTGCCGGGCAGTAGCGGAGTTACGCATAGCATTGTCCTCTAGGTCACACTCGGCCGGCATCCGGCCGCTCAAACAGAAAGACCCTGGCTCACCGGCAAGCCGTCCAAGTGGCTTACCTAGTCGGTCCTGATCGGTGTTTCAGCGATTCCCCGGTTGATCGGCGAAACATCGGCGCCAACGGTGGTCGCACCGCCACTGTTCAGGCTTGCGACGTTTCAAAGGTGAGCGCGATTATCTTCGGCCGCCCCTGAGCTGTCAAGGCTTTGATACAAGATGTTGTGGGGAACATCGCTGAAGCTACTACCCATCGTCAATCATTCCCCTGTCTTTACAGGAGAAAAACGTTGTTTCCGGCCGCCAGAAACGACGTGGGACGGCAGCTCGCCGTCCCACGCCAGAGGTCAACCAGGCTACCGTAAGCCTGTTGTCACCAGCAGCTTGCCGAGCGACTGCGCCGGATTGCGGTCGTCCGGGAAGGTCACGACCGGATACCGCGCCGGCGCATCGGGGTCGTAGTCCCAGGAACCGGTCGCCAACACTTGGCCGTTTCGTCCGGCGGCAAAGCGAATTCGCCCGCCGCCGGACGGAACGACAATCCTGACCGCGCGCTTCTCGCCCGGCCCAACCCGGTTTTCAGGCCCAAAGGACTCGCCGGCAACGACGATGTGCACCGGACTGGACGAGGCATTTTTGAATACCGCCTCGATGGTCTTGGCATTCGAGGGCGGCGCGGGCGGCTGCCGTGTCCCGCCGCGCCCTGGCGAATCGCTTGGCGGATTGCTCGGCGGACTGACCGGCGGCGCAGCGCCGCCGCCGCTCCCGGCCGGATAGCCCTTGATGTGCGCCATCCCGGCTCCGCTCGTCCCCCCGTTCTGCGCCCAGGTGGACGGGTCGGAATCAATCACCGTGTACGTCCCGGCCGGCACGACCGCATTCGGCCGACACTCCCAGTAGGCGTTCGGCACCCCGCCCTGCCCCGGCGCTCCCGTCGCCTGCCACGGCCCGAAGACCTTCCCGCTGCTGTGCAACAGCCCAATCTTGCCCGGCGTCGCCCCGCGCCCGTAGTTCCAGTGGTAGGTCATCACATACGTGATGACGTA
>CALGZC010000067.1 GCA_937934745.1 uncultured Blastocatellia bacterium
TGTGCTCGAAGGGTGGTTCGCCGGCATCTTGCCCGACCTCAACGGCGCGGACGAGAAGTACAGGCGCTACGCCATCCAAAACGCAATCTGGTGGACGGAAAAAGTCGGGCTGGACGGCATGCGACTCGACACGTACCCCTACGTTGTCCGGTCGTTCTGGCGCGACTGGCAGCGCGCCATGGATGCCGCTTTTCCACACTTTACCGCTGTAGGCGAAGTCTGGCACGGTGATCCCACGGTGATCACCTTCTTTCGCGGCGGCAAGACCGGCTGGGACGGGATCGATACCGGACTGCGCTCGCAGTTTGATTTCCCGTTGTTTTATGCCATTCGGGACTTTGCCGGCGGCGACGCCCCGGCGGCGCGGTTGGCCGAGCTGCTGCGGCAAGATGCGCTCTATGGCGACGCCCGCATGAATGTCACGTTTGTCGGCAACCACGATGTGCCGCGTATCCGGCGCGCGGTCGGCGGCGATCTGCGGCGCGTCAAGCTGGCGACGGCGCTCGTGATGACGCTGCGCGGCATACCGCAGCTTTACGCCGGCGATGAGATCGGGATGGACGGCGGCGAAGACCCTGACAATCGGCGCGATTTCCCCGGCGGCTTCGGCGACGCGCCAAATGCCTTTACGCCTACCGGGCGGACGCCTGACCAACAGGCGCTCTGGGATGAGACGCAGCGCCTCATCGCGCTGCGCCGGCAACACCGCGCGCTGCGTCACGGCGCCCACCGGGATGCGCTCGTCCACGGCAAGCAGTGGGCGTTTGTCCGCGAGGACGGCACGGAACGGGTCCTCGTGGTTGTCAACGGCAACCGCGCGCCGGCGACCGTGGAACTGCCGCTGGCGACGCTTCGACCGTCTCAGGGTCGTCGGCAACCGGTTCTGAAGCTGTTGCATAGCTCGCGTCGCGGTAGCGCGCCGCCGATCCTGACGGGAGCGACCGCGCGGGCGACGGTAGAAGGATTCGGCTATCGCGTGTTTCGCCTTCAGTAGCCCCTTCAGTCACCACGGAGAGAATGAATGAAGTTGACAAGCTTATGGCTTGCCGCCGCGCTTATGTGGCTACCGCTGAAAACGTTTCAGTTGCCGCCGGCAGATGCCCCGGGGCGGCCGGGCGTCAAGGCGACGTGGACTTCCGGCGGCAAGCTCGGCGTCGGCACGGCGGTCAGTCGCCGGTCGCGGGTGTGGTTTACGCTTGGCGCGACGAGCCTGACGGAAGTCTATTACCCGACGGTGGACATGCCGAACATCCGCGCGCTGGATTTCATCATCGCGGGCAACGGCTACGTCGGCTGCGAATCGCGCGATGCAACGGAGCGCCGCGCCGTCCGCGCGCGCGATGACGCGCTGGCCTTCGTCCAAACGACCAGCGATGGGCGGCGCTGGCGCATAGAGAAGCGTTACGCCTGCGACCCGCTGCGCGACGCGCTGCTGATTGAAGTTAGCGTGACGGCGCTCGATGGCAAGCAGTACGACGTTTTTGCGCTGCTCGACCCGGCCATCGCCAACAGCGGGCTAGGGGATACAGGCGACCGGATTGGGCAAACGCTTGTGGCGACCGACCGTGACGCGACAACCAATCAGACCATCGCGCTGGCGTTCGCTGCGCAACCGCCGTTCAGCGTCGTCTCGAACGGGTTTGCCGGCGTCAGCGACGGCTGGACCGACCTTGCCGCCGACGGGCGGCTGGACTACCGCGAGCGTCGCGCCGTGGATGGCAATGTCGTCCAGATCGGACAGCTCGCCGCGCCTAAGACAACCCTGGCGCTGGCCTTCGCCGATCAGCCAGCGGCGGCCGCCGAGATGGCCGAAGCGGCGCTTGCCGATGGCTTCACCGCCGTCGCGCAGCGCTATGAAGCCGAGTGGCAGGCGTTTACTGCGCGGCTGCCCAAGGTAGCTCCTGAATTTCGCGCGCAGTTCGCCGTCGCCGCCATGACGCTGCTCGCGCACGAAGACAAAACTTATCCGGGCGCGGGCGTGGCGAGCCTGAGCATCCCGTGGGGCGAAGCGGCCGACGCCGACCATCCGACTTCCGGCGGGTATCATCTGGTCTGGGCGCGCGATCTCTATCACGTCGCCACGGCTTGGCTGGCCATCGGCGACCGCGAAGCCGCCGGGCGCGCGCTGGACTACCTGTTCAACGTCCAGCAGCGGTCTGACGGGAGCTTCCCCCAGAACAGCTGGCTGGATGGACGCCCTTACTGGCCCAGCGTCCAGATGGATGAAGTGGCCTACCCGCTCATTCTGGCGTGGCAACTGGAGCGGTTTGACCTGCGCGCCTACGCGCAGCATGTGCGACCGGCGGCGGAATACATCCTGCAACACGGACCCTTCACGCCACAGGAGCGCTGGGAGGAAGAAGAAGGCTACTCGCCCGCGACCATCGCGGCGGAGATTGCCGGCTTGGCTTGCGCAGCGGACATTGCCCGTCGCCTTGGCCGAGTGGAAGATGCGGAACGCTTCGAGCGCGCGGCCGACCGCTGGGCAGAAGGCGTCCAACAGTGGTGCTATACGACGACGGGGCCGTGGGACGCCGGCGAGGCGGAGCGGGGCTATTACCTGCGCATCAACGACAACCGCGACCCGAATGACGGCTTCAAGCTCGACATCAACAACGGCGGCGGGCGACATGACGAGCGCGCAATCGTGGATGCCGGCTTTCTTGAGCTTGTCCGGCTCGGAATTGTTCCGCCCGACGACCCGAAGATCGTCCGCTCGCTGCGCATCGTTGACCGCGTCATCCGGGTCGAGACGCCGTTAGGGCCGGGCTGGCGGCGCTACAACCATGATGGCTACGGCGAGCGCGCCGACGGCAGCGGCTGGCAGGACAAGGGGTTTGGCCGCATCTGGCCGCTCCTGACGGGCGAGCGAGGCGAGTACGCCGTCGCGCGGGGCGAGGATGCCGCGCCCTATGCCCGCGCGATGCTGGCTTTCGCCGGGCCGACCGGCATGATCCCCGAACAGGTCTGGGATCAAACCTACCCGCCCGACGCTCGCTACCGCATCGGCCAGGGAACAGGCAGCGCCACGCCCCTAGCCTGGAGCATGGCGCAGTTCATCCGGCTGACGATGTGCCTTGAAGCCAAGCGCGTCGTCGAGCGCCCGCAGGTCGTCTTCGAGCGTTATGCGGGCAAACTCCGCGCGCGCCAGTCCAAGTAGCGCGGAGGGTGGCAATGCCGCGCCCCCGCCGCCTATTGAAGGGCGCTGTTTTCCCGATACTCGGTCGCGCAACAGCCCGTGTACCGCTTGAACGCCCGCGAGAAATAATCGCTGTCCGCGAAGCCCACCTTGTAGGCCACTTCCTTGATGGTGTTGCCGTTGGAGGTCATCAGCAGTTGCTTGGCCGCTTCGAGGCGCGTTTGCTGAAGCAACTGCCGAAACCGCATGCCGGCGTGCCGGTTGAGCAAGCGCGACAACTGCCCCGAAGACAGGTTGAGCCGACTGGCCACCGCCTGCAGATTGAGGGTTGGGTCCTGATAGTGCGCTGCGACAACTTTCATAACCCGATCCATCAGGAAGGCCTCGGCCGGCGGCTCGAGGTCAGGCGTCATCGGCAGCGGGAACATTTTTCTGAGGGACTGGGCAGCCAACCAAACTTCGTCCGACGACGAAGCGCTCAGCATGAAATCGGCTGAAACCGTGTTTTTGACTTCCAGCGGCGACAAAGCGTTAGAAAACTCCCGCGACCGCCGCAGAAACACCAAACAAGCCTCCGGAGCCACCCGCCGCAACTCGTTGACAATCCGCCGCCGGATCGGAAACAGCGACACCCCGACAATGATAATCTGGTAGCGGCTCAGCTCAGAAAGCCGTGCTCCGGCCTCTTCAAGCGTGTAGGTCGCCGTCACGGGCAAACCATATTTCTCAACCGCTTTTGCGGCGTGATCGAGTTCGTCAATCACAGCAACCCGGTAAGCTGGCGAATGATCCTGGGTAGGCTGACCGTTCATTGTAGGCTGACCATTCACATCGGTACGCATGGGACACTCTCCTTCGGCAAGAAAACGGCTCTTGGCTTACGTCATCTCCACGAGCAGAACAACTGTTCTCAAGTAAGCTGGAAAAACCAAGTAGCGCAAATGACCGTACTCGATTCCAGTCACCAGGGCAAGAGATTTCTATCTTGTCTCCAGACACAGACGGCCGCCCATGTTTTCCGAGCCGCGGCAGCAGAAGTTCCATCTAGGGAAGGCAACGGGAACGGGCTGTGCCGCGGCAACCGGGGCCTTCAATACACGTTCTACCGGCTTGAGGCGGGTTACGCTTGCCCTCAGTAATGTCCTGGCGGAGCTGCCGGAGGTCCGGGCGGGCCATCAACTGTTTTGCCGGCTTGTTTCGCAGCCTTTTCTGCAGTGCAGAAGTGCGGCAGGGACATCACGTGTTACCGCCCTGTTCGGGAGCGCTGGCCTTGCACCACCCCTTGAAACAACTGATGCGCCCGACTCCTGCCAAGCGCATCGGAAGGGGCGCCACCCGGCCGCGGATGGCGGTCGTTAGCTATTGTTATTAGCTATTGTCACACGCGGGGTTGGTTACTCCACCACCCAGGTGTCGCCACTGTTGAGAAGCTCTTCCAAGTTACAACGCCCGCGCGCCGTTGCCACTTCAATCTGCTGTGCCATCAGGTCTTCAAATGTGGGTTTAGAAACACTCCGAAAGACACCCATCGGCACGGGAAAGTTCGGAAAATTCATTTGTGTCAGCAGGTACGCCAGGGTGGGGTCTTCGGCGCTTTCGTCATGGATCAACAAATCATCCACTGTAACCCCGTTTTCCCCAATAGTCACGACCTCCGGCTTGATGCCGTTGAGCCGAATACCCTTGTTTCGATCCTTGCCGAAAATCATCGGCTTGCCGTGCTCCAGGTAGAGCATGTTGTCAGCACGGACTTCCTTGTCGCTAATCGGCTTGTAAGCTCCGTCGTTGAAAATATTACAGTTTTGGTAAATCTCGATAAACGCCACCCCTTTGTGGCGCGCCGCCCGCTCGATGGTCGCCGCCAAATGCTTGGTATCCACATCAATGGAACGCGCGACAAAGGTCGCTTCAGAGG
Source organism: uncultured Blastocatellia bacterium (assembly GCA_937934745.1). Lineage (GTDB taxonomy): Bacteria > Acidobacteriota > Blastocatellia > Chloracidobacteriales > Chloracidobacteriaceae > Chloracidobacterium. Next base: position 5,055 of record CALGZC010000067.1, read on the forward strand.
CAATAGCCACACAGAGGGGGTTGATCGGGCGCTCAATGCTGCCCATCGGACTCGACTTTGTCTTTTTGCCGAACTCCGAAGTCGGCGAATACTGCCCCTTTGTCAACCCGTAGATGCGGTTGTTGAACAACAGGACATTGACATCCAAATTGCGCCGCATGACGTGAATGAAGTGATTGCCGCCGATTGAGAGGCCATCGCCGTCACCCGTAATGACCCAGACCGAAAGGTCCGGGTTGGCAACTTTGATCCCGGTGGCAATTGTCGGGGCGCGGCCATGGATGGTGTGGAATCCATAGGTGTTCATGTAGTACGGGAAGCGGCTCGAACAGCCGATGCCCGACACGAAGACAAGGTTCTCACGGGGAATGTTGAGCTTAGGGAGCACCGACTGGACTTGGAAAAGAATCGAGTAGTCCCCACAGCCCGGACACCAACGCACTTCCTGATCCGAAATGAAATCCGTCCGTTGCAGGTTCAGCGGCATATCGGAGGCGCCGGCAATCTTCAGCGGTTCAGTCATCGTCGTATCATCCTGTAGGAAGCCACCGAAGAAAGGGTGGCTCGAAAAGCACGGTCAATCGTGAAATCACAGCAACGCCTTGCAGCGCGCCACCAGTTCAGAAACCTTAAAGGGCTTGCCGGCCACTTTGTTGATGCTCACCGTGTCCACCAAGAACTTGCCCCGAATCAACAGGTCAAGCTGCCCCAGGTTGAGTTCGGCAACGGCAACACGCTTGAATCGCCTGAGCAAATCACCCAGATTGCGTGGAAAGGGACTCAAATACCGCAAATGGACGTTGGATACCCGATAGCCCTGCCGGCGGAGCTCTTCGGTTGCCGTTGCAATTGCGCCGTATGTGCCGCCCCACCCGACGACAAGCAAATCACCTTCCGGATCGCCTTCTACCGTCGCGTCCGGGATGAAGTTCGCTATACGGGCAATTTTTTCGGCGCGCAGCCGCACCATAAAATCGTGGTTCGCCGGGTCATAACTGACATTTCCCGTGCGGTGCTGCTTCTCAAGCCCGCCAATGCGGTGTTCCAGTCCCGGCGTACCTGGTACGGCCCACGGCCGCGCTAATGTCTGTTCATCTCGCTCGTAAGGGAGAAACCCCGTCGGGTCCTGACGCAGCACCGGCCTGATTGCCGGCAGTTCTGAAAGTTGGGGGATGCGCCAGGGTTCGGCGCCGTTGGCGATGTAGCCGTCCGAAAGATAGAACACAGGCGTCATAAACGTCACGGCCAGTCGAACGGCTTCGACCGCCATCTTGAAGCAGTCGCTAGGGGACGAGGGCGCGACCACTGCGACAGGACACTCGCCGTTGCGCCCGTAGAACGCCTGGAGCAGGTCGGCCTGTTCGGTTTTGGTCGGTAACCCTGTGGACGGGCCGCCTCGCTGCACGTTGATAATGACCACCGGCAATTCCGTCATCACTGCCAGACCAATGGCTTCGCTCTTGAGGCAGACACCCGGGCCGCTCGTTCCTGTAAGCCCGATGTGACCGGCAAAAGCCGCGCCGATGGCAGCCCCTATGGCGGCAATTTCATCCTCGGCTTGAAATGACTTGACGCCGAAATTCTTTAACCGCGACAGCTCGTGCAGGATGTCGGAAGCCGGTGTAATCGGATAACTGCCGTAAAACAGTGGCCGTCCTGCCAACTCCGCCGCCGTTACAAACCCGAGCGCCGTTGCTTCGTTGCCGGTAATTTTGCGGTACTTCCCTGGCGGCAGGTTGGCCTTCCGTACCCGATAGTGTGTCGTGAAAATTTCCGTCGTATCAGCGTAGTCAAACCCAGCCTTGAGGGTGCGCCGGTTAGCCTCGGCGATGTCCGGTTTCGCGCCAAATTTCTGTTCAATCCACCGGTAGGTCGGCTCCAGTGGGCGGTCAAACAGCGCAAAGACAATCCCCAGCGCAAAGAAATTTTTGCAGCGCTCCTTGTTGCGCTTGGTCAGGTTCATGTCGGCCAGGGCATTGTAGGTCAAATCCGTAATCGGGATCGCAATCAGCCGGTAGCCTGCCAGAGAGTCGTCGGTCAGTGGATTTGAGGTATAGCCGGCCTTTTCTAGGTTGGCTTTAGTGAACTCATTTTCATTGACAATCAAAATGCCACCTTCGTGCAAATCCGGCAGATTGACCTTGAGCGCAGCCGGATTCATGGCGACCAGAACATCCGGCTCGTCGCCCGGTGTACGGATGTCAACACTGGAAAAGTTGACCTGAAAACCGGAGACGCCTGGCAAACTGCCCTGTGGTGCACGAATCTCGGCTGGGAAGTCCGGTAATGTACTGATGTCGTTGCCCAGCAGGGCGGCCGTGTTGGTGAACTGTGTCCCCGTCAACTGCATCCCGTCACCTGAATCGCCAGCAAAGCGAATGGTGACAGAGGTAAGTTCTTGTACTCTTTCTTCAGTATTGCCAAGAATGGCTGTGGATGACATCGGAATAGCTCCGCATAGCACTAAGGATCGGTCACCCGGGGTAGGCCAGCGCGCGGCAGTAGTCTGGTACATCGTACATCACACGTGACCTGACCCTCCCGGAGGCGGCGGTGTGTTCAAACAGGCCGGCTAACCGCCTTCCACCGTCAAGCTTTTTTGGTCGAGTTTGGGCGGGAGATTGACAACATCCGTAGGAAAATGCTCAACGATGAAGTTAATAATGTGCCGGGTGGAAATTGTGCCGAGAATGTGGCCTTCTGCGCTCATCACCGGCAGATGCCGGTAGTTGCCGCGATCCATCAGGTGCATTGCTTCAAGAATGGTGGCATCGGCCTGGATGGTCGTCGGCCGGGGAGTCATCACGTGGCGCACAGGAGCGTCATACGCAACACCCAGACCGATAACTTTGAGCAAGTAATCCCGCTCTGTGACAATCCCCACCAACTGTTCATCCTCACAGACAAGGGCATAACCGGCATTTTCAGACATCATCGCCTTGATGGCGTCTGCCAGAGAGGTTTCAGGCGACACCACCACAGGGCGCGACGGCTCTAGATGCCGAACTTTCCATTCACGGATGACCTGTGCAAGTGACATAGTGGCGACCGGTGCACCGTGTGCGCACCGTACCCAGGGTAAAATTGCGCGCGAACCAGTTGGCACTGCTGACCAACAACCGTCGGTGCCGTTGATACTATGTGAGAAGTCTTACATTTGCAATGCTCATTACCCAACAAGACAGACCCAACAAGGCAGGCGACTGGTTACCGGCCGCAACTCCAGCCGGGAGGCCTAAGCCCGGGCCGTAAGCGCCGACGACCGGCTGATGACCGGCTGCGTTGCTCCGGCCAAGACATCGCCCAGCAGGGTTTGATTCAGGTGGGCGGCGAGGGAATCTGCTTCATCGGCATCCAAGCCCGTCAGCAGGGGCACTTCGGCCCTGCCTTGGCGGACGCCTACCACCCCCCAGGCCCCGAAGAAACGCGCCTCAGAAACAGCGTAGCCCTCACCGAAAACATACAGGCAGTCCCCGACACGTTCGACAACCAGCTCTGGTAGCCCGGCAATGGCGCCCATTGCTCGGCGGAACAATAACCACGTCGTGTACAACCCTGCTGTGCCTAAGATCAGCCAGAGGATGGCGGCCGGTGAGAAGCCTTGCCGCAGCCCGCCCACGGCCGCCATTGTCGTTACAAATGAAATGACGGCGAATCCAACAGCCAACAGCGACTTCAGAACATCAGACAGCTCACCTTGGCGGGTCAGCCACAGCTTATGGGCTGTCAAAGTGATACCCCGACCGTTCGACAACAAGTACGATTCACGTTTCATGGCAACCTCACAGGCCGTGTCGCGGCACCGTTCTTGACCGGTGCCGCAATCTATCCGGGACACTCTAGTTGTGCGCCCGTACACGCCCAAAGTCAATGTCTTTCAACGAGCAGCTGCCGCAGGTGGATCAGCGCAGAGCAAGCGCCAGGTACTCAATGTATGCCCGCGGTCCGGTCACCCCACCGGGCGGTCGCCGGAGTGTCTGCAAGCAGATTTCAAGCGCCTGGATGACAACCGCTGGATCGAGTTCGCGCGCGACGTTCTCGCGGTGGATTTGTCGGCACAACGCAATGCCTTCATCCACGGCCTGGAGCACGAAGGCCACTGCTGGGACGTCGTGATCGAGTGGAATCTCTGCTGCACCGGCCTTGACTGCCGTCAGGGACACGGTCAGGGCTTGTTCGACATCGGCATCCACAATGAAAGGGTTGGGAACGGCAGCATCGGCAATGTGGCGCTCGATGGAAAAGATTGTTCCGCGCCGCAAGTCCTGTGTCATTGCCAACCCGACTGCATCTTCGAGACCTTCCAGTTGAATGGCGCGCACCGGGACATCGTAGCTTTCTGGGCGCAGGGTCAAGCGGTCAGACTCAAGGATGGCCGTCCGGTAGCGGACGTACTGGGGCAAGGCGTAACGGGGATGGCGTGCCCCCAGTTGTTTCCTCTGCGCCCGTTCAGACAAGTAATAGCCGTCCACGCCACCAAGGGCGTTTTTCTTGATTTGCTCGGCGTAGTCGTTTGGCAGCGGATCGTCAGAGACCGGACAGAAGAAGATGCCCGGCGGCAGCGATACGGTCGGCAGTTCGCCCAGCCGCCTGACAAACGTTGTAAAGTTCTCCGGTGGCGGCTTGGTAATGTAGTCGTTGATGCGTTTACCGTAGGCGATGATGCGCGCGGCCTGTACTTTCTCGGCCGGCAGCCAACGAAACGGTGCTTCATCCATGCGTTGGCGTAGTTCGCCGGAGGTCATCTCTTCAAAGAAGACCTTGATAATCCCGTCCCGGAGTTCATCAATGCACAGTAAGGCAACATCACAGCGCCCGCCCTCTGACGCACCATCTACTGCCGGGATCGCATGCAGTAAAAAGCGCAAGCCCAGGTGACGTCCCCAGGCCATGCCGGGCAGCGTCAGCACAGGTCCGGCGGCCGGCGGCGGTACCGGACGGACAAACGCCTGGCGTTGCTGGGCACGCAGCTTCTGCATCTTGGTTTTTTTCGGCATAAGCAAGGCTTCTTCCCGGGCCGCCACGGGTTCGCCGCGATAGCCCTGCCACCTTGACGGCCGCAGGGTTCGCTACTGTCTGGCGGTACGGGTGTCTGGGTGAGATTGTGTAATTGTCGGCAGGCCTACACCATAACTGGCGGCGCTGGCCGGTTGAGGACGGCAACGGTCAGACGGCTCACACACACCAGGCGCCCCTCATCATCACGGATCTTAATATCCCAGACATGGGTGCTCGACCCAACATGTAATGCCGTTACCGTTCCGTGGACGTAACCGCTGCGTGCGGCGCGGATGTGGTTGGCGTTGATTTCTAAGCCGACCACCATGCGTTCTGGTGCGACCAGGTGCGACGCAACACTGCCTAGTGTCTCTGCCAGCGCAACCGAAGCCCCCCCGTGGAGCAACCCAAAGGGCTGCTTTGTGCGGTCGTCAACCGGCATGCGCGCCCGCAAGTACGTGGGTGTTGCTTCGGTAAACTCAATCCCTAAGTACGCCGCCAAGCCGAACCGGGCGGAACTCAGCACCGCCGGATCGGCATCCGATGGAAAAACAGACGGGTGTGGTTCACTCATACGCCAAACTGTGTAGCTCAACGTCAGCCTTCGCAGAATCCCTGTCCAGAACCGTCGGCCGGGTTGGGGGGAAGGGTTAGCGGTTGCGTCCGTACTGTTCGTGGCTGGAGACCCAGTCGTGTGAGCTTATCGCCGAAGCCAGCGACAGTTCGCCGGCCAAGACAACAGCGGCGACGATCTCCGCCAGCTTGTTGACTTTACCGGGTCCGTCACAGCCGAGCAGTTTCAGACACTCCTTCTGCGTCGGCAGCCCCGTGCCGCCGCCGTAGGTCGCCACAATCAACGATGGAATCGTGATGGACAGGTACAGTGCGTCGTCGGGTGTGCGCTCACAGTACAGAATTGCCGCCGATGACTCGGAAACGTTCGCCACATCTTGGCCTGTGGCGATGAACATCGCCGTCACCCCGTTGGCCGAATGCGCTCCGTTGTTGTTGACACCGGACAAAAAGCCGCCAATGGACTGCACCTGAAAGTGGTAGTGCAGCGACTCCGGCGAGGTGCGCATCACCTGCCGCAGCAGGTCACCGGGAATGGTGGCCTCGGCCGTTACGCGCTTGCCCCGCGTCATGATGCTGTTAATTTGGGAAGCTTTCTTGTCGGTGGCAAAGTTCGACTCCAGAAACCAACGGACGACCTTGTTGTTGTTCTGGACGATCCACTGACAGGCCACGTAGGTCGCCCGCCCGACCATGTTTTGCCCGGCGGCGTCGCCCGTTGCGTAGTTGAAACGCGTGTAGAGAAACTTATTCGACTGGTAAAACTCAATGTTCAGCAGCTTCCCTACCCGCGTCGTGGATTCAGCCGCTGCCTTGATCTGGTCAAAGTGCGCCCGTAACCAGTCGGTGAAATCACGGGCTTCGCGTGCGTTCTCAAAAATAAACACCGGCGCGCGCTGCATTTGGTCGGCCGACACCGTACACAGTACACCACCCGCCAGGGTGAGCGCCTTCATGCCACGGTTGTAGCTGGCAACCAGTGTGCCTTCCGAAGTCGCGAGCGGAATCAGAAACTCACCCTGTGCATGCTCCCCATGAATGAGCAACGGACCGGCCAACCCAATCGGCACCTGCGCAACCCCGATGAAACTTTCGATGTTGCCCCGGCACACATGCGGGTCGAACGAGTAGCGATTGATGTGCTGCAGCGGCTCGCCGATTCGCGCTTGAACTAGTTCCTGCCGCTGCCGAATGATTTCTTCGGCATAGTCATCTTCTTTACTGTATGGAACGCGCACAGAAGCCATAGTTGAGTCTCCTTAGAAAGATGCAAACTGGGAGCGCAGACGTGAACAGCGCGCGTTATACATCACTAATCCGGCGCGTCAACCCCGATTCAGCAACCGGGCGCAGGACTTGCTCGCGTCAGCTTACTTTCCCACGCCAGTTACCGTTTGACAAACCCAAGAGTGCTTGTCAGCATCACTGTTTCGGCTGACAACCATTCGACCCTAACGCTCCGGCGTGCGACCAACCACGTGTCGCGATGTCTGGCCGCCGACTACAGGGCTGGAACACCTTCGTTGAACCACTGTGAGGAGAGCCGATTTTCTATGAAGACTGTTTCGATTGCCGTCCTAAGCCTCGCGTTCACCGCGGGGCCGCTTGACTCCACTGCTGTCGCCAGTGTGCCTGAGGTCGTCCAACCCCAGGATACCGCTGCCAAACAGCGTAAAGAGTACGACGACTACAAGAAGATTGAAGCCGAACAGGATCCGGTCAAAAAGCTTGAACTGGCCCGCGCGTTTTTTGAATCCGACCCCACTCCGACCTACGTCAAATACGTCCAGGGACAGGTCAACGCCGCCCGTTATGCGTTGTTTACACGTTACAAAGAGGCGGGTGATTTGGCCAATGCTGCAAAGATTGCTGCGGAATACGTTGCAGCCGTTCCTGAAACCGATTTGTTTTTCGCTTTCCAGTTGACGGCCCTGGCAGAGGGCCAGGCGCTCAAGAAAGGCGTTGTCCCGGCGGCCGCAGACGCCTGGGCGGAGGCGGCAAAGTACGCCGCCCAGGCGCTTAAGCTTGTTGTCGAGGAAAACAAAAGCGACAAGATGCTCTACGATGCGAAGACGACGACCTGGGAGAAAGTCAAGCCGGGGTTTGTCGCCTATTTTCATCGCCTCCAGGCGCTGGCACACTTTACGGCCAAGCGCAACGACGATGCCGAAAAAGCTTTACTGGCTTCGATTGAAGCCAAGTGCGACGCCTATCCCGATGTGTACTTTCTGCTTGGCCAGATCCACAATGTGCGGTACGACCAAACGGCCGAGGTCTTCAACAAGCTGAGCGGCGACGAACAAGCCGGTGAACGCGGACAGCAACTGTTGCAGGCGGCAAAGGGTGCTGCCAAGAAGGCTTCGGAGTTCTTTGCGCGCGGCATCCTCGTTGCTGAAATGTCTCCAAACAAAAATGCTTACCAGTCCCTCATTGCCAATGCCCGGAAGGAACTTGAGGAAGCCTATGAAATCTGGAACGATGGCTCAAAAGACGGATTGAACGAGTATGTCGCTAGCTTCAAGTCAAGCTGCCAACTCTGACACCTTACGTCGGGTATTGCGGCAGCTGGGGCACTAGTTGTGAACGGAAGTGGCGTGCATATGACGCCGAAGAATGGCTGCCAAATATTTGAGATGCAGATGGCCCAACTTGAAACCAGGTTGGGCCATCGCTTTGTTCGGCGCGACCTGTTGGTGGAAGCCGTCACCCACCGCTCCTATGCGATGGAGCACCCACCAACGCCTCACAATGAACGCCTGGAGTTCCTCGGGGATGCCGTTCTGGGATTTATCCTATGCGCCTGGCTGGTGGAACAGTTTCCTACCGCCAGCGAGGGCGAACTCGCTAAAGCCAAGGGTTACTTAGCTGCGTCGGCTCAGTTGGCCCGTGCTGCCGAGCGCATCGGACTCGGCAACGCCCTCCGCCTGGGCCGCAACGAGGAACAGCAAGGCGGCCGCCGCAAGCCGAACCTGCTGGAAAACGCTTTTGAAGCGGTGGTTGCCGCACTGTATCTGGACGGCGGCATCGCCGTGGCAACACAGGTGGTGCGGCAGATTTTTGCCCCGGAAGTGTCCACGCTGAATTTTGCGCGTATCGCAGCGCTTGACGCCAAGACGGCATTGCAGGATTGGTTACGTCTCCACCGACGACCGTTGCCGACGTACCACACTGTCGCCGTCGCAGGCCAATCACACCAACCGACCTTCCACGTCACCGTCGCCGTTGCAGGTCGCCTACTGGGCGAAGGATGCGGTCCGAGCCGCAAAGCAGCAGAACAAGCGGCAGCGGCCGTGGCCCTGGAGCGACTGAAGGCCGAGGTGATCACCGATGGCGGTCAAACTGACGGCGGTCAATAGGACGCACCTAGCCAAATCCTACCGGTGGGCAGCGACATTTGCCGGCATCGGCATTCTGGCGCTGTTGTTGCTTTGCTTTGCCGTTCCGCGACTCATCCCCAGCCGTTGGCTTGCCCCACGCCTTGAAGGCCTGCTGGGACAAGCACTGGGGACGCCGGTGCGGATTGCCGAGGCGCAGGCAACGTCATTGCTCCCGCTCACCATTGCCGTCCGGGCCGTGACTCTCGGCGAGGACCACCCGGAGGCGCCGCTGACCGGTACGGTTCGCTACGCCGAGTTCGGTGTTGGATGGCTTAACCTCTGGCGTCGGCGTCCGAGCTTCACCCACCTGCTGCTGACGGAAGCCGATCTGCGGTTGGGGAACAAAGCACAGGCCGGCAGGCCGGCAGCCGGGCGGATGCCAGGCGCAGCTCTCGCAGCGGTGGCGCTGCAACACCGGCCTGATGTGTCACACGGCACCGCGTTCACAATTGCCCAGCTTCAAGTGCAAAACAGCCGGTTGCAATGGACGGAAACGCCGTTGGTCTTCGAGCGTCTGGAGACTGAAGGACAGGTTCACGGGTGGGAAGTCAGTTTAGGACGCACAACGGCCACCTGGCTGGGGGGCACGCTGGATGCCAGCGCGATCCGGCTCACCTTTGCTCCGACGCACCTTGGTTTTGCCGTCACCGGGCGGTTGATGGATGTTGCCGTCGAACAGCTCACACGCGCACCGGAAAAACCCGCCCTGACCGGCCGGGGAACATTCCGGTTGGATGTGACGGGACAGTACACCTATGCTGCCCAGGGGTTTGACCATCTTGGAGGTTCTGGAGATGCCGCACTACGGGATGGGCAACTGACCCAACTGCGCCTCGGCGTGATCGGGCAGACCTTCACCCTACCCTCCTTGCCGGCGCCGATTGGCAGTTTTGTGCTTGGGGCAGCAGGCGAACAGGGGCCGGGCGCAGCAGCTTCCCGTGCCGGGTCGCCACCCAGCACGGAAGGGCTGGACTTTCAGCAGCTGGCATTTCGCTTCGCATTGGACGGCAGCACCATCAAGCTCGACGGTCTGACGTGCGACCTGGCAGAAGGGCAGCAAGTGACGGGGCGGGGGATGGTATCCCTGGCAGAACGTCCGGTGCAGATCGATTTTGACCTGCAGTTTCCCCTGATATTGCTGACCGGCGGCAGTCGACTTCGGCTGCTGGATACCCTGGGAGCGCGGCAGATGGTGCCTGTCCGGGTGACGGGCACGTTTGAGCGTCCGGTTGTTGAAATTGTAGGGCTACACAGGTGAGGGTGCGATGTTTGATGCCACGGGCCTGCCGCCGGAGGCCTTCCGGCGCTGGGATGAAACGCCAGATGCCTGGTTTTACGCCACACCACGCTTTGTCACGCACATTGACGCCGGCGCCATCAGCGCCGTGACCCAACTTTACCGTGAGTATTTCCCGCCCGGCGGCGATATCCTCGATGTCTGTGCAAGCTGGGTCAGTCATCTGCCTGAAGAAGTCATCTATCGAACCGTGACCGGTGTCGGGATGAATGCGGCTGAACTGGCTGCCAATCCGCGCTTGACCCGGTGGTTTGTGCATGATCTCAACGCCGCGCCGTGCCTCCCGTTGGAGGACAACACGGTTGATGCAGCGGGCTTGTGCGTCTCCGTGGATTACCTGATCGATCCGGTCACGGTCCTGCGTGACATTGGGCGCGTGATGCGTCCCGGCGGGCCACTTGTCATTACGTTTTCCAACCGCTGCTTCCCGACCAAAGCCATTGCCATCTGGCTTGCCTTAGACGACGAGCAACGCTGCCAGCTCGTGGCAGCCTTCTTCCGTGCGGCCGGCGTCTGGCGCGACATCACCATCATTGACCGCAGTCCCGGTGGGGGCGACCCGCTCTACGCCGTCGTGGGGAGGCGCCTATGAGCGCCGATTGTCTTGTGACAGGCGGGGCAGGCTTCATCGGCAGTCACCTTGTCGAAGCCCTGGTCTGCACCGGCCGGCAGGTGCGGGTTGTGGACAACTTCTGCACCGGCTTTCGGCGCAATCTGGCAGCGGTTGCATCGGACATTGAATTCATCGAAGGCGCACTGGAGAACCCAGCCGTGGCGGAACGTGCTGTAGCCGGGGTTGAGGTCGTGTTTCATCAAGCGGCGCTGCCGAGTGTCACGCGGTCGGTGCAGGACCCCTTCGCCTCGCAGCGGTGCGGCGAAGTGGCGACGTTGGCGCTGCTGCATGCGGCAGCGCGCGCCGGGGTGCGCCGCGTCATTTATGCCTCGTCATCAAGCATCTACGGCGACACACCAAACCTGCCGAAAGTGGAGACACTGCCGCCGCGCCCGCTCAGTCCCTACGCCGCGACTAAGCTGGCGGGCGAAGGCTACATGGCCGCCTATGCAGCGTTGTCCGGCATGGACACGCTATGCCTACGCTACTTCAACGTCTTTGGCCCGCGTCAGGACCCAACCAACCAGTATGCCGGCGTCATTGCCAAGTTTGTCGCTGCGATGACGCGCGGCGAACGGCCGACGATTTACGGTGATGGAACGGCGACGCGCGATTTTACGCCCGTCGCTAACGTTGTGGCGGCCAACCTGTTAGCCATGACAGCACCGGGGCGGTTTCAGGGCGAGGTCTTCAACATTGCCTGCGGCCGGCGCGTTTCCATCCGGGGACTGGTGGAGCAGCTCAACCGGCTGCTGAGAAGCAACCTGGAGCCGATCTACGCCCCGCCGCGACCGGGCGACATTGCCCACTCGCTGGCCGACATTGACAAAGCGCGGCACATCCTCGGCTACCACCCAACGGTAACGTTTGAAGAGGGTCTGGCCGCGCTGGTGGCTAGGCATCACTGAGCAGGTCATGCGCAGTGAGTTCCGGCGCGGCGCGCTCGTTTTCAAAGGCCAGCAGGCCGAGTTGGGCATAGTGCGGACGAATGCGGTCGCTGAGCAAACCGATGCGCTTCAGATTTGGAATGATGCGCCGAAACATCGTGCGGCGAAACATCGCCATCATGTCCGAATGCAGCACCAACCGATTCCATTGCGAGCGCCGCATCCGGTGGGCGAAATACTCATCATAGATTTCGTGCAGTAAGAAGCGGTTGCGCAGGAGGACCGCCATTTCAAAGGCCCAGTCCTCGCGGTCGCGGCGTTCCCGCTCGGTGACTTCCCTGAGGTAAAACTCGCCCAGCGCGAGGACGCCGAAGTGGACGTGGCGGGCTTCGTCGGTGATGACCATTTTGAGCAGGTCACGCAGCAAGGGTTCACCCGACAGTTGGCGCAGTGTTGTAAACGCGCCCAACGCAAGCCCCTCGATCATGATCTGCATGCCCAGGAATTTGACATCCCAGCGCGAGTCGGTCATGAGGGCATCAATGACAATGTAGAGGTTGTCGTTGATGTCGTAGAGCTTACCGAGCTTTGTCGTAAGGTACGTGTGAAAGGCTTCCACGTGCCGGCTTTCATCCATGACCTGCGTCCCGCCGTAGAGCTTGGCGTCCAGCCACGGGACGGCTGTCGTCGTCAAGGCGGCGGCATAGAGCGCACCTTGTTCGCCGTGCAAAAATTGGCTCAGTAGCCAACTGGTCAGGGTGTGTACCTGTTGGCGACGTTCGCGTTCAGTCAACTTCGACCACAGGGGCAGCCAGTAGGCCGGGTGGAACTTTTCAGGGAGCAGTTCAACCTGTGGATCGTGCGCGTCAACCGGTTGGTCCCAATTGAGATCGGTAGAGGCGTTCCACTGGGCGGTTTTGGCGGCTTCGGTCAATCGCCGGATTTCTGGTTGATTGCGTTCATAACGCCAGTCAAAGTTGGCCGGATAGTCAACCGGCAGGGTTGTGGCTTCTTCGCGCTTGCCGCGCTTTTGGATGAGGCCGCGGTAAGCGGGGCCAAGTAAGCCGGCTAAAACACGGACGTTCCCGTTAGCAGTCGCCTGGTACAGCATGGCGCCCTGTTGCATCAGGGCATCCAGCTCGGCCAGGACAGATTCACGCGTGGGTAGACGAAGCATACCGAGATGCCTCCCTGGAACGGACAGTAGTAAGGGGGGGGCGTCACGCTGAGCCATAAGGTACGCCCTCTGAGGGCATTTTGAAAAGGCGCACAAGGCGGCTGCATCGGCCAGGTGGGCACCGGCCACGATACCGGGACGCCGTGTACACAAGGGCGCGTGCAGGGCGCAAGGGGCGCAGTGCGTCCCGGGGCAGTGAGCTGCCCAGGCAAGGTTGTTATTTCTTCTTGCCCAACGTTTTCTGGAGCATTGCCCGCAGCGCGCTGGTGTTGACCACCTGCCCATCTGGGTCGAGCTCGACCGCTTGCAGGAGATAGTGGCGCGCATCTTTGTACTTCTTGGCACGAAACAGCATCTCACCCAACCGCGCCACGGGCAGCGGTGAAGACGGATCGCGCAGCATCGCCGTTTCATACGCCTCGCGCGCAGCCGTGTCTTTCTTCTGTCCGGCGTAAGCGTCGCCCAACGTGACAAGTACCTCAACGGACGGGGACAGCATCAGCGGCTGGAGGCGTGCAATGGCCGCACCGTAAGAACGTTGCGCCACCAGTGCGCGCGCGATTTGCAGGGACAGTTCCTGCGGGGCATACCCCAGCGCCTCGGCGCGCTCCAGGCTTGTCACCGCTTCACGCGGCTGCCCTTGCCGCAAACGGGTGACGCCCAGCCCGTAGTGGGCCATGGCCAAGACTGGATTGGTCGCAATTGCGCGTTGGAAAGCCGCTGCTGCCTCAGAGAGCTGTCCGGCGCTCAGATACGCCTTGCCCAGCGCGTACTGGGCAACGGCGGAAGACGGCACAAGACGGGTGGCCTCCAACAGACGTGGGATGGCGCTCGCCGTATCGCCCAACCGCAAGGCCAACTGCCCCTGTCCAAGTAATCCCAGCGCCCGGTACTCAATGCGCAAATCACCAGACTCGATGTGCCGGTTGGCGGTTTCTACCACCAACTCCCACTCTTCAGCCGTGACGAGGTCGGTCGTACGTGGGTTTTCATAGCGTGCGAAGAAGGCTTCGATGTTGTAGTCCAGGGCAATCTCCAGCCGTTCTGTGCTGGGAACGATTTCCACTTCCTGCAAAAACTCCCGGTAGTTCTCACTCACGGCGCCGAGGCGAACTACGCCCGGCAGCAACCGGAGCTTGAGCGGTTGGTTGCGCCGAGCAACGCCCACGATGTTCCCGTTGATCAGAATCTCCGCCTGTTCGACGTTGACCGTCACAAGGATGTCCATCGGCTTCGGCGGCGATTCGACGGCCGAGGGCTTCGGCGCGGCCACCGGATCAGTGGCCGGGATGACCTTCTTCCGGGGCGGCACGGAGCGCGGGCGCGGGGGATTTTTCTTGTCGCCCGGCGCAGGCGCTTCCGGTTCGTCTGGTGGTTCGGGCGGCTTTGGCTCGCCTTTCAGCCGGCGCTCGATGTTGGATTCTTGCGCCCACGCCGGCGGCGTCAGCGCATCACCCGCCAGCAGGACGCTTAACGCCGCCATCAGCAATGCCGTCCGCAAGATGTTTTGCTTTGTCATCGTCTTCACCTCCCGGCAGTCATCCCACTTTGTGCGGCCGGTGCCCCCGGCGGTGCGCTGACGGCTGCTTCGGTCGGCGGCGGGTTTGGTACAACGATGTACCGAAAGCCGAGCAGGGGATCGGTGTAGGTAGGCGGGACGGCCTTTCGCACGAACAGATTGAGCGTCCGTGGTTCTTCATCCGCCGATCCGCCCTTGATGATGCGTCGCGTTTGCCCTGTTTCATCAGTTTTTGGGCCCCCCTGCGCATCCAGCTCAACTTCGCCGGTCCACTCCCATACGTTGCCGGACAGATCATAGACGCCGTACACGCTGCGACCGGCCGGGAAGCTTTTGACCGGAAAAATTTTGCCGCCGGTCTGTTTGGAAGCGGCCACATTGTCCTGCCACGTCTGTCCCCAGGGATAGGGACGCTGGTCGTCACCCTGCGCGGCGCGCATCCATTCTGCTTCTGTCGGCAGGCGCACGGTCGCGCCGATTTTTGTGCTGTACCACGCGCAGAAGTCATTCGCATCATGCCAGGAAACATTGGTGACCGGCTGCATTGCAGTGCCGACAGGAAAGACCCCGTTTGTCCAATCCTTTGGGGCCGCATGGCGCGTTGCGGCGAGAAACTCCTGATACTGCTGATTGGTTACTTCGGTCTCCGACATAAAGAAACTGTCAACCGCCACCTTGCGCGGCGGGAGACCGTCCACGCCACCTAACGCAACAATGCCGGCCGGAATCAAGACCGTTCCCAGAACCGGCGTCAGGATTGGCGGCGCGGGGGATGGCGGCGCGGGTTGGGACGGCGTGGCCGAAGCCGGGGGAGCCGGGCGGACAACCGGAACCGACGTGAACTGCCCACCGAAGAAAAACCACAGCCCACTACCCAATAAAATTGACACGGTCAAACAAACGGCCACGGCGATGCCCAATGCAACCAGCCGTGCGTTTTCTGACGGTTTGCGATGTGTCCGAAAGTTCATTCAAGCGAATTCTGCGGCGCAGCGCGCCGCTGCGTCTCATGGAGATCGAACAGCGCCTGCTCGATGACACGCAGTTGGGTATCGAGTTGAGCGTCCACAATCCCCGACTCACTTTCCAGGATGCAGCCTCCGACCGATACGCGCGTATCAGGCACAATGTTAACGAGTTGCCCACGCCGGAGCGTTTCGATGGCCTCACGGTGGCGTTCTAACTTGGGTGTGTCGGCCGGGTTGACGCAAATCGTGATGGTGCTGGCGTGCCGGATGCTGCGCATAGCCGTTCGCACGATGTCAAGCAGAGTCGTCTCCTGGGTTTCGAGTTCCCTCCCAACGATTTTCTCCGCGATCCGCAGTGCCAAGCGCAACACATCGCGCTCGGCATCGGCCAGCAGGGTATCGCGGCGGCGCTGAAGCTCAAGGAGGCGGGTCGTGAATTCCCGCAGACCGGCTTCATAGCCGGCGGCGTAGGCCTCGGCATGGATTCGCGCAACCTCTTCCTTGGCTTCGGTTACGAGACGCTGCGCTTCGGCGCGGGCCGCACCGATGAGACGGCGCGCTTCGGCGCGCGCCTCAATCACCGGACGTTTGACAATGCCGCCTGTTACAGGCACCAACTCAACTGCGGATGGTTTGACGACCTGCATACGTTCGGTTCGGTTACTCCAGCGTGACAGCCTTCGTCGGCAAGTCGGACACAGCTCCGTTACGGAGATGTTGCGCTAACTCAAGGATTTCTCGGAATAACTGCTGTTGGAGATCGGCTTGAACGGCAACCGGTGGCGTGTCCAACCAATCCTGAAGGCGGCGAACGAGTTTTGGCGTCAGTTTCTGCAACAGGAACGCCAGACGATCGGCGTCGCACCCGGCCGGAATGGCCAGTGTGATGACCTGCCAACCGATGGTTCGCACCAACTCCGGGTCACGTTTGTGCTGCGTCATGGTGAACTGCACGATCCGGCGGGCAAAGTCGTGGCGTGCCGCAGGCAGTGCTTTCGACCGCGCACGTAACGTAGCGATGCATTCAGCAATTGCGCGCGCTTCGGCTTCCGGGAAGCGCCGCAGCAATGCCGTCACCGCTTCGGTTGTCGGCAAGTCGTAGCCGGCCATGCCCACTTCTGCAATGCCAGCCATCTGCGCCACGTGCTGCAATTCGGCTTCCGTCAGTTCATCAAACGGTGTGAGCGGGGCAATTTGGTCGGGGCTCACAAATTGCGCCAAAAACCGTTGGCGAACCGCATTGAGAACCGGCGCAACCGGGGCGAGATCGTCCAGATTGAGGCGGGTCTGGCTCTGGCGCAGCGCGCGCGCCACCGCCGTCCCCAGCGGGGCCGGCAACGATGCTAACAGCAGGCGCTGGATGTAAGCCGGCTCGTCCCGCAGCGCGGTCGCAACGTGTGATGGGTGAATGCGGTGGTCAAGCGTCGGCGACTTCTGTCGCACACGCTGCCGCAGATCATGGAGTGTCTGTGCTAACCAGGTAGTGAGTTTGGCTTCATCCTGCGCACACAACGCCTGGTGGCGCTGTGCCAGGCCGCGGGCATCATCCTCCGGCAGCAGAGCGAGGAGTTCAGACGGCGGAATGGGGTTGTGCGCCGTGTTGCGTTCATAGGCCAGGGCGAGCGCCAGAAGCCAGTCAGTTTGCATAAGCTGCTGCACCCCTGTCTAGGACGGAGTCGGTCACCGGCATGCTATGCGCCAAGCGTAGCGGACGATGCAAGTTGTTTTCGCTCGGCGGCGAGCGTTTGAACGAGTGTTTATAGGTTTTTGTCCGGTTTTTCCGTCACCCTTGAAGCCATCCCAGGGGGCCGGCCCGTCACGGCCGGTTATCAGTTTCCCGACCTGTTTCAGGGCGCGATGCCGGGTAGCGCCTTATCGGGGATAAACATCATCCAGGCGGCGTTCGTGTGGCTCACCCAGCAGATCCAGGTTCTGCGCAACCAGCATGGCAACGCAGGCATCGCTGGTGACGTTAGCGACTGTCCGACACATATCCAGGGGCCGATCAACGGCAAAAATCAGAGCCAGTCCTTCCTGCGGGATGCCGGCCGCGCCGAGCACGATGACGAGCACGATCAGCCCGGCGCTGGGTACGGCGGCGGCACCGATTGAGGCCAGGGTCGCCGTCAGCAAGATGCTCAACTGAGCGCCCAGATCGAGGGTCAGTCCCAAGACCTGCGCGATGAAGACCGCTGCCACCCCCTGATACAGGGCCGTGCCGTCCATGTTCATTGTGGCCCCGATGGGCAGGACAAACCCGGCGACTTCCTCATGAACGCCTAGGTGCTCTTGAACACGCTCCATGGTCACCGGAAGCGTGGCCGCGCTGGAGCTGGTCGAAAAAGCTACCAACTGCGCCGGCAGAATGCCCCTCAGAAAGAAGCGATAGGACTTCCCCGTAAACAGCCACACCAGCGCCGGATAGAACGCGAAAATCAGTAGGACCAGTCCGGCGAGGACGCACAGCGCATACCAGACTAAGCTCAGCAGGATGTCTGCGCTGGGGGCCTCGGTCATCAACGCCGCCAGGAGCGCGAGCACACCGACGGGCGCAGCCAGCATGACCAAATCTACCAGCTTGAGAATAACCTCGTTCAGCCCATCAAAGACATCCTTGACCGGCTTGGCCTGCTCTTCGGCGATCAGAATCAGCCCGATGCCGACCAACAGGGCGAAGAAGATGACCTGCAACATCCGGCGGTTGTCGGTTGTCGCGGCAAACACGTTGTCCGGGACAATGTCTACAAGCGGCTGAAGTGGACCTTTGTCTTGCTCTGACTTCGCTGCGGCAATCCGCCCCTTGGCCTCGTCGGCATAAGCGCCGAGGAGCTTTTCGCGGGTTGCCGGCCTCACCCCTGCGCCTGGCTTGACCAGATTGACGATGCCCAAACCGATGACAACGGCCACGGCGGTCGTGATGAGGTAGAGCACGAGCGATTGCCCCCCCATCTGCGACAAGCGGCTCAAATCCTTCAGATCGGCGACACCTTTGACAAGCGAGACGATGATGAGCGGCACGGCGATCATCTTGAGTAAGTTCATGAAGATAGTCCCAAACGGCTTGACCCAGTGCTTGACGAACTGCTGCGCGCCAAGTCGGTCGGCGATGAAGCCGAGTAGGAGTCCGGCCACCATCCCGGCGAGGATTTGCCAATGAAGCGGGATTTTTTTCAGCATAGGCACGCGATGAACAGCAAGGCGTGAATTGGCTTGCAAGCGGATGCCTGCAAGGCGACGCGGGTGCGGTCGTCGTTTTTCTCAGAGCAGGCCTAAAAAGTAAAGCTTGCACGCTAAAGTAAAGCTTGCACGCTGAACGCCGTGGGTTTCCCCACAGCGTTCCTGCTTATCATCGCCGATTTCCGCGGTAGTGTTCGCAAACCGCTGCGATTGGCTTCTGCGTGGCATCAACCGCGCTCACCAAGCAGGACATACTGGGCTACCGGATGGCTTGTCGCCAGATGCCGCGACCGACCCGATGCCCGCCGAAGAGTTCCGGCCGGACCGATCTGAGCAACCATCTGGTCGAGCAGGGACGGCATGCAGCATCTGCCTCGGCATTCGCGCTCCTTGCACTGTTGCCGGATGGCATCGGCGTCCGCGAGGGGACGGCGGCGGCGATCCTCCAGGTCCACGGCGTCGCCATCTCCACCGCCGTCAATGCGGCCCGACTGCTGTTTGCAATCAACACGCTGGCGCCCGCGCTGGCCGGGCTGGCGTGGATTGGCCGGCGCACTGACGCGGTGCAAGCGCGCTAACGCGGCGCTCATCCTTGCTCTGCGCGCCCCTTCGAGCGACGCAGGAAAAGAAAGCCGGAGGAAAACGTGGAGAGGGGACGGTAAAAAGGTACAGATGCCCGCCCCCTCTCGGATTGACTTCCAGCCGCCTGACTTCCAGGCGCAGCTTCACGCTCGGTCGCAAGCGCAGTCGCTTACCGGCAGGCCAGCGCGCTTTTCACGCCCTGTATCTCCACGCGCGTGTCCACCGGTAGATTCCGCGCCGGCGTGAACCGCGTCGAGAGCAGCGGCTCGCCCGCCGTGTCGTACCCCGTCACCTCAATCGCCAACTGCCCCAGCTTCCGCTTCGGCAAGCCCTTGTCGCGCTGCGGCGCGTTCTCCGATACCGGACCGAGCACGGCGAACACGTCTACAAGGAAGCGGAAGCGGCGCGGCTGCGTCGGTCCCGGCAGGTCAATCTGAAACGCCACCGGCACGGCGCCGCCCGGCAGGAAGTTAAACGGCGCGGGCGCTACCTGCTGCGTCGAGCCGACCAGGCCGCCCGTGTTGCAGGCGACATAGTCGTCCGCTGTCAGCAAGCGGTACGGATTCGGCGGCGGCGTGCCGTTGGCATGCTGCAATTCCACCACTCGAAACTCCGGATTGCCTAACGTCGTCGCGCCGGTGTTGACCAGATTGGCGTTGATGAAAAACCGCGCGATGTAGTTTGGCGTGCAGGCTGAGCTTGGAATGTAAGCCGTCAGCGTCGTCGCCAAGCTCACATTGGCGTTGACATTGACCTTCCCCCCTGACCCACTCACCGTGAAGGCGAAGTCGCGTCGCGGGGTCGTGCCAAAACCTGGAGCTACAACGTTAACGCGCACCCAGTTTGGCGCTCCGGGGTAGCTGAAATCCGGGCTGCGGAAGCAAGCCTCCTCACCTTGGAAAGCCACCGCAGGCGTTGACGTGCACAGGTATCCTTCCCCATCTCCCGTGCCGATGACATAGCCGCTCACCCAGTACCGACCAGGCGCCAGGCTGAGCGGGGGCGACAGCGTCACCGTGTAGCGCCGAATGTCGTATCCAAAGCCTGCGCCGACAACGGTGAAGCTCGTCGAGGTGTAGGTTTCCAGCGGCAGGGCGTTGACCGGACCGCTCCCGCCGCTGTCGGCGTAGATATCCACCGCCCCCGTGTAGGAGTACGTAGAGTCCACATAGATGTCGAAGGTGATGGTGTCAATGACCGCCGACGAGGTCAGCACGAAGTCGTCGGCCGTGCGGGCGGAACCAAAGAAAGTGTTTTCCTCGGAATTCAGGCCGTCCACGTTGTTGAACGGGCCGTTGTCCCAGATCAAGGTTGAAAGTCGGGTTGGCGGTAAGTCAGTCGAGCGATGACCGTTATCTTGGCCGCCGCGCCCGCCGCTTGCGGTCAGGGTTGGCGTTCGGCGTTGAGCCTGGCGAGGGTTATCATCAGCGGATGCGCGCGGCGCAACCGAAACCATCAGCCCGGCAACCGCCAAAAGGGCGGTGACAGACAGAGCGCGTATTGAATGCCCAAACATCATGGTAGAACCTCCTATAAAGTGTTAGCTACAAACAGCGTGTTAGCTCAAAGGCATACATTCGATTTTTGGCGGGACGTGGCGCGCTAGGCGCGCCGACGCCTGTCCGCCGCTTCTTTAGAAACGCGCCACTGGAGCATTGCCATTTTTGATGCAAGGTCGTCACAAAGGACAGCTCGAATCAGATTTTTGGCAAATGCTCAGGGACTATCGGCGCCAAGGTGAAAAAGCTCACTCAAGGCTAGATCGGCTTTCTGGGAAAAGCGACAAAAAATAAAGCGCTACAAGCCTCTTTTTAAGCGCGCCCTTCGCCAGGCGGAAGCGTTCGCCGGACGGGAGCCGCCGCTGGCGCCGAGTCGCGCGGACCTTACGCCGCCAGCCGTCCGCCGCCCTGCGGCAGGGCAGATTCCGACTGCACTCAAACGCAGCATTGAGCCACCTCTGAGCGCCTCGGCGGTGCAGAACCGGCAACAAAGGTACAACAACTCGCACCAGCCTTGACCGAGGCTGACCTTGTTCAGACCGGCTTTGACCCAAACGTTTCTGCCCAGCTGCTCGGTCGCGCCTGCCGCTGACTTGGACAGGT
>CALGZC010000068.1 GCA_937934745.1 uncultured Blastocatellia bacterium
TTGGTTTTCTCAGGGAAGTTTCGTGCGCCCTCTGCGGCGCTGCGGTGAAATTTCCGGTGGGTCGAAGGACGATGGTGGTCAGAAGCAGCTCCCCTGCTGAAGGAAGCGACTCCGGGGTGGTGCAATGCCGCGCCTGCGCGCCGTTTGGAGCATTGCCAAGAATCTCCGGCCTGAAGGCCGGGGAGGATTGTCAAGAATGAACTGACTGCCTGGGCCGTTGACGCCCCAGGCAGTCAGTGGCAATGGAACTGACGATGGAACTGACGGCGGTGAAGCTTGCTGATAGGCAGCTTCACTGCTGCGCTTTTTGACGCGCAATTGAGGCTGCGTCAGCAGGTGTCACGAAGCTGTTTACAAAACCGTTGCTTTCATGCTTCACTCGTAAAACTCCCAGCTTCAGGTGATAAGGTTAAGGCCTTGGTTTTTCAAGTCCTGGCGTTGCCCGGTGAGGTTGCCTGCGCGGAACTGCTGCCATGATGCACAATGTGAAACAAGTTGACGCTCGGCGCGGGTTGTGTTGTGGCCGGTTGAGCTTTGTCGGATGGTGGAAACTATCTTGGGTGGTGATCTGGTGTTTTGCCGTCGGTGGGCTAAGTTGTCCGGCGGTTTCCCTGCCTGCCGGTTCTGTCCATCCACAGTCAACAGGTGTCCTCTCCGAAGCCGAACTCCTGGCGGCATTGCGCAGCTTCAAAGTCGAGGCTGACGAGCTCCAGAAGCAGCTGATTGCCTCGCCTTTGGGACAACCAGTTAGTCGGCGGATGGTACGTTATGAGGAGTACAGTGCGTTACACGCCAGCTGGGGAACCCGGATTCAAGAGCGCTACAACCTGCTCAATGGTTACTATGAGCAGGTGAATCGTGTTTACCGGGTCAATCCGAACTCACGGCTTTATCTTGACATCCGAAACGCCTATGTTGATGCCAAAGCCGCGTTTGACGCACTCAACCAAGCCTTTGCCAAGTGTTCCAAGCCGGATGACACGCGGACCCCAACGGTCGTTGTGTCGGACGGCCGGCTCAGCACACATCTCTCCAAGGCCATCACCACTGCCAAGACGGAGTCCACCCCGACGGTCGACATCGGGCAGGTTGATGAGTTGCGCTACATCGGGAAGTTCGACGCCGTTGAACTCTACTTACTGGTTCACGCCACGACTGCCTGCTATGTGATGTACGGCCTGCAGGATCGGAAGACAGATGAAAAAGGGGAGGTTGTGGATGAAGTGGACCCGCGCGTGATTTTCTCCCGGCCGTTCAACGTGGCAGTCGTGCAGAACTTCACCCCGCAAGAGCATCTTGACCACGTACTACAACTCGACCTAACACCGGTGCAGGCGCAGCTTGAAACCTGGCGGTTCATTACCGAGTCGCTCGCACGCGCGAAGAGCTATGCCCGCAATGATTAGAAGCCAGGCCCGCCATCATTGATGTGATGGCTTTGGAACGGCCGTTCCTCTACCCCCGGACGCACCGATCTTGTCAGGTTGCCGTTCATCGGGTAGAGTTACAGGCTGCGCAGTTTTTATTGGTTGGCTGCAAAGTTTTTTCAGTCCTCGGCACTCCTGCTTCGTTGTCAGCGGCTTCTTCATTTTGCATTGCTACTGTCGGGACTACACCCACTCTCGAACGTCTATCCACGGCTTTGCGTGATACCGGCGGTCAGGTTGCGTCTCTGAGCAGCCCGGCAGCAGTGGACTGGTCAGCGGTGGACGCCGTTGTGGTGGACGCCCAGGACGTGGACTGCTCTTCATCTGCGGCGTGGTGGCGCGCTGCCGAGCAGCACCAGGTCCCGGTATTGGTGTACGCCCACCGGTTGTTAGCGTCGCAGGCAGCAGCCTGGTTGGGGGCAGGGGCATGGGATTGCCTGGACGCGGGAATGCCGCCAGCGTTGGTCATCCACCGGATTCAGCAAGCGGCGGCGTGGCGGCGACAAGCGTCTGATAACGCTTTACAGGCAGCCTTTGTGCGCAGTCTGAGCAGGTCATCGCCGGCGCGGATTGGTGTGGTGGAAAACGTCAGGGGGCGCTTTGTGTTCCGGATTGTCAACCAGACCCTGGCGGCAGATTTTGGGCGTCTGCCGGAACAACTCATCGGTCACCCACTGAATGAGCTGGGGCTGACGGAGGGGCAGGCCGCCGATCTGTCGGTGTGGCAACGGTGGTGTCGGGAAGCGCTCCGCCGCGAAAGCAGCCTGTCGTTCGTGCATCAGTCACTTTCCTCTGCCCGGTGGTTTGCGGCCACCTTTGATCCGCTTCGTCGGCATGGTTTCGCTGCGGATGCCGTTTTGATGTACATCGAGGACATTAGTGACCAACAGGCGGCAAAGCTCCGTTCGGTGGAAAGCGAAGAGCGCTTTTACCGTGTCTTTCAGGTGATTCCGATTGCGACTTCAATTCAGACCATACCTGACGGACGCTATCTCGACATCAACGCGGCATTCACCAAGATGTTCGGCTACACCCGTGCGGAGGTGCTCGGACACACGGCGCTGGAACTGGGTTTGTGGCTGAAGCCGGAGCAGCGCGAGCAGTATTACCGCGAGCTGGAAACGCAGGGGAAGGTGATTGATTTTCAGGGAAGCTATCGCACCCGCGATGGGCGGGTGGGGGAGGCCTTGGTATCGGCGGTGACGCTGGTCATCGGCGACATGCCCTGTCAACTGGCGCTAATTCAAGATGTGACCGAGGCGCTTCAGTTGACGGAACGCCTGCGGCAACGTGAGGAGTGGTTTCACGCCATCCTCAACGCGGCGCTTGATGGGATTATTGTCGAGGATGAGCGACGCATTGTGTATGCCAACCAGGCCGTGGCCCGCCTATACGGTGTTGAGACGCCGGAGGCGTTGGTCGGGCAGGAGTTCTACGTCATGTGCGCACCGCATGAAGAGGGACGCTTGCGCGACTACACGCAGCGTCGGATGCGCGGTGAGCCAGCTCCGCCGACGTATGAGTTCACGGCGCGGCGTGCCGATGGCACAACGATAGAGATTGAAAATGCCGTGTCGGAGTTTATGTCCGGCGGCAAGAAATACCTGATTGCCATTATGCGCGACGTCGGAGAGCGGAAACGCCTCCAGGCGACCCTCCAGTTGGCGCAGAAGATGGATGCCGTTGGCCGGCTGGCCGGGGGGATTGCGCATGACTTCAACAATTTGCTGAACGGCATTTTGGGGTTCTTGCGGCTGGCGAGGCGGAAAGCACTGTTGGGCGGCGACAAGACGCTGGAAGAGTACTTCAACGCCATCGAATCCTCCGCCGAGCGCGCTGCACAGTTGGTCTCCAAGCTGCTCGCTTTTGGGCGCCAGAAAGAAGCTTCGCGGCAGATCCTTGACCTGACGGCAGTGGTTGAGGACAGCTTGTTGCTCATCCGTGGGTTGTTGCCGCCGAACATTGAACTCATCACCGACCTGTCCCCCACCGTACTGCCTCTGGAGGGGGATCGAGATCAGCTTCAGCAGGTGATCGTCAACCTGTGTCTCAACGCACGCGATGCGATGCCTCAGGGGGGGACAATTACGCTGGGCACGCGCGCCGAGGTGTTCTCGGTTCGGCGCGACGGTCGAACGTTAAGTGGTCAGCTTGGCGGACCTTGTGTGTGTCTGACGGTGGCCGACACCGGAATTGGGATGGACGAGGACATTCGCCGGCGGATTTTCGACCCATTTTTTACGACCAAGGCGATGGGCGATGGCGCCGGCCTGGGCCTGTCGGTGGTGCACGGTATTGTGACGGCGCATGGTGGTTCAATCGGTGTGGAGAGTACGCCGGGCAAGGGCACACGCTTCGAGATTCGCTTCCCGGCGCTCCGGGCCGGGGCCGGAGGCAACACTTCACCGCAACAGTATCCAACGCCGGAGGACGGTGTCTCCCTTGTCCATCCGGCGTCTTCAGCGGGCCTGGTGCTGGTGGTCGAGGATGATGTGATGATTGCCCAGCTTGTAGCAGAAATTTTGCACGAAGCAGGTTATGACGTCCTCACGGCCACCGATGGTCAACAGGGCATTGCGCGCTTTGCCGAACGGCCGGACGCCTTCAAGCTGGTGATTTTGGACGTGACCATTCCGAAGTTGGACGGGCTGGCCTGCCTGCGGGTCATTCGTCATCACCGACCTGACATCCCGGTTGTGATCGCCAGCGGCTACGGGGAGGAAATTGCGGCGGGCGAACTTTCAGCCCAGGCATCTGTGTTTCTCCAGAAGCCGTTCACGCCGGAAGTGCTCCTGTCGGTGGTCGCCCGTGCCCTTGGGCAGGATGCCTCGTCAGCCACCTGAGTCGGCATCATGATCGGCATCATGAGTTGACACCGCCGGCGCCTGTGCGAATCCATATACTAGCGTGGATTTGCACCACGTCACACAACCAGGGCTGCGGACCAACCGCGCCGGGAACACTGCACGATACTTTGCGAGGAACCGATGCCCATCAACGACGACGTTCCCTGCCGCCTCTCTCCGTACCGAAGTTCGTCCGATATTCCAGAAGGGAGGAAGCTGTCCCGTAACTTTTACGCCGGTCGGGTGACCTCGCCGCCGGTGATGAACACGACGCCGCCGGCGCCGGCCGGGGGCTTTGGGCGTGAAATCCCGCGCGGGCGAAAGCTCCCGGCCGGCTTTTATGCTGCCCGTCGGACCTCGGCTTTTCAGCCGGAGCAGTACACCAAGCCGATCCCGCGCAAAACACCCCGGATTACGGGGCGCCCGACGACTGACTGGTACGATCCGCGCTAGGTGGGCGCATTGATGATGTTCCGGCGCCGTGCGGTGGGGTTGTTTCGCGGTGCGCCAGGTAGCGGCGGACGCGCTCGGCGTCGGCAGGCGTGTCCACACCGATCGATGGGTGGGTGGACTCAACCACATGGATCGGTATGCCGTAGGTCAACGCCCGGAGCTGCTCAAGTCCCTCGGCCAGTTCCAACGGTGCCGGGGGCAGGTGGGTCAAGTGCAGCAATGTCTCACGGCGATACACATACAGCCCCGTGTGCTTGCGCCATAGCGCCTGCGCCTGCGCCGGCTGCCGGGGATAGGGAATCAGGGCGCGTGAGAAATACAGCGCTTGGTGTTGGGCATTGCACACAACCTTGACAATGTTGGGGTTGGCGGCGTCGACCGGGTCAAGCCGCTCGCAGGTGGTAACAAGGGGCAGTAGTGGGTCGGCCTGGGCTGGAGCAATGGCGGCGGCAATCGTTTCCGGGGCGATTAGCGGCTCATCGCCCTGCACGTTAACAATCAGATCGGCGTCAATGGCCGCCGCCACTTCTGCCACCCGGTCTGTGCCGCTCGGATGGTCGGCGCGCGTCAGCCACACCTCACCGCCGAAACCGGCGACGACGGCGGCAATTTGTTGGTCTGCCGTGGCGACAATGACCTGCGCGACGCCGGGCGTTTGCCGGACGCGGTCGTAAACATGCTGAATCATTGGCCGTCCGCACAGATCGAGCAGGGGTTTACCCGGCAGACGGGTTGCGGCATAACGGGCCGGGATGATGGCAACAACGCGCAACGGCGGCCGGGGAGAAGCTTCACAGGCGCGTTCCATAAACGTGGGGCAGCAACGCTGGAGCAGTGTCGGTTCTTTGGGCTCGGCGCCGGGGCTTTGCCGAGTCCCGCGTTCTGTGTATCGAGTTCTGCATACCGGGCAAAAGGTAAATTCAGTGAGAGTGCAACGCCGGCGCAACCCGTCGGCACGAACAAGCGGTATCTTGCCGGACAGGTGCTGGGCAGTTGTACCTGCCCTTACGCCGGATGTAGCGGGGAAGCCGGCCGCTCTGGCAGGGGCTGCACCTGCGTTGGCAGCCGGTTGCTAGCCTGACCGGTTTCCCAGGCGAGCGTTTCAGCCTGCCGTGCCAGACATCTGCCCAGTGCTTCGGTCTCGGTGGCGGGGACATCCCGGATAACCACCGGGGTCGGCCCGGCTGTGTCCAGGATCAGTGTCGCCAAACCTAGCCGCCGGTCAAACGGCGTTTGCCGGATGACGACCGTCTGAATGTTCTGGACCGGTACGACATGGATGACGCGGTTCGCCCAACCCTGACGGACGAACCAGTAACGCGGGGTAGCGATGTACCCCCGTGCACAGGAATCCAGCCGGCTGACAAGGACAATGACCGGCAAGCCCACCAGGACGAGCCAACCGAGGAGCCAGGTCCACCACCACCAGCATATCACTGCGGCCGGAATGAGCCAGCCCAAGCGCCGGAGGATGCCGCGCCGCACGGCTAAGGGGGATACAGACCGCCACGCCCGCTCATCCGGTAGATCGTCGGCTAAAAAACGCCGAAGCAGGTTGTTCACCTCCGCGCTGCGCACGAGCGGAGCCAACAAGCCCCGGCCCTGGCGTTCTTCCTGCCGTTCATAGGTGACACTGGCGACCTCGACCCGGAGTGCCGCCCATCCGCACAGTCGGCGTAACACCGTTTGCTCTACGGCGATCAACTGAATGCGCGCTGGCGACAGGTTGCTCACATGGCGCGTGAAGAGTCCATAGGTACGCCGGAGCGCCGCGCCCTGCTGCGTCAGGCGAAAGTCATAGAACCGCACCAGGCTCAGCAGTCCTGAGAGGGTGACACTGAGGAGCAGCAGAGCACCGGCCCAGCAGGCGAGGAGGGCTGCCGCCGTCCAGGGGCTTTGTTGACCGAGCGCGCGGGTGGCGTCGGCGATGGCGTGCCACACGGCCCGGCGCTTGTCTTCAGGCAGCCATTCTTCGGCAAAGCGGAACAGTGCCCCCAGGGCAAGAAACAGCGTGAAGATGCTGTTAGATGTCAGTCCCGCGGCGAGCAACGCACGGGGAGACAGGGCCAGCAGCGGTGTTTCTGCTGCATCTGGGGCGGGGACCGGTGAAACAGCGGCTGCTGCCTGCACACCGAACACACTCCGGCGCAGGTGGGCAATGTCGGAGACGGCGAGCACGGCCAGCGAGGCTTCAACGCCGTTGCCCGTCGAGGTCTCAATGTCGGCCCGCGCCACTCCGAGCCACCGTTGGATGAGATTCTGCTCAAGGCGAATTTCCTGAATGTTGGCCAACGGGATGTGCCGTTCCTGGTGGCGCAGCAGGCCCTGTTCGATGACCAGTTCATCGGCTGCTACGCGGTAGCGAAAGCTTCGGTAACGGGCGATGGTCAGCAGCAGGCTCAGCAGGCCGAACACAAGTACCAACAGCGCGCCGAAGATGCTGAAGTCAGAAATGACCCAGTACAGCAGGGGGATCAGGAGTTGCCGGGCAACGCCAAGGAGTTCAAACAGCAGCGTCCAGGGGTGGAGCCGGCCGGACGGACGCGATAGCGCGGCAGGATGGCTTTCGGGCTTCATCGTGTCGTCTCTCCTGTTGGCTCGACGGCCGCTGTAGGTGCTTTCTGACCCTGGAGCTGTGCCAGAAGCCGGTTGCGCAGCGCGGCCGCATCGGCAGCCGGCAGCCCTGGCAGCACGGTACTCGACGCATGCATCCCGGCCGTGTGAAAAACAAGGGTGGCCAGTCCGTATGAGCGCTCAAACGGGCCTTGGCGGAGGTCAATGTGCTGGAGGCGTGACAGGGGTATGAGCCGGCTTTCGCGAAACCACACGCCGTGGCCTACCTCAATGACGTGGTTGTCGATCCGGTAGGCGTAATGCCGATAGGCCAGCGGCGGATACCGGATGACATAGGCCACCGCGAAGAGTACCGCCAACGCCCACCCTGCGAGCAGCACCCAGAACCACATCCCCAGGGACAGGACGAGTGTGCCGACGGTGATCAGAACAAAGGCCACGGACAGGAAGAGGCTCCATTCGATGCCGTCGGTCAGCCGCCACAGGGCGATAACGTTGGGGTCGAGGGTGGAAAAACGCTCCGCCGGCGGTGGATCGGATGGGGCCGCCGGTGGTGTCGCCATCTCGGCCGGCGCCGTGGAGACGGCAGGCGGTAGTGGCGGAAAGGCGAGGACATCCGGTGCAGGATCAGGCACGGTCTCGTTCCTACTTTGGCGTCAGTGAGCTTAGGTCACGTCCCCGGCGATGCTCCTCAGACGACGGCGCCGCGGTCTCGGTTGATTCTGACATCAATCTGTCCGGAACGACAATCTGCCTGCGGTCGAGACCGGCCATTGGCCTTAAGGCAGCGCGCGTCATCGCGCCTTAAGGCAGCGCGCGTCATCGCGATGCCGGGCAGGCGACCGTACCAGAGGTTCGGGGTTCGCCCTGTGCCGACCGGCGTGCGGTGGTCGGTTGCCTAGGGGTGGGCCGGGGGCGCATCGCGCCGCCGCCACGACGTGGGGCTGCGCCACCACTGCGGGTTGCACCCGGTAGCGGCTCGGTGGGCTACACCGCGCGGATGGATTGTGCTCGGCCGCCACGCGGGCTACGGCGGCGGATCACCGGAGAGTCTGGGGTGCGGCAGGGGCCGCCAAAGCAGGGTTTATGGCTCAATCAGGCCGAAGTTGCCATCGGGTCGGCGGTAGAGAACGCCCACTCGGTCGGTTTCGATATTGCGGAAAACCACGAACTGTTCCTTGGGGGACAAGCTGGCCATGGCATCATCGGGCGTCATCGGCTTGACGGCATAGCGGCGCGTGGGGATGATGCGCGGCTTTTTCAGAGGCTCTGCCGGTTCGCTTTCTGCATCGGTGCGTGCTGCCTCGGCTGCCGCCGTAACGGCTTTGACGCTGGCGCGGGTTTTGCGCTTCGTCTCTGTCTTCTCCTTGAGCTTGTTGACTTGCCGGGTCAGCTTCTCGGTTGCCTGCGTAATGGACTGATACATATCGTCCGTCGCAGCCTTGCCGGTCAGAACTTGCTCGCCCATTGTCAGGACCAATTCCGCAAGGTTGCGGTGCTTTTCAATCGCCATGGTGAGGTGCAGGCGAATGTGGTCACGGCCGTCCAGGAGTTTGGCGATCTTCTTGGTCTGCTCGCGGGCAAACTTTTTGATGGCCGGGGTGAGGGTAAAGTTGCGTACGGTGAAGTCAAGGTTCATCGGTGGTGAAGAAACTCCTGCAACTGGGTAAAATCAACTGAAGTATTGAGTCAATGCTGCGCTCTGCGTGCTGCGGAACGCGGCGGCGCCAGTCCGTCTAAGAGAATGTCCACAAGGTCGGCGATGAGCACATGGCCTTCGGCTTCGCTACAGTAGTCCACAACAGGGATATCCTCGACGGTAATGGCCATTGCCACGCGGCCGTGCTTCGTATAGACGATGCCGATGTCACTACGCAAATGGTCAAGCGCGCCGGGCTTATTGGCGATGACCACGCCGCGCAAACGCCGCCCGATGCCATCACGAAACTGCTGCCGTTTCATGATGGTCAGCATTTCCTGTGAGGCTTCCGGGCTCACCACCAGACCGCGTTCGAGAGCCTCCAGCAGCCTGACCATTTCACGTGGCGTCGTGACACCGATGCCGTACGGTTTGTTTTCCTCAAGATGGTTTTGGCGGAATGTACTTTCGCCGCCGCCGCCGATCTTGCGTAGGGACCGGGTGGCTGCAAAGCCCATGGCTTCCAGCCGCGCATTGACGGCATCCGTGGTGATGCGGTCGAGGAGGATGTTTGTGGCGATATTGTCGCTCACCACGATCATCAGCCGCATTGCGTCCCGGACGGTAATTTGTGTTCCCGGTGTGAGTTCAAACAGCACGCCGCCGTCTTCGTACTCATGCCGGCGGACAACGGTCAGCTTTTCGTCCCAGGTCAGTTTGCCTTCGGCGACCTGCGCGAAGACCTCCACCATGATGGGAACTTTGATGGTACTGGCCGTCCGCACTTTGGTGTCGGGCGCCAGTCCAAAGGTCTCACCGGTATCGAGATTTTTGGCGAAGCAGAAGACCTTGCCTTTGAACGATGCCAGCCGCTGGCGCACCCGCCGATACATTGCGGCCGTCTGCCGCGCCGGACGTTCATCCATCACCGGGAGAGCGGTTTGGGCGGCGGCGCTTGGGAGCGAACTGCATGGATTGCACCGGGGAAGCACGTGCCAGAACGGTGCGGAGAGCATGCACAGTCCGATCCACCACAGCCGGTGAGGGAACAGGGATTGCAACGCCATAAGGTTGTTCGTGGCCGGACCGAACGGCGTGCTGAGGCGATTCCGTCAGGCGCCGTTAGGCAGCAGCCGCCTCATCAAGGTACAGATACTTCCGCCACTCCGGTCGGGAGGCCGCCGCGTGATGCAGCGCCGTCAGATCGAGATCGTGCCACAGGGCAGCCGGATTCGACAGCAGGGGCATCCGGGCTTCGTCAGGTGTTCGGTCACCTTTGCGCTGGTTGCATTCGTGGCAGCAGGCGCAGAGGTTTTCGGGAACCGATTGTCCGCCGCGTGAACGGGGCACGATGTGGTCAAGCGTCAAATCGGCTGCCGTCCCACGCTTGTTGCAGTACTGGCAGCGGTATCGGTCGCGGATCAAAATCTTCGTCCGTAAGCCACCGGACGAACGCCGTCGCTTGCGGACGTTGATGTACTCGTGCAACCGGACAACAGACGGGCAGGCAAACGTAAAGCGTACTGTGCGCAGTACGCGGTCGCCGTCTTTTTCCAAGACCTCGGCCGTCCGCTGCCAGACCATGCGCAATGCGCGCGGCAGCGAGACCAAGCCCAGCGGTTCATACGAGGCATTGAGCAGGAGGACTTTCCGTTGCGCAATGAGCAAGCTCGCACTCTCCTTCCTTCCAGCCTGGCGTATGCTGCGCCGCAGTGGCCGACGGGCAAATACGCCTTGACAGGGGTTGCCCCATGATGCGCGAAAGACACCGGCGCTGACAACCCCTTGTGTTGGTGGAAAGCCTCGTGTGAGAAGCGCCGCCCAGTGGACCGGCTAGATAACCGGCCGCAGCCATGTGACCGGTCAGTTGTGGCCATCCCAGTTGTGGCCATCTAGGCTGTCCTCAACGCTATGACATGTGGGTGGGGCGACGGGGATGGTCGGCGGAAGCCGGCCGGACTTGGCCGCGCCAAGTAGTCATAGGCCGTCAATCTGGACTAAAGTGAGTGTACGCTTGGTTACAAACTTCCGGCCCGAGGAGCCGCTTTGTGCGTGTTGAGCAGTTTCTTATTTTGGCCCGCCAACGTGTGGCAGAGTTGCGGCGGGCACTGGTGGCGCTGCCATCCGAGTTCGCCCGGCATAGGATGTGCGCAACGCAGCTCCGGCAGCTCCGCGAGCAGACGCTCGATGAACTGGCGCAGGTGAATGTGCCGACGCTTGCTCCGGCGACGTTGGCAACCGTCGAGCGGTACACGGGCTACGGCCGCTTTCGTGATCTGGACCTCAACGCCTATCTGGCACGCGAGCGCGACCGCCTGATGCAGCGTGTGGCAGAAATTAGCGCCGATCCCCGTTTCATTCGGCGCCAGGAACTCCTCGACCCGACAGCCGGGGAGTTGACGCTACGGCTCAAACAGGCGCGCGATGAGTTGGCGCTGATTGAAAGTGGACTCCAATGCTACGAGCAAGAGCCCGATTTTCTCGATCTGTACCGGCGTGGCTACCGGACACCTGCTTACCGGCAGAGTTGGCTTTCACGGCAGTACTACTTAGACTGGAAACGGGGCGATGAGATCACGGAAAAGTTTGGCTGCAAGTCTTTTTCCGAAGTTCGTGCGGCCTATGACCATTTACTGCGTGGACGTGAAGTGTGTCGGAAGACGCTGGAAAGCCTTGAGGGTGAGATCGAGGATGTTCGGCGGCTGATTGCCGAACTTAACGAAGCCCAGCGCCGGCTCAATGACCTGCCGAGGTTTGTTCTGGAGGATTTTCGCCGGATGGTGCGCGAGCACCTGGTCTTGGCCGACCGGAAGCAACTGTTTGGGTGGGCAGGCGGCGACCGCGTGCGCGAGTCGCTGATCAAGCGGTTGGACGGGGTCGAGAAGCAGCTTGAGTACACACAAGCAATGGTCGACCGTTGCCTGAAAGCGGAGCAGCACGATCTGACGGAGGCCATAACCAAGTTGGAGCGGAAAGTTGCGAAGTTTTCGCGTCCGAAATATGCCGGGACGTTGTTGGATCCCCACCAGGTGCAGACGTGGCTGCGTGATCCACGGGAGCGTTTGGTCGCGCAACGCGCGCGTTTTTGGCGCGATTATGCCGTGGTGGCCGAGTACAACCAGTACGACCGGTACGACTTTGCCTCCGATTTGCTCTGGTGGGATGTGATGACCGACGGGCGACTGGACGGCAGCTTCATTCCAGAGGTCGAGCAGTATCGGCAGCAGCATCCGGGCTACGTGTATCAGCGCCCGACGCCGTTCTACGGTCAGGAGGTGGAGGTCTCATGACGCGGGCGCTGACGGTGGTTGCCTATGCTGTGAACGGTTCGGGTATCGGGCATCTGACGCGCGTCTTGGCCGTCCTGCGCTGGATGCGGCGTCTGGCGCTGTGCGCCGGAAGGCAGCTCGACATTTACCTGCTGACGACTTCGGAAGCCGGGCAGTTAGCGTTGCGCGAGGGGATTGCCACATTCAAGCTGCCGAGCAAAACGGTCGTCCGGGCAGCCGGGCTGCCAAAGGAAGACTATCTGCGTTTGGCGCGACAGTGGGTCTGGCATAGCTTGGGGTTACTCAAGCCGGATCTGCTGCTGGTGGACACCTTTCCGGGGGGCACGTTTGGCGAGCTTGGTCCGGCGCTTGATCTGTCGGGACGCAGATTGTTGATCCGGCGGGCAGTGCGCGCTGAGTTTGACCCGGCGGGCTTTGCCGGCTGGCTGCCGTGTTACGACCGCATCCTGACCGTTGTGGAACCAGGGGCAGGGCGACTTGAGACTGATAACAAAATTAACTTTGCCAGTGAATCAGGACGTGACACGGCGAATGGTATCACCCTACCTCTAGACCGCAATCTTTCCGGCCTGGGTTTGGAGATTGCAGGGCGACTGCCTGACGGCGGTGCAATCTCGCCGACGGTGGCGGCACGGACGCGGTATGTCCCTCCGATTTTGCTGCGTGAGCCGGAGGATTGTCAGAACCGGGCGACGGCGCGGCGACGGCTGGGCATCCCCGATGACGCCTTCGCTTTGTGGCTGAGCGCAGGCGGCGGCGGGGACGCCTGCGCTGAACGCGCCTTGGCGACGCTCATCGAAGCCTGTGAAGCCTTGCCGGACGCGCATCTGGTCGTTGGCGCGGGGCCGCTCTACGCCGGCCCGCCGCGGCGCGGACCGCGCATCACGTGGCTGACCGACCCGTTGGCGGTTGAGGATTTCGCCGGGTTGGATGCCGCCATTTCAGCCGCCGGTTTCAACGCAACCTATGAGTTGCTGGCGCTGGGCATCCCGACGGCCCTGTTCGCGCAGGAAAAAATCGCTGATGACCAAGCCGCCCGGGCCGCTCGGGCTGCTGCCGCCGCCGCCGCGCTTTGGTTACCGCTGGACGCCGCCGGGCGGCCGGATGCGGTGGCGCTGCGCGAAGCGTTGGCCAGCCTGCGCGACGGGGAGACGCGGGCGCGGCTGACGGCGCGGGCGCGGGCGTTCGTTCCGCTGGGCGGAGCGCGGCAAGCCGCCTGGCATGCGATGCAATTGTTGCTCGATCCGTCCGAGTTGCGCGCCGCCGCCGCCCGGGCGACGCCGCGTTTGTGCCGGTGGCTGGAAAGCCGGAATCTGGACGCCGAGCGGTGCGCGCAGCTATGGGCGCTGACCGTGGCCGTCACGGACGGCGACGACTTGGCGGAGTTGTTGGAGACGCTTCCGGAAAGCTTTGGATTGGATGACTGGCTGTTCTTCGCCCGGCGGCTGCCGGCGCCGGGCGACGAGGCTGATTTGGAAGCCGCGCTCGCGCTATGGGGAAGGCTGGCCGAGGCCCTGCAGCCCTTTGATGACGAGCGGGGGCGCTTGGCGTTTCTGCGGCATCTGCCGTGGTCGAAGCGGGCGTCGCCCGACGATCAGGTGCGCGTCATCACGGGCTTTTTGGCGGCGGCGCGCCTAGCGGGCGAAAGTCTTTACCGGGCGTTGAGCGTGCTGGAGCGGCATACGGCCGGGGCGGAAAACGATCCGTGGCGCTGGCTGATGGCGGTGGAGGCTGCCGCGCGGGAGGTGGGCGATGGAGCCGTGGCAGGCGCGTAAGCGCCGGTGGCAGGGGATGGCCGAGGGCCGAACGCTGGTCGGGCCGCACACGGTGCATGTTGATTTAGCCAACGGCTGCAACACGAATTGCACGACGTGCTGGGATCACTCGCCGTTGCTGGCGAGGCCGCGCCCGGCGGCCTGGAAGCGCAGGATTTTCGAGCTCGAGCGATTTGTCGCGCTCGCCGCCGACCTGGCCAGCCTCCAGTCGGTTGAGTCGGCGATTTTGGCGGGGATGGGCGATCCATTCGTCAATCCCTTCATTTACGACATCATTGCCGAGTGCAAGCGTCAGGGCTGGCGCGTGACCGTGTTGACCAATGCGTTGTTGGCCGACCCGGAACGCATCGCCGCGCTGGGCGTGGACGCCATGCTGGTGTCGGTCAACGGCGCGAGCCCGGCTTCCTACGCCGCCTTTCATCCCAACCTGCGGGCGAGCGATTTCGGGCGCTTGAAAGCGCTACTGGCGCGGTGGCAGGTACTGGGTGTGCCGGTCAAGCACGTCCAGGTCATCAACCGCGATACTGCCCCGGAGTTGGTGGCAATGGTCGAATTTGCAGCCCAGTACGGCGCACGACACGTGACCTTCAAGTTGGCAAGTCTGGGCGGCGGCACGGAAGCCTGCGCCATAACGGAAGCGCAGCGGGCACAGTTGCGTGAACAGTTGGTTCCGGCGGCGCAGGCGCTGGCGGCGCGGCTGGGCGTGGCGACGAACCTCGATGTCTTTGCCCGGCAACTGGCGGCAGGAGGGCTGGCGACGACGCCAATCGAGGACATTGGATGCTTCATGGGATGGCGCTACGCGCGCATTACGGTCGAGGGCGAGTTACTGTACTGCTGCGCGACGGCGCTTCGGGTCGGGCATTTGGATCAGGGTCCGTTTTCGGCGCAGTGGTTTGGGGCGGAGTGGGAAGCCATGCGGGCGCGGCTGCGGGCTGGAGACTACCTGCCGGCGTGCCGGCAATGTGGGAAGTTCAACCAGAATGTTAAGCTCGCGGCCAAGGTTCGGGAGCGGTTCGGGGAGGCGGTGTACCGGAGTCTGACGGGGCGACAAGTGTCTGATAACACAAAAAGAGGAACAGACGCACAGGGCGGGAAGGAGAGCATTGCAAACCATGCCATTGCAAACCATGTCGCGGCGACCGACCATTGAGTGGCAAACAAACGGTGTCTGCAACTACGACTGCTCGTATTGCATTCAGTCACGCCAACATCGGCAAGGCTATCCGTCAGATGACACCATCGAGCGCTTCCTGGCGTTTTTTGCGCAACTACCGGGCGCGTGGGAAATCAAAATGTCAGGGGGTGAGCCGTTTGCATTGCGTGGCTTTATGACGCGCATTATTCCCGGCCTGGCGGCGCTGCCACATCACGTGTCGGTACTGACGAATTTCTCTGCGCCGCTTGGCGTCCTGCGGCGATTTGTGGACTTCGTTGGGGACAAGCTGGAGGTATTTTCGGCCAGTTTGCATCTGGAGTACGTTGAAGTCGGTGTGTTCGTCAAAAAGGCCGTCACGTTCCGGTCGTGGCTACGGCCGGAGACGACGTTTGTTGTCAACAATGTGCTCGTGCCGGGGACGGTTGCCGCGCTGGTTGGCGTCAAGGCGCAGGTCGAAGCCGCCGGCTTGAAATACTTCCCGCAAGTTATGAAAACCAAGCAGGGCGTCTATGCCTATGATGCGGCGGAGGCGGCGCTGGTGAAGGCGCTGATCGGCGAGCGTCCGACGGCGCGCGAGGCGAACGTCGCGCCATCGTACAAGGGGCGGCGCTGCTGGGCGGGCGCGGCATACTTTGTCGTTGACCAGTTTGGCCAGGCTTTTCGCTGCCGAACGGCTAAGCGGTGCGGCGAAGGTTACTTGGGGAACGTCTTGGACGGGACGTTTCGCCTGGCCATGGGACCGGAAATTTGTCGTTACGATATTTGTCCGTGCACGGTGCCGGCCAACCGCGGCATGATTGACGGGATCTCGCCGGGGCGGCAAGCTGAAGAACCAAAGCAATAGGCCGGTCGGCAGCGCACTGCGCTTTGTGAAACAAACGAAGAAGCCGGTAAGGAAGAAACTGAGAACGGGGCGATGAGCTTGGAAGCGGCACCGCCAAAACCATCGGAAGGCGTTGTGATGTGGAACATCAACACCACGTGCAACTACCGGTGTTCCTACTGCACGCAGCGCTTTCTCGATGACCGGACGCGCTGGGCGCGCGATACGCCGCGCTTTCTGGAGGGCTTCCGGCGGCTGCCCGGCCGGTGGGAAATCAAGATTTCAGGCGGCGAACCGTTTTTGCATCCGACGTTTGTGGAAGTCGTCGGCGCACTGGCCCGGATGGGCCACCGGGTGAGCGTGGTGACGAACTTTTCGGCTTCGACGGAAAAGCTTGACCGGTTTCTGGCGGCGGCGGGCGGCGCCCTGCGCGTGTTTTCGGCAAGTCTGCACCGTGAGTATGTGGCAACGGAAGCCGAACTGGCAGCCTTTATTGCCAAGGCGCGGTGGGTGATGGCGCAGTTGCCGTTGGGAGCGACGTTCAACGTGACCTGTGTTGCGACACGGAGCAATTTACCGGCGCTGCCGGCGCTGGCGCAGCGGTTTGCGGCGGCAGGCATTCGCTTCAAGGCGCAGCCCGAGAAGCGAGACCGGGAGGTGATTAGCTATACAGAAGAAGAACAGGCGCAGCTTTTGGCGCTTGGCGGACACAATGACTTGGGCGTGATTGCGCCGTCGTTTCTGGGACGGCCCTGCTGGGCGGGGGCCTGGGCGTTTACGCTCGATGATCGCGGCGCGGCGTGGCGCTGCTACCCGGCGCGGCGCTATCGGCGCGAGTATCTGGGGAATTTTCTCGATGGGACGTTCGCGCTCTTCGACGCCGCGCGGATATGTCCCTACGCCTACTGCAACTGCACCGTCCCGATTGAACGCGGCATGGTAGCCCGTGAGACTGGTCATGACCTGGGCGACCAGCCGGGTGGCCCCTGGGGGCAAGAAGGCGACGATGCCTGGGCGGAAGGCTCGGCGCGATGAAGTTCAAGACGTTCTTGGCGTTGGTGGTGGCCGGTGGGCTGATGGTCTCGGCGTTGGTGATTGGCGCGTGTGTCTGGCTGGTGAAGACGCGCCGCTTGCAGGATGCAGCCGCTGTGCCGCCGGACGCACCGACGATGCCAGTGATTCCGGCAGCCGACAACGCCTTGCGTCCGGCAGATCGCGACCTGCTCGAAGCCCTGCGGCGGCCGGCGACCACAAGCCGCATTAAGGATGCATTTCCCGGACGTCCGCACAAGATCAGTCTCTACTGCGACACACCGGGGCAAGGATGGAATCGGGCGAAGATCGATCTCAACCGCAACAACAAGTGGGATGAGAAAATCACCATCGTCAACGGGGAGCCGGTCAAACGGGTGGTAGCCTCGCAGGACGATGAGAACTACGATCTTGAGTATCGCTGGCTTGGCGGTCGGTGGGTTGCCAAGTGAGTCCGCCGTTGTGGGTGGTCGGCAGGTTTCGGTACGGCTACCCTCTCTCACAGTTGTCTTTGGATTGCATAAACCATGTCGCGCAACTCTTCGGCGGTTTGGCCGGTGAAGGATTCCAGGTTTGCGCGTGCCTGGCGACGGATACGTTCGCGTTCTGCTCCCTGGGCAAACGTATGCTGTGAGTAGATGGCAGTCGCCAGAATGGCCAGAGATTCGGCGAGGACTTGGCGTTCGCGATCGTGGGAAGCCAGGAAATCCTCATCGTTCATCAAAATCTCACGAAAGATTTCATAAAACGCATAGGGGACACCCGGCGGCATCGGGTTTCCGAAGACGATGGTGTAGTGATTGTTGAGGTAAAGCGCAATGGCGGCCGCAACATCTTCCGTGGGCCATCCTTGCTCCACCATACCACGCCGATACTCCTGCAATGCCTCTACGTAGAACTGAAAGGCAGCCTGCGGATTACCATCTGCGGTCTGCGCGAGAAGCTCTGGCGCGAGCATGTCGGCGACTGGGCGATAGGTCGTTGTCCGCCGACGTGAGCCATCGCGGGACGTGCGCGCCGATTCATCTCGGCGGCGTGTCACCGGTCGGTCGGAAAAAATAGAGCCAGCACGCTGTTCGTAAGCGCGGATTTTGTCCCGTGCCGGACGCCGGTTGAGTGTTGGCGCGCGGCCAACCTGCTCGTAGTCGTACCAATTAGGGTCGGCAGGGCGATTTCGCTGTGCGGGAGTCGTTGCGCCGACAACTTGTATTGTGAGAACGATGAGAAAGGAGCGGCGTAAAATCGTGCGTAGGAGCATGACGCAATCCACTCTAAGCTTTATGGAGCCAACCTCTGAGTGAGGCGGCAAAGACCTACAGGGCGGATGATAAGACCAGGAGAGCCTGTTCTTCAATAGAGTCGCCTCTGAGTGAAAAGAACTTTGAACGACTCTTACAGCGGACTTGTCAACTTGCCTGTCAACTTTCGGTAGTTATGCTTGGGCTTGCATTCGAATTAGCAGCCGAGTAAACAGCGCACAGGCAAGCCCTGGCTAAGGGTGGTTTTCAGATCGGGCTTGGTTGCAAGGCTCCGTGCCACGAGTCGCAGGATCAAAGAAGGTCAGCGGCGCACATAGACAGTAGGCAAGTTGATTGTTGCCAAAAGGTAGATGTAGATACCGAAAGGCAATGGCATCGCGTTTCACCGGCGCCCAACCATGGTGAGCGCAAGTTACCCTCACCTGGTCCAAACGTTGTTTCCGCGCATACGCGCCGACCTCCGGCGCGATGCGGCGATGGTGCTGCTCGGGAGCCGGCTCGTCGCGGCTCTGGCGCAAATCGTCATCCGGCTATAGCCTGTGCCGATCGCGCCGGTCAGACGCCGGGCGTGCTGCTGGTCGGCGCGGCGTTGGGCCAGCGTTGCGGCGTGCTGGCGCCGGTTGCCTATGCGCTACAGGGGGCAGCCGAGTTGCCCTTCTTTGCCGGCGGTGCGTCCGGCGTGGCGCAATGGCTCGCGGCCCGACCGGCGGCTACTTGACGGCTCCATCTTCGCCGCGGTGCTCACCGGCCGGCTGAGCGAACGCGGCTGGGATCGGCGCTTCTGGGGCACACTGCCGGCGATGGCATCGGGCAACGCTGTGATCTACGCCTTTGGCATACTGTGGCTGGCCCAGTTCGTCGGCCGGCCGCACGCGCTGGAGGTCGGGGCCTGCTGCCATTTTTGCCGGGCGACGCTATCAAAGCGGCGCTTGCCGCGCTGGCCCTGCCCGGGGCACCGGCGCGGTCGCACGCCGGCAGTCGCCGCCGCGTGCGCAGGGTCACGTCATCCGATTCGACAGCGCTTACCGACGAACCAGGCCGCCGAGAGCGCCTCCGCCGGCTCCAGCACCGTGCCGGTGGTCATCTCCTGCTTGTCGGCGGATAGCCATGCGTGCGCAGGATGCACTCGACCAGCACGCGTAGATGGGTCCGCGCGCTCTCGGGCTGCGTCCGGTCAATGGTGACATTGGCGCGGACGGCGGCGACAAGCTCACGCGCGATGGGGCGCAGCGTCGCATTGCCCAGCACCTTCACCGCGCTGTCGTTCGTCTCCAGGGCGTTGTAGAAGGCCAGCTCGTCCTCGGTGAGGCCGAGTTGCTCGCCGCGAGCGGTGGCTGCGCGCATCTCCTTTGCCCTTAACAGGGGCAAGCGACCTTCCATAACGTGTCGAAACGATGACTCATTACAGCCGTCCCGAAACGGCACGGCGTTGCTCAGGCGGGCGCGAGACCGGCGCATCCGACTCTGACCGAAACGCGCCTTGACCTGTTTGGCGCCGGCTTCGAGCGTCCCGTTGCCGATGGGCAAACCGGCAGCCTGAACGTCACGATAGTGCATGCGTTCGCGGCACGCTTCAGCCAGGCAGTCGGCAAGGGTGTTGACCTGTCCGTTATAGTGGGGTGTGCCGGATTGCCCAGGCCGCCCCTCGTCGGGCAGGCGCGCCCCCGGCAACACCAGGTCGCGCTCTAACCCGGCGCTGACCTGTCCCCAGATGCCCACAAGCGCCCGTCCAGAGGATACCGCCCCTGGCGCTGGTGTGGGTCGGAGTCGTATGCCCGCGTCTGGGATCGTTCCCCGGCGGGTCACGGTCGCCTTTTTTAGGTGCATCGGTATCTGCTGCGTTCCGTCGTTCTTCCGGGTGTTCGCGCCGTGTGCGCAGGAGGGCTTGACCGCTCCGCCGGGGTGCCTCCAGCACGCGGTCCTCAATATCCGTCAGGGTCGCGCCTTCGGTCTGATTCGCCTTATTCTGGCAGGGCGGCAATCGCGGCGTCGGTCACTTTGCGAAGCGAGCGGGCCGGGGCTGTCGTTTGTCAGGCCCTATTATTTTGCCCCTACAGAGAAGTTCACTCCTGGCGACAAGGGCGGCCTTGTCGCAGAGTCAGCTTTTGTGGGGTGGCAGTTTGACGGGTAGCAAGCTTTGTCTGGCAGCAAGTCCTAGGGCGGACCATCGCGTCTGCTGGTCCAGCAACTTGCCCTTCCTGGGATGGTGCAATCGCTTGTGAACGCCCTCCGTAAGCCTCTCCGGACACGATGCGCGGGCGGGCGATCGGCGCGCTTCTTGACGTGCCTCTCTTTTTCAGAGGCTACTACCGTACCAAGACAGCAGATGGTCAATGAGAGGTGAGATGACAGCTCACGCCATTGCTGGCGTTACCTTCCGCTGGACCCGATGCGCCCGACCGCAGAAAAGGGGCATGACAGGTCAACATCCCCGATGGTACAAGTGCTTAACCCTCTGTTAAACAAGGTTCAAGTATGGGTTTCTACCACCCGACAACCGACAGTCGCGGGCTTCCTACCGGCAACAAACGCAATCTGACCTGCCGGCCGGCGGTCGCCGGCGGCTGTCAGGAAGATCATGGCACCAAACTCTATCGCCCCAGACCGGACATCGTGTTCATTTCGGCGTCGGACACCGAGCTGCGCCTGGTCGCCGAGGCGCGGCAACGGCTTCCACAGGGGTTTCCGGTCCTTGAAGTCCAAGCGGCGCGGGCGTTGCAGCATCCGGCCGAACTGGACGCCTTCCTGGGCGGGATTGCGCCAACGGTCAAGCTTGTCATCGCGCGCATCCTGGGCGGCATCGCCTACTTTGCTAGGGGCTTCGACTGTCTCGCGCGGCTTCACCGCGACACCGGCTGCCACGTTGTTGCATTGCCCGGCGATAACCGTCCTGACGCGCTGTTGCTCGCACGCTCGACCGTCGGCGCGGATGTCGCCGAGGAATTGCTGGCGTACTGTGTGGCCGGCGGCGTCGAGAACTATGCCCAGGGGCTGCGTTATCTGTCCGACCGCCTGCTGGGGACGGCATTCGGCTTTGCGCCGCCGCAGGCAGCGCCGCTGACGGGGCTGTACCATCCGCGGGCGACGGACCTAGAAGCGACGGCCCGGATGGCAGTCGCGGATTTCCAGAACGCGTACTGGCGTCCCGGATGCCCGGCCATCGGCGTCGCCTTTTATCGCGCGTACTGGCAAAGCGGCGACCTGGCGGTTGTGGACGCGCTGGTCGCCGCGATTGAAGCGGCAGGCGGTAATGTCCTGCCGGTGTTTTGTTACAGCCTGCGCGATGACATGGAAAACGCCGGCGGTTTGCCGGAGCTTTTTGCGTGCTACTTCAGCGATAACGGCCGCCCGCGTGTCCAGGCCATCATCAGCCTGCTGAGCTATGCCCTGGCCGGACTGACGCACACGGAACGGTTGACGCTTGCCGGCGGTGGCGCAGCCGAGGCGCTTCAAAGGCTCGGTATCCCCGTCCTTCAAGCGCTAACCTGCGGCGATACGGTTGCCGCTTGGCGGGCGAGCGCGCAGGGACTCTCGCCGCTTGACGCCGCCATGAAGGTAGTGATGGCGGAATTTGATGGGCGACTGATTACGACCGTCGTCGGCGCCCGTGAATCCGACGCCGCCGGAGCGCGGCTGGCCGTCCTGCCCGAAGCCGCGGACGCCGTTGCGCGGCTCGCCGTGCGCTGGGCGCGCTTGCGCGACCTGCCGAACGCCGAAAAGCGCCTGGCCATCGTCCTGACCAACTTTGCCAACCGCAACGGGCGCGTCGGCAGCGCAGTGGGCCTCGATACGCCCGCCTCTGTGCTCAACATCCTCCGCGCGCTCCGGGATGCCGGCTACACCATTGACGACTTGCCGCCCAACGGGGACGCGCTCATGGCCGAGCTGCTGGCGCAAGGCGGTTATGAAGCGCCGGCGTTGTCCACCGAGCAAGCCGCGCGCGCTTGCGCCCACTATCGGGCGGAGGACTACTGCGCGTGGTTTGCCATGCTGCCGCCTGACAACCAGGTGCAACTCCGGGCGACATGGGGCGAGCCGCCCGGGACGGTCATGACGGATGGCGTCACGGGGTACATTCCCGCGCGGCGCTACGGCAATGTGCTGGTGATGATTCAGCCCCCGCGCGGCTATGGCGACAACGTGCAGGCGCTGTACCACAGCGGGGAGCTTGTCCCGCCGCACCATTACCTGGCGGTTTACCGGTGGCTGCGCGACCACTTCGGCGCAGATGCCATCATTCACTGCGGGAAGCATGGAACGGTCGAGTGGCTGCCTGGGAAGGCGCTGGGCCTGTCCAATGCCTGCTATCCGCAGTTGGCGCTCGACGACACGCCGGTGTTGTATCCGTTTCTCATCGGTGATCCGGGCGAAGGGTTGCAAGCAAAGCGGCGGTGGCATGCCTGTGTCGTCAGCCACCTGCCGCCGCCGATCACGCAGGCAGAAGCCGACCGTGAAGGCGAACTGGCTCCACTCCAATCTCTCTTGACGGAGTTGGCCCGCGCCGAGCAGCTCGATCCGGAAAAGCGCCCGCTCATCGTTGACGCCATCTGGGAAGCTGTGGTCGCCGCGAACCTGCACCGGGACTTGGGCTACGAAAGCCGCCCGAGTGAGGGCGAGGTAGGTGTGTTCCTGAAAAAGCTGGACGGCTATCTCTGCGATCTGGGGGAAATACCGGTGCGTCACGGCCTCCATGTGTTTGGTGAGGCCCCGACCGGCGACCGGCTGATAGACCTGCTCTGGGCGCTGTCCCGGCAGGCGACACCACCTCGGCGCGGACTCCCGGCTGCGCTGGCCTGTGATTTGGGTCTGCCCGAAGACCTCTTTGACCGCTCCGGGGAAGAAGCCTGGCCGCCGGAGGCAACGCCGCCGTGGCTTGCAGTTTTCCAGGACGCGCCCATCACGAGCATTGGGCGGCTGCGGAGGGCGCTTGATGCGGCAGCACGGTCGCTGGTGCAGGCGCTTGTTGCGCACAACTTCAATCTGGCTGCCGTCGTGCTGCCGGTCAAGCCGCCCTCGGCCGTGTCAGATATGTTGACCCTGATCGCCTACGACATCGCGCCGCGCGTTCGGCGCGCAACCGATGAACTCACGCATTTGCTGGCCGGTCTGGAAGGTCGCGCTGTGCCGCCGGGTCCG
Organism: uncultured Blastocatellia bacterium; assembly: GCA_937934745.1. Classification (GTDB taxonomy): domain Bacteria; phylum Acidobacteriota; class Blastocatellia; order Chloracidobacteriales; family Chloracidobacteriaceae; genus Chloracidobacterium. The sequence goes on from CALGZC010000068.1 coordinate 23,414, forward strand.
AGTGGCGCGCCGACGCGCGGCCTGCCGGATATTCTGCCGACGGGGCGAAACTTCTACGCCGTGGACATCCGCGCCATTCCCTCGCCCTTTGCATGGCAGACCGGACAACGCCTGGGTGACGCGCTGCTGGCAACGTACGCGCAACAGCAGGGGCGTTTCCCGGAAGTGGTCGGATTGACCATCTGGGGAACCGCCACCATGCGGACGCAGGGTGATGACGTGGCCCAGGCGCTGTGGCTGCTGGGCGTCGAGCCGGTCTGGCAGGCCGGCAACCGCCGGATCGCCGGACTCCGCCGGCTGCCGGTTGCGGAACTCAAGCGACCGCGGGTGGATGTCGTCCTGCGTGTCTCCGGCTTTTTCCGCGACGCTTTCCCGAATGTTCTGGCGCTGCTGGATGAAGCCGTCAACCTGGCCGCCGACGCCGACGAGCCTGCGGAATGGAACTATGTCCGCAAGCGTGTCCGGGCCGATGAGGCGCGTTACCTGGCCGCCGGCGTCGCCGCCGATGAAGCGCGGCAGCAGGCCCGCTTTCGGATTTTTTCCAACCGGCCCGGCGTCTATGGGGTGGGCATTTTGTCGGCCATCGCCGCAGGCGCGTGGGAAACGCGCGAGGATTTGGCGACCATTTACCTGCGCTGGAGCGGCTATGCGTATGCGGCCGGGGCGTACGGCGTGCCGGCCGCGGAGGCGCTCGCCACGCAGTTGGCTGCCTGTGAAGTCGCCGTTCAGAACCAGGACAACCGCGAGCACGACATTCTCGACAGCGACGATTACATGCAGTTTCACGGCGGGATGGCGGCGGCCATCCAGAACCTGCGCGGCGCAGCGCCGGCACTGCTGTTTGGCGATTCGGCCGATCCGGCGCACCCGCACGTCCGGACGCTTCAGGATGAACTGCGCCGCATCGTCCGGGCGCGCGTCACCAACCCGAAGTGGTTGCGGGCGATGCAGGAACATGGCTACAAAGGCGCGCTCGAAATGGCGGCAACGGTGGACTACCTTTTTGGCTATAGCGCCCTGACGGGCTTGGTCGAGGACTGGATGTATGAGCGCGTCGCCGAGGCTTATTTGTTTGACGAGGCAACGGCGGAGTTTTTGCAGCGGAGCAATCCCTGGGCGCAGCGGGACATTGCGGCGCGCCTGCTCGAAGCCGCCCGCCGGGGCTTGTGGGCGCGCCCGCCGGCCGCGGCGGCGGCGCGGCTGGCGGCCATCCGGGCGGCAGCGGATGAGGCCTTGGCACGCAGACTGGAGGGGCAGACGTTATGCATGCGCGTATGACTGCACGCCAGGTGGCCGCCATGGCAAGCGCTCTAGCTGCCTTGGCTGGAGCGACCGGAAGCTGTCAGCCGGGCGCGCCGCCGCCCCAAGGCGACAAAACGGCCGAGCAATCGCCCGCGGCAAAGCCGCGCCGGGTCGTTTCGCTCTCCATCGGGACGGATGAGATTCTGTGCGCGCTGGTCGAGCCGGAGCGGATTGCAGCACTGTCGAAATATGCTCCGGACCCGGAGGCCAGCTACGTTGCGGAACCGGCCCGACAGATTGGCGTCTTCGTCGAGCGCGAGCCGGAGCAGATCCTGGCGCTCCGGGCCGACTTGGTGCTGCTGGCGCGCTATACCAAGGCCGAGCTACGGCAGGCCGTGGAGCAAACCGGGACGCCGACGCTCGTTGTCGAGGACTTTCGCTCGCTGGACGACATCGAACGCAACATCCACCGGATTGGGCGGGCGGTCGGCGAGGAAGCACGCGCCGAGTCGGTCATTGCCAACCTGCGCGCCAAGCTGGCGCAGGCGCGGGCGATGCTGCGTCCTGATCGGGTGGGCTGGCGGGCGCTCTATGTCATGCCGCCGCTCCTGGTCGCCGGACGGGAGACGATCACCGATGTCAAGCTCACAGCAGCCGGTTTACGTAACGCAGCAGCCGACGCCGGACTTCGGGGCCACGTCGCCTTCTCCCCAGAAGCCCTGCTCAACTTGGACCCGGACATAATCTTTGTGGCTACCGGATTGGCCGCTGATGCAGGCTTTCGTGAGCGGTTACTCGGCAATCCGCAACTCAGGGCGTTGCAGGCTGTGCGCCGGCAGCGCATCGTCGCGCTGCCATCGCGGGCGCTGCGAACGGTGTCCCACCATGTGGCCGACGCCGTTCATGACATCACGCAGGCCGTCAATGCGCTTCCGTAGCATGTGCAATTGGGCTGAGGGCGACCCGCCGGGGTAGGTGCAGGGAAGCCCCCCGTGCCCGGCAGCCGCCCCCTGAAGCATTACTTTTTGCCGAATGTGAAGTTGACACCGAAGCTCAGCCGCAGGTGGCTCTGGGTGTCACGCAGGACGCTACCGGCGCCGCCGATTTTCGTAAACAGATACTCTCCCTGAAGCGGACGCAGGGAGACCATATCGGAGACCTTGACATCGAGGCCGCCGCCGACCGCCATAGCAAAACCGCCGCCGCCGTCAAACCGGAGCGGACTTGAGCCGCTGACCGGAACGCGGCTGGCGCGCGCGCCGCCAAGCAGCACATGCGCAAACGGCGTCAGGCGGTCGCCGCGCAAGCTAACGCGCGGGCCGCCCATGAAGGTGTAGAGATTGGTGGCCGTGTCATAGTGAGCGCCGAAGTCGCCAACGACCCCCAGAACAGAGGTCACGTTGTAAACACCCTGCAGGTTGAAGCCGAAAGCGTCTTGGCTGGGACTGCGCGGCGTGAGGTCGTTGAGCCGCGCGTAGGTGAAGCCGGCAAAGAATTCCCCCTGGGGGACATCCTGAGCGCTGGCCTGACAGGTCAATAGCCCGACCAGTGCCAGGATGGCAAACCATATCTGTTTCATCATAAGCATCATTCCTTCAAGAGAAGTTGTGCCGCAGGAAAGGCTCCGGTCTCCATTGGCCGCGGTGGCGAGCTGAGGGAAGCCCATCGTCTCGCCACCGGACATCTGGAGGGAGCTAGAAATCAATCCGCACTGCCAACTGGATGAAGCGTGGGTTGCTTCCAAAGGTCGCCTTGGGACGGTTGAAGAAACTGTCCGAGGCAATGGTAAACCGGTTGATCGCCGTGCTGGTCGAGTCAACCGGATTGACACCGTTGACCGAACCCGGCACGAACTGCGGGTGGTTGAAGGCGTTGAAGAAGTCGGCCCGGAACTGCGCCCGAATCCCTTCCGTGAGCCGGAAGTTCTTGCGGATAAAGATGTCAAAGTTGTTGATAGCCGGGACGCGCAGCGTATTGCGCCCGGCGGTCGCCAGCGCCCCCGGACCGGCCACGATGTACTGCGCATTGGGGTTGAGCGCCACGTAGGCCACCGTCGCCGGGTTGCCCAGCGGCACCGGGTTGCCAAGGGCATTGACGGCGCGGACGCCACTCCCCGTGCCGCGCTGGCCGTTCGGATTGAGCACCGTCCGGTCGCCGGCGTTGTCGCCGTTGAGGTTTGAATCGACACCGCTGCGCGCAGTGAACGGCTTGCCGGTTTCGTAGCTGTACGTCCCCGAAATGCTAAACCCGCCCAACAGCGAGCGCAGCCAGGGATTGGAGCTGTTGAGGAAAAACGGCAGATCATACGTGCCGGCAATTGTCAGGCGGTGAGTACTGTCCAGTAGGGACAGGGATCGCTCGGCGCGTAGATTTTGGAAGTCCTGCACACGCCGCGACGACAGCACGGTGCTGAACAGCTCTGCCGTTGTGTCGTCAATGAGCTTGCTGAAGGTGTAGGCCAGATTCACCGTGTAGTTTTGCGTCAATCGTTTCTGAACCTGCAACTGCAAGCCGTGGTACGTTGAGTTGCCGTTGGAAAGAAACGCCACCAGATTGCCGGCATTGAAGCCGGCCGCAGCAAACGCCGGCACAAAATTGGACCGCGCGGCAATGATCTGAGAAAGCGTCGGCAGCCCGGCGAGTTGGGACGGCGTCGGGTTGGCGAGGAACGTCGGCAGCGAGTTTTGCGGCGTGACGCGCGGCTGACGGTTGATCCGGTTTTGCGTCAGCAGATGGACGCCCCGCGTCCCGACGTAGCGCGTTTCAACGGCCCAGTCCTTGAAAAACTGGCGCTGTATGCCCAGAGTCCAGGTAATCGAGTAGGGCACCTTTTGGTCGGGGATCCACGACGAGGTAATCGCGCGCAGCTCGGCCGGTGTCCCCGTCACCGGCGCCGGCGTCGGCGGCAGGCCGCCACCCGCCAGGAAGCCCGGCACGCCCGGCACTTCGACATTGCGCGTCTGGTTAAACTGCGGCGGCAACGACAAGATGTACAGGTTGTCAAAAATAATGTCGTAGCCCATGGAGAAGCCGGCGCGAATCGAGCTTTCGCCGGGGTTGCCAAAGAGGCGGTTGAGCCAACCCGAAGAGAAATTCGGCGCGTAGGCCACGCCAATCACTGGGGCAAAGTTGGTGGTTTGCTCGGTCGGCGCGTTGAACGAAATCAAGCCCGGCACCGAGGCATCGCTGTTGAGCCGCTGCAGGCGCGCCGTGAAAGGCACTTGCTGGTAGGCATACCGGAAGCCGTAGTTGAACGTCAGCTCCGGCCGGATGCGCCAGCTATCCTGCGCAAAGCCGAAAAACAGCCACTGGTTGCCGTAGTAGGGCGACACGCCGACGGTGCGCTCGCCGAACTCAGGACTCAAATCGCGCAGAAATGACTCAGTCGCCAAATAGAAGTAGTCGCCGCGCTGCCGCTGGACAAAGGACTGCGGGGCAATCAGCCGCCGGGTGTCAATGCCGAACTTGAGCGTGTGGTTGCCGACCGTCCAGGTGACATTTTCGATGAGTTGGTAGTTGTTCTCGATGCCGAACTGCGGCGCGACCGGATTCGGGCCGATGTTCACGCCCAAGTCATTGAGCTCAATGTTCGGAAAACTGTCCAGCCCGGGGTAGGGAATGTTGGGCACGGGAATGTCGTTGCGCGATCGGCGAAACGAGAAGCGAAACTCGTTGGTCAGGTTCGGCTGGATGGCGAAGATGTTGGTGTAGGAAAACAAGCGGCCGTCCACCGGAATATCAGTGAAGAACGCCGGCAGGCCCGCGCCGGTGTCGATCGCCCGGATGCGGTCGAAGATAAACCGCGTCCGGTGTGTCAGGCGGTCGCTCTGCACGAAGTCGAGGTTGAAAACAAAGTTCCGCTGGTTACTGAACGCAGGGCGCTGAATTGAGACAAACCCCACGGGAATGTTTTGACCAGCCACGACAACCGTCCCAGCAAGCGAGGGATCGGCGGTCGGCGCTGCCGGCAGGTACGTCCGCAGAATGTTCAGGTTGGTGGCCGACAAGCCGGGAATGCTTCCCAGGAGGCTATAGCCGGCCTGAGTCGGCGCAATGATGCCGCCGGCTGTGGCCGACGATCCGGTTTGCTGACCTTCGTATTGGGTGAAGAAAAAGAGCCGGTCCTTGACAATTGGGCCGCCGACATTCCCCCCGTAGCGCGAGTAGTCAAAGCGCGGTTGGGTGTTGCGGGTGATGCCCTGCTCTTTTTCCCGCACGCCAAGCGCATTGAGCTTGCGGTTTTGTAGAAAGAAGTACGCCGTACCATGGAAGGCGTTCGTGCCTGACTTGGTGACGGTGATGAACTGGCCGCCGTTAGAACGCCCGAACTCGGCGCCGAACTGGTTGGTGAGCAACGTAAATTCGGCGACGGCTTCCGGCGAGATGTAAATCTGCGGCCCGGTCACCGACTTATCGTTGTTGTCAATCCCGTCGACTGTGAAGTTGTTATTACGTGGCCGCTGACCGCCGACCGAACCGCCCGTCCCAACGCCCAAGCCGCCGCTGCTCGATACACCGGCCGACGTGAGCGCCAGATTGTAGATGCCGCCGGGGACGGTTGTTTGACCGAGTTCGACCACCTGCCGCGCTTCATACGAACGGGCCAGATCGTTGGAGCTGGTTTGGACCAGGCCGGCGCCGGTAGCTGTGACCTCAATGATGTCGGTTGTACCACCGGTCTCTAACTTCGCCGTCAAGTCGGTCGTCCGGTTGAGCTCGACGCGAACATCGGTAAAGCGCAGGGTGGCAAAGTTGGGCGCCTCAATCTTGACTTCGTAGAGACCCGGCGGCAGGTTGACCAACAAAAACTCGCCGTTCTCACCGGACTGCGTTGTGGTGACTTTGTTGGTCTGCTTGTCTGTGAGCGTAACCTTGGCGCCGGCGATGACGGCACCGGTTGGGTCCTGAACAATGCCACGCAAGTTACCGTTTGTGACCTGTCCGAAGTTGTTTATTGTGAAAAGCCCGATCAGTGCCAGCAAGAGCGCTGCCCAGTGCGCCCGGCGCTGATTGACCTCGGGATGGCGTGTTTGCATAGGAATTGTCCTCAGAAGCTCTTGTTGCTGAAGTCGCCCCGAGAGGGGTTGTTTACAATGAATTCACAGAACATTAACGCAAATTGCATACCAAATTGAGTTATCACGCTAAACATCGCATATACAGTATGTTAGTCAATTGCCACCGGGTCGCTTGTTCAAAAATTTGAAGGCGGGTTTATTTTTTTGACTGATTTTTTTACGTACGCCGGGCTGCCCGCCCCAGTGCAGAACATTCGTAGGGGCGCAGCATTGACGCCGCTCACGACTGACCTGCAAGATGGCGGCTGCGAGTCGCCGCCCATAGGACACGGAAAGTCAGCGCCTTGCCCCCGTGACAAACGCCGATGACAACCCCTAAGCCACCAACTGCGCCGGTCGCCGCCGACCAACCGGATGCTGACGATGCCCGCCACCGGGCGCGCATGGCTCGGAAAAAGGCGCTCCAGGACGCCCGCATCGCGCAGGCGACACGGGAAAAAGGGCTGATTATCGTGCATACCGGGCCGGGGAAGGGGAAAACCACGGCGGCGTTAGGGATGGTCTTTCGGGCGCTTGGCCACGGCCTGCGGGTCGCCGTCGTCCAGTTTACCAAAGGCGCTCGAACAAGTGGCGAAGCCAACTTCGCCCGCGAACTTGCCGGACGGGTGGACTTTTTCGCGCTTGGCGAGGGTTTCACGTGGGAGACCCAGGATCGCGAGCGCGACTGCGCCGCCGCCGCCCGCGCTTGGGAGAAAGCCTGCGAGCTGATGGCCGACCCCCGTTACAGCCTGGTCGTCTTGGACGAGCTCAACATCGTTTTGCGTGACGATACCCTGCCGCTGACAACGGTCCTGGAGGCGCTCCATCACAAGCGCCCGGAACTGCACGTCGTCATCACCGGACGCAGCGCCCGCCCGGAACTGATCGAGCTGGCCGACCTCGTGACTGAAATGAAACTTGTCAAGCATCCCTTCCGTGCCGGGGTCCGGGCACAGCCCGGTGTGGACTTCTAACGGAGTTACGCAGCCGCGTATTGTCCGCGTGTTGTCTTGGTAGCGCGAGCTGCCCTATAAGTAACTCGGTTATGGAGCCACGCTGCCTGTCACTGATCAACGCCAGTATCCTTACCGCTTACGGACTCTACCGTTACGAGCCGCTGACCGTTGAGGGAGCCCGGCGACTGATTGCCCAAAGTCAATCCAACGGCGTCCGGCTGCGGTCGGCTGTCGGCCACACCGCAACGGCAAGCTTGCTGACGCGGCTCCTGGGTGTTGAAATACCGGTCAACCGCATTGCCATTGCCCAGCAAGTCGGGGAACAGGCCATTGTCTTTCGCTTAAACAGCCGCCCGCCGGAGGGCGCGATCTTGTCTGAGCCCGAACTTGAAGCCATCGGCTATGAACTCGGCTTGCTGACCAGGTTAGAGTAGCCGGCGCCGCCCTCGGGCGGCAGCGGCGCCGCCAGGGTTGACGCCAGGTTAGGGAAGTCGTCATGCCATCGAATGTCCCGCGCCTCATCATCGCCGCGCCGTCCAGCGGCAGCGGGAAAACGACCGTGGCCGCCGGTCTGATGGCCGCCTTTGTACAGCATCTGCGCGTTCAGGGTTTTAAAGTCGGCCCGGACTACATTGACCCCATGTATCACGCGGCCGCGACCGGCTGCCCGGCGCGTAACTTAGACGCCTGGATGCTGCCACCGGCAGTGGTCCGGCGGAATTTTCTGCGCGCCGCCGCGCCGGTCCAGTTGAGCCTCATCGAAGGCGTGATGGGGCTCTTCGACGGGTTCGGCGCCGACCCGCTCGAGGGCAGCACGGCGCACATCGCCCAACTGTTGGACGCGCCGGTGGTCTTGGTTGTGGATTGCGCCCGTATGTCGGTCAGCGCCGCCGCCGTTGTCCACGGCTTTCACACGTTTATGCCAAAGGTCAATATCGCGGGCGTGATTTGCAACTACGTCGGCGGCGAGCGTCACGCCGCGTGGCTGCGCGAGGTCATCGAACGCTATGGCCTCCCGGTGCTGGGCTGTCTCCCCAACCTACCCAACCTCACCGTTCCAGACCGTCACTTGGGCCTTCTAACGGTTGCCGAGCGACCGCAGGAAACGCGGCGGTTTCTAGCCGCCGCGCGGGAGGCCATGGCGCACTACCTAAACTTGGACCAGTTGCTCGCCCTGGCGCAGGCCGCCCCGCCGTTGCCCCTCGACGAGCTTGAGGACATCACGCCCTTTGTGACCGGCGGCCATCCGCCGACACGCATCGGCGTCGCCCGCGACGAGGCTTTTTGTTTCTACTATGAGGACAACTTCGACGCCCTGCGCCGTCAAGGGGCGGAAATTCTCTACTTTAGCCCCCTGCACGACGCCGCGTTGCCGGACGGCGTCGCCGGCTTGTACTTCGGCGGCGGCTACCCTGAACTCTATGCCGAGCCGCTCAGCGCCAACGCCGTCATGCGCGCCGCCGTCGCAGAGGCCCACCGGCAGGGGATGCCGATCTACGCCGAGTGCGGAGGATTGATGTATCTCACGGAAGCTATCCGCGCGCCGGACGGCCGCCTCTGGCCGATGACGGGACTGCTCCCCGGCCACTGCCGTCTCAGCGAGCGGTTGACTATGGGCTACCGTGAAGTCGCGCTGGCGCGCGATGGGCTGCTGGGCGAGACTGGACGCCGCCTGCGCGGACACGAGTTTCACTACTCGGATTGGGAGAACCACCCCACGGACTGCCCGGCCTACGAAGTTCACCCGCACGGGGGAAGGGAAACGCCGTACCCGGAAGGTATTGCGCGGCGAAATCTGCACGCGAGCTATATTCACGTTCACTTTGGACAAGATGAGCGACTTGCCGCCAACCTGGTCAACCGCTGTCGGGCCTGGCAGGCCGGCGTGACCGTGTAGGGCAGTTATTCACCGATGACTTTGACGAGCACCCGTTTCGGCCGGTAGCCGTCAAACTCACCGTAGAAAATTTGCTCCCACGGACCGAAGTCAAGCCGCCCGTTGGTAATCGCGACCACGACTTCGCGCCCCATGATTTGGCGCTTGAGATGGGCGTCGGCATTATCCTCGCCGGTGCGGTTGTGGTGGTAGTGATTCGGATCAGGGTTGAACGGCGCGAGCTTCTCCAGCCAAACTCCGAAATCATGGTGCAGACCGCTTTCGTCGTCGTTGATAAACACGCTCGACGTAATATGCATGCTGTTGCACAGCACTAGCCCTTCCTTGACGCCGCTCCGGCGGACAATGGCTTCCACCTGGGGCGTGATGTTGACGAACCCCATTTTCGACGGAATGTTGAAAGTCAGGTATTCGGTTAGCGATTTCACGGCTGCGATGCTCCTGGAAAGGTTGCCTCAAGAAGTCTCGCGTAGGAAGTCTTGTGACGAGAGCCTTCCATAGCCGGGCGCTTTTGAAAAGCAGGCCCGTCCGTTGCCACCGATGAGCGCGCAAAGCCTCGCCTCGGGCTCGTCCGCCGGGCTTTTTCAAGCCTGGGTTCGCCGCGGATGAGCGCTCTAGCGCCCCCCGCGCGCCGCCAGCGCGCCGGATGCCATCGTCGCTTGAAGGCTCGCCAGCCCGTCTCTGACCGTGGACACAAGCTTGGCTTGGGCGAACTTTTTCTTGAGGAAGCTAAACTGACCGCCGAGTAAATCGGTCTGTATTCGCGCCGTGTAGGCGATTAGCGTTTGCGTTTGGCCGGTGGCGCTCGCGAAGGGGATTAGCTCGGCGATTACGAGGCCGGCTTCGGCGTAGTGGTTGGCGTACACCAGCGTCGAGGCGACGTAGGCCCGCTCGCCGTCGCGCCAGATGAAGATCTGGACAAGCGACGTGACCGGCTTCAGGTCGCCGTACTTCTGCACGGCCCAGTAGAGAAACGACTCGGCGCTCGCTTGCTGGTCTTGTCGCGGAAACTGCCGGAGCGCCTGACACAAGCGCGCCTGTCGCGGGGACAGGGCGGCTTGCTCGGAAAAGAGCGCCGCGTAAGCCGCCTGCGCATCCGAGCAGGCGCGCTTGTCGGCGTATGGCGGGAGGCCAGACTGTCCCTGGGCGGCGTAGGCCAGCGCCCGCTTCCACAGCATTTGCCGGTAGATTTCGGCGAGCGATGACCGGGACGCCTGCGCGCCATCCGAGCTGGGCGTCTGCAGGCGCTTGATCTCGGCTTCGCAGAGCTTGACGCTTGAATCGCCCAGCCTGGCGGCGCGGAGTTCGGCGACCGTTTCCGTGCTGACCGGCAGCGCCGCGACATCCGCTAAGTCGGGCGTTTGGCGAAAGCGGCCGCAGGCCACAACGCTCCCGCCCAGGCGAATCGCGTCGAGCGACCGGTACATCGCCAACAGGTCGGCAGGCGCGGCGCTTATGACGGCTAAGCCCTGGGCGGCGATGACCCTAGGCGGCGCGGTCGCGAGCGGACGCGCCACGATGCCGCCGGATTCGAGCGCGGCGAGTTCAGATGACTGGAGATTGAACTCCGTCAGGCCCGTCAGCGCGGCGCGCGTCAGCTCGGCTGACGTTGGGCGAGGCGATGCGACCGGCCAGATCAGCAGCAGCCCGATGAGCCAGCTTTGTGCCCAACTGCGCCGGCTGATTCGCCGCATTGGTCAACTCCTTCCAAGTGAAAGATGAGGCCAAATCATCGCTTGGGTTTTTGGCACGCTGAGGGTTGATAGCCTTGTGAGGCTACGGCCGTTGAACATTCGGGTAACGGTGGCGGGCTTGAGCTTATTTTTACATAGTATGCATTATCAGACTAATTGTGTCGCCCATGAAAGCGCCATGTCGAGCCGCGCCGCCAAGGTCTCCCAGATACTTGCGCTGGCGAGTGGGGGCGCTTGACACCAGAGCGATCGATCGACTGTACTTGTCGCACCATCCAAGAGACTTCCCAACAGGAGCCCGAGTCATGGACATCATCAACAACTTCGTGCGTCAAATGGCCAAGATCGACGAGTACCTGCGGATTATCGAGGCGCTTGCCCCGGAAGTGGCATCCGCGGCGGGTGTGCGCGAAGCATTTATCCGGGCTTTGAACAACGGATACAGAGAAGTTCGGGTGGCGGTCATCAGAGCTCTGGCTCCCCTTGCTTCAACTGATTCCGAAATCCGTGACAAGATTTTGGAGCGTATGGACGACCAAGAGGAACTGGTTCAAGTGGTAGCCATTGAAGCGCTTGCCCCCCTGGCGGCGAGCGACGACCGAGTCCGCGACAAGCTCTTGGAGATTGTTAAAGGGGGCAAGGAGGACGACGAGTTCTCGGCGCTCAAGAAAGACATGCTCGACGCCGTGAAAGATGCCGATAATGCCGATTGAGGCGATGAGGCGTTATCTTCAGGCTTTATTTCGAGACCGTCATACCTTGCCGGGGTCTCGTGCCCGATGTCCTGACCGGCCCAAGCTCTGAACGCTCGCAGACAGGCAGATGACGCCTGAAGTCCTACGAATGCTCAAGGTCTTAATCATCCTGCCAAATGCCTTTCGCGCTCAATCCAAAGTCATCTGCAAAGTCTGAACGACAAAATCCCTATGCTCCCATAGAGCCGTGTACGGACCTCCAGATCAACAGCAGCCCAATGAGCCAGCGCGGAGAGCTAAGCCCGGTGTGCGCTGCAATACCGTTATCGGTTGCAGGAAATAGCATCCCGCCAGCGACAGCCCCTGCCCGGTGCCGACGGTGAGCCGGTAGCGAACCGTCCTGAAACACCATCACTACGGGCGGCCAATCCAATTCCCGACGACCGGAAGGTCGCCTGCGTTGCCGTAGTTGAACGACAGATCGGCGAAACCGGCACTCAGTTCATTCTTCAGGAAAAATCGCCAGCTCCCCTCGACAAGCCGGACAATCCCAATCCCCTCACGGCCATCCCCGTTCCAATCTCCAGCAAAAGGGATGTCATCCGTCAAACCGTAAAAAAACGTCGCTTCCGCAACCGAGGACAATAGATCGTTCCGGTAGTAGAAAAAGCCGTTCGTCCGGCGGTAGCAGCCAACCGTCGTCGTCCCATTCCCATCCCAGTCACCCACAACCGGGGTATCCGTCCCCAAGCCAAAGTTGACAACCACATCCGGCGCACCGGCGCTGTTCGTGTTACGCAGGAAAAAGACGCCATTCCGAAAGATACCGATGGTATCACGACCGTCGCCATCCCAGTCGCCCGCCAGGGGAATATCACCGGGCGCACCAAACGAAAACGACACATCGGCAAAGCCGGCACTGTTGCTGTTACGGAGGAAAAACGTCCCTAACCCACTGACGATACGGAAGATACCGATGGTCGTCGTCCCGTCGCCGTCCCAGTCCCCGGAAAGGGAGATGTCATTCCCCTGCCCGAAGAAAAACGCCGTGTCGGCATCACCGCTCGTCAGGCTGTTGCGTAAGTAGAAGAAGCCGTCTGATCGGCGAAACAAGCCGATGGTTTCAAGGGCCGAAACAGCTTGAATTACCGTGACGGCACGCCCCGCAACCGTGATCATCCCGGTGCGCTGCCGCCCACGGTGCGCTGCTACACGATAGGTTACCGTCCCGTTCCCGACGCCGGATGCGCCGCTCAGGATGGTGATCCACGGCACATGACTGACCGCTTGCCACACACAGTCACCGGCAGCCGTTACCGTCACCACGCCTTCCCCACCTAGCGCGGAAACGTTGACCGTCGGCGGCGTCACTGCCGAGGCACAACCCGGAGCATCGCCTAGTAAACGGACAATGCCGGCGTGCGGCACGCCGTTGAACGTAGCAAAGACCCCACCAACCACAGGCTTACCATCCATCTGCAGCGCCAGCGCATACACGGCGCTGCTTGCTCCGCTTCCGGGATCAAAGCCCGTATCGAGCGAGCCGTCCATCGGGTTGAGACGGGCAATGCGGCTACGGGCTGCGCCGTTGACCGTTGTGAACTCACCGCCGATCACAATGCGCCCATTGGGCTGTACAATAAGGGCATAGACATCAGGGAGCAAACCACCGGCAACGCCCCCGAACGCACCGAACGTCGCATCTAGTGCTCCATTCGGTTCTAGGCGCGCCACACCTCCACGCGCCACGCCACTAATAAAACGAAAGGCGCCGCCGATGAGAATGCGGCCATCGGGCTGGACGCTCAGCGTGTTCACAACCCCGTCGTTATCACCGCTTTGTGAGAAGGTCAGGTCAAGTGCGCCATCAGCCGTCAGACGCGCCAGCCGACTGCGCAGGACACCGTTGACCTGCGTAAACGCGCCACCAAGCACAATGCGTCCGTTGGGTTGGATGGCTAGGGCAAAGACAGCACCGTTGGCGACCGCATTGGGGTTGAAACCGGCATCCAACACACCATCGGCGGTCAGGCGTGCAAGACGCTCGCGGCGCTGGCCGGCAAGGTGGCTAAAATCCCCTGCAACCAACAGTTTGCCATCCTCCTGCCGCGCCAGGGCATAGACGATACCGTTGCTGTCCGTTTCGGCGGCAAAGGTTACATCCGGCAAGCCGTCGGCATTGAGCCGGGCCAGGCTACGGCGGAGCACACCGTTGACGCTTGAAAATGCGCCGCCGATGACAATCTTGCCATCCGGTTGCAGCAACATCGCTTCAATACGGCCGTTGACGCCGGCACCGAGACCGAACACGGTATCGAGCGAACCGTCAGGATTGAGGCGGGCAAGGTTGTTGCGGGGAACGCCGTTGACGGCCGTAAACTCACCGCCAATGACCAGCTTACCGTCGGGCTGAACGGCGATGGCATACACCGCACCGGTGACACCGCTGCCTGGGTTGAAATTCGGATCAAGTGCCCCGGCCTGGGCAAAGGCAGAGCCTGCGGTCAAGCCGAGCATCACTACCAATCTCAACAGGCTGCACCACCAATAGTGCTGTAACAGCGGCACCGGTTTGCGTAAACCTCGCAGGTGTACATTATCACACACTAGCATACATCAAATAAACAAAAGCCTCACTCCTGTTCCGCAACGCCTATGCCAATCTAGCCAGCACCGGCCACATCTACTGTTTGCTGCCGGCTTCCCTCATCGCAGCCGGTTTCACCGCCGCCACAAGACCACGGCTAGCACCTTCCTCTCCACAGGCTTCACCCCCCGGCGAAACTCCCCCGAAGACC
>CALGZC010000069.1 GCA_937934745.1 uncultured Blastocatellia bacterium
CGCTGCCACCTTACATCTCGTCCAACCCCTGGCAGAACAGGTGGCCATTGCGATCCACAACGTGCAGATGCGGCAACAACTGATGACTGAGTCCCGCCGGCTCAGGCGAATCGTTGAGGTTGCCAACCAAGTCAAGCACCATTTGAGTCTCAACACAGGCTACTTGAGCATTTCCGAGGTTCTGCGCTGGATGTGCGAAGTCGCCTGCGACATGGGTTGGGAGCGAGCGCTGTTCTGCCTGCGCGACGCGGCCTCCGCATCAGCCAACGACTCGTTTATCGCCGCCTTCGCCGGCGACTTCACCGAGGCTCAGCGCGTCGAGCTGGACGTGCTCAAGTCTCAACGGACCAAAGTCGGCGGCTTTTCCGCCACGCCGGGCGCGCGCCTTTCCGGCGCGCGCCGGCGCATTGGCGACCATTCCTTCCTCGTCGGAAGAAGCGCCGAGTCGCCGCTGTGTCTTTGGCATGCCGGGAGCCAAATCGTCGTCGTGCCGCTGGCGCTCGAGGGCAAGCTCCTCGGAACGTTCAGCGCGGACCGCGGCGGGCCGCCGCCAATGCCTGAAGAAGTGGAAATCCTCGAGCTTTTGACCGACCACGCCACGGTTGTGGTGCACAACTCGCGCCTGATTGGGCAGCTCCAGGAGCAGTTGGACGAAACGCAGCGGCTGCGCGAGCAAGAGCGGGAATATCACCTGCAAATGCAGCGGACCGAGCGGCTGCGGGCGCTGGGAGAGCTGGCGTCGGGCGTCGCGCACAACTTCAACAATTCCCTCACCATCATTCAGGGAAGGGTCGGACTGCTCAAGGCTCGCGCCACTGACGAAGCGACGCGCCGCTCGCTGGACATCATCTACAAGGTGGGCCAGGATGCCGCCAACATCGTCAAGCGCATCCAAGACTTTGCGCGTGTCCGACGGGATGACTCGGACTTCGAACGGCTCGACCTTAGCCAGCTCGTCCAGGAGACAATCGAGGTCACCCAACCCAAGTGGGCGTCCCGGTCGGCAGCGAATCTCGTGCGCGTCACTTGCCAGGCGCCGGCGCCGGTCTATGTCCTTGGTCATCCGACAGAACTGAGCGAAGTCGTCACCAACCTCATTTTCAATGCCCTGGACGCCATGCCCCACGGCGGGGGGCTTTTCATTGGCGTTTATGAACACCGTGAGACGGCCAAACTGGTCGTGCGGGATACCGGGACGGGTATGACAGAAGAGACGAAAAAGCGTCTCTTCGATCCGTTTTACACGACCAAGGGCCACCAGGGAACGGGGCTAGGGCTGAGTGTTTCGTACAACATTGTCAGCCGCCACGGGGGACGGATCGAGGTCGAAAGTCAGTTGGGACAGGGGTCCACCTTCACCCTGACGTTTCCACTTGCGCCACCTCCACCACTGCCGAACTTATCCCAAACTGTGTTACGCAACTCGGACGCACAGACCGACCACCTGGACCTGCCGCTTCGGTCGCAGGCTCTGCGCATTTTGGTGATTGACGATGAGCGCTCGGTGGCCCAAACTATCGGCGACATCCTGACACTACTCGGGCACAAGCCCTTTCTCGAAGCTAATCCTGCGACGGCTCTCCAGCAACTCCAGAGAGAAAGTTTTGACGTCTTGTTTACCGACCTGGGTATGCCGGGCATGAACGGCTGGCAACTTATTGCTGAAGTTCGGAAGTTGAGTCCGCACTTACCGATTGTGCTTGTGACCGGTTGGGCAGACCAGATTCATCCGGGCGACCTGCAGAGCCATCGCATGCGACTGGTTGCCAAGCCGGTTGATGTAGGCGTCATCGAACGCACGTTGCGTGAAATCGCAAACGAACTCCGGCTGACGCTCCACTAACTTCCGAACCCAGACACGCTTGCGGGCCCGGCAGATCAGGGACACGCCAAACGGCAGGGTCAACCAGCGTAACAACCAGCGTTCCCCGCCAAGCAGCCAGATCAAGAACCGGTTTAACCAACTCGGCAAAGGGCGCAAGTCACTTTGCGGACGAAGGCCACGCTTCCACAGACTTTGCCAGAGGCGAAGCAGGAAGACGGGAAAAAACAAACCGCACATAAAATGGCTGAGGCGTTCGACTTCAAAGCCCATGGTGGTCAGTTTGTCATACAGCTCATGCGGAGCATACCGCCGCCGATGATGCAACGCCTCGTCGTGGGCACTCCAAAGGAAGCCGTAGGCCGGAACCGTCACAACCAACGTCCCGCCGGGTTTACAGACGCGATGCAGTTCCGCCAGCGCTTTGAGATCGTCATCCACGTGCTCGAGCAGGTCGAGCGCCGTCACAACGTCAAACATGTCATCGGCAAAGCACAACTGCTCGGCGCGGCAGCGCGCCAGTGCGCGCAGACCACGTCGCCGAGACCACGATAAAGCTTCCACCGAAACATCCGTTCCAATGACCCGCCCAAAACCGGTCAACATCTCGGCGTTCATCCCAGTACCGCATCCAACGTCCAACAACCATCGTTCTGTACCCGATGATGTTTGATCCGATGATATTTGCCGCCGCAGTGCCGCTGCGACCCAGTCGCGGACCAAAGTCCGCCGGGCCACGAACCACCAGTAGGTCGTCTCCAACTCAAACATACGGCGGTATTCGTCACGTTCCATACCTGGAAGCTCTGTGCAGTATGGCTTTAGCCGTCCTTTTCGGGCGGCAGACACCAACAAGGGGGCAACGGTTGTCAATTGTTCGACTGGAACATAAGCGACGGCATAAGTCCAGCACGGCGGGCGTGGGCGGCAATCGCTTCCGTGACCTGCAAAGCCAGTTCAAGCGCCGCGCGTCCGGCCTGACCGTCCACCAGCGGCCGTTGTCCCGTGCGAATGCAGGCGATGAAGTGTTCCAATTCGGCGCGCAGCGGTTCTACGGCCACGACGGACACCGGACGGGACGCAATCATCGGTTGTGGCTGCCGTTCTGAAGAGCGCTCGACCTCCAACGCCGTCACTTGTTGTGCTAGACAGTCCACCGAAATGTAGCCGCCCAGATGAAAACAGCGTAGCTTGCGGACCTTTTCAAGAGAAACACGGCTGGCCGTCACATTCGCCACACAACCGTCGGCAAATTCAATCCGGGCGCTGGCAATGTCCACCTTATCCGTTAGGGCCGGCACGCCGACGGCGTGAATCGTGGCGACCGGCGCCGTGACAAACCACCGCAGCAGGTCCAGGTCGTGGATCATGACATCCGCTACCACGTCAATATCTAGACTGCGGGGCGTAAAGACATTGAGGCGGTCAATCTCGAAAAAGCGTGGCGTCCGCACCAGCGCCTGCGCCGCCTGGAGGGCTGGGTTAAATCGCTCCAGATGCCCGACCTGAAGCCAAACACCCGCCTGCTCGGCCGCAGTGATCATGCGGTCGGCCTCTTCAAGCGTGACCGCAATGGGTTTTTCCACCAGAACATGCTTTCCCTGGGAAAGCAGGGCGGTGGCGAGCGCACAGTGTTCACGTGTCGGTACGGCAAGGCTCACGGCAGAGACCCGGGTTGCAAGCTGATGCCAGTCGGCAAAGTATTCCACGCCGTAGCGATCGGCCACCGCTTGCCCGACATCGGCACGCACATCACACACGCCCACCAGGTGAACGTCCGGCAAGGTGGCATACAGTCGGGCATGATGCTGCCCCAGCGCGCCGACGCCGATTACGCCTACATCCAGCATACCGATGGTTTTACTGCTGTTTTTTTTACCGCTTAGCTTCTTTGCTGGTCTGCGCGTCGGTTTCGTTTGCCGGCGCCGGCTTGCCGGCTTCCGGCGGAGCGGTGGGCAGAGATGGCAGAACTGGGAAGCCGCGCTGGGCGAAAAAGGTGCAGACACGCTCGTTGTAGAGGTCGGCATCTTTGCCGGCCAGTTGTAGGTTGCGCGACTTCGGCATGTCGATCCGCTCACATACCGTCGGGCCAAACGCGGCAACTAGGTTCGCCGCAGCCTGTTGCGCGGCGCGCGACTGGTTCTCGGCAATGAGCACGGCGACGCTTTTTCCTTTGCCTTGATAGTTGGCGATTTGGCTCCGCACCGAACCGGTATTGTAAATATTACTCTCTTTAATCTGCAATCCAATATCGAGGAGAGTGTTGGTAACAGGGTTGTTAAGACCAAGTATTTCTTGCGACCGCAGGTGGGCAAATTCACGCACCGAATCGTACGGCATGTCGGCAAAAATAGCTTTGACAGTATCTTCTTCTCCGCCGACCATCAAAGAAGCATAAGCACCAATATTCACACCATACAGACCAATCCTATTCTGATCGACTAATTGTTCCTGGCGATTCGCAACCGGAACCTTATAACTCTTGAAGTATTCCACGGCCGCTGCTAAGTCTTTTTTCTCAATCGCACCGAGGGTTGACACAAGCGACAGGTTTTCTCCGTGGGCGCGGAGGTCATAGACCAAAACGTTGTAGCCACGTTCCCAGAGCCGATAGCCCAGGTCCATCAGGTCCGCGCGCGAGCTGTTTAGACCGTGTGTGAGGACAATCCCAGGTAACCCGGCACCGCGAATAAACAGCCACCCTGTCAGCGTGCCGCTGGGAGCTGAAATCTGCACTTCTGTCCAGGTAAAACTCACCACCTGACCCCATCTGTCTGGCAGCTTTTTAGGAAAGCTTTTGATTGCCAGTAAACTCCGATTGGGTTTCGTAACGGTGTTGACAGCGTAAACAGTAAAGCTGATGGCGGCAATGAGGACCAGCAACACAATTGGGGTAAACAGCTTTAGGTACAGAAAAAGTTGTTTCTTTTTTCTACGTGGCGGCATAAAAACTCCCAGAAGGGGTAACTCTGAAGGTGGTGGACGGCAAAAATTCAGGGCTTTCGCCCAACCACCACATGATCAAACCACCAGGCTTGTTTCAGTGGCGTGACGACGATACGTAAAAACCCGGACTGGTTCAGCCACAGCGCAATCTGTTCGGCCGAGTATGTTCCACCAGACATCATATTGAGGCTAAACAGCGCAGCGAACTGCACGGCTGCCGGCGATGGGGCATCTGGGGTCATTTCCTGGACGATGACGCAGCCACCTGAATTCAGAGCGGCGTAGGCCTTTTTGAGGACGCGCAAAATGTACCGCTCACCCAGCCCGTGGAGCACGCCGGACAACAACACCACGTCGTAGCCAACACCATAGTCAGCGTTGACAAAATCACCCGCCAGCACACGCACCCGATCACCGACGCCGGATTGCTGAATGAGGCCGTCCGCAATGGCCACCACTTCGGGTAGGTCAAGAACCTCTGCCGTCAGTTGTGGATACTGTTCGGCAAAACGGATGGCGTATGCCCCCGACCCACCACTGACATCCAACAGTCGGGTGTAGCCGCTCAAATCAACGGCCTGGCAGAGCGCTTCGGCTTGCCCCCCCAGGGCGATTTCATGCATTGCCAGGACCCAGTTCCGTTCTGCCGTCTGCCGTTCTGCATCAGGACGTGCCAGCGTGAACGCCGTTTCGCGCGGGCCGATTTCACCGGTCTGGAGCAGGTATTCCAGTTCCCCAAAGCGCGTCCACAAATCCGCCAAGTACGCCAGCAAATGACCCTGGTAAGTAGGCTTACCGGGGACGAGAAAGACATCCGCCGGCGGACTATTGCGGTACAGACCACCCACATCACAACTCACCAAACCTAGGCTTTGGCAAGCAGCCAGTAGCTTGCCGGCACCGTCAGGGGTCAAACCACACACACCGGCGAGTTCGGCGACGGTGCGCGGACGCGCATGAAGCACCTCAAAAACCGCCAACCGATGGGCGGCAAACAGCACACCGCTGCTCCAAAACGCTGTTGCCAGCCGATACAGCGGCTCTGGGGTCGGATGGGTCGCCCGCCGTGGGCGACGTTTCGGTAACGTGGACATGCCAACTCCAAGCACTCTGGCAGAACGCCTCGGCGCTCAACAAGCCTTCCGAATCGGCCGCCAAAGTGAATCAAGTACAAGACATTGAACAAAGCAGACGCTAACATGGTCGCTGCCGTTTATGCTACGGGCGCGGTATCAACACTTGCTCCTCATGCTGATCGCCGTCCAGAATGGCGCGCGGCCGACCCGGGCAGCCGTCAACTTTCCCCCAACTATCCTAACCTTGACCTCCGATTGCCGTTGACCTATGCCAACTCACCCCTCGCTGATGCGCGCCAATGTCCTTGTGGAACCCGGCGTGATTGAAATGCGCACAATGCCGATCCCCGACCCGGAGCCGGGCGGCGTGGTGGTCAAAGTTGCCACAGCGCTGACGTGTGGCACCGATCTGAAAGCGTTTCTCCGCGGGCATCCGAAGTTTCCGATGCCGACGCTCTTCGGCCATGAGTTTGCCGGCGTCATTGCCAAGGTCGGACGCGATGTCACGCGCTTCAAGGAAGGCGATCGGGTGATGTCTACGCATTCCGCCCCCTGCGGAACTTGTTACTACTGCCGGCGCGGACAGGAAAACCTGTGCGACACGATTATGTCCACCATGGTTTTGGGGGCGTATGCCGAATACATTCGCATCCCGGCCCGCATCGTGCGTCAGAACATGTACCCCAAACCGGAGCATGTTCCCTACCGCGAGGCAGCATTGATGGAGCCGCTCGCCTGTGTTGTTCACGGACTTGAGCACGTCTCCGTCCGCGAAGATGACACTGTGGTTATCTTGGGCAACGGCGCAATTGCCCTGCTGCATGTTGCAGCGCTGAAGACACGTGGCGTCGCCACGATCATCGTCGTCGGGCGCCGAGCCTACCGCCAGAAGATTGCCCAGGCCGTGGGTGCAAGCCATACGCTGGAGTTTGAGGCTGAGTCGTTACCGGCGCACATTCGCGATCTGACGGATGGGCGAGGGGCCGATTTGGTGGTCGAATGCACCGGGCAGCCCCACATCTGGGAGCTTTCGGTGCAGTTAGCGCGCCGTGGCGGCACGGTTGTGCTCTTCGGCGGCTGTCAGCGCGGAACGACGGTCACATTCGACACCGAGCGGATTCACTATGACGAAATCACAATCCGCAGCCCGTTCCACATGACGCCGCGCGCCGTTCGGCAGGCGCGTCAGATGCTGCTAGAACGGCGCGTTGATTGGGGACACCTGATTACGGCCGACTACCCCCTTGACCGCCTTGGGGAAGCACTCGATCAGTTACAACGCGGCGACTGCATCAAGTTTGCTATTGTACCGTGAACAAAGTTACCTGTCCGGCAACGCTGCATGCGATGCCGCCTGCTGCCACGCACCCTTTGTTGAACACCGCAGAGGAGGTCGGGGCTTCCTCCTCCAGGGGCAGGTAACGGAAGCAACCGCTGTGCTCATTTGTGACGCGCAGGAGCAGTGCCTAAGAGGTACGCCAATTGCCAACAACATGCGCGTTCACGTAGTATCTCAAGCACTGCAACGGATTACAGATACGACGGTCTTTTGCAACACAAGGAGAGACAGTCACCCGATGACCACTGCTGCCGCGCCTAGTGAAACCGCTCCCCAGCGGATTCTACTCAACCCTGACATCAAGAGTCCCCGCGCACGTGAATTTGAAGAAAAGCTCATGGCGCGTGTTGTGGGACAGGAACGCGCCGTACGGCGCCTGGCGAACCTGTACCAGATCTACCTTGCCGGGTTGGCACATCCGGGACGGCCGCTCGGGACGATGCTCTTCCTCGGCCCAACCGGATCGGGCAAAACGCGCGTCGTTGAAGCAGCGGCGGAAGCCTTGTTTGGCGATCCCTACGCCGTTGTCAAAATAGACTGCGCCGAGTTTCAGCACAGCCATGAAGTTGCCAAGCTGATCGGCTCCCCACCTGGCTACCTGGGCCACCGTGAAACCCCGCCGCTCCTGACCCAGGAAAACCTCGACAAGTACCACACTGAACAGGATAAGCTCACATTTGTGTTGTTTGATGAAATTGAGAAAGCTTCGGACGCCCTCTGGCAGCTCCTGCTGGGTATTCTCGATAAAGCAACCCTGACCCTGGGCGACAACCGGCGTGTGGATTTCTCAAAGTGCATGATCATCATGACCAGCAATCTGGGCGCGAAGGAGATGTCGGAGCTGATCAACGGCAGTATTGGCTTCGCGCCGGTGCGTCCTGAGACGCAACGTGACGATCTGGATCAGAAAATCTACCGGACGGCGACCGAAGCTGCCCGGCGCAAGTTCTCGCCGGAGTTCATGAACCGGATTGACAAAGTGGTTGTCTTCCGTAGCCTCAAGGATCATCACCTGGAACGCATTTTGGAACTGGAGCTCAACGCCGTTCAGGAACGGATTACCCGGACGGCGGCTGAAAAGTTCGTCATCCGCTGCTCACCGGAAGCCAAACGATTTCTCCTGGACGAAGGGATCGACCTCAAATACGGTGCACGACACCTCAAGCGCGCCATCGAGCGCTTTTTGGTCAACCCGATTGCCAGCCTGGTCGCCACCAAACAGGTGTGCACCGGTGATTTGCTGCTCGTGGACTACGACCCAGAGGAGAAAAAGCTCCGCTTCTCGAAAGAGCATCACGGGGCCTTGGTGCTTAATGCGGGGTCGGAAGGGCCGACGGCATCGGTTGAGCCGGAATCCCCCGAAGGCCGTGCGATTGCCTTGCCTATGCACGCTTCGTCGGCTTCGGTCAGAACGGTCAGCGAAAACTGAAGCCGAACCACACGGCCAGTGCCTGGACGCGCCCTAACCCAGCTGGCTGCGTCTAGGGGACAGTCTCACTCAGACTGCGGCCCCATTCGGCAGGACCGGCATGCGTCCGGTAGCCTGGGTTTGTCACCTTGAGGCGGCATGCCGACCGCAGGCACAAAACCGGTAAGCCGTGCGGTCAGGCCCACCTGCAGGTTGCGCCATTGCGCCCGCCGGGGGTGCTTAGGAAAACAAGCCATAAGCCACGGCTGTTGCTTACGGGGGTAACCCACGCGCGAATGGGCGACTACGCCTGCTTCCACAAACAGAACAGGTACTCGGTAACGGTATCGGCCTTGTAACGGCGATTCACGCGGTCCACGTCCGCCCGAAAACGACGGTAGGCTTCTTCCCGCACCACGACGCGGCCGTATCCTTCCATCAGGGCTACGATCTCAGAGGCCGTCAGGAGTCCTTCGCTGTTGTAGCTGACGAACACATACCGCGCCGTCGTGCGCCGGAGAAGCTGCTCCAAGGCTTGCCGGGCGTGCATCCGGGAGCAGAACCCGGATTTCTGATGTTCGTATGCCCGGAGACCGGTCACGCCGGAAAGTTGCGGCCGGTCGTAACGGGCAATGGTCTCCAGGACGTGGTAGTTCGTGCAGTACTGCCGTTGGTTGTAGGGCGGATCGACGTAGAGAATATCGCACGGGACCTGCGCGACGAGCGCAACGCCTTCGCAGTTACAAACTAGATGCCGTTCGCGGCTCGGCACAATACCGAGTCGCTCCAGGCGAAGTGGCTTGCGTGCGCTTGGCTTGAACCGCTTGAGGAAGGCGCCATAGACCGACGCCGTGTTGGCCACCTGATCGATGGCTTCCAGGAGACTGGCGAGCAAGTAGAAATACTCGTCCTCGGCAATGCGTCCGGCCTGATACCAGAGCTCGATCTGCTGCCGAATGGCGTCGCAGCGTTTTCCGTTCTCGTCGGTGAAATACTGGCGTGGAAATGGGGTACCGCGTGTGCCGCCCAAACAATACTGCTCGTAGATAAACCCTTCCGTGCCCGGAAGCTGGTTCAAATAGGTGAGGACTGTCTCAATCGGGTCCGACCACAGGCGCTCGGCCGGTGCGGGCAGTTCCGGGACAATGCCGGCAAAGGTCGGCGGTTCGTTGATGCCGACCAGGGCGCGATTGAGACAATAGCTGTAGTACTGAATATCGTTAGCCACCACCCGCAACCCACGTTGCTTGAAGTGGCGACCCACCGCGCCGGTGCCGGCAAAGACATCAAACAACGTCCACCCAGGCTGGGGGTTGGCCAGCTCCACAATATGCCGTTCGAGAAATGTCAGCAGCGAAGACTTACTGCCAATGTAGTTCACACCACCACTCCATCCTCCCGTCGGGGAACTGCCCTGAACAGTGCGCGAGCGCTCAAGATGTACGGAAACGCAAGACGCATCCACAACGGACAGGTGCGCCCCTGACAAGCAATGTGGGCTCGCCAGCTGATTGTTGTTATCGGGTGGCGAGAGAACAAGCGTATGTGCTGAGCAACCTGCCGGACTTCAGCCGCCGGCCGCTGCTTTTTCGGCGGCGCGGACATCGGTGTCAACGCTGCGCCTCCGCACGCGAAGACAGGGACGGACCCTCTTTTTTGCCTGACAACGGCACAGTACGCCAAGCGCGCAATTGACACCTTCTCGGCCATCGGTGGTGTAGCCTGCTGTTCCCCTTCCTGCCGACAGCCATGCTGCGAGGGTGGCAACGCGATGCGAGATAGCAGTCCAATCGCCGTCGGCACCATCCTCACCCGCCCGCAGCTCAACGCGCCGGTGCGAGTTGTAACGGTTCACGCTCACGGCGCAGACACCTGTGTTGTCGGTTTAGTCGGCATCCACTCCGAGCAGTCCGCCGGGTCACGCTGACCCAGCAGGTCTAAGGGGCGCTCACCATCCTGGAATCGCCGGAATTGTGGTGCGGTTGAACTTTCTAGCGGACACAACCCCGGATCATTGGCTTTGCAGAGTTCTGAGCCTTTGTTCTACGGCGAGAGCAGAGGCGTCGGCTCGTCCTGCTCCAGGAAGAACGTTTCGAGTGCTTCTTTCGACAGCTTGGTGAGCAGGCAGAAGTGTTCGCCGTCCCACCGAGCGCGGGCTTGAGTGTCGGACCGTTCACCGACCAGCCGCAAGATGCCCGGTGCTTTCAGGTAGTTAGCCGGTGGTGCCGGAGCGGATCACCTCAGAATGTGCACCTGCATGGTCATGCGTTGCCCTCCTGAGCCAAGGCCGGGTTGTTGGTCGTCAGCTTCTTCGAGGGCGTGGGTGGCCGGGTTCACGGCCGGCCTGGCGACGGGCAATACCGGCGCGCTCGATCCGGCATCGAAACCGCGATCTGACCGATAACCGCCGGAATCGGCTGCAACGCAAACGATCCGGCCGAGCAGCAGCGCCTCGTGCGTCGCGGACTTCCACTCGCCGTCAAGCCAGTCCCAGACCCAAGCCCGTTTGGACGGTTTCAACGTCGAGAAGCCAGGGTCGCAGAGCCGGTCGCGAGCCTTGAGGAAGGGCACGGCGCACAGTTCGCGCCGGTGGGGCTTATAGTTTTGTGGTAGCGGCTGCTCCGGCCCGATTTCGAGTCAAAACACGTGCAGGTCGCGTTCCTCGCCGGAGCGGATGAACCGGCTGCTGTCCAGGTCCACGCCCGTCAGGTCAGGCGTGGTGTCGAACAGTTCATCGAACTCCTTGCGGAGCAGCAGATGCGCTGGTGCATAAGCGTAGAGCCTCCGGCGCGCTTCTTCTTTTTCTCTCAGCGCTGCTTCATGGGCTTCCAGGGCGTGGATGCCCGCGTCGGGCAACTTCTGTCAGGGTCGTCCGACGTGCTCTAGCCTGTACTCACTGGCTTGAAAATTTTTCACAAAAATTTTTCACAGGCCACCCTTGCGCCGGTCAGCCGGAATCTCGCAGGGGTTTTTGAATCCAGAAGCGGTGATGATCGGCGCTGTCCACGCTCTGCAACCAGTCGGGTTGCAGTGTAGCACTCATCTCCCGAAGTAGACATGGGCCGATCTTAGCTTGGGGATTCGCGCGACAGATTCTTGGGCGACCTGTATGGCACTGCGTTGTTATCCCTCATAGGTCAAGCGTGTGATTGCGCCGCGCAACGACTGCAAGCCGACAAGGGGGAACGGATGCCGACCGACGAACGGCAGCGCCGGATGCGCCGCTTGTCGCCGGCGCGCGCCACGCGCAAGGCGCGAAGCAGCCGGGTTACGCCGGGCTGTGCAAGCGACGCACCGAGTGGCGTCACGAGACAAGCCTGACCGGCGGAGGCGTCCGTGCATCCGCTGCAACAGGCGCGCACAGACCCGGCGCGGGGCGACCACCAACTGCTTCGCCAAGCGCCCTGACTTCCCGCGTTTCAAGAAAAAGAGCCGGTCGGACAGCTTC
>CALGZC010000070.1 GCA_937934745.1 uncultured Blastocatellia bacterium
CGCGATCAACGATTACGTGGCCCATCACAACATAAACCCCAAACCGTTCATCTGGACCAAGAGCGCGCGCGACATCCTGCAAAAGGTCATTCGGGCCAATGCGCGCTTAAGTTCCAAACAGAACGCAACACTACACTAGGCCGATCATGGAGGGAATGCCAGGCTTTGACGCGGGAGGGCCTGATCGGGCAGAGGCAGACGGCCTGCCCCAACATCCTGTCACTCAGGCCGTGCCGCCCGTCGCCATCATCCGCGGTATCCCCCTTCACCAGATCCCGCAAAATCTCTATATCCCGCCCGAGGCCCTGCAGGTCTTTCTCGAGACCTTTGAGGGGCCATTGGATTTGTTGCTGTATCTCATCCGGCGCCAAAACCTGGATATCCTCGATATCCCGATTGCTACAGTCACTGAGCAGTATATGGCCTATATCGAGCTCATGCGCGAGCTGCGCCTGGATCTGGCCGCGGAATATCTGGTGATGGCCGCGCTCCTGGCTGAGATCAAATCGCGGATGCTCCTACCGCGCCCTGCTGAGAGCCGCAATGAGGAGGATGACCCACGCGCCGATCTGGTGCGCCAGCTTCAGGAATACGAGCGTTTCAAACAGGCAGCAGCCAGTCTCGATACATTGCCGCGGATGGATCGCGACATCTTTGCAGCCCAGGCCGCCATGCCGCCAGGTTTTATCCGTCGCCCCCTGCCCAGGGTTGAGATGCGCGATCTCTTGCTTGCCCTGGGCGAGGTCGTACGCCGCGCCGAGCTCTCTGTCCATCATCGGATCGAACGCGAGTCCTTGTCGGTGCACGAGCGGATGACCCGGGTCCTGGATCATCTCAGACACCGCGGTCTTGCCGCCTTATCTGAACTCATTGACCCCCAAGAGGGACGCGCCGGGATCGTGGTGACCCTGTTGGCGCTCTTGGAGCTGATCAAGGAGCAGGTCCTCGAACCCATCCAGTCCGCCCCTTTTGCCCCCATCCAGTTGCAATTGCGCATCGATACACCCTAAGGCCTGGGTGCGCCCAGATCCAGGGCATCCCCTGATTCACTCTATGACTGAGCCCTCGCTTAAATCGATCATCGAAGGCGCCTTGATCGCGGCAGGCACACCCTTGAGCATCGAGCGTATTCTGGCGCTGTTTGATGACCACGAACGACCCGATCGGGCTGAGGTCTTACAGGTGATTCAAGCGCTCAGCGCTGAATATCGGGGACGGGGGATCGAGCTTGTCGAGGTCGCCGGCGGCTATCGGGTCCAGGTATGTGCCTCGGTCGCCCGCTGGGTCGCGCGTCTCTGGGAAGAACCCCTGCCGCGCTATTCCAGGGCACTGCTGGAGACCTTGGCGATCATTGCCTATCGCCAGCCTGTTACCCGCCGCGAGATCGAGTCTATCCGCGGCGTGAGCCTGAATACGGCGATCCTTAAGACCCTCGATGAGCGCGGCTGGATTCGGGTGGTCGGCCATCGCGATGTGCCAGGCCGCCCAGCCCTCTATGGCACCACCCGCCAGTTTCTGGATGATTTCGGTCTGCGTACCCTCGATGAACTGCCGCCCTTATCCGCCATCAACTCATGCGCCTGATCACCAGGCGACGACGCGACCTTCAGCCTGAGTGGTCTCTCCACCAACCTAAAGGCTAGGGATGACCCCGGCGCCTAGATCGGCATCAAAGACACCCCTGAGTCGCCTCGCTGGGTTCCAGGATCGATTGCGCAGCCGCCCTCTCCCCAGGCGTGACTTACGGTGGGTGCTGCCCGAGGTTGGCAACCAGCGCCCTGAGGTTAGGCGTGCATAAACCGTTTATGCCCTCCTCTGAACAGGGGGCATGGCGCACCCTGGGTCATCCACTGGCAGGATATCTGAGGCCTGAAAAAGCTCAGGGAGCAGGCGTTTCATCAGCTGCCGGTTTTGCAGCATGTAAGACACGCCCGATGGTACGCGGAGATTATCCTCGAGCACATAGACCGTTCCGGTCTGGTCACGCACCAGATCGGTGCCACAGATATGTGCCCAGACACCAAAAGGGGGCGATAGACCCTGGCAGGCAGGGCGGAAGTTGTGGGAGCCCTGGAGGACCTCGAGCGGGAATACCCATCCCGAACGATGCGCTGGGCATTATAAAGGTCATCGATAAACAGATTGAGCGCCATCAGACGCTGCTTCAATCCTGTTTCGATGCGCACCCATTCACCCTTGGGAAAGATGCGCGGTATGATGTCAAAAGGCCAAGCGCGATCGATGTTGCCTGCGTCGCTATAAACCGTAAAAGGTGATACCGGTGGCCATGATTGCGGCATCAACGGCTTGGCGGCGTGCTGCAATCTCTTCGGGGGCCAAGCTGGCCAAATAGCCCAGGAGATGTCGGGCGGCTGGGCGGGGCCTGCCCTGGGGACTGATGAGTTCGTCATAGAATGCCTGGGCCGGATAATCCCGCATAAAGGGTTCATGGTCACTCTCCTAGTCCTTAGGCGTATAGCCAAGAAGCAAGGAATGTGCCTATCTATCGGTCGGAAAATGCATTGAACGAGGTAGATCGATGTGACCTACTGCATCGGCATGTTAATGGATGCGGGCTTGGTGTTTCTGTCGGACACACGCACCAATGCCGGGGTCGATCAGATCAATACCTTCCGCAAAATGAATGTCTTCGAGCGCCGAGGGGATCGGGTCATGGTGTTGCTGTCGGCTGGCAACCTAGCGGTGACCCAATCCGTGGTCAACCTGCTGGAGGAGCGCATCGGTGAGCCAGGAGATAGCCTGATGAGCGTCTCTAACCTGTTCGATGCCGCCTGCCATGTCGGTCATTGTGTGCGCGAGGTTTATCGGCGCGACGCCGATTCTCTGCGTGCCTTTGGGATCGATTTCAACATCAGCCTGATCTTCGGTGGTCAGATCGCCGGCGAGCCACCGCGGCTCTTCAATGGCTCTTCAATATCTATGCCGCCGGCAATTTCGTAGAGGCCACCCCAGATACACCCTATTTCCAGATCGGGGAATCGAAATACGGCAAGCCGATCATCGACCGGATCTTTCGCTTTTATTCCAGCCTAGACGACGCGGCCAAATGTGCCCTCATCTCGATGGACTCAACCCTCAAATCCAACCTCTCCGTGGGGATGCCTTTGGATCTAGCCTGCTATCCGAGGGATAGTCTGTGTTTGGAGCATGTTGTCCGGATCGATCTCGATGGCCCCTATTTCGCCCGTTTACGTGCCGCCTGGGGCGAGCGTATTCAGGAGGCCTTCGCTGCCTTACCAGAGCTCGATTGTCTGTCCCTGGCAAATACAGTCGGCCAAGAGCGGCCAGTGAGGATGCCGACGCAGGGTGAGGGGATCTTTCTCGGGGATACCTTCAAGCCCGATTAACGGCTCCGTTGCTTGCGTCCGTTTGCCAGGGCAGATGCCTGGGTCGGGTCTTCTGGCCAATGGTGCTTGGGATAGCGCCCGCGCAGTTCCTTGCGTACCTCGGCATAGCCGCGCGCCCAAAAGCCAGCAAGGTCTTGGGTCACCTGGATGGGGCGCTGGGCCGGCGAGAGCAGGTGTAACAATAGCGGTAGGCGACCCTCGCAGATACTCGGTGGGTCAGTGACCCCGAAAAGCTCCTGGAGCGGTATGGCCAGGATCGGCGGTTCACCCCGGGTATAGTCGATCGGACGGCTGGTACCTGCAGGTGTGTGCCAGCGGGCAGGACAGAGTCGATCGAGCCGCTGACGCTGGGTCCAGGTCAGACGTCCGAGCAGGCACTCAGTCAGATCGAGGGCGCGCAGGTCGGCAAGCCGCGTCTTGCCAGTCAGCCAAGGACCCAGCCACAGCTCGAGTCCATCTCGCAAGGCGGTGTCGGAAAGGTCTGGCCAGTTGTCTTGAGGATCATAACGCCGGGCAAGCAACACCCGCGCCTGCAACTGGCGGGACTGAGCGGACCAGGGGAGCGTCTCGGCGAAACGGGCGCGGATCTGAGCGATGAGTTGGCCGGTCGCGTCATCTGTCGCCGCCAGGGCGACCGGACGCGCCTCCAGGACGAGTGCACCCAAACGTCTCAGAACCCTCGCACCCACTGCCGCGCGTGTCTCATCCCAATAAAGCTCGCGCTGCTCGCGGATATGGTCGGCACACTGGAGGCGCAGCTCGCCCTCGGTGAGCGGCAAGGCCAGCTGGATACGTCCGTCGCGCCCTTGATCATCCAAGGCCGGGATCACCAGATAGGGATGGGCAGCCAGTGGATCATCGGGCGGAAGCACCACCCCCCGCCCTGAGGCCAAGAGATAACGTCCATCCGCACCGGCGCGCCTCTGGGCGATACGGTCTGGATAGGCAAGCGCCAGCAAGGCCCCTGGTGAGCGCAGCGATTGATCCGCTGGGGTCAACGACTGGGTCTGGCGCTGCGCAAACCGTTCGAGTTGCCGTGCGACCCGATCGATCGCCAAGAGCCGCTGGCGATCGATACCAGGCGGCAGGGCGGAACCGGCGCGCAGATCCTGAAGGGCTATCAGCCGCAGACCGAGATCGACCGGACGCGCAGATCCGGGCGCTGCTTGCCAAGGATCGGGTTCCGAGATCAGGGCGCAGAGCTCGGCGGCAAGCCGGCGTTCGGCAGGGGTGGCGTGCAAGAGCATTGCCCCTAGCCGGGGATGGACCGGCAGTTCTGCAAGCGCCCGTCCCAAGGGGGTGATGGCACCGCGCGCATCGATTGCCTCAAGCGCCTGTAACACCGCGATCGCCTGTGCCCAGGCCGGCGCTGGCGGGACATCGAGCCAGGGAAGCGTCTCGGGATCCCTAACCCCCCAGAGCGCCAGCTCCAGGGCCAATGAGGCCAGATCGCTGATCAGGATCTCTGGGATACGCTGCTCGGGGCGCCCGATCTCTTGGGCGCGGGTCCACAGCCGATAGCAGACCCCTGGTCCCAGGCGGCCAGCCCGGCCAGCGCGCTGATCGGCACTCGCGCGCGGGATGGGTTCGGTGACCAGGCGGGTCAGACCTGTTGCCGGATCGAAACGCGGTTTGCGGGCGAGTCCTGAATCCACGACCACCCGGATCCCCTCAATGGTCAGGCTGGTCTCGGCCAGGTCAGTCGCCAGGATCACCCGCCGGCAGGCGGGATTAGGGCGCAGCGCCCGGTCTTGCTCGGCAGTGGATAGGGCACCCTGCAGGGGCAGAACTGCGGCCTGGGGACCCAGGGAGCGCATGAGCGCTGTCTGGGCCTGCTCGATCTCGCGCCTTCCAGGCAGGAAGGCCAGGATATCGCCTGACTCATCCGCCCATGCCCGCTGGACCCCCTTGACCAGCGCTCGTACTGGATCTGGGTCCAGCGGATGCTCGGGATAGCGGATCTCAATCGGAAAGCACCGCCCCTCGGCGCGCACCAGGGTCGCCTGGCCAAGCAGCCTGATCACAGGTTGGGGCTCCAGGGTCGCCGACATGACCAGGATGCGCAGATCTGGGCGAAGCTGGCGGGCGCTGTCGAGCGTCAGGGCTAAGCCCAGATCCGAAACCAGGTGACGTTCGTGGAATTCATCGAAGATCACCAGTCCTACCCCCGCAAGCCAGGGGTCGGTCTGGATGCGGCGGTTGAGGATGCCCTCGGTGACCACCTCGAGACGCGTTCTAGGCCCGATGCAGCGTTCAAACCGGATCTGATAGCCGACCCGCTGGCCCAGCGGCTCACCCAGTTGATCAGCAAGACGGGTTGCAATCAGGCGGGCAGCTGGACGGCGCGGTTGGAGTATGAGGATCCGCTGGCCCTCGAGCCAGGGTTCATCGAGCAGTGCCAGAGGGACAAGGGTGGATTTACCTGTACCTGGGGGTGCCTGAAGTACAGCATGGCCCTGCCGCAAGGCTGCACGCAGGTCCTCGAGGATCTCGATGATCGGGGTCGATGGATGGCCCTGGCGCATGGGTGAGGGGAGACCCAACGAAACAACGGGGCCTGGCTATACTCAATAGTAGGTTTATTTAGTGGATCTGACCCGATGGCACGTCTTCCGCGTTTCATCCTACCCGATTACCCGCAACACGTCATCCAGCGCGGTAACAATCGTCAGCAGATCCTGTTCGATGAGGATGACTATTGGTTTATCTGGGAGAGGCTTGCGGCGGGGGCTAAGCGCTTCCAGTGCGCAATCCATGCCTATGTATTGATGCCTAACCATTTTCATCTCTTGCTAACGCCGCAGCGCGAAAACGGGGTGGGCAAGCTGATGCAATATGTGGGGCGCTATTATGTCCATTATTTCAACACCAAATATCGGCATAGCGGCACCCTGTGGGAGGGGCGTTATCGGGCGACCCTCGTCGATCCGCAAGCCTATCTGCTGGCAGTCGCACACTATATCGAAGCAAACCCAGTGCGCGCCGGCCTGGTCAGTCACCCGGCAGAGTACGATTGGTCGAGCTATGGTCACAATGCCAAGGGCGCGGATGATCCACTGGTGAGCCCGCATCGCGAATACGAGCGTTTGGGGCGAAGCCTCAAGGCGCGGCTGGCCCTGTATGCCGAGCAGGCAGAGCAGCCGTTGGAGGATGAGGTGATCCAGGCAATCCGCGAGCGCACCCATAAATCCTGGGTCCTGGGTAGCCCAAGCTTCTGCCAGCAGATCGAAGGGCTACTCAATCGCCGCGCCCTGCCTAGACCCCGCGGCGGCGATCGACGCTCAGCGGTCTATCGACAGGGTCTGATCCAGAGATCCGACCGGCCAGATTCAGGCAAGAGCGGGGTTTCCCAGGGTCGGGTGGGGGGTGGTCAGCATGATTCTGCGTCGACCGTTGGTTCATTCGCCATGCGCAACCGATGAACAGCGGATCCCAGAGGGCTGTTTAATCCTGGAGGTCTGGAATCGCCCGCAGGATCCGGCCCTCTCGGTTGCCCGGGCGCGGGTCGAGGGGGGTCTAACCACCCGCTGGCATCGGCTGCGCGATACGGTCGAGCGCTATCTGATCCTGGAGGGCACTGGGATTGTGGAGGTCGAGGGGCTCGGCGCGCGGCGGGTCAAATCCGGCGATCTGGTCTATATCCCAGCAGGCGCCGCCCAGCGTATCCATAACGATGGCGGGGGCGATCTAGTCTTTCTCGCCCTCTGTACCCCAAGGTTTCGACCTGAGATCTATGAGGATGGCACAGGCGACTCGATCGAGTCGAGGTGAGAGATTAAGATCATTGATGCTGTATCCGTTGTGATCGCCATTCCAGCCATTGTGTCAGCTCGTCGTCCTCACTCACTCCCTGAACCCATCGAAACCGAGATCCAGACCCTGACCCCTGAAGGTCGGGGGCTCGCCCGCATCAATGGCAAAACGGTCTTTGTCGATGGCGCCCTGCCGGGCGAGCGGGTGCGGTTGCGCCATACCCGGATCCACCGCCGCTTTGATGAGGCTGTGGTCGAGGCGGTGCTCGATCCATCGCCTGAACGGGTTGAACCGCGCTGTCCGCATTTTGGGGTTTGCGGTGGCTGTGCCCTCCAGCATCTCGCTCCCCTGGCCCAGATCCGTTTAAAGCAGGCTAGTCTTGCCGAGACCTTAGAGCGCATCGGCAAGGTCAGCCCTGAGCATTGGCTTGAACCGCTGACTGCGCACTGCTGGGGCTATCGGCGCAAGGCCAGGCTCGGGGTGCGCGATGTGATCAAAAAGGGACGGCTGCTGATCGGATTCCGCGAACGGCAGCGGTCCTTAGTCGCGGATCTCAAACGCTGCGAGATCCTTCACCCGGTGGTCGGCGAACGCCTGGAGGTATTGGCAGAGGCCATCGCGGATCTCACCATCCGCAGCCAAGTGCCCCAGATCGAGATGGCTATGGGCGATGGGCCCTGTGCGCTCGTGGTCCGCACCATGCAATCGCCAACCACCGCTGATAGAGCGCGTCTCTTGAGATTTGCAGAGGAGACGGGTCTGCAGATCTATCTTCAGGAGGGCGGGATTAAGAGCATCCGCCCCTTGGACGAGCAGGCGGTGGATCTCTATTACAGCCTTCCCAATCCGGGGATCAGGATCGATTTTCGGCCTGGCGACTTCACCCAGGTCAATCTAGAACTCAATCGGCAGATGGTTGACCAGGCGCTCGCCCTGCTCGCCCCTGAACCGACCGATAGAGTGCTTGATCTATTCTGCGGACTGGGCAATTTCACCCTGCCCCTGGCGTGCCATGCGCGCGCGGTGGTGGGTGTCGAGGGCGAACCCGGGCTGGTTGAGCGGGCGACACTCAATGCCGAGCGCAATGGACTCGACAATGTGCGTTTTTATGTCGCAGATCTCCAATCCGAAACGGCCATCCCTTCGTGGGGGGAGGGGCGGTTTGATAAGGCACTGCTCGATCCGCCGCGCAGCGGGGCCTGGGCGATATTGGATTGGCTGCCGCGACTCGGGGTAGAGCGGCTGTTATATGTCTCCTGTTATCCGGCGACCCTGGCGCGTGACGCCGGCCATCTGGTCCATATCCTCGGCTATCGATTACGTGCCGCTGGGGTACTAGACATGTTTCCCCATACCAGCCATGTTGAATCGATTGCCCTATTTGAGCGGGGCTAGGGCCTGGGTGTACGCCATAAACACCCGCGCCCCGCCTCCGCTGCCTGGTTTTTTGGAGCCAAGCCCGAGGATCAGGCCTCTAAATGCCTGCCTTCAGGCAGGCGCGCGGCCTTAGTAACCAGGCGGTGGATAGGGCGGCCTGCCCGGACCATAGCCTGGGTAAGGGGGCGGGCCATAGCCACCAGGTCCTGGACCAGGACCATAATAATCAGGTCGCGGACCCCTGGGCCCCATACTAGGTCGCGGACCCCTGGGCCCCATACTGCCAGCCGGGCCCCCACCTGGAGTGGGCCCTTGTCCGCCTTGGTTCCAGCCCTGATTGCCTGGCTGCTGTCCCTGAGAGGGGGGGGCTGAGCCCTGGCCTGGGCCTGGATTGCCTGAACCTTGGCTCATGCCTTGCCCTGACCCTTGGTTGTAGTTGCCGTAATTCCCGTAGTTACCATAGCCGCCGGGTTGCGCCTGACTCATGCCCGCAAGTCCCAGACCTAGGACCAGGGCAGCAGCGGATACAGACAAAGCGTTTTTGTGCATCATGGATCTCCGATGGGATCTAGGTCCAGTCTTGAGGCCCAATCCAAAAATCCCAGTGTAGGTTAGCCGAGGAACTCGGCGGTAAGTGTATATTGGCTCCGTGCAATCTGACCCTCATCGGCCGAGGCATCCTCCATCATGGCGCAATTTGCGGCCATGCGTGCCTGGATGGCCGCCTTCCAGGCGCGATTCTGTTTTTCATTGACCAAGGCATCAGGCATCAGGGCCGCTGCAGCAGCAGCGGCCACGAAATGATCGGCCTGTCCCAACCAATCGGTATCCTTGCCGCAGTCGGTATAGGTGTTGACCGCATGGGCGCGCGCTGCCTTAAAGGCATCCTCGAGCTCGCTGGGGGTCGCTGTCTCGGAGAGACCGATCATGATGGCCCGCTTGACCCGCTCATTGCGACACCAATGCATCACCTGCTCGGCAAAATGGCAACCGAGACGCCGCTGTTGATCTGGACTGAGACGATTGAGCGCAGCGCGCAACTCCTGATCGCTATCGATCTTGATCATAGGGGTACTCTACCAGCCTGGGGAATGGGACCTATAGTACAGTATTCTTGACCCAGCAGCTCAGCCGCATTGACCTGGATCAGGGGTTGCGCCAGCGCCGGTCTATTTGTAAAGCCCATGGATTTGATTATAATCCGTAGCCTAGGCCGAACGTCACCCAAGGGCCTGATCGGTTCCGGAGAGGTGTCCGAGTGGTTGAAGGAGCACGCCTGGAAAGTGTGTATAGGCTAACACCCTATCGAGGGTTCGAATCCCTCCCTCTCCGCCATCCTCAATGCCCCGACCCACGTCCAAAGAGTTCATAGAGCGACAGCACGATCTCAATCACGATCAGGATCACAATATACCACTCGACCCGCAGGCTGCGTTTGCTTTGCAACAGGTCGAGGAGGGTGGCAGCGGTCTCGTTGATTAAGGCCAGCTTGCGCTCCAGGGCCAGTTGGCGCTCGCGGATTTCATATTCGGCCTCAAGGCTCAAAAACAGCCGCTCGAGATCGGGGCGCTCCCAGATGACCTCGGGTTTGTCGCCGATCTCGCCGCGCCCGACCATGGCCTGCTGAATGGCCAATGCCTCGCCGATATGGCGAATCAGGGTATCGGCATTGTCCACCCCCTGCCCATAATGGCGCATCTGTTCAGCCAGGGGTTCGATCCGATCGAACGCCTGAGCTACCCGCGCCTCTTGGTCGGCCAGAAGCACGCTTTTTCCGAGGATGTCGGCGACGATCTGAAGGCGCGCCGGATCCGCATCGGCCAAGACCAAACGCTCGCGCTCTAGACCCTCAGGCCGGCCGGGATCAATCAGGATCGGGAGATCCTCGCTTTCGGGTTGGGCGAGCGGATCCTTAACGAAAGGGGCGATCTCCTCGATGAAGGCCGCTGCCTGCTCGTCATCGACCCCAAACAGAACCACTGCGCCCGAGCGAAACAGCACGGCGCGTCCTTGTTCCCCGATCGGAACGATCAGGGGGTTGAGGGCAAGGGAATCCAGGTGGCCAAGACGTTTGATGTCGAGATGTCGGCCGAGAAGCCTCGATCGGGCGTTGAGGGCATAGGGGCCATTGGCATTTGAGAGGGACATGGGCTCAGATCTTATGGAGTCAATCAAAGAGGGAGGGGCAGTATCCAGCCTACCGCATCTATCTATGATGCACGCCTTTCATGACAGATTGAGCTGGGTCTTAAGGAATAGCGACAAGGCTCGCCCTTCACCCTCCTTGTATCTCCCTGCTCGGTGGATTCAGCCCAGGGATCCCAACTCAGTCACACGCAACCTTCTGTCCTGGATCTCCAGTTCGGCGCCGGTAAGCAACGCCCGCGCCTGGCCAGGTTCGATGGGATAGTCCCTGCCATCCACCCGATAGCGCCAGGTCGCCTGGGTGATGTTGCGCAGGATACAGGCGCCGGGAGCATGGGGATGCGCCTCCAGCTGTCCCAATGCCTGCTCGGTATCGCCGCTTCGCCCCAGCCCTTGGAGGTGATAGATCAACAATGAGACGCCTGGGCGCACCGCCAGGGTCCCATGACCGCGGATGGCCAGCTGGACACCCAGGGGTTTGGCACATTTCAGACAAGGGCGCGGCGGCTGAGCCGGATCGATCAGATTGATCAATCCGCAGTTCGGGCAGGGCATCAGGTTATGGCGCATCTCGGTCAGGAGGGTGCGCCATTGGCTTAGGCGCACCCGTTTGCCTCGGTTCCTGATCCCTGCGCTGAAGGCATGGCGAAAGGCATTTTGTAGGCGGCTTGGACACAAGAGCTGCCAACGTTTGACCACCAGCTGCAACGCCTCCTCGCCTTCAGCCGTATTGCTGCGATCATTCGGGTCGAAACAAAAAACCGGCGCCTCGGCATAAAAGCGGCGTTTGGCGCGCAGATCCCAGCAGCGCACCTGCAAGGTCGCGCGCCCTTCCATCGGGTGACCCCAGGTCCAGAGATAAAACAGCAGCAGTGCTAGCGAATAGAGGTCGCTTTGCTGGTCAGGAGGCGAGTGATTGAGCGCCACCTCTGGGGCCATCCATTCGGCGGTGCCCATGACCGCGGTCTCTTGCCCATCGATCACCACATTGTCATTGTCGAAGAGCACGATCTCGCCGCTATGGGTGTCGATCATCAGGTTATTGCTGCTGAGATCACAATAGGCATAGCCGCGTTGATGGAGCTCATCGAGCGCAGCGCAGAGCTTCAGCGAAGCCAGGACCAATGCCCGTAAATCGGGTTGGGGACGGGCACCACACAGGATACGGTTGATGGTGCTGAAGCGCTGGGTATCGATCAGCGGCATCACATAGCCAAGGCCAGGCTGGGTCTCGTGCGAAACGAGATCCTGCGGCCAGATGAATTCAGGTCCAGGTGAACCGCGCTGGATCAGGGTCTGGATCTGGTGGCGTTGCCGCTGGGCATTGGGTCCGGGCCGGTACCATTTCAGGGCAAACTCGCCAGAGCTATTGCGCACCCGATAGACCGATCCCTGACCGCCCGCTCCCAATCGCCCGATGAACTGATAGCGGCTGCCCGATTGCCCAACAAACATAGTTCATCCACCTTGCGT
Source organism: uncultured Blastocatellia bacterium (assembly GCA_937934745.1). GTDB lineage: Bacteria > Acidobacteriota > Blastocatellia > Chloracidobacteriales > Chloracidobacteriaceae > Chloracidobacterium. The sequence goes on from CALGZC010000070.1 coordinate 12,117, forward strand.
TTGCCGCTCCGTTGTCCCATCCCGGGGATTTGCCGATTCAGGAGGGGCCATGTCAACCCCAGCTGCCATAGAGATGGTGGCAGCGGATAGCGGCTGGATCTCTGGATGGCTGGATTCCGCTGGAGCGATCGGCTTTGGAGGGGTGAGCGGAATGCTGACTGAGACGGATTCCGGCTTGGTCTCGATCATCAGATCGCTGCGGATGCAGAGGATCAGACTCAGGTCATCGGCGACCCCCTCGCGATTCCAGACCTCGGCAGCCCGGGGGAGTCGGTCGCGCAGCCAACGCAGGCCATTGCGGCGCGTCTTCTCGAAGAGATCGATCGCTATCGCCTCGCCTTGGTCGGCAAAGCTATCGCTAAAACCATCGGTGCAGAGGATCAGGGCCGCTGTCTCCTCTTGGGCTGCAGCTGTCCCCTGCCACTGGAGATGGGCGGTGGGGCTGACCAAACTCGGGGTACTCAGTCCCAGGCCCTGCGGGTGTTCGGTGAGCGGTTGGAAGCGAGTCTCCAGGTCAACCAGTTGGATCTGGTAGATGCGGCTGTCGCCAATCGCACCGGCAAACAGCAGGTCATCGATGAGCACAATGCCGGCGATGGTGGTGCCATAGGACCGTCGCGCCATGTCGCCTCTGGCGGGTGACGGATAGCCCTGGGTACAATGGGCATCGACCTTGGCCTGCCAGATCTGCACCAGGCGTTGGCCGCATTTGGTCGCAAAATGGCGGCTGGCCTCACGCCGCCAATCTTGGTTTGCTTGGCTCAGCTCAGCCACATAATGGGCAAACTCGCCGGCCATCTCGCCGAATGCCGTGACCGCAAGCTGGGCACCGAGTTCGCTTCGGGGATAATCCTTGCCGCCATGGCCGTCTGCTAACCCTAGGGCAATATAGGGCAGACCGCGGACATGACCACAACACCCATAGCTTGCGTCCTGATTGGGTGCCCCTTGGCGGCGGTGGCGCTCGCCCCGCAGCGAGATGAGGGCAACGACATAGCGATCGTTCTCCCAGGTCAGACAAGGATTCGGGTGATTAGAAGACATCGTCTGGACTGATGGCATGGATCAGGTCTTCCCGGGTGAGATCCACAGGGGGGAGATCCTCCTGGGTCGTTGAGCTCTTGCTGCGCGAGGAGGCCCGCACCGCCTCGGTGCTGACCCGTTGGATGAAACGACCGATTGAGGCCACATCCCGCGCCTCCAGGGTCTCGATCGGTGCATCCCCCCGGCGCAGATAGGGCGAGATAAATAGATCCAGCGACTGCTTGTCATAGCCCTCGCCGATCCCGATCGCCAGACGCACTGCCCTGATCCCCCAAGGGGAGGCGTTCAACCGCTCGATAGCCTCTTGATAGAGCTCCGGCGGCTGGGTGCAAAATCCATCCGATAGCAAAACGGCCACCGGCGGGATGTTGCGCATCCCGAGATTCTCTGGGGTCAGCTCAGCGGCCAGCAACTGGATAGCGTCGGCGGTACTGGTATAACCGCCCGAGGCATCCAGGTTGGTCCAGGTCGATTGGGCCAGGGCCGTGCGCGGCGGCAGATGCCATTCCGCACCCGATCCAAAGCGGATGGCACCCATCTGGATCTCGATCAGTTCTTCGTTTTCCAGGTCACCGAGCAAGACAAGCAGCTCGCGCACGGCCCGATTGACCGCCGCGATCTTCGCGCCGGCCATGGAGCCTGAATTGTCGAGCAGGAGATAAAAATGCAAGCGACGGCGCAGGGGTTTGCCCTTGATGATATCTTCCATTACCGATTCTCCAGGAACAGTATTCGCACTTCGATCTGGATATTAGTTGGCAGCTGACCATAGCCCAGGCCTGGCGGCGACCGCCATGGCATCGCCCAATCACCCCTGGCAGCTGGCAGGGGTCTGCGGACCCAGGGTTCAGTCTCGCCTGATCGATCCCGCCGCCACCGCTGATCTGGCAGCGGCGGCCAGTCATACCACCCCTACCAGGTGGACGGGCGCTGCTTGCGGCCCAACCTGGGAGAAGACCCTGCGCCGGCAACTGGGTGAACTCGATGCGCCCCAGCCGCAGCGGCTCTTGCCCCCGGTCGGGCTTGGACAATCGGGGCAGAGTCTGGCCTGTATCCAGGCGGCGGAGCTGGCCTATCGCAATTCATACCAGAGCAGAGAGGCCGAGAGCAGCAGCGAGATGAAGACCAGCGCCGGTCGGATCAGGGGTGCGCCATGGCGGATGACCAGATGGGTACCAATCCAGGCGCCGATCATCTGGCCTGTTGCCATCAAGAGGGCCAGCGGCCAATAAATCTGGCCGCTGGGGAGGAAGCAAAGCAAGGCAGCGAGATTGCTGGTAAAGTTGAGCGCCTTGCTATGGGCAATGGCCTGTCTGAGTTCATAGCCCCGCAAGGCGACATAGCCCAAGGCCAAGAAGGTGCCTGTACCCGGTCCTAGGAATCCATCATAAAAACCGACGCCGAGGGCGAGGGTCAGGGCAAAGGAGAGGGCGCCTAGCCTCGGGGTTGCGCCTGGCTCGGGGATGGGGGTGAGTCGCCAAAAATAGATGGCAACAGCGATCAACAAGGCTGGGATCATCCCCGCCGGTAACTCGGGTGCAAGGTTCTGGATCGACCAGGCGCCGAGCAAGGCACCTAGAAAGTTGCAAGTGCCGGCCAAGATCAGTCCCTGGCGATTCATCAGGCCGCGCCGGGCAAAACCTAGGGTAGACAGCCCGCTGCCGAAGATGGCCTGGGCCTTGTTGGTGGCCAGGGCCTCGACTGGGCTTAGGCCTGTCCACAGCAGGGCAGGGATGCTGAGCAGACCCCCACCGCCGGCGATGGTATCGATGCAGCCGGCGGCCAGGGCCACCCCGAAGAGCAGGGCGGCTAACTCTGGGCTAACCATGGCCAGGCTTGCCGGCGATGGGTAGCTGGACGCCTGTTGTCATGACAGGGATGATGACCACTCGGTTGGGTCGCTGGCACCCCTGATCCAGGCGGTTTGGATGGATCCCTGACGATCTGCTGTTCCAAGGCGAGAAGAGTCCATGGGGGATGACTGAGCAACTGATAGGGTTGATTGAGGGGCCACTCACTCGCCGACGGAAAAGGGATGGGGTGACCCGAGACTCGAGCATTTAGTTACAGGCGATGTTTGCACTCGATGTTCAAGGGCTGACCAAGATCTATCGCGGCGGTTTCCAGGCGCTCAAGGGGGTGGATCTCCAGGTTGAAGAGGGTGATTTTTTTGCCCTACTTGGGCCCAATGGCGCCGGTAAATCGACCTTTATCGGGATCATCGCCTCACTCGTCACCAAGACAGCGGGCCGGGTCTCGGTATTCGGTCATGATCTGGATCGCGACCCAGAGGGGGTGAAATCCTCCATCGGTCTGGTTCCCCAGGAGTTTAACTTTAATCTGTTTCTACCGGCGATCGAGGTTCTGATCAACCAGGCCGGCTATTATGGCATCCCGCGCCGCGAGGCCCGCAGCCGGGCCGAGCGCTATCTGCGCCAGCTCGATCTCTGGGACCGGCGCGATACCGAGATGCGGCGGCTCTCAGGGGGGATGAAGCGGCGGCTCATGATCGCCCGCGCCCTGGTCCATGAGCCCAGGCTTTTGATCCTCGATGAGCCGACCGCTGGGGTAGACCTCGAGGTCCGGCGGGCCATGTGGTCATTCCTGCGCGAGCTCAATGCCCAGGGTACGACTATTATCCTGACCACCCATTATCTGGAAGAGGCTGAAGCCCTTTGTGACCGAATCGCCATCATCCATAATGGCAGAATTACAGCCAATGAAGACAAGACCACCCTTCTCTCTCGCCTAGACAAAAAAACACTGATCATCACGCCGACGACAGAGCTATCGGAGATTCCAAAAAAGCTAAGAGACCTCGATATCACATTGAAAGATAATGGCGATCTGTCCATCAATTATCGCGCGGGTAAAGACTCCATTTCGGGCATGCTCAATCAGGTTAAAGCCGCCGGACTCTCCATCGGTGACCTGCGCACGGAACAACCAGATTTAGAAGACGTGTTTATGGCCCTGACCTATGATATGGATTAGAGCGTGTCTGATATATTGCCATCTTTAGAACTCACACCTTTTCAATCAGCTGTACCGTTTTTATTTATTTTTATTGTTGTAGTCGTCAATGCTTATGTCATGAGGTTCAGAGCCAGGAACGATATAATACAGTCACCGGATTTGAAAAACGGTTATGAAAAATTGTTTAAAGGGATCATTTTCTGGCTTGGAACCCCATTTTTAATACTCGCATTTGGCGCAATGATTTCGCAGTTATCGTTTCCGCAAGATCTGTTAAATTTCAGGAATCCGTTTACAATAGTTTTTTTCGCTTGGTTTTTGATTTTCGATTTTTTTGGCGTGAAATGGATATTTATGGGCAGGGGTGCCGAATTTTTAACACGACACGACAAATGGATGAACATGCCCGTTACACCTTTATTTGTTAAAGGGCTTATGATCATGGTTATCATTGCGCATATCGGCTTTTTTGTTGGACTTTGGATCATGAAAGAATTCGCCTTATGACCACCATCCTACTTAAATGCCAATGCGGTGTCCTTACCGGTGTAGTCCGCAATGTGACGCCCAAATATGGCTCTCGTGTTGTTTGCCACTGCGGTTCCTGTCAGGCCTTTGCCCACCATATTGGTGCAGGCAAGCGCACTTTGGATCCACAAGGCGGTACGGATATTTATCAGACCAATCCGGCACAAGTGACATTCCGCAAAGGTACAGAACATCTCAGATGTCTGCGTCTGACTCCCGGCGGAACTCTGCGTTGGTATGCCGGGTGCTGTAACACCCCTATTGGCAATACCATAAACGCGAAAACACCATTTGTCGGCATGATCCATACGATTATGGGCGAAGGCCGAAAAGCCGCGACCGGCCCCGTTCTTATGCATGTTCAGACCCAAAACGCCCTGCCCGGCCTTGCCCCTGAATTGGAAAACCCAAGCTTCCCAAAGGCTCTCCGGAAAAAAGCCATGCGCAAGATCTTATGGTGGAAAATGACCGGCAAAACCCGCCCTAATCCGTTTTTCAACAAGGACGGCACTCCGGTGTCTGAGCCCGAGATTGTTAACCCCTAAATGAGCAGGATTATCTGTCTCGCAGGATTTGGCGATAATGCCAGCTTGTTTGCGTCTCTATCTGAGTGCAGTTCGGATCATGAGTTTATCGCGCTCAATCTCCCCGGATTTGGAGCGCCTCCATTGCAAGGGACAACGGATTTTGAAAACCTCGCCGCCTATCTAATCCAACAAATGTACGAATATAAGGCGTCGATTGTTCTGGCACACTCCGTCGCCTCAATAACGGCGACAGTTGCAGCTCAGCAATTTGGGTCTCCTATCACAACCATTTTATCGCTTGAAGGCAATCTTACCGCCGCTGACGCCTATTTCAGCGGCACGGCGGCTCAATATGAAACTGCGGATGATTTTAGAAAGGCCTTTTTGGACAGACTGGCGGACATGGCAGAAGACTCAGAGATTGTCGCGCGGTATCGCAACGAAGTCTCAAAGGCCGATCCACGCCCCCTCTGGGAATTAGGCACGGCCGCATATCACTATTCGCAAGCTTTCATACCCGGCGATGAATGGAAAGAGGCCGGTAAAGCGGCCTATATTTATGACGATCCAAACGTACCTGGAGACTCACTCAATTGGCTGGCTGCCAATGATATTGTTAAAATCCGCCTGCCCGGCGCCTCCCACTGGCCGACCATTGATCAGCCAAGAGCGGTGATAGAGGCGGTTTCGCAGGCTTTGAGAATTTTTAACTAACTACCCACCCGTAGGTCCCGACGAAAGTCGGGATCCAGCACCACTGTAAGACTTAAATACATATGGCGAGCACAGATCGCGGAAACATCGCGACTGGACCCCGATTTTCATCGGGCAATCGGAATGAAATAATGAATTCCAAATAAAAAGCCGCTTTCAAAGGGCGGCCTCGAAATTGAAGATTGAGAAAACCCTAAACGTGTTCACCAATCCATTCTGTCAGTTTGGTTTTGGTCATGGCACCGGCTTTGGTGGCAACCACTTCTCCGCCCTTGAAAATCATCAAGGTTGGGATGGCACGGACATGAAACTTACTTGGTGTATCGGGATCTTCGTCAATATTGACTTTGGCGATTTTCATTTGGCCGGCAAATTCCTCAGAAACATCTTCGAGGGCGGGCGCGATTTGCTTACAGGGGGCGCACCATTCGGCCCAAAAATCAACGAGGACGGGCGTATCAGAGCCCAGGACATCATCAGCAAAAGATGAGTCGGTTACTTTTACGGTCGGCATGTGGGTTCCTTCCAATAGATTCTATTTCCCGTCCTAGGTAGGGAGGGTGTTTATCTGCGTCAAGGCTCTGTCGAGACCTTCATCAGGCAAAATCATCAGCCGTGTGCCGTCTGTCCATAAAAGCGCACACACAATTGCGTGATTGGGATGAGTGAGCTTGATCATCTCCCGATAGGCCGCCATCTGCCCCCAGTATATTTCTGGAACGTCCTCGACACGCTCAGGTGGCGGTCGATTGGATTTGTAATCAATAATATAAACAGTGTGATCTGTGACTGCGAGCCGGTCGATTTGTCCGTTGAGACGCAAATGTTCTGGCAGGCCCGCGCCCTGTCCGGCCAGATCCACTTCAGCCCGGCTCCCTAGTCCGAAGAAATGCTGATAATCGGGATGTTCTAATACGGCCATGACCTCATCTTTGATGGATAGGCGAACCTGTTCAGAGATATCTTCATGCTGCCCAAGAAAGGCCTCAGCTGCCAAACGGCGTCTCTCAATGGAAACCTCCGGTAAAATTTCCAACAATTTGTGGGTGAGATTGCCTCTCCGAAAACGATCCACGGATTGCCCGCCAGGGGACCGAACCGATGGCGGGGCATATTTTCCGCCTGCCAAAAGATAAGACGGTGTGACCCGGCGGATTTGGGCGCTCTCTGGCATAGCGGGCCGATAAGCCCAATCGGGAATATCGACACCTAACTCAAGCTTCTTTCGCTCCTCAAAATTCGTTTTTCCGGGAACGTCTCCAAAAACCTTTATGTCTTCCCAGCCCTCCACAAAATGAGGCCTGGTTCGTAGCTCTAGTTTATCCAAAGCCTGCGAGACCTCTTCATACCAACACCCTTTTTCGCGGCCATCTGTTTTACGAAAACTATAACCGCAAATCAGTAGACGGCTCTCAGCTCGGGTCATGGCCACATAAAGCAGGCGCATAAACTCCTGCATTTTCCGTGCTTCCTCTGAGTCCCAAGCCGGTTTCAATTCATCTGGAACCCCGCCTTTATTGGGGAGATAAACAAGACCGCTCTTATCTTCCCCGGTTTCCCAAGGTAAGAGTTGGTCGCTATTACGACTGGCTGGCGTCTGAGTAGTATCAGGTAGAATTACAACAGGCGCTTCCAGACCTTTAGCGCCGTGAACAGTCATCACTCTGACTTCGCCCTGCGCATTATCCATTTCACGTTTGATATCTTGTTTATCTGCCGTCATAGCATCGAGGAAATGCTGCAGACTGGGAGCATTCTGGCGTTGATGGGCGAGCGCCTTGTTCAAAAAGGCTTCCAGCGCGTCCTGAGCCTCAAGTGACAAGCGTTTATAAATTGACTTTAGGAGGCTCTGGCCTTGGCCATCCACCATATCAAGGACACGTCTGTAAAATTCGAATGGCGCATGTCGACGGGAATAGCCGATAATCATACCGAGCCGTTCTGAGGTCTCACTAAATAAAGGCGCGTCCTTGCGACGAAGACTAGCCCAAAGAGAACGGCCCTCCCGCTCATGGGCGATTTCAAACAGATCCTCTTCGGAAAAATTAAACAGCGGCCCTTTTAATACTTCTGCCAAAGAAAGATCATCACTCGGTAAGAGCACAAACCGGGTCAACGCCAGCATATCCTGCACAACCAGACTTTCCGAAATTACAAGTCGATCCGCACCCGCCACCGGAATATCTTTTTCCTTGAGGTTTCTGATAACACCGTCAAAAAAATCGGTTCTGGACCGAACTAAAATCAGAATATCATCAGCGCGCATAGGCCTGGTATGGCCAAGTTCACGATCAAAAACGGGTTCGCCCTCATCAAGCCAGGTTTTTATCTGCGTGGCAACAGCCGAGGCCAATTGTTCGCGGGCACTTGATTTGGATAGGCGGTCAACCGGACGCGTATCCCAGGCTTCCTTCTCGTCATCAGCTTCTGGACGTGGTGCCAGCGGCCATAGTTCCACAAGACCGCGATCCTGACGATGGGCCAAATGGCGGATATCGTCTTGAATAGTCGCGACCACATCCGGATCAAACATGCGGGACTTGCCGTCATTATCCCGAAAAACAGCGTCAACAACCCTAAGGATTTCTGGAGCCGACCGAAAGGACATTTCCATACGAATGGGCAGGGCATTGGTTTTTTTCGCGTCTCGGATACGCTCCATGAACTGTTCGGGTCTTGCCCCCTGGAAGGAATAAATGGATTGTTTCTCGTCGCCAACAGCAAAAAAAGTCTTCACTTCCTCGAAAATTTCATTGGGATCTTTCAAATCAAAACCATCACGGATGGCATCAATAATCGACCATTGCGAGGGGGCCGTGTCTTGAGCCTCATCCACCAGAATATGATGGACACCATAATCGAGCTTATAGAGGATCCACGCCGCTTGTTCACTTTCGGCCAAAAGCCGTCTGACAAAGCCAATCTGATCATTAAAATCAAGAGCTCGAAGTCGTTTTTTCTCGGCTTCATAATGCTCAACATATCGGCCGGACATATCGAATATGGCGCGGGTCAGGTTGAAGGTTTTAGCGCGGGCCAATTTCGACTTCACCTCCAGAAGACGGGCAATTTCCGTGCCTTGCGGCCCTTTGGAGCGTCCAAAAAATGCTTGGACGTGATCAGGCGCCTTTGATGTTGCATAGCTTTTTCGGACATCGCCACCCGTCGTCGTTAACAGACCCCAATATTTTTCAAAGGCTTTGACCGGGTCTTCAATTTCCAACAGTGCTGCCAGTTCATAGCCTTTGTTAACATCATTTGCGTTTCCGCTTTGGGTCAGGCCTGTTGCTGACGCTCTGATATTTTCTTTCTGGGTTTCCCAGGCCAATTTCTGGATCCCCGCAACCGAGGTGTCATTCCCCAAACTCAAAGCCGCCCGCAAAGGCTCAATCCCTTTTGCCTGCCAGTCTTTGATCTCATCCACATGACCGGCGGCCCAATCCATGAGCTTTTCCACCGTCTGATCCGCCCGTTCTCCGGCCAGGCTCCGGACGGCGCCGGCCAGAACACCGTCGGGAAAAGCGTGGGCCTCCCGATAAATATCGACCTCGATCCGCTTTTTAAGCGCTTTGGCGTCTTGATCATCCAGAGGCTCAAAGCCCGGCTGAATGCCCGCCTCGATGGGAAAACGGCCTAAAATACGTTCACAAAAAGCGTGAATGGTCTGGACCTTTAAGCCCTCAGGCGTTTCAAGAGCTTTGGCGAAAAGACGCCGGGCATTTCGGACAAACTCATCGTCACGAGGTTTGGTCGAATTAAAGAGCTTATTCAGCTTGTCGACCAAATCGCTCTTGGGCATGACCGACCATTCCCCCAGCGTCTTAAATAGCCGGTTTTGCATCTCATTAGCAGCGGCCTTGGTATAGGTCAGGCAGAGGATTTTATCGGGCGGAGTTCCGCCCAATAAAAGCCGTGTCACACGGTCGACCAAAACTTTCGTCTTGCCCGAACCCGCATTAGCAGAAGCCAAGCGCGAGCCTTCCGGATTAGCCGCCTGAACCTGAGCGGCCGTTGCCGCGGCAAGATCAGAGCTAGGCGTCCCCATGACCCATGCCTCCCTCGCCTAGTTTAGCCCATTCCGCCCGGCGAGCCAGAAGATCGTAATCACCATAATCATTTTTATACTGCACACGGGGCTGGGAATAATAGGCGGTTGTCTCTTTGTCGAATTCCGTAATGAGTTTTTTCAAATCATGGATCGCATCAGCCTGATACTCATCAACCTGTTTCTCTCCAACGATTGAACTGGGCACGGTCTGCCCCTCCCCGGCTCCTTTGATCCGAATATATTGTAAATCGACCACGGGCCCTGGCCTAACGCTTTTAAACGCTCCGGCCTCCACCATTGCGGCGAGCAAAGGCATTTGCGGATCAAATCCGGCTTTCACGACCTTTTCTTTAGGCGGACTTCCGGTTTTAAAATCGAAAATCGTATACTCACCCCGAACTTTTTCAATCAGGTCCGGCTGGCCGGTCAGGATGAAATTCACATCCCCGAGCTTCATCTCACCCTGTATTTCCGAGAGAATATCATCGGCCTGTTCAATATTGCGCTCACGAAGAATTTCGATCAGGTCTGCGGCAACCCGGTTGAGCCGTACCGTCTCGCGGGACAAATAGATCGGGTCAAATCCATGGGCAACAAATTGCGCTTTCAGGACGTCCGCCAGTTTTTCAGGCGCATCTGGCGGCAGGTTTTGTTTGTATTCTTTCAAGAATATTTCGATCCCCTTGTGAAGCGCATTACCATATTCTCGAGGACCGGCCGCTATGCTCAGATTGCCCAGAGGTTTCAGCCCCAAAACATACTGCCCGTAAATCGCATAAGGATCGCGGATCCAGGTCCGGATTTTGGTCACGGATAATTTGCGCCGCCCTTGCGGCCAGCGCGCCTCTACAGGCGGCGTCGGCGCTGGCCGTTTCGCTTCGCTCACATCATCCGGAGAAACATAATCCAAATAGCGGGCCCAGTGATGATAAGGCCTGGCCGGCGCGAGCGCGCTGTCCGCCGCTTCGCCCAGTCCACCTTTGACCAGAGTTCGCAAGCGCCAAAGCCAACGGGATGCCACGCGCGGACCATCAGCAGAGCGCTGGGCCCGTGTCAGGATTACATTGGGATTGGAGGCGAGCTGTTGAAAGTCATGGGCCGCCAGACCAAGCCGGCGTTCCGGCAAAGATAATCCTAGTTCGACCCGCATGCCTCTTGAGAGAAAGGGGCGATGGGATGGACGTTGCGGCCAGATACCCTCATTTAGCCCGCCTAAAATAATCGTGTCCGCAGTCAGCATCCGCGCTTCAAGCGGACCCAAAATTTGCAGCCTCGGATGGGTGCCGTAGCGGGGCCGTACCACTTTGCTACGCATTAACATAGCAAAAAGACGGGAAAATTCGGTCAGGCTCATCTCCCCCAACTCTTCACCATAAGCTAAAATCTCTTCGATCAAAGCAGCGGCCTTTTCCCCGGCATCCTCACGCCATAGACGAATTGCCCCAAACTCTTCCGGGCCACTGGCCATATCTTCCGCCACATCGCGAAGCCGGTTGACCCATTTCGGTGCGCCCAATGTCCCTTCTTCCAAGAGGGGCGTTAATGACGACAACCAGGATTTCAGGGCTTCATCATTCAACCCTTTCAAGGCCTTTTCCAGCCCCTGCCGGAATTGCCCGCGTTCAAGTTGTTGCCAATATTGACGCACGAGGCCTTCTGCCTGTCCACATAGAGTCAAAGGATGTTTGAACAATGCCGCCATTTCCAGCGGCGCATTTGGAGCCTCGGCCAGACGCAATATGGCCATGAGGAAGGCCCCCAAGGACGTTTCTTCGAGAGGCTCACCTTGTGTGTAGTCGACATCGATATTCCAGCGCCGCAGGCGCGCTTTTACACGTCGGGCCAAAGCTGGGTCAGGCGTCACAAGCGCCGCTGTTTTGGTATCACTTTCTACCGCTTCGCGCATGATCAAGGCGATTGTCATGGCCTCTTCATCATCTGTCCGGGTATCTATGATCGAAAGACCGTCCAGCGCCTCTTTGAAAAAATTCTGGTTTTTGGCACCTTGGGTCAGCGTTTCGATCCGTTCTGGCCAACCAGCCGTCGCATCTGCTGGCACGAGGGCTTCGGATATCAACGCAAGACGGGGGTTTTCCCCAGGTTTTTCATCCCCTATGGTCGGCACATCTGCATAGTTGACGCCAAGAAAAGCGACGAGTTTCTTAAGCGGAAATTGTGGGTGCTCAGGTGTAGCCGGATATTTGATATCCTTACCCGTGCGCTTGTCCCGGACAATATTATCTTTAAGGCGAATATCAGCCCAGGCTGTCTCTGGCATATTTTTATCCAGCCCCGGCAACACGATGAGTCCGTCCGGCAGCTCACTGACGATACCCATGAGCCGGGCATTGGCGGCCAGAGTTCCGGTCGAACCCGCAATGATCACGGGATGCTTCGGTGGGTTGTTTCCCCACAGATTGGTCAGGGCATTTAGGAGCGCGACGCGCCGGGCCATGGGCTCCATGACATTCTGACCACTTAGATGTTTAGGCCAATGAGTTTGTAGAATTTCGTAAAAAGTCGCGGCTTCCTGAAAATGAGCAGCCGCCATTTTCCGGATCTCGTCCAATTTTGACATATCGGCCAGGCCGACTTCTTCCATGGCTGCATCGTCCAATATAGCCAGAAGCGGGTCGACTAACGAAAGCTTTGCCGCCGGATCCAGCGCCTCGCCTTTAGCTTTGTGCATGGTTCCGATCAGTTTTGCCAATTGAAAGCGGCGTTGCGCGCCCGGCATTTGTGGTTGTACCAAGCCGGTCAGATATCCTGGCTCAAAGGGCGGTTCATCCGGATCAATGTCGCCTAATGGCCTCATCCTTGGGAGTATCCGGGCTCCCGTATCACCTGTCATGATCTCCGCCAGTTCCCGAACGGCTCGTCGTGTGGGCAAAAGGATCAGCGCATCATTGAGCCGTTCGCCAAATCTTTTATCCAGATCCTGCGCCAGAATGTGCAGAAAACGCGCGCCCGCCGGAATGGTGACGACATTAGACATTCAGTTTCGAATCATTCAGTCTGGCCTCAGCCTCTTCTCGCGCTTGGGGATCGCCCACATGCATCCAAAAGCCATCCAGAACCATACCGTAAGCCCGACCTTTCCTTAGAGAAACATCCCACATCTTATTGCGTGAAAAAGGTTCAGCAGTGAAGGCCCGCGCGGGTTCCAATCGGGCAATTTGAACACCAGCATAAACATAAGGGGCACTTTCCCCGTCTCGACGCTTGATCCGGCCCGCTTCATCCAGAGTGAAATCACCTTTGCCATGATAGCCGAGCGTCTGGTCGATAGGCGCGAGAAGCAATAGATCATCCATTTTAGCCGCGTCCCAGACTTTCATCATGGCTTGCAGGACAGATGTATTCTCCTGCCAGACTGCATCAATATTACAAACAAATACCGGGTCCTTGCCAAGTAAAGGGAGCGCTTTGACCAGCCCGCCACCGGTTTCCAGTAATTTATCGCGCTCATCGGAAATCTTGACTTTCGGCTTGCTCTCTCGAGCCTTGAGATAATTTTCCAAATGATCGGCATGAGCATGAACATTCACGACCGCTCTTTCAATGTCGGCATCAGCCAGGCGATTCAACATATGTCCGATAAGCGGTTTGCCACCAACATCTACCATAGCTTTGGAGCGGTCATTTGTGAGGGGCCGCATACGCGTCCCGTGCCCGGCAGCCATGACCATGGCGGTTTTGATTTTTGGGTAGCGGGTGAAAGCTTCGGGGAGATAGGTTTTTACCCAACTTTTCAAATCAGACAGCGCTGGATGCTCCAAATCGCGGATGAAGTGTTGAGCAACTCTAGGAATGAGATCCCGGTAATGAGGTTTGCCGTCGCGCTTGGCCAGACGCACAAAAATACCCAGGATTTTCGCGTTTCGCTGGGCGCCTATAACGGCATAGGCCGCTTTGAAATCATCATCATAGTTGAGGCCAGCCTTGTCACAGAAACGCCTAATTAGAGGGGAATGAAGTTCCAGCGCTACGTCCCGACGCGCATCCTCCAGTAAGGATACCAGATCATAGGCCGGATGCGCAAAGAGCCCGTCTTGAAAATCAATCAATCCGACCCGGGCTACAGACTGCCGTTTGGGAAGCCAAAACAAGTTTTCAGCATGGAAATCCCGTAGCGCCAAACCCTTGGGATGTTTGTCTAGCCAAGGCCAAAGATCGGCCCAGATATTATACCATTTGGCTTTGGCGGCACTGGATATCTCTTTATTAAAATCCGCACCGAACCAATCTAAGAAAAGGTCCGCCTCGGCTTGCAGAGCAGGCGCATCATAGTCTCGAACCCACCAGTCTTTGCCGCCGGAATGCATTTTGGTCGGAAAACTCGAGCGGTAAATGGCACCCAGCGTATCTATGGCCGCCTTATATAGCTGTAGTTCCTTTTCCGGCTCCTCTTCCAAGACGCGGGCAAAGAGATCGCTGCCCAGATCTTCAAGCAGCATGAATCCCAAACCCTGATCCTGAGCCATAATGGCGGGTGCGGAGAAGCCCCGCATTTTCAGCTCCTTGGCGATTGATGCAAAGGCTTCAGGGTTGGGCCCCGCCAGTCGAGCCAAAGCATTATAACCGAGTTTAGCGCGCATGTCAGGAGACGCCCCTTCCGGTTCTGACGGCGTCTCGGCGCCCTTTGGAGCGTCCATTAATATAGCCTTTTTGGGCCCCAGTTTCAGTTTTTCATACCGGCGCGTGGAAGCATCCCCTGGCAACTTATGGCGTTCGGCTTCGTCCCAACCGGCGC
>CALGZC010000071.1 GCA_937934745.1 uncultured Blastocatellia bacterium
CACGGTTTTGCGCGTGACCGAGCGCCGGTTTGTCGGCAGCAGCCGTTGAGCGACCGGACAAGCGCCACCTGCCAAAGCCCGAGAACCGGGGTGCGGCAGGGGTGGATTGGGGTGGAGCAGCACCGGCAACGCGCTGCACAAGGCACTGCCGGGCCGGCTGCGCAGACGCTCGCGCCGCCGGAGGCGCAAACAAAAAGGTTTGGTCAACCGCAAGCAGGCCAAGACCAAGTTGGCGCAGCTTCAGAGGTCCGCATCGTCACCATCCGGGTTGAACCATCGGCAGCGCGGATATGAACGCGCGTGGGGTGGTGAACCGGCGCTCTCTGGCGCGGGTCAGCGCGGGTATGGATGGCTTTGAGTTGGGCTGACCGGGGGCATCCGAGGCGATGATGGGCGCGGCGGGCGATTGGGAGGCTGATGCCTGTGGTGGTTGCGGATGGGTTGTTTGCTGACCGTCGGATGTGCGTGGGGGGCGGGGGCAGGACCTGGAGGCATAACCTGGGGAGCTTGCGGCTGTCGGCGTGGGCGTGGGGATGTCGGTGGTGTGCGGCACACAGCGCGGCTGCGATGTGGATGCGTTTGGGGGACAGGGCGGTGGCTGCGTTGGGGGTCGGGTTTGAGGGTGGGGTTCTGGCGGAAGGCAGGGCTGTGGCGCGTCCGGTGCCGGGTTGCTGCCTTGCGGCAGTCGTGAAACCGGCCGCGGTATTGCGGAACGGACGCAAGAATGTCGTCGGCTCAGGTCTTTCTCAAGGCACGGTGGACGCCGGGGTTTGTTTCTTTTGGTTTTTGGACCTGTTCAGCAACTTGGCTAGATGCGCTAAGCAAGTCACGCGCGTTAGTGCGTTTGTTTCTCTTGGTTTTTGAACCTGTTCAGCAACCGCGTCAGGAAGTCTTTATCTACTCTGCGAGATCCGGCCGTATGCCGGGCAGCTTGATCACAGAGTTCCTGCTCCGGATGGTCGGCATGGCCGGGTGTCCATACCCACTGCACTTGGTGTTGGGCTGCGGCACGGTCGAGACGTTCCCAAAAAGCTTGGTTGGTTCGCCGCCGGAAACGGCCGTTCATTGTTTCAACAACATATTGTGAGTCTGTCACCAACTCGACCTGACACGGATGGGACAGCGTCTCCAATCCGAGACAGGCAGCAACAATTTCCGCTTGCTGGTTCGTTGCCGGCCCCAGATACTCAGCCACCAACTCGGGTTCGACGCCTGACCGATCGGCACGGATAAGCAACGCTGCCGCGCCGGCAACCGCATCCTGACGGCCATTACCACGGCTCGATCCATCGCACACAATCCGCACCTGTGGAAGAGACATCCAAACTACCCCCACATCACTTGTCGTTTTCCACCTCAGAACAGCAAGATAACGCTGGCAATGAACGACGTCTAATCACTCTGAGTGTAACACACAACCAACGATGACGATTCTCGTGACCGGCGGTGCTGGCTACATTGGCAGCGTCACCGTAGAACAACTTCGGCAGGCCAGGCGGCCTGTCGCCGTTTTGGACAATCTTTCCCGTGGTCACCGGGCGGCCGTTGCCCGGGATGTGCCACTTTATGTGGGCGATATTAGCAATCGTGAACTCATCGAACAGATTGTTCGCGAGCAAGGTATCACAGCCTGCATCCATTTTGCTGCGCTGGCACTTGTTCCCGAATCCGTCACGCACCCGGCGCTGTACTACGACAACAATGTTCACCGGTGCCAGGTCCTGCTGGATGCACTGTGCGAATTCGGTGTTCGGTACGTCGTCTTCTCTTCAACCTGCGCCACGTATGGGCTGCCCAAAGCCATACCGATGCCCGAAGACCATCCGCAGCAGCCGATTACCCCTTATGGCTGGTCAAAGCTTTTCGTTGAGCGCATGCTGGCCGATTACGACCGCGCCTATGGACTGCGATTTGTTGCACTCCGTTACTTCAACGCCGCCGGGGCGACGGACGATCACGGCGAAGACCATGAGCCCGAAACTCACCTCATTCCCAACGTCCTGCGTGTTGCCCTTGGGAAAGCCACCGCCGTTCAGGTGTACGGTAACGACTACTCAACGCCCGATGGGACGGCCGTCCGGGACTACATCCACGTCAGCGATCTGGCCGCAGCACACATTGCGGCGCTGGACGCACTGGCTGCCGGGCAGGCGTCGGCGTTCCTCAACCTGGGGACGGGGCGTGGTCACTCCGTCCTTGAAGTGATCGCTGCTGCCCGCCGTATCACCGGACACCCGATCCCGATTCAAATCGGAGCCCGGCGGCCGGGCGACGCACCACAACTGGTTGCCGACCCACGTGCGGCACACGCCTACCTCGATTGGCGACCAGTCTGCTCAGACCTGGAACACATCATCGCTTCTGCTTGGCGCTGGCACTGCCGCCGGCCGAATGGTTATCCCAGGGATGAAGCGGCCCAAGCTATCAGCGAGCCATCGCCAGAAGCGCTGCCAAGCGCCCGGCAATGTCATCAGGGTTGACATACAGCGCCGAAATCAATGCGACGGCATCGGCACCGGCAGCGCGCACATCGGCAATGTGTGGTACGCCGATGCCGCCAATGGCGACAAGTGGCTTGTTTGTGACGGCGCGCACGGCGCGCACGCCCTCGATACCGACGACTGGATCGGGATTGTCCTTGGAGTGAGTTTCAAACACGGGTCCGATGGCCAAATAATCCACCGGCAGCCGGTTGGCTGCGGCCGCCTGGGCCACATTGTGCGTGGAGTAGCCGATGATTGCCGACGGCCCTAGGATATGCCGCGCGGCGACCGGATCAAGGTCATCTTGCCCAAGGTGAACCCCATCCGCGCCAGCTGCGCGGGCAACATCTACGCGGTCGTTGACGATAACCCGTACGCCGCGCGGCTGCGCCAACGCAAGGACCGCACCAACCGCTTCGTACAACGCCTTGGCGGTAGCCTGCTTATCACGAATCTGGATGAGCGTGGCACCCCCTGCGATGAGGTCACCGACCACTGTGAGCAGGGGACGGCCAATCGTCGGCGATGTGATGGGATACACCGTTGGCAGCGCAAACGACATCGGCAACGAGGTGCTTGTTGTGGTTGACCCGGCACGGCTGACCGGCCTTGTATCTCGCTTTTCACACGACTTTCAAGGTATCTTCGAGGCAGCACCCTCGAAATCCAACATCCTGTACCGACGTCTTCATGCCTGCTTCATCTCCGTCTGCCATGCGCGCCGGTAATGTCACCGACGCTGCCAACGTCAAATCCACCAAAGCAACTTCATCCCGCAAAAGCCACAAAGCTGCTTCGGCAGCCGGCACGACACCCACCATCTCCGATGCCCAGCCGGTTTTTCCCTTCACGGCTATTCTAGGGCAGGAGGAAATGAAGCGTGCGCTGCTCCTCAACGCGGTCAACCCAAACATTCGCGGCATTTTGGTCCTTGGTCACCGTGGTACGGCGAAATCCACGTCAATCCGCGCACTAGCGGATGTGCTGCCGCCCATCGAGTTCGTCGCCGAATGTCCCTATCGCTGTCCGCCAGAAAAACCGGCCGGTTTGTGTGATGTCTGCCGCAATGCCAAGCCGCGGGCCAAACTCCCGACGCTGGTGGGACGTGTTCCCGTCGTTGACCTGCCGCTGGGCGCAACCGAGGACCGGCTATGTGGCACACTGGACATTGAGCGGGCGTTGAGTCAGGGGCAAAAGGCCTTTGAACCGGGCCTACTGGCTAAGGCAAATCGCGGTTTTCTCTACATTGACGAAGTCAACCTGCTTGAAGACCACCTGGTGGATGTCCTGCTCGATTCGGCGGCGGGCGGTGTCAATATTGTTGAGCGGGAAGGAATCTCCATTGCTCATCCGGCGAAGTTTACGTTAATCGGCTCCGGTAACCCCGAAGAAGGTGAGTTGCGCCCGCAATTGCTCGACCGCTTTGGGCTGATGGCTGAAATTCGCACGATTACCGACATTGATACGCGCGTCGAAATCGTCAAACGCCGGCTTGCTTTCGAGCGCGATCCGATTGCCTTTCGGGCAACATACGAACCGGCCCAGCAAGCGTTGCGTGCACGGCTCGTACAGGCCCGGGACCGACTTGACACGGTTGAAACGCCCGACCCGGTGCTCCGCTTTATTGCCAAACTGTGCGTGGCGCTCGACGTGGACGGTCACCGGGGCGAGATTACCCTGCTCAACGCAGCGCTGGCCAACGCTGCGTTTGAGGGACGTTCCCAAGTCACGCTCGACGACGTTCGTGCGGTGGCAACGCTTTCCCTCCGCCACCGCCTACGTAAAGACCCGCTGGATCGGACAGACGGCGGTGAAAAAATCCGCTGGGCGCTTGAGAAACTCGAACAGGAAGCTAACGGACACGCAGCCAGCTAACACACATACGAGGACAGACCACTATGACGTTCTTTGGTGAAACGGCCCGCATCGGAGCCGCCCTTGCAGCCGGTCTGATGGTAGGCATCGGTCTTGGCCCGGCTGGAACAACGGCGCATGGGCAGCGCGAGGCGATGCCACGGCTCAACCCACAAGAGCGGACGCTGGATGCCAACCTCTTTGTCCAGACGTCGGCAGAATACGTCGCCTGCTGCTTACAGACCTACGCCTGGGCCGGTGAGCGCTTGCAGCAGCGGTTAGCTGCTGCCCTGCCGTCCGAGAAACCGCCGGCGGTGGTGATGGACTTGGACGAAACGGTTCTAGACAACGGTGGGTTTCAATCGTTTCTCGACCGCGAAGCCAAACCGTATGAACAAGCGACCTGGGAGCGGTGGGAGCGTGATTTCCCCACGGAAACCCGCCTTGTCCCCGGCGCGAAAGGCTTTATCGAGGCAGCCGAGCGCGCCGGCGTGACGGTGTTTTACATCTCGAATCGCACCCTTGCCGAGCCAACCATTGCTGCATTGCGGCACAATGGCCTGTCGGTTGAGAACATCGGTGAACGCCTGTTGCTGCGGACGGCCACCTCAGACAAGACGGCGCGCCGTGCGGCCGTCGAGGAAAGGTATCGCGTTCTGCTCTATGTCGGCGACAACCTACGGGACTTCTCAGAAACTTTCACAACGCCGAAACTGTCCCCGGAAGAAGCCATCGCCGCCCGGCGGACAGCTGTTGAACGCCAGGCCTACCGGTTTGGGACAGACTGGTTTCTGCTCCCCAACCCGGTGTATGGCGAGTGGAAAACACCTTTAGGCAAGGAACCACGACGCTTTTTGCGTCCGACCAAGATGGAGTAACCGGGACGGTGTGGAGCCAACCTCGCACGGCGGCCGAGGCTAGGATGGTTTGTTTGTGCAGATGTCTTGGTGCAAATAGTCTGGCGCAGCTGCTTGCCGTACCCTAAACCTCGGCTTCCGTCAGGGTCAGTCCCTGCGCCGTCAGATGCGCATCGAGGACCTCTCCGCCACCGGCCGTCAACGCAGCGCAGACCTCTGCGTGACGGTTCTCGGCAACGATGAAAACTACACAGCCGCCGCCGCCCGCACCACACACTTTGCCGCCCAGCGCACCGGCTTCCTGCGCTGCCGCCATGAGTCGCTCAATGGTCGGCGTAGAGACGCCTTCCGCCAGTTGCCGTCGGTGGTTCCATTCTTCCTGCAGACAGGCTGCAACGGCCGTGATGTCACGCGCACTAACGGCTTCGTACATAGCGCGTGCCAGGTCACGAATTCTGGATAGTGCGGCCTGGGTGACTCTATCTCCGTCAAGGTGGCGCTTGACAATGTCCCAGTTGTTCGTCCCTGAAAAATGCGCCTGCCCGGTATGACACACCACCAAGTGCGCGTCGAGCGTCGCCAACCAGTCGGCAGACAATGCCTCGCAGGAGGCGCCACCGATGCCGAGGTGAATGGCGTTGATGCCGCCGTACAGCGCCGGATAGTAGTCTTGTATGCCGGCCGGAATGCGAAGCACCTGCGTCTCAATGTCCGGTGCCAAAGCGAGCAAACGCTCCGGGGCGTGTCCGGCGTTTGTGAGCTGATTGAGCGCCCCGGCCAGCGCAATGACCAGCGCCGACGACCCACCCAGCCCCGAACCTTGGGGTGCAGTGCAGTTGGTGACGACTTCGACTCCGCCCGCAGGAGCAAAAAAAGCAACCAGCCGCGCCAAGAGTTGTAGTGGCGTGTCAAAGCGCAGTGCAGCGCACGATGGATACACCTCGCGTCGCCCGATGTCGCGCGACTCAAGGATGACGGTCGCATCGGAGCGCGTTTTGACCTCGCAGGTCACCGGTAAGTCAAGGGCGACATTGACCGTTATTGCCCCTGGATGAAACAGATACAAGGGCGGTAGGTCCAGCGTTCCGCCGGCCAAATCAATGCGCGTCGGGGCCGTCGCCGTAACGATTCTCATCATGAAGCTGTGGGAGGAGCTTTCTCATAGCGGAGACGTTCAACCGGCTGCCCCCCCAGGAGGTGATCGTGCACAATTGCCGGTGCATCTTCGACCGTGACGTGGCTATACCAAACCTGTTCAGGGTAAACGACAACCATCGGGCCGTTACCGCACTGAGCGAAACAGCCGGCCTTGTTGATGCGAATGGTCTCCAGTTTGCCGCAGGCTTTGACGGCATCTCGCAACGCCTGCCAAACGGCTTCACTGCCCTGTGTCGGACAGGTTTTGCCAGAAACACAGACAAACACATGCTTTTCAAAAATGCTCATCGGGGGCTTCCTTTGGCTGTACGGGAAACAATCTGTGCGAACAATCCGTGCGCGCGCATCTTGGCGAAAAATCTGGCATTTGAAAAGCTGGCAGCGCGCCGACCGCTGAGTTGTTTCTGCTTGAGCAGCACGTGTATAAACTAGGGCCACCACCCCTGCAGGGGATGATTTTGTACAGGTAGGCTCACTCTGAAGGCTATGGCCAATCGTCGTCTTCCCGACTCACCAATGCGGGTCGTGCCCCAATCCCCACCCGGCAGCACCAACGGCGACAACCCGGCTGCACCCGTACCGAAGCCAATTCGCAAGCCCGACGTCAAACCGCCGGAAAAGCACACCTCACTGCTCAGGGCAAGCGCCGGTGTGGGTATTGCGCTGGGCATTGCGACCGTGGGGAGTTTCTTGTTGTTCCGCTTGCTCAACCGCATGAAAGTCGAGGGACTGGAAAACATCCCCGATTCACACGAAAACGTCCTCTATTGCCCTAACCATTCATCGCTGCTGGATAACTTTGCCCTTGGCGTCGGACTGTATGTCCCGCGCATGTTATTCCGCCCGGAATACATTCCAATCAACCTAGCCGACCGGAAAAACTTCTTCGGCGACCCATCCTCACGGCGGTTCAAAGATCGTGTACTGCGTGTCCTGGGGGAGTACTTTTTCAAAAACCTGCGCACCTTCCCGGTTGACCGGCGCAGTGTCGGTCTGGAACAGGTTGACCAGTGGGTGGAAATGCTCCGGCAAAACATTGTCATCGTGTTTCCAGAAGGCACACGCTCGCGAACCGGTGAAATCGGACGTGGACGTGCTGGGGTCGGCAAGCTGATCTACGACGCACGCCCAACGGTCATTCCCGTGCGGTTGATCGGCACCGACGAAGTTCTCGGTGTCGGCAAGCTCATTCCGAGCATTTTCCGCACGGTACGCATCATCATCGGGAAACCGCTTGACCTCAGCGACCTGATTGACCGGCCGCTCCCGGACAACGAGCGGGAACGGTATGCCATCTACCGGGCAATTTCCGGCCGGGTTGTGGATGCGATCCGCACCCTAGGAGACGGCAAACCGCTGCCGATGGATCAACCGGTTTCCCCAGTGGATGAGGACCTAGAAGACCCATCGGAAAGTGCAGTGGATACACCGATGGAAGCAACGACGCCAACTACCAATGTTCCGGAGAGTGTATGGAAGAGTGTATGAAAAAACCACCTTCTGGGAGCGCGCAGCGCACACATCCCGCGCAGGGTGCATGGGTGGGCGGCGCGTTCCCTACGCCCGGCTGTTGGATATAGGGCGGCACCTAAGGCGATCACGCCGGTTGCAGCCCGTGTGATGATCTTTCCATCCTCCCCAGCCTTCAGGCCGGAGATTCTTGGCAATGCTCCAAACGGCGCGTAGACGCGGCATTGCACCACCCCGGAGTCGCTCCGGCAGGGGAGCGGCTTCCCACTGCGGTTCGCTCCACAGGCCATCCGCTCAACGAGCGCCCATTGGCGTGTCCCGCCCTTCTCGCACCAGATGCCTATCCCGTAAGACAGCATGGTGATCGGCGCCGACCTTGTCGGCGTTGTCCGCGCCGCCACATCCCCATACAGGCCCATCGAGCCTGTATCCGGGAAATTCACCGCAGC
>CALGZC010000072.1 GCA_937934745.1 uncultured Blastocatellia bacterium
AACGCCGACAAGGTCGGCGCCGATCACCATGCTGTCTTACGGGATAGGCATCTGGTGCGAGAAGGGCGGGACACGCCTATGGGCGCTCGTTGAGCGGATGGCCTGTGGAGCGAACCGCAGTGGGAAGCAGCGCCCGCGCCAAAGCGACTCCGGGGTGGTGCAATGCCGCGCCTGAGCGCCGGAGGAATCCCCGGCCTTCAGACTGGGGAGGATGGCAAAAAGGTTTCGGCATCGGATACCAAATCCGATTCAAACGCTGGCGGTCAAATCAAGGAACGCAGCTTCCAGGGCTAACACACGATTGATGTTGTAGGTCAGGTCACGCCGAATGGCTTCAAAGCGGGCAAGTGCCTGATGGATGCGCTCAAGGGTGAACCGGTCGGCTAAGGCTTGTAGCTTGGCGCGAATGTCGGTGTGAATCAGTGTCTCGTCGGCATCTTCACCGGGTCCGACGACGGCGTGAGTCTTGAGACAGGCAAGGTCTCTGAGCAACCCTGCCAAGATGTCTAGCGTGGCCTCAAACTCTGGACGTTCCAGCTTGCCGAAGTAATGAGCGGCTTTGAGGAGCCGCGCGACGGATTGCCCCTGCCCCAGCAGTTCGAGGAGTTCGAGTAGAGTCCGGCGTTGCTGACGGAAAGCCTCCAGGTCCAGCCCGGCCACTGCGCCGGGGCGGCCCTGCGCCAGCCGCGCCAGGAAGCGCAGATCGGCCGATGGCCGCTTGCCCTGCCGCGCCAGACAAGCTTCGACCTCGGAGAGCGTCAACAGACCAAATCTAACCACCGGGCAGCGCGAGCGAATGGTCGCCGGCAGCGCGTCCGGACGAGCGCTGATCAGGATGATTTGGGCATGGGCTGGCGGCTCTTCCAGCGTCTTGAGAAAAGCATTGGCCGCCGCCGCGTTGAAGGCGTCCGCCTGCTCAACCAGCAACACGCGCCGCCGGCCCTCGAAAGGCGTTCCAAGCGCGAACTGAATGGCTTCCCGCGCTTGACCGATCTTGATCTGCGCCCCGTCGGGGGACAGCGCCCTGACATCCGGGTGCTCGCCGCGCTCGACGCGCTGACAGGCCGCGCACGCGCCGCAGCCTTCAGCGGGCGCGACCGGACAGTTGAGCGCTTGCGCCACGGCCAGCGCGAACCGGCGCTTCCCAACGCCGGCCGGCCCGACAAACAACAGCCCTGCCGGCAAGCGTCCTGCGCGCAGCCCGCGCTGCAACAGTTCCCTGGCGGCGCGTTGTCCGATGAGATCACCAAAAGCCATACGCGCACCGGCGTGCGCGGAAGCCGGCCGCGTCCCGCCGTATTCGTAAATTTCCGGCTTGTTTGCTCAGGGAAGGTTCTGCCATAATCGAAGCCGCTGTCACGCGCAACGCGCCTGTCGCTTGCCCCGTGACCCCCGGCTGCCTTTCCCCGCCCCAAGGAGCGCTTTTCATGACTATTGCCGCCGCCGACGCTTTGACGCCCGCCCTCGATGCCCCGTTCAATGCCGCGCCCGCGCCGCCGCTGGAACGCCTTGCGCGCGAAGTCATCGAGCTGCCGGGCGGCGGCACCCTTGAGTATGACTACTTTGACGCCAGCCCGGCAAGCATGCAACGGCTGACCGACTTACTGTTCAAGGAACACTGGCGCGAAATCGTGGTTGGTCCCTGCATCGAGGGCGCGGTGTTTGAAATCCGTTTCGAGCGAGCCCCCAAGGTGACGTTTTTGGACGGCTACCTGACGGTTGACCTCGGGCACTGGCACTTCCACCTGTGCATCGGTGTTCACCGAAATGCGCTGACGCCGGAAATTGCCAAGCAGCGCCAAGTCGCCAAAGTCGCCTTCTTTCTGCAACGCGGCCAACGCTGCGGCGGCGGGCGAAGCTGGGGGCTGCGGCTGTGGAATGGCGCGGGGGAGCAAATGACGACCGTGTTTCTCCCTAACCCCTATTTGACGGACGAGATGCAGGTTCGCCGAGAGCCGGATTGGACGCGCTTGGCGCTCTGGCACAAGCTCCGCGAGGCGTTCCTGGGCGAGCCGGCCCCGACCGATCTCGTCGCCCATTACAGCGCCGAGCCACGCGAGTCGCTTCATCACTGAGGGCCAATTGTCCACTGAGGGCTGACCTGGCGCTGGTCGCGCCCGTCAAGCCTGTCTGGCTTGGCCGCGCGCGCGTCCCGCCGCCGATTGGGAAAAGCCCGCGCCCAAACACAAACCGCCGCCTGCTTTTCCGTAGGCGGCGGTCAATGTTTCAGGGAAACAAGCCTGAAAGCCGGGCTTCTCCACGCTAGCCAACGCGCAAGGCGCCTGCTGACGACAAGCCCGGAAGCGTTCCTTCATTCATGGATCACCTCCTTGCAACGTCAGTATCGGCAGTTCAAGGACCTCACTGCCACATTGCGCCGCCACGCTAGCACAAATCCGGGCTTCCAAAGCAAGAAAATCTTCGCCCGGCCGGCAAAAGCCTCGCCCAGCGCCGGACATCAGCCGAACAACAGCTTCCCGCCGGCGACAATCAGCACGGCCGACAAGGCGCGCTCGATGACGCGCGGCGGCAGGCGGCGGCTGCCAAGGCGCGCTCCCAGCCAGCCGCCCGCGAGCGCCGCGCCAAACAGCGGCCAAGCGAAAATCGGCAGCGGCGCGGCGGCGGCAACGTAGCCCAGCAACCCTGCCAGCGAGTTGCCCAGGATAAAAGCCGCCGAAACGGCTGAGGCGGTCTTCGTTTCCGCCCACCGCGCGAATAGCAGCAGCGGCGTCAGAAAAATTCCCCCGCCCGTCCCCGTCAGCCCCGACAGCAGCCCGATCCCGGCGCCGCTTGGCAGCGCCCATCCGAGCGTTGGCTGCCGAGCCGTCCCCTCCCCAGGCTTCGGCAGCCACAAGCGGACGGCCGAAAGCCAAAGGATGCTGCCGACCAATCGCTTGAAGACTTCCGGCGGCGCGGCGAAATATCCGCCGACAAAGGCCAGCGGAAACGCCAGAAGCGCAAAGGGCCAGAAGCGCCGCCACTCGAAATAGGGCGCAAACTGCCAGGTAGCGATTAGGGCCACCAAAATGTTTAGCATCAACGCCATTGGCTTGATGACGGTCGGAGCGAAGCCGGCCAGCGTCATAACCGCAATGTAGCCCGACGCGCCAGCATGCCCGACCGAGGCGTAGAGGGCCGCCACCAGCCAGACGCCCGCCATGACCCACGCGAAAAGGCTCCAGTCCATGCCTATCCAGTCCATGCCTATCGGATGCGGTCAAACTTGGGCTTGGCGGCGCTGACGCGGCGATACACGCCATCCGCCGTCACATTGTGACCAAATCCACAACCGCCTTCCTGGGAAACGAGCAGCTTTCCGTCGGCAAAGCGCAGCGTTATCTTGCAATCCAGCTCTTCGTCTCCGATCGGGTTGAACGTCGCCGTATCGCCCTCGATGAAGGCCACGCCTTCGCCAAACCCGATATTGGCGGTCGGCGCGCCATCCGGAAGGCGGTACTCGTAGATGCCGTCGAACGAAACCCGCAGCCGCTGTCGGCCCAGCGCCAGAATCTTGAACTCGCTGCCGTCCTTCCGCCGCCAGGTGCCGTTGACCTGGGCGGCTGTGACAATTTTCGGCGGCGCGGCTTGCACGACCGCTGAAACGGCGGCGGCCAGCAGCGTCCATCCGCTCAGGACGGCGGCCAGGAGCGCGGCATATCGCATGGCGGCATCTCCATTCCTGAAAAAGGCTTGTCAGGCTCATCCCGGGCCGAGTCGGCAGCCTCGATAAAGCGCCCGGCGCGAAGCGCCTGACGGCGTGCCGGGCCCTGAACCAGTCCGGGTTTGGTTGTTGTAACAACAACCTGCGCCTGACCCTGTAAATACTCGAGCAGCGCCGCGATGCGCCCCGTGTCAAGCTCAGCGTCGAGGTCGTCGAGCAGGAGCACCGGCGGCTCGGCGCAGCGCGCGCGGTACAGCGCAAGCTGTCCCAGCGTCAGCACAAGTAACGCGCTGCGCTGCTGACCGGCGCTGCCAAACCGGGCGACATCGCGCCCATCCATCAGAATGGCCAGATCGTCGCGGTGCGGGCCGACCAGCGCATGACCGACCGCCAGTTCGGCTTCACGGCGGCGCGCAAGCTGTTCTGTCAACGCCGTTCGGACGGCTTCGGGCGTTGCTGGTAGATCGGAACCGAGCGCAGACACATACCGAACGGTGATTTGCTCGGCGTTGAACATTCGCCAATCGAGGGACTCGTTGAGCCACGTGGCGTACTGCGCCCGTTCAACATGTAACTGCGTCCCCAACGCAACCAGTTGCACATTCCAGTCTTCGAGGGAATCGAGCCAACAACGCCGGTCAGATGACTCGACCGCTGCGCGCAGCAGGGCGTTTTTCTGCTTGAGCACGCGGTTGTAGTCTGCCAGCGTTTGTACATAGGTCGGCTTCAGCGTGAGAATCCCCCGGTCTATAAATCGGCGGCGTTCGCCCGGTTCGCCGCAAATCACATCGAGCGCTTCGCGCCCGTAGGCAAACACGGTCAGTTGCCCCAGATATTCCCCCACCACAGCCCGCTTGCCGTTGACAAACAGTGTTTTCCGGTTTGCTTCGAGGTGGAGGTCGAGCGTCACCGGTGTTGAGCGGCGGACAACCTCGGCGCGCAGGTGCGCCGCCGGCCTGCCGAAGGCAATGACTTCCTGCAACCGGCCGGTGCGAAAGGATTTCGTCGTTGCCAACAGATAGATGGCCTCCAGCCAGTTGGTCTTGCCCTGCCCGTTGTCCCCCCACAGCACATTGAGGCCCGGCGCGACACAGAACGTTCCGGCAAGGTTGCGAAAGCCGTCCACCGTGACCGATGTGATCTCCATGCGATCCCAGGGCTACGCGTCCTTCGTTCAGGAGGTTTTCAAACAGGGTTTTTCAAAACGGCGACGCCGGGCAGCTCCAGACCGGAAAGAAACTCCAGACTGGCTCCACCGCCGGTCGAAACGTGCGTAATTTTGTCCCCAAGACCCGCAGCATTGACGGCGGCGACACTATCGCCGCCGCCAACAATGCTGATCGCCCCCGCCTCAGCAACGGCGGCTGCAATGGCATTCGTTCCGGCAGCGTAGCGAGGCTGCTCGAACATGCCCATAGGGCCATTCCAGACGATCAGGCGCGCAGCGGCGATTTCGGCGCGATAGGCGGCAACAGTTTCCGGCCCGATGTCATAGCCGGCCAGATCGGAGGGCGTCGCCGTCACGGGCACCGTCTGTGGCTCAAGGTCCGGTCGCGCCACATCGCCGACAACGTGATCGGTCGGCAACCGCAACCGGACATTGCGCGCCTGCGCCTTGGCTTCCAGCGTGCGCGCCACATCGAGCTTGTCGTCCTCGACCAGCGAGCGGCCGACTTCCACACCACGCGCTTTCAAAAACGTGTACGCCATTGCGCCGCCGATGAGCACGGCGTCGGCGACATCGAGCATCTTGTCAATGACCTCGATCTTGTCGGAAACCTTTGCGCCGCCCAAGATGGCCACATAGGGATGCTCCGGCGCATGGAGCGCCCTACCAAGGTATGCCAGCTCGCGCTCCATCAGCAGTCCGGCGCCCCGTTCGGCGACTAAGGCAGCCATACCGACCGTTGAAGCATGCGCCCGGTGCGCCGTGCCAAAGGCGTCGTTGATGTAAATATCCGCCAACGCTGCCAATCGGCGCGCAAATGCTTCATCATTTTTTTCCTCCTCCGCATGAAAGCGCACATTCTCCAGGAGAAGCACGTCACCCGGTTGAAGTGCAGCAACGCGGGCTTCGACCTCCGGGCCAATGCAATCCGGTACAAACTGCACCGGCACGCCGAGCTGTGCGGCAAGCACACTCACAACCGGCTGCAAACTGTACTTTGCGTCCGGCGCGCCCTTAGGGCGCCCTAAGTGCGAAGCCAGGATGACCTTTGCGCCTTGTTCGCGCGCCAGTTGAATGGTCGGGACGGCAGCGCGAATGCGCGTATCATCCGTCACGCAGCCGTCCTTGACAGGCACGTTGAAATCCACACGAATGAAAACGCGGCGGCCGCGGAGGTTGAAATCTCGAATGGTACGCATAGTGGGATCATCTCCAGGAGGAATGCAGGGGCGGTTATCACCCACGGCGGAAGGTAACAGGGGAATGTATAGGCGAATTGCCGCCGTGAAGCTACGGCGACGGGACGGCCGACAGCATGGGGGAAACCCACAGGGCATACATCCGACCCGACGGATGCAGTCCGTCGGCCGCCAACAGTGAAGGGTCGGTCAGGGCGCGACGCGAAATAGCCGTCACATCCACATACGGCGCCCCAACGGCAGCCGCTGCGGCGCGGTTGACCGCGTTGAACTCGTCAATGCGCGCACCTTCGTTTTCGCGGCCTTGCTCGACGGCAAACGGGGTCACGCACCAGTCTGGAATTGAAATGACGATGACGCGCTGCGCGTCACCACCCGCGAAGCCAACTGCTTGTTCAAGCAGCGCGCGAAACCGCAGACGGTAATCTTCCGGCGTGCGTCGTCGGTACTGGTCGTTGACGCCGATGAGCAGGGTCACGAAGTCGAACGTCCCCGGCGGTGGCTCGGCGGCGAGCGCGCCCGCGAGTTCATCTGTCGTCCAGCCGGTGCGCGCAACAATGTACGGCGCGGCAAGCTTGCGCCCACGTTGCCGCAGGGCAGTGCAGAGTTGTTCGGGAAAGCGCTCCGCTTCGGTGACGCCCTCGCCAATCGTGTATGAATCGCCGAGTGCCAAATAACGCTCCATGCACGTCTCTTTCGGCTCACTACGCCCAGGTCGGACGGCCGCGGTGTACGCCGCGAAGGTGTGTGGCGACAGCCGACGGGCGTCAGCAAGTCTAGTTCAGCAAGTGTCGTCAAGCCTGCCTGGATAGCCGCATAGACGCCCTGTTACCCGAACCCTGCTCGGCAGTACCTTGAGTATCAAGGCACAGCCTCCAATAAGCGGCATCCGCCGGCAATGAACACCAGCCCCACCCAGTGCCGTGCCAATACCAGCAGTTGACTCAACAAGCATAGCGTGCCGGAGGCGAACCAGGTCACCGGCGACACTTGGCCGACCAACCAGACGAAGCCCCCGGCAGCGATGCCCCACAGCACGGTCGTCCAAATATAGAAGCTGACGGCCGTCAGCGGGTAGTGGATCAGCACACCGAGGCCGGCGCGCAATTGCCCACGGAGCGAACGGCGCGGGCGATGCACGACCAGTGCCAGCCGGAGATAGTCCGCCACCAGCCGAATACTCCAAAGCACCAGCAAACACAGGGATCCTCCTGCCCATTGCAAGCGTTCGGCGCGGGCCGGGGTAGTTTGGTCGCGTGTCAGTTCCCCATAGAGCGTTCCCCAGGCTACGGCGAACACAAGGCCGGCCGCAACCTGGAGCGCGAGGGTTGCTGCTCCGGCAACGAGCAGCGGGAGGACATACTGCCGGCAGTCGGCCCAAAAGTTCCGGGGTGTTTCCTGTGCGACAAATGCGGCAATAATGCCGCCGGCGAAGAACGTCGTTAGGAGCCATCCAACCAGAACGGCCAAACCCACCGCGACAAGCAACCGAAGAAGAAACGTGCTTTTCCCAAGGCGCAGCGCCGCAAGTAGCCACTCAATGTCCAGTGCGTCTTTCAACAGGCGTTCGCCGAAGAGGGACGCACCGTTGACGCTTTGCAGCCATAGGACAACCGGCAGCAGTGCCAGCAGCGTCAGTATCAAATTGACGGCGGTGAGCAGGAAGGCCCATTTCACGCTGCCTGTTGCACGCCGCAGGCTATCTCTCAGCAGAGGAAACAACATACAGGCTTTCTTCAAATCGCTTTTGTTGTTGACCGCATTCAATCAAGTCGGTACCGGAAGGGCAACGCCGCCGGTGCTGCTCGACTGGCTCTTCGGCAGCGGCATCCACCGCAGTCTCTTAGCTTGCGTGCTGCCGACGAAACACCTAGTTTCATCACCTAGTTTCAGCGCACTATCTCTCCTGCCGGTGGTCACGTCATGGCGCTTTTCAAAACTTTTGGGGCGACTGTTTTTGGCATTGATGCCCACCTTGTCCAGGTTGAGGTCCACCTGACCCCACATGGCGGCGATCAGCAGCCTGTCATGACGATGGTGGGCCTGCCGGATGCCGCCATCCGGGAAAGCCGGGAGCGCATTCGCGCAGCCATTACCAACTGCGGCTACCTCTTCCCGAACCAGCGTGTGACGGTCAACCTGGCTCCGGCCGACCTTCGCAAGGAAGGATCGGGTTTTGACTTACCGATTGCGGTAGGCGTCCTCGGCGCAACCGGTGATGTGTGCGCCCGACACGTGCCGGATACGCTCTTTGTCGGCGAATTGTCTCTTGACGGGCAAGTTCGTCCCGTCAAGGGCGTTCTTTCCATGGCGCTCAAGGCACGCGCAGACGGTAAACGGCGGCTGGTTGTTCCGCGCGACAATGCCTCTGAAGCGGCCGTCGTCGGCGGCATTGCCACGTACCCGGTGGCTTCACTCGGCGAAGTCGTCGCGCTCTTAGAAAGTGACGTTCTACCACCGCCCTTGATCATTGATACGACTGGCTTGCTGACAACCACCACCGACCCTGGACTTGATTTTCGCGACATTCGCGGTCAACTCCACGTTCGGCGGGCAATTGAAGTTGCCTGCGCTGGCGGGCACAACATCCTTATGATCGGTCCACCGGGCTCGGGCAAAACCATGCTTGCCCGGCGGATTCCCACCGTCCTGCCGCCGCTGACCTTTGAGGAAGCCCTTGAAGTCACCCGCATTCACAGCGTTGCCGGACTGACGCAGGGACAGGGCCTGGCGCGCGAGCGGCCCTTTCGCAACCCGCATGTCACCGTCTCCGATGCCGGCCTCATTGGCGGCGGCGCAACGCCCCGCCCAGGCGAGGTCAGCCTGGCACACCACGGCGTTCTGTTTCTGGACGAACTCCCAGAGTTTGACCGCAATGCGCTGGAAGTCCTGCGCCAACCATTGGAAGATGGCAAAGTGACCATCTCGCGCGCAGCTATGACGGTGACCTTCCCGGCCCGCTTTATGCTCGCGGCAGCGATGAATCCCTGCCCGTGCGGCTTTTTCAACGATCCAACGCGCGAATGCAAGTGTACACCGGCGCAAATCCAACGCTACGTGGCAAAGATTTCCGGCCCGCTGCTCGACCGCATTGACATCCACGTGGACG
Source organism: uncultured Blastocatellia bacterium (assembly GCA_937934745.1). Taxonomy (GTDB): domain Bacteria; phylum Acidobacteriota; class Blastocatellia; order Chloracidobacteriales; family Chloracidobacteriaceae; genus Chloracidobacterium. Next base: position 9,138 of record CALGZC010000072.1, read on the forward strand.
TACCGGCTGTTCGCTTTCAGGAACTCACCGGCGAGACCTCCAGTGAGGATTCTGCCACCGTTCGGGCGCGTGTCGTGCGCGCTCGTGAACGTCAACTCGCACGGTTCAAAGCCGATGCCGCCGGCGCTAACCAGGTGATGTTCTGCAACGCCCACCTGACGCCCCGCGCAATTCGGCGCTACTGCAAGCTGGACACGGCGGGGCTACGCATGCTGGAAACGGCAATGGCACGCCTGGGACTGTCGGTGCGCGCCTACGACCGCATTCTCAAAGTGAGTCGGACCATTGCCGATCTTGAAGGCGCGTCTGACATTGCCGCGCACCACGTCGCAGAAGCAATTCAGTACCGCAGCCTTGACCGGAGCTACTGGCAATGAGCGCCGGCAGTGGGCAAACAGCAGTTACGGATGCCGGCGGCACAAAACTCAGGCCGCCGTGGGTGAGCTTTTGCCCAGTAGCCAAACCGAGCCAGAAGGTTCGGCTCATCCGGCGTCGTAACGCCGGATCGGCCGCCTCCGCGTTGCCCCGTCGGGGTGCGCTGACGACGGTGGAAACGGCAGTCACCAGGGCTGATGATCAGTTGCTCGGTGGGGCCGAACTCTTCAATCCCGGTGGTAGAATCCGGTCGCCGTGAACCCAGGTTCTCCGGCTCAGGGGCGTGCCTCGCGTCGGCGCGCAGCAACGCTTCATCCCAAGGTGATAGTTATGGCCCTTGTAAAGTTGAGTTTCGAACACCGCGTCGCTTTTCTCACGCTGACGGCGCCGCCGCTCAATATTTTGAGCCTCGCCCTCATGCGCGAACTCAATCAGTTGCTTGACGAACTAGGCCGCCGGCCGGCAAACACTTTTCAGGCCATTGTCCTTGCCGCAGCTCCGGAGTGCACTGCCTTTTCAACCGGCATCTCTATCGAAGACCACCAACCGTCCACGGCCTATCAAACCCTTCAGGAGTTCCACACGATCTACCGCAATCTGCGCACGCTCGGCAAACCTGTCGTCGGCATTGTACGCGGCCAGGCCTTTGGGATGGGCTGCGAACTGGTTGCCTATTGTGACTTCGTGATTGCCGTGACGACGGCGACCTTCGGGCAGCCGGAGATTCGCCTGGGTCTGTACCCACCAACCGCGAGCATTCTGCTGCCGCGCATTATCGGGTGGCGCCGCGCCATGCGCATGGTTCTGCTATCGGAGGTGCTGGATGCCGCCGAAGCCCAGCGAGTCGGCTTAGTGGACTATGTTGTTCCGCCGGAGCAACTGCTCGCTAAAACCGAAGAGTTGCTTGCGATCTTGCAGAGCTGGAGTGCGCCGGTGCTAGAGTCAGCGCGGCGCGCGTTGCACACGGCATACTTCCACGATGTTGAAGCAGCTATGGCGGCCGTCGAGGATCAGTACCTCAATCAGTTGATGAACTACACCGATGTGCAGGAAGGGCTGCGTGCCTTTCGCGAGAAACGCAAGCCCATCTGGCAGCATCACTAAAACCGTCGATTCCGGTGTCCAAGCAATGCGTTTAGACCTGTTTCTCAAGGTCAGCCGCCTCACACCACGCCGAGCTGTGGCGCAAAGCCTGTGTGACGCCGGTGCGGTTCTTGTCAACGACCTGCCCGCCAAAGCCTCGCGCCCGGTCAAGCCCGGCGACCGCTTGACGCTGCGTCTGCGCCACCGGCGACTGGTCGTGCGGGTGACGGAAGTGCCGCCAACGAAGTCGGTGAAAACGCCGGCAGCGCTGTACGAACTGCTCTCCGAAGAACGGCTCAACGACGATGTTTAGTCCGGTACACCGGCAGCTCATTGCAGAAGCGCAGGGTCAGCTTCGTGAAGCGGAGCAGCACCTAGGTGCTCTGTTGAGTGGTCAAGACAACCTGGCGACGTTTGAAGCTGCCTGCGACGCCCTGAATGTGGCAGCAGTCAAACTACGCTTTGTTCAAATTGAACTCTCTGTTCAGGCTGTGGCGGAAACCGCCAACCTGGCGGTCGCGGCCGAGCGCGACTCGACGGACGATACCCTGTCACCGGACTAAGCTGTGCCCCGAGCAGAGACTGTTGAACTGCCGGGTCTTAACATTCAATATCTGGTTCAATGTCCGGTCCGATGGACGCTCTAGACACCCATCGGGCAACTGCCTATGCTCTGACAAAGGTTTCAACGCGTCTCTGGATAGCGCCATGCGATACTGCCCTGTCTGTAAGCAGTGTTATGAGGATAAAGAACTGCGTTGTACCAAAGACGGTATTTATTTGGTCGAAGCGTTCCCGGGAACGCGCATCATTAGCGGCAAGTACCGTCTGGACGCACTGATCGGCCAGGGTGGCATGGGGGCGGTGTATCGGGCCACCCATCTCGAACTTGACCGGACGATCGCGCTGAAAATTGTCCTCGCAGACTTTGTCTCCAACAACGAAACGTTAGAGCGCTTTCGCCAAGAAGCCCGTGCCGCAGCGCGGCTCAACCATCCTAACGTCATTAGCGTCTACGACTTTGGCATCCTACCGACCGGCCAGGCGTATTTGGCAATGGAATTGCTGACCGGACGTTCCCTGCGTGAGGAACTGGAAAGCCACTTAGAACGCCATACCACGCTCTCGCCGCAACGGGTACTCAGCATCCTGCGGCCCGTCTGTCAGGCAGTGCATGCCGCACACGAAGCCGGCGTTGTTCACCGCGATCTCAAGCCGGACAACATTGTGCTGCTCGGGCCGAATGAGACGGGCGAGGAGATTATTAAGGTTGTCGATTTCGGCATCGCCAAACTGAAAGAACGTACGGAGAGCACGGTTTCCAACCTAACAGAGCCGGGGTTGGTCATGGGCACGCCCCACTACATGTCCCCGGAGCAATGTCGTGGCGAGGAACTCGACCGCACCTCGGATATCTATTCGCTCGGCGTGACGATTTACGAACTGTTAGTCGGCCATGTCCCTTTTGATGCACCGACGCCGTCGGCCGTCATCATCCAACATGCGGTTGACCCGCCGCCGCTACTGCGTCGCCTGCGACCGGAGATTCCCGAAGCCATTGAGCGCGTGGTCCTGAAAGCCCTGTCGAAGTCGCGTGAGCAACGCCAAGCGACGGCGTTACAGCTCTATGCTGAGATGGAACGCGCCCTGCGGGAAGCAGAAGAAGCAGCGGCCGTAATCCACCTTGCCAACCCTGCGGTGTCCTTGCCAACGCTTGACCTATCGCAGACGGCGCTGCCGCCGCCGACGCTGGTTGCCACACTGACCGGACACGAGCACGTCGTCAAGGGATTGGCGTACCACACCAGCGGCAACCGGTTGGCATCCGCCAGTGGGGACGGAACAGTCCGCTTCTGGGACCTAACAACCAACCGGGAGCTACAGGTTTTCACCGGTCACGAGTACTCGGTCAACGCCGTCGTCATTGCGCCGGACGGCTTGCGTCTGGCCAGCGGAGGTGCAGACGGAACGGCACGCATTTGGATGTTACGTGACGCCGTCGAAATTGCCTTGCTCGGCCATCGCACTGCCGTCCGCGCCCTGTTGTTTGCCTCTGACGGGCGGTGGCTCATCACATCCTGCGATACCGAAGTCAAAATCTGGGATGCACTGCGGCAACGCCAGATCGCGTCTTTTGTCGGCCATGTCAAGACCATTGACGCGCTGGCGCTTTCACCCGACGGCCACACCCTGGCGTCAGGTGGTGCCGACGACACCATTCACCTGTGGGATTTGATTTCAAAAACCGAGCGGTCCATGCTCCGTCTGCCGGGCCATGCGCCGACTTCGCTCGTGTACCTCCCAAACAACGACTTGGTGTCGGCCGGACGGGACGGTCGGTTGTGCCGCTGGTCGGAGACAGAACCCGATCCGACATACATCGTCGCAGCTCACGCGGAGGCTGTTCGGGCGCTGGCCCTGTCCCCCGACGGCGCGTGGTTGGCCTCATCCGACTGGGACGGCGTGATTAAGCTCTGGACAACCCTCAGCTTCACCAATGTCGCCACCGTTGAAGCGCACGATGGGGCAGCGCAGGCGCTGGCGTTTGCGCCTGATGGAAGCCATTTGGCATCCGGCGGCGCCGATGCTTTGGTCAAGATTTGGCGGATCGGCCCCGCAACATCATCGGCACCCAATACACATCGCTGAGGGCGTATGTTCAGGGCAATGCCCACGTGCAAGTCAAACTTTGCCGTGGACTGCCGGGGCCGCACACCTCCGGGGTGAACAGGGTGAGGGGTTGAACAATCCAAGCCAACATTCCTCCTGGACGGTATAGCCGGGCAAGACCGGTTTTGGGTTGGCCAACCCAAGATGCCGCACGAGGACCTCGGCCAGAACGGCGCGAAAATCGGTCGTCACCGGCAAGTCGCGCCCGTCTTCCAGATTGGTCGGCGTCAGCTTGGGCACGTCGCCGTACACCCGTCCGCCGCGCGCGCCGCCGCCTAGGGCGAACATGCACGATGCGCGCCCGTGGTCGGTGCCGCCCGCCCCGTTTTGGCGCGCCGCGCGCCCGAACTCGGTCATCGTCAGCACCAGTGTATCCCGCATGCGCGCCGGCCCTAGGTCCTGCGCAAACGCGGCGAGCGCTGCGCCGAAATCCGCCAGCAGCCGATTGAGCTGACCGAACGGCTGTCCCGGCGCGCCTTGGTTGGCATGGGTGTCCCATCCGCCGCAGTCGACAAACGCGATTTCGAGGCCAACATCGGCTTTGATGAGCTGCGCCGCCTGCCGCAGCGCGTTGCCGAGCGGCGAGCTTGGGTAGGTCGCGCCGTTTTCCGGCTGAAAGCGCGCCGGGTCGGCTCGCTTGAGAAACCGGGCGGCTTCCAGCGCGTCCTGCCCCGTTCCGCCCAGGGCGTCGGCCGCCGCCTGGGCGTACATTGCCTCAAAGCTCGCGGCGAGCTTGCCCGTCGCGCGTCCCGCGCGAAGCTGAAACGCCCGCAGGTCGGCCATGGCTACGACTTCCGCCGTGCCCTGGAGCGCGCGCGGCGTCAGGCGCGTGAGCGCGACGGCCCGAAACGGCGACGCTTGCTTGAGCGGGGCAGCTTGCAGGTAGCGATTTATCCAGCCGTCCGGCGTGCTCTTGCGCCCGGGCGTGGCGGATTCCATGTAGTCCTGCGCGTCGAAGTGCGAGCGCGTGGGGTCGGGCGAGCCAACCCCATGGATGATTGCCAGTTCGCCGGACTGAAACAACGGCAGCAGCGCCGCCAGGCGCGGGTTGAGGCCGAAGCGACCATCCAGATCGAGCGCCGTCGTTGGGTCGCCGCGCTTGGGCGGCGCTACGGCCAGCAGCGGGCGGAGTTGGCGATAGTGTTCGTCGGCAAAGGGCATGACGGCGCCGAGGCCGTCCATCGCCCCGCGCTGGAAAATCGCCACCAGCCGCTTGCGCGGTTGAGCGACGGCGCCTTGCGCGGCGCTGACCCGCAGCCGGAACCAATGCTCGAACATTGGCAGCGCTAAGGCGGTCGCGCCAAGGGCCGTTGCCCCAAAGCGCGCAAAGTGACGACGGGAAAGCGGGTCTGTCATGGTTGCCCCTTTCTGAACGGGGCGGCACCCCATTCCGTTTTGTCTGACTGTTCGCCGCCTGGCTGGGCTGTTTGCCCCGGGCTTAGCGGCGCTGGAATTCCGGCGAGCCGAGCGCCAAGCCGGTCAACTGCGCCGCCAAGGGGAGCGGCGCGTCCTGCCGCGCCAGCGCCTCCAACGCCAAGTCGTAGCGGCGTATCGCGGACGCCGGCCCCAAGCCCCTGTCAAGCGGCGCCATCCGCGCCCGTCGCCTGATCGGCAGTCCGGCTTCATCCCCGTCTTCGGCTTCAAGCGCCGGGGCGGCGTCGAGTGCGGCTGGCTTGCGCGCCTTCAGCCGCGTCGGATCGGCGACGACCGCCAGCAGCGCCCGGCGCGTCGTCGCCGAGACTTCGTTGCCAAGGTAGCGGTCAAGCAGCGCCTCAGCCTGCGCTGCGCCATCGGCCGGGCCGGCAGTCATCGGAACGCTCACGCCCGGCAGCTTGCCGCTTGCCAAAAGCAACGCGAAGTTGAGTCGGTTGAGCAGAGCGCCGGCGTTGACCCAGGCCGCGGCCACGTCCTTGTAGCCGGTCGGCGGCTGGCAGCCGTACAGCGGCATGCCGAGTCGCGCCAGCGCGCCGACCAGCGCCTGCGCGTCGCGGATGTTGGCGTCGGTCGCGCGCAGGGCGGAGGCGACCAGCTCGAGCGGCGTCTTGACTTTGGCGTGATAGGCTTCGGGGGCGAAAAATTCCGGCGCGTCGAACAGGGTTTGCAGACAGGCGCGGATGTCGCCCTGCGTCCGCTCGAAGGTCGCGGCGACCGCCGCGACCAGCGAAGCCGGCGGCTCGTCGGCAACGAACCGGCGGCACAACTTCGTCGCGATCAACTTGGCGGTCGAAGGATGCCGCGCCAACAGCGTCAACACGATTTCGCCGTCGCGCTGGCCGCCGCCGGCCAGAATCTTCACGCCCAGCGCGACTTTTTCGCCCTGATCATGCGCCCAGTCGCGGAAGACAAACGAGCCAGGCGGCAGGTTTCGCTCGCCCAGGCGCGCGGCGCCGCGCATTCGCCCGGCGAGATCGCGGCGCGGACTCCCAAAGGGCTGATGGATGCTCCAGCCCGTAAAGCACCGGGCGACCTCTTGTACGTCTTGCTGGGTGTAGCCGCCGTCCACGCCCAGCGTATGGAGCTCGAGCAACTCGCGGGCGTAGTTTTCATTGACGCCGGGTTGACGCTGCCGCGCCATGCCGGCCGGCGATGCCGGACCGGCTTCCGCCGGCGACGGAAACGCCCGCCCCCGGCCGCCGGGGCGCTTCAGATCGGGCGTCACGGATCGCCAGTTGTCGAGGTAAAAAAGCATGGCTGGGCTGCGCGCCGTCGCGCGCAGCAAATCCTCGAACCGACCGAGCGCATGCGGACGAATCGCCTCCCGCTCGTACTCGCTCAGAAACGCTCGAACCAGGCCCTTGCCGGCGAACACGTTGAAATGGTTGAGCCAGAAGTCGGTCATGACTTCCTGAAGCTGCCGCTCGCTATAGACCGCCCGCAACAGCTTCGCCTGCTGAAGCTCGCTCACGATGCGGCGCGGATGGCGGTCGTCGCCAACTGCGCCGCGATAACGCTCCCGCATCCGTGCTTCCGGCAAAGCTTCCGGCACAGGCTGGGCCGTCTGCGCGCCTGGCGGCGAGCCGCCGGTCTGGCGGGCGAGTTCACGCCGCCTTTCGCGGGCCTCGGCTTCCAGCTCGACCAGCTCGGCGGTCGGAACGTCGAGCAGTGGAAAATTCTTCAGCCGGGCTTCCAGGGCGCTGTCGTCAATGGTTTCCGGGTGGAGTTGGCGGGCGATGTATTGGCGCAAGCCCATCCGGCGTATGCGCTCCACGTCGCCTGGACGCGGACCGTAGCCGAGACGGTTGAGGACGTGAACAATGCGCTGCTCTTCGGTCAGCGCCGCCGGCGCCGTGGCACCTGCCAGCGCGCCAAGTTTTGCCGCCGGCGACACGGACGGAGCCAGGCACAGCAGGCCGGCAAAAACGGAATACAACTTGCGGGAAAGGCTGGGTATGGGCACAGGCATGGCGCCTCGATGCAGGTGAGCTTGGGCGGCTGCCGAGCTTCCGCCGCCACCGCGCTAAGAGTCGGCAGCCGGGGAGAAAGTTTGGAAGAACGCGAAAACCCTCTGCCCGCGCGCATCAAGTGTTCATTTCCGTCCGGTCTGTGGTACTTACGCATCTTTGCGCGCAAGGCGCAGGCACTTCCTTTCGCGAGGCTTTTCATGACCGAGAAAACCAAAACTTCCGTACCCAGTCCCGCGCCGATTGCCGAACCAAACGGCAAGCTGGGTGTCTTGCTGGTGGGCTTGGGTGCCGTGAGCACAACGTTTATTGCCGGCGTCGAAGCCGTCAAGCGCGGGCTGGCGCTGCCAATCGGTTCGCTGACCCAGATGGCCTGTATTCGCCTGGGGAAACGCACCGAGAATCGTAACCCGCGCATCAAGGATTTCGTCCCGCTGGCAAACCTCAGTGACCTTGTGTTTGGCGCGTGGGATATTTTCCCCGAATCCGCTTACGATGCGGCGCTTCACGCCGGTGTCCTAGAGCGCGCGCTCATTGAAGACCTCAAACCGGCTCTATCTAAAATCAAGCCGATGCCGGCCGTCTTTGAACGCCAGTATGTCAAGCGTCTTGACGGCCCGAATGTCAAGTCGGCCGCCAACAAATACGAACTGGCCGAGCAAATCATCGCCGACATCGAGGCCTTCAAGCAGCAGCACCGTTGTACTCGGCTCGTCATGCTCTGGTGCGCGTCCACGGAAATCTATCTCGCGCCCTCGCCCAAACAGCACGGGACACTTAGGGCATTCGAGGCGGCGATGAAGGCCAATCACAAGAGCATCGCGCCTTCGATGCTCTACGCCTATGCTGCGCTCAAGTGCGGCGTGCCCTTCGCCAACGGCGCACCTAACCTGACGGTGGATATTCCGGCGCTTATCGAGCTGGCGCACCTCAACAACGTGCCCATCTGCGGCAAGGACTTCAAAACCGGCCAGACATTTATGAAAACTCTCATCGCGCCGGGCCTGAAGTCACGCATGCTGGGTCTGCAAGGCTGGTACTCGACCAACATCCTCGGCAACCGCGACGGCGAAGTACTCGATGACCCGGAATCCTTCAAGACCAAGGAGGAATCCAAGCTGTCGGTACTCGAATACATCCTGCAACCGGAACTGTACCCGGAGCTGTACAAGGACTTTTCACACGTCGTCCGCATCAACTACTACCCGCCGCGCGGCGACAATAAGGAAGGTTGGGACAACATTGATATTGTCGGCTGGCTTGGCTACCCGATGCAGATCAAGATCAACTTCTTGTGTCGGGATTCGATTCTGGCCGCGCCGCTGGTGTTAGACCTGGCGCTGTTCCTGGATTTGGCGCAGCGCGCCGGCATGCGTGGTATTCAGGAATGGCTGAGCTTCTACTTCAAAAGCCCGATGGTCGCGCCACAGTTGTATCCTGAGCACGACATCTTCATTCAGCTTATGAAGCTCAAGAACACGCTCCGCCACCTGCGTGGCGAAGACCTCATCACGCACCTCGGGCTTGAGTACTACGACTGACCACGATGGCGTCACCGCCCAAGACCGGCGCGGCAGGTCTGCCGGCAACGCCGCGCCGCGTACAACGACCTGTGCTGTACCCGTGGGGACTGGCAGCGGCAACGGCCGGGCTGTCAATCCTTGCCTTCCCACCCTTCAACCTGACGTGGCTGGCAACGGTGGCGTTGGCGCCACTGTTGTGGGCCGTCGTCGCCGTCGAGCGGGCGAGGACTGCAACGCTGCTGGGCTGGCTCGCCGGAGCACTCTTCTACTACGGCACGAGCTGGTGGGCGACACACTCGCTCATTGCCTACGGCCGGATTCCAACGCTCATTGCGCACCTACTTATCATCGTCGCTGCCTGGATGGCAGCCCTCCCAACGGCGCTGTTCGCCTGGGGCGTGCATCTGACGATGCGCCAGAGCGCGACGCTTGGCTGGTGGCTCGTCCCGGCCTGGTGGTGTGCTGGTGAGTATGTGCGCGGTGAGGTCCTGGCGTTCGGGTGGAATCCGCTGGCCAATGCCGTTGCCTTTGAGCCGTGGTTGGCGCACGCCGCGATACTTGGGGGACAGTATTTGGTCAGTGCAATGCTCGCGGCAGTGGCGGCCGGCATCGCCTATGCCGGACGGGCGTGGCGGCGGGTGCGGGGCGTGGCAGCGGGCCTGGCAGCCGGCGCCCTGGCGTTGGTCATCCCCCCGGCAATCGCCGCCGCGTTGACGCGGCCGGCATCTGAAGCCCTTCCGGCGCTGACGGTCGTGGCGGTGCAGCCCTGTGCCCCGCAAGGCGCGGCACCGGCCAGTGAGTATGCGCGGGCCAACGCCCGGCAGCGCGCGCTGGCAGTGGAAGGTCTCCGGCAGGCGTCGCCGGCAACGCTGCGCCTTGTGGTGTTTCCGGAATCGCAGATTGCACTTGACTTGAGCGTGCCTGACGCTGAAACCGCTTTGCTCCCGCTGCTCGGCGACGGGGCATACGTCCTGACCAACGCGACTCGACCCGTCGGCGACGGCTTCGCCAACGCAGCCGTCCTCTACGCGCCGAACGGGCGCGTGAGCGAGTATCAGAAGACGCGCTTGATGCCGTTTGGCGAGTACGTGCCATTCGGCCGCTACCTGCCGATCACGTTGCCGACGCTGGCAACCGAGGCTATGCCCGGCACAACGATTGAGACCCTACCCCTGACCCCCGACCTGAGGCTGGGCATTAGCATCTGCTTTGAGTCGGCCTTTCCAAGCCTGCACCGGGCATTTCGGCAGCAGGGAGCAAACATTCTGGTCAATCTGGCGAACGACGGCTGGTTTGGCCCAACGCCCGGTAGCGAGCAGCATCTGCGGCACCTAGTCTATCGGGCGATTGAAACCGGCTGCCCGGTCGTCCGCGTCACCAACGACGGTGTGAGCGCACTGCTCGACACCGACGGTCGCTTGCGCGATGTCATCCCCAAGGAGCAGCCTGACGTGCGGGTGTGGACGGTGACACCTGCATCGCCGGAACTGACGCCCTACATCATCGTCGGAGACCTGTTTGCCTGGGGATGCCTGGCCGCAGTTGGCGGCGCATGGCTCTGGATCCTCTGGCGGCGTATTCGCTTCTACACCGAGGCAATCACCGATTTGGTAGCCGGCGAATAGGCTGCCCAACCGGAGCGATAACGGTGTAGCATCCCAATTGTACCGGTGTTTGGAGACCCTTCGGTAAAATGAGCATCCACTTCTTTAACTCACTCACACGCACCCGCGAGCTGTTTGTCCCGCTCGAGGAGGGGCAGGTGCGCATGTATGCCTGTGGCCCGACCGTGTACAACTTCGCCCACATTGGTAACTTCCGAACGTTTGTCTTTGTGGATATTCTGCGGCGCCATTTGAAGTGGCGTGGCTACCGACTCCTGCACGTCATGAACCTGACCGATGTGGATGACAAGATCATCCGCGACGCACGCGCCGCCGGGCTACCGCTCCGCGAGTTTACAGAGAAGTATGTCCGACATTTCTGGGAAGACGCCGATGCCCTGGGCCTTGAGCGCCCAGAGGTTGCGCCGCGCGCCACGGATCACATTCCAGAGATGATTGAGTTAATCGGCCGTCTCCTGCGCTGTGGCTGCGCCTACCACAGCGAAGGCTCGACCTACTTCCGAATTGCGTCGTTCCCACGATACGGTGTGCTGTCCGGGAGCAAGCTGTCCGGCAATATCGCCGGTGCCAGTGAGCGGGTTGAAGCTGATGAGTATGAAAAAGACGATGTGCGCGATTTTGTCCTCTGGAAGCGAACGCAACCCGGTGAGCCGACGTGGGATTCGCCGCTCGGGCCAGGGCGGCCGGGATGGCACATCGAATGCTCAGCTATGGCGATGAAGTACTTGGGCGAGTCGTTTGACATTCACTGCGGCGGCGTGGATTTGATGTTTCCCCATCACGAGAATGAAATTGCCCAATCCGAAGGTGCAACGGGGAAGCCGTTTGTCCGGTATTGGCTCCATGCCGAGCATTTGTTGGTCAATGGGCGCAAGATGTCCAAGCGGGAAGGCAACTACTACACGTTGCGCGATTTGCTGGAGCGGGGTTATGCAGCCCGCGCCGTTCGTTACGTACTGGCGGCCGTCCCCTACCGCAAGCCGCTCAACTTCACGTTAGCAGGTGTGGAAGCGGCCGAGCGACGCCTCAAGCGGCTCAATGAAACCTTCCGCCGCCTGCGTGAAGCGCAGACGGTCGCCGGCGCAACGGCAGATGACGTGACGACAATTGCCCAAATCCGCGCGGCCTTCGGCGCGGCCATGGACGATGACTTGAACACGGCGGACGCACTGGCGGCCGTGGCACAGCTTGAAACGACGGTCAACGTTGCCCTGGCGCACGGCACGCCTACCGAGTCGTTCAAAACGGCGGCGCTGGCGGCGTTCGATGATGTGCAGGCGGTGCTGGGCATTCTCGATCCACCGGAAGCGCCCCTCCTAGACGCAACGATTGAGGCGTTGATTGCCGAGCGAACGGCAGCCCGGAAAGCACGGGATTTTGCCCGTGCGGATGAGATTCGAGCACAACTTGCCGCGCAGGGGATTATCCTGGAAGACGGCAAAGATGGCACCACGCGCTGGCGGCGGGCATAGCGCGGATGGCGCGCTTTGGAGTTACGGCAGAGCTACCGGCGCTCTGCCGGCGAGACGAAATGCATGCCGTCCGGCGCAACGCGGGTGCGACGCCCACGTTCCAGCGCCCTGACTGCTTTCCAGAAGACTGCCGGCGTAACGTTGAAGCGGGTGCGAGTCGCGTCCCCGGAAGCCTGTCCGGTCATGATTGCAAGAAACTCTTCGCTTTTGCAGGGTTGCATAGCGTCGTCCACGCAAGTCGAGCCCCCAAGAGCTTCGGGCCTTAGGCTTCGACCTGACTTTGATGACCTGGCCGGGCGTGGTGCCGGGAAAACCGCGCCATACAGACAGTTCGGACAGATGGTTCGGCGCCCCCCCAGCGCTTGGCGTACACTAAACTATCAGAAGTAACCGCTTGCACAGAACACTTGAAAAAACCACGATGACAACGCCGACTTCTGCTTCCCTGTTGACCGCTGGAGTACAGCGCCACGTTTTGCCCAATGGGCTGACCGTTTTGCTCAAGGAGGTGCCGTCGAACCCAATTGTCTCGACCATGCTCTGGTATCGCGTTGGGTCGCGCAACGAAAAAGCTGGAAAAACCGGGTTGTCACACTTTCTTGAGCACATGATGTTCAAGGGGACACATCGCCTTGGCAAGGGTGGCATTGACCATCTGACGCTGATCAACGGGGGCCGCAACAATGCCTTCACGTGGATGGATTTCACGGCGTATTACTTCACCTTTGCGGCCGACCGCTGGGAAGTGGCCCTGGAGATTGAGGCCGACCGGGCGCAAAATGCCATGTTTGACCCGGTTGAGTTCGAGGCGGAAAAGCAAGTCGTCCTCGAAGAGCTGCAAATGTACTTGGATAGCCCCTTTGACGCACTGGACATGGAGGTGTGGGCGACCGCGTTTCGGCAGCATCCATATCACGTACCGACCATCGGCTGGCGCGAAGACGTGGAACACCTGACGGTGGACGACATGCGGCATTACTACGAAAGCTACTACTGCCCGAACAATGCCACGCTGGTCGTCGTGGGTGACATTCGTCCGGAAGCTGCACTGCGCCGGATTGAGGCAACCTTTGGGGCGCTGCCGAGCCGTCCGCTGCCGGCCCCGCCGCACGCCTGCGAACCACCGCAACGCGGTGAAAAGCGGGTGGTGGTCAAGAAAACAACGCCGTTATCCCGGCTGACCATCGGCTACCACGCACCGGAAGTCGCACATCCTGACTCCTATGCTCTGCATGTCGCTTCGATGCTGCTGTCCTACGGTCGTACCTCGCGGTTGTACCGACGACTGCAAGAACAAGACGAGTCTGTGACGTTTGCCACGGCGCACTATGCTGAGCACATTGACCCATCGCTCTTTACGATTGCTGCCGAAGTCAAACCCGACCACACGCTGGCCGAAGTTGAAGCAGCGATCACAGAGGAACTCGAACGGCTCGCCCACGAGCCACCACCGGAACTGGAACTGGCCAAGGCAAAACGGCAAACCGAAGCGCAGTTTATCCTTGGGAACGAGGAAATTCTCAACCAGGCCATGCTATTAGGCGAGTATGAAACCATCGCCTGTGGGCCCCACATTACCGAGGACGCACGTGGGTACCACTACTTGGACGCCTATTTGCACCGCGTTCGGCATGTATCGCCGGAGGATATCCAACGGGTGGCATCAACCTACCTGCATTGCGACAATCGAACGGTCGGATGGTTAGTCAATCCCTCATGAACGGTGAAGCCTATTTTGCTTGGCAAGGGCGGCGGTGTTATTACCAGACAGCGGGTGCGCCGGATACACCGCCGATTGTCTTCATTCACGGACACGCCACGTCACATTTCACCTGGCGGCATCAAGTGGCGGCGCTCCAGGCGGAGTTTCGCGTCTTCGCCCCGGACCTGCTGGGCTTCGGGCGCTCGGACAAGCCGCGCGACGTGGCCTACGTCGTGGAGCTGTGGACCGCCCAGATTATCGCTTTCCTCGAGTCGGCGGTGGGGCGTCCGGCGCTGTTGGCGGGCAACTCGCTCGGCGGTCTCATCGCGGCGCGCGTCGCCGATGAGCGCCCGGACTTGGTTTCGAGCCTGGCGCTGATTGCGTCGGCTGGCGCAGCGAGCTATCTGCAAAGCTCGCTGGTCAACTTTCCCTTCCTGCTGATGCGGGCGCCGCTCGTGGGGCGCGCGCTCTTTGACACGCTCGTGCAGCGGCGCTTCGTCGAGTGGAACATCCGCCATCGCCTCTACGCCAACCCGGCCGCCATCACCCCGGAAGTCATTGACCACTACCGGGAGTGCTTTTTTGCGCCCGAAAATCGGGAAATTGTTTTTGAAGTGACCAAGCAGTTTTACGACTTTGTGATGGATGACGCCATGGCCCGGCGCATCACCCAACCGACACTCCTCATCTGGGGCGAACGCGATACATTTGTCCCACCGCTGCGCGGGCGACAACTGGTCCGTGTCATACCTAATGCGCGGCTGGAAGTCCTGTCCAATGCCTCCCACTGCCCACAGGAAGACCAGCCGGAGCAGGTCAATGCCCTGCTCCGTACATTTTACCGGGAAAGTGAAAGCTAACCACTGGCGGCTGTGCGGGCCTTAGATGCCGCGAATCTGCGAAGGTGGCTGGGTCAGCAGCGTCATCAGTTGG
>CALGZC010000073.1 GCA_937934745.1 uncultured Blastocatellia bacterium
CCTACCGCCTCCCACAACGGCGCAGCGTCGTCAGCGTCACGCCCGGCGCTGCCGAGCAGCTTCGCCTCTGCTCACCACTCTGTCTGCACCGGACGAGATGGCCCGGTTACGGAGATACTTCAACCGAACTGTTCAACCCCCATCACATGTCCGAACAGCGCGGCAAAACCTCCGCATGCAGGCGGCATCTTTGTGGCCCGGCGCAGATTCGACCCCCGACGCAACATCCACCCCGAACGGCCGCCACTGCTGAATTAACTCACATACGTTATCAGACGTAAGTCCGCCCGCCAGAAAACTCTGTTGCCCAACAACCGTCCGGTGCGCCGCCGCCCACAGTGACCCCAAAGCGACTACCCAACTTGGGTCCACCACACCTTTCGGACGGTCAAACAGCAAATGGGCCACGTTACCTGCTGTCGCCCACGTCAGGACGTCCACCGCCGTTGTTTCTGCCGTCACAACCACCGCACGAATCACCGGCCGAACCAGCTCACCGGCCGCAGCTGGCGTCTCACGCCCGTGGAGCTGAATGAAATCGCAGCCAATCGCCGTTGCCACAGCGTTGACGGTGGACACTGGTGCATCCTGAAAGACGGCGACCGTCCGACAGCGCCCGCGAACGGCCGTCACAATCTGTTGTCCAGTCTCCACCGTGACACAACGCCGACTGGCGGGTGCAAAAATGATGCCGAGCAGGTCAGCTCCGGCAGTCACAGCTGCTTCCGCATCGGCTATGCTCGTCACACCGCAGATTTTGATCTGCACTGCCGCGCCCGACCACGGACCGCCCATGCCCTGCCCCCTCTCTGTCATCCTGTGTGTTCCGCTCGGTGACGCTCGCCGTGCAGAGTGCCAACCGGGACTGTCGCCCTCGAAGCGCCCGTGCGACGGCAGAGCACAGAACACCGAGCGGCGATCATCGCTGCGTGCCCTCACCAGATAGCCCCAAGGTCGTGACCTGCTGAGCGCGTAACCAACGCATGACCAAGAGCCATCCGATAACGGCGGCGAACACCGTCGGCAACGTCGTGTCGGCTTTGACGAACAAGTAGAAATGCAGCACTCCCGCGACGGCGGCCACATAAGTCAAGCGGTGGAGCCGCTTCCAGCGTTGTGCCCCCAGGCGCCTGACCATCCGGTTGGTGGATGTGACGGCAAGCGGAATCATAGCAAGAAAGCCCAACAAACCGAACAAGATGAACGGCCGGCGCAACACATCCACACCGACGGCAGCGAGGTCAAACACTTTGTCAAACCAGACGTAGCCCAACAGATGCAAACCGGCATAGAAGAAGGCCAATAATCCCAGTGTCCGGCGCAGCTTGATGAGCCAGGCCGGGCCGCCCCAGACGACCACCGGCGTAACCAGCAGGGTCAGTGTTAGGAAAACCAGCGCCAGCATCCCGGTCAGCCGCAGGATAAACTCCAGCGGATTGGCGCCAAGCCTGCCCAGCGCGCCATCCCAGCCGCAAAGGACGAGCGGCCATAGCCCGTTGATGAGCGTCAGGCGCTGCGCCAGGGCGGCTGCGGCGCCACTCGCCGAGAGCACCGTTCGGGTCATGGACGGCATTCCTCCTCCATTTCATAGGACTTGCCCAGTGCGACTGCCGAGCGGCGCAGTTTCCTCCAGGACTTTGGTCAGCTCCGCTACGGTAAACGGCTTACACAGATAGTCGTCCACGCCGACTTCAAACGCCGCTTGCCGCTCCTCAGGCAACGCTGCTGCCGTCAGGGCCACAAAACGTGGGCGTTTGGCCGGCGGCAGTGCTTGATCGACATCGCGGATGGCATCGAGACCGTCTTTTCCGGGCATATACAGGTCCATCAATACAAGGTCATAGGGCTTGTCACAAGCCACCGCGCCCACAATCGCCTCGACGGCTTCAAGACCATCCGATGCCAGGTCAGGGTGATAGCCGAGCTTTTCCAGCATGCGAGCGGCCAACCTGCGGTTGACGGCATTGTCTTCGACAACGAGGATCCGCAGTGGATGCCGCTGCCCTAGCCCAACGTCCAGCTGTAGCTTGGGCGTTGCGGTCGGCGCAGGGCGAATCGCAAGCAACCCCTCCAAGCTCTGCTGGAGGCTCGTCGGTTTGATAGGTTTCGTCAGGAGCTTCGCCGGTGACAACGCGCCAATGCCGGACTTGACCGCTTCCTCCACAACCGAGCCAAGGAAGAGAATCGGTGTTTGCGCATGCATTGGTTGTCGGCGAACCTCCTGCGCCAGGGCCAAACCGTCCATGTCGGGCAATTGGATATCCAGAATCAACACATCCACTTTGGTCTCGGACTGCAAACAGCGCAAAGCCTCCTCTGCCGTAGCGGCCAGAATCGGCGTCACCTGCCAAGTACGCAGTTGGGTCTCCACAATGCGCCGATTTGTTGCATTGTCATCTACAACCAGCGCAACTTTGCCCTCCAGCGCCGGCAGCAGGCCGCGAACATACCGCTGCAGTTGACTCGGCGCTGCTTTGCACTGCAGCGTGAAGTAAAAGGTCGTTCCCTTCCCCGGTTCACTATCAAACCAAATGTCGCCGCCGAGCATTTCTACCAACCGCTTGGAAATCGCCAGGCCAAGTCCGGTCCCGCCGTACACGCGCGACGTTGTCTGTGTCGCCTGCTCAAAGTCACGGAACACGCGCTCGTGGGCTTCCGGTGGAATGCCGATGCCGGTGTCCCGAACGGCAATCTTCAGGTTGTACCAAGGTTGCTCCGGGCGAGGCTGTTCCGGGGAGATCGAAGGCAACTCGTTGAGTGGCTCGGCGCTGACCGTCACGACGATTTCCCCCTGTTCGGTGAACTTCACAGCATTGCTCAGCAAATTGAGCAGAATCTGCCGCAGCCGCGTCGGATCGCTGACAATCGTCAGCGGAACGTCGTCCTCGATCAGATACGCTACATCCAAGCGCTTGCGGCCGGCCGCTTCGGCGATGAGATCGAGCGTCTTCTCAAGACACTCCCGAAGATCAAAGGGAACACACTCGATCTGCAGTGCGCCGGACTCGATCTTCGAGAAGTCCAAAATGTCGTTGATGATCGCCAGGAGGCTCTCCGCACTGAAGCGAATCGTCTCTAGATACTCACTCTGCTCCTTGGTCAACGGTGTGTGGGCGAGTAGCGTCGCCATGCCGATAATGCCGTTCATCGGCGTGCGAATCTCGTGACTCATATTGGCCAGAAAGGCCGACTTGGCGCGTGCAGCCGCCTGCGCTTCATCGCGGGCACGCTCAAGTCGCCGGTTCAGCCTGGCGAGGCGGTCGCGCGCCAGCGAGATCTCCCGCACCACGGCCACCGTTCTGGACAGTGCCGAGTGCGTAATCAGAATCCCTTCCAGACTGAAAATGCTCAGCACGATGCCTAACCACACCCAGCCGAAGGTTTGCGCTTGTATTCGGCGCTGATTGGCTTCCGTTTCAAGCGCTTCGACAACGTTTTCCATGGTGGACAGAAAAGCGGCTTGGTGTTCCAGCGCCGCTCGGATCGGCACCGTCAGGTCTGGCGGGTTGTCACCGGTGCTCCCCTGTAGGGCTAGCACGCGCTCGAACGTCGTCACGAGCGCGTCAAAGTGTGGCAACGTCGCCGCAATCGCCGCTTGTACACGTGGTGTGCGGCACACCGTCAAACCGATTTCCGGACGTCCTTCCCGGAGCGCACGATGGGTAATTTTCCATTGCGCAAGCGTCTCAAACAGCTCGTCCAAGTAGAACTGTCGTTCCGCCGACGTCGTGCTCAATTGATAGACCAGCAAGCACTGGGTCAGCTGCTGACTTCGCAGGCGCTGGCGTCCGGCAATATTGATGGCGTGAACTTCGTCCTGCTGGCTGAGCAGAAGCTGCTGGATGGCGATCTGCCCGCCAATGGTCAGTATCGCCAAGGTGATCAGCAGCGTCCGATACAGCCACCGCAGCTGCCGAACCAGGGTAAGGTCGCGCTTGAGTGACCCCTCGTCCGGCGTCCAAGATGATTTTCCCCTAATCGAGTTCATTGAATATACGGTTAGTCATGGCGAAATAAATGCTCACTTCATCGCGCCTTGCCTAGGCTCATCACTCCTGCCCAAGCAAGGCCTGGCTGACAAAAGGCTTGGTTTGCGAAAACGTTTATCCGTTTGTTTTTTGAAGCTTTGAGACAGCGCCGGCACCGCCGGGAGTTGCCCACGCGCTTGCCGTCCACCCGCTTCTGGTGCGCTACGGTGCCAGTTGCCGGAGAAGCAGTTCAAACGCCTGAAGTGCTTCCTTGAAGGCCGCTTGGTACTGTTCAGCGTAAATCGGCAGCGCCAGCATCACAATAAAAATCCCGAGCGCCATCTTGACCGGCATACTGAGGAAAAACACATTGAGCTGCGGGGCGACACGGTTGGCCAGTCCAAAGAACACATCCGTCAACAACAGGGCAGCCATTGCCGGAGCTGCCAGCCGGACACCAAGCCCAAACATCTCGCCCGTCAGCGCAATGATGCTGGTCAAGCCCGGCGAGAGGCCCGTGCCGAGCCTGGGAAAGTCGGTGACGGGAATCAGCTCAAAACTCCGAAAAAGCGCCTCAATGACAGCGCGATGCGCGCCGAGTGTCAAAAAGATTACAACGGCCACTTGGAGCTTAAACTGTCCCAGCTCCGAGACCTGTTCCTGGAGCATCGGGTTGAGCATTTCTCCCATCATAGCACCGCGCTGGGCGTCAATGATCCGTCCGGCGACCTGAACGGCTTCAAACACGAGTGCGGCCACAAACCCCAGCGTAAATCCAACGACCACTTCCTTGATGACCAGGATAGCAAAGCCAAAGGCACCGCCCCGGACGGCTAACTCCGGCACACCGGCGCTCAGTCCCGGAGCCATCAGCAGGACAAAGGCCACGGCCTCCGCCACCTTGACTTGATTGGGCACGCTCTGTCCGCCAAAAAACGGGACAACCGCCACAAACGCCAGCATCCGCGCAAACACCAACCCACCCAGCACGAGCAGCGCTCCAACGGAAATCTGGACATCCAGCAGCCGCAAAAGCGCGTCAATCAGGCCAATCGGATCGTTCATACACCGGACAGGTCGCAGCGGCTACCAACCCCACGAGCCTGGCACCCCCTTGAACGGCCCCACGATGTCGCTGGTAATCCAGCCGCCGTAAAATTCGCCCGGCTGTGGAACAACTCGTTCGTCATCCACGTAACAGGCATCCATCGCCCGGGCATAAAAGGCAATGTGGCCGGCAAGTGGCGCGAACGCCGGCGTTGGATTCGGGTAGCCCCAGGCCGCGTCCGGCGCAACCCGTTGGCCCACGCGGACGGTGTAGTACTGCGCCAGCCCCTTCCACTCGCAATAGGAGGTGCGTGCGCTGGGCCGGCAGACGTCCGCCCGGATGTCCGCCGGGGGGAAATAGTAAACTGGCGGGTGACTGGTCTCGAGCACCCGCCAGCCAGAGGTCGTTTCGGCAATGGTGACGCCACCGAACACAACGCGCAGCCGCTTCGTGGTGCGTTCCAGACGCGGTGGGCGTGGATAGTCCCAGACGGATTCCTGTCCCGGTTGAGGCTGAATAGGCTTGGGCAACATAGGCATGATCCAGAACGGCTTGCGAAAATGCCGCTGACGCGAAACAGTTACATTCCCTACCGACGGAGCTTACCAACGATGGAGCGAATATCTCATGGCTACAACATCGCCGCTTGTATCTCTTTTACTCACAGACTTGTATCAACTCACAATGGCGCAAGCTTACTGGAAGTCTGGACGCGGTGAAAGAGAAGCGGTCTTCCAGATGTTTTTCCGCCGTCACCCGTTTGACGGTGGCTTTACCGTCGCGTGCGGGCTGCACTCCCTGATTGATACCCTAACCCAGGCAACGTTTAGCGAGAGTGATGTTGCCTACCTGGCAACCCTCACCGGGTATGATGGGCAACCCCTCTTTGAGACTGCATTTTTGGAAACCCTGCGCAACTTCCAACTCAACTGCCATATTGACGCCATACCGGAAGGTACGGTCGTCTTTCCCTTTGAGCCACTCGTGCGGGTCACCGGCCCGCTGCTCCAGGCGCAGCTCCTGGAAACCATTATTCTCAACATCATCAACTTCCAAACGCTCATTGCCACCAAGGCGGCCCGCATTTGTCTTGCAGCGCAGGGCGAGCCGGTCATTGAGTTCGGCCTGCGCCGGGCCCAGGGTCCCGACGGCGGACTGTCGGCCAGCCGTGCCGCCTATGTCGGTGGCTGCGTGGCAACCTCGAATGTGTTCGCCGGGAAGGTGTACGGCATCCCTGTGCGCGGCACGCACGCGCATAGCTGGGTCATGGCCTTTGATGATGAACGCGAGGCATTTCAAACCTACGCCGAGGTGATGCCCAACAACTGTGTGTTTCTCGTGGACACGTATGACACGCTGGAAGGCGTGCGGCATGCTATTGAAATCGGGCGGTGGCTACGCGAGCGAGGTCACGAAATGGTCGGCATTCGACTTGACTCAGGGGACTTGGCCTACCTCAGCATTGAGGCGCGCAAACTTCTCGATGCGGCCGGTTTCCCCGATGCCGTGATTGTCGCCAGCAACGATCTCGACGAAACCATTATCAGCAGCCTCAAACAGCAGGGCGCATGTATTAACGTCTGGGGCGTCGGAACGAAACTGGTCACCGGTTACGACCAGCCTACCCTCGGCGGCGTGTATAAGCTGACCGCACTGCGCCATGCCGATACGGACGACTGGCGCGACTGTCTCAAACTTTCGGAGCAGGCCATCAAAATTTCGACACCCGGCATTCACCAGGTGCGGCGCTTCAGCCTTGACGGCGAACCAATCGCCGATGCCATTTACGACATACGGCTAGGTATCTCCACCCCGTGCGTCATCATTGACCCGCTGGACCCAACCCGCCGGAAGCGAATCCCGGCCGAGGCAACATCCGAAGACCTCCTGGTGCCGATCTTTCGCGGCGGAAACTGCGTTTACACCCCACCACCGCTGGAGACTGTCCGCCACCGGGCGCAGTCAGGGCTGGCCCGGCTGTCACCGGGGCTAAAGCGGTTCGTCAACCCACATATTTACCCGGTCGGCTTGGAGCAGTCGCTGTATGATCTGAAGATGCAGCTTATCCTCAAGGCACGCAACGGCGATCATTCGGCAATCCGCCCATAATCGTCTTGCAGGCGAACAATGTCGTCTTCACCCAAGTAGTCGCCGCGCTGGATTTCAATGAGCACCAGGTGATCCATTCCCAGATTGGCAATGCGATGGGCGGTACCTACCGGAACATCAACGGACTCACCAACCTGTACAACCCGCTCATCGCCGTCCAGGGTGACCCACGCGCACCCCTGGACGACAATCCAGTGTTCTTGCCGCCGCATATGCCTTTGATAACTCATCCGCTTGCCAGGCAGGACTTCAATGCGTTTGACTTTGTATCCCGGCCCCAGGTCAAGAACGGTGTACTCCCCCCACGGACGTGCCTCGCGTTCCAGGACGCGACGCTGAGCTTTGTTATCGTCGTCTGTCATCAGGCTTATCAATTGTTAGCTTGATCTTTGGCGCAATCATGCCCCACTTTCGTGCGGATGGCAACGCACGCCCGGCCCACACCAGCGCGCTCTCCTGCCGAATGACCAATAGCCGTGTCTTTGACATTCTCCCAGGTCTGAAGGCCCGAAGATTCCTTCGGCGCGCAGGCGCGGCGTTGCACCACCCCGGAGTCGCTTCCTTCAGCAGGGGAGCTGCTTCTGACCACCATCGTCCTTCGACCCACCGGAAATTTCACCGCAGCGCCGCAGAGGGCGCACGAAACTTCCCTGAGAAAACCAAGCCCGCTGCC